>CAZGHW010000011.1:90992-99279 GCA_964525695.1 uncultured Rheinheimera sp. | reverse complement strand
AGTCTGGCACATTGATGCCGTTTCGGGGTGGAGGAGTCCATCCCATTGACCTACTCATGTTGAGTTTCAACAAATATCCAAGGCCGGACTCGACCAGGCAAAGCCTGGGCAGTCCGACAATGATGATGAATCATTTTTGCAGCAAGTATGTTGGCTTGCCCAACTGATTTGACACTAGGCGTTAGTCGCCAATCGCATCAAACCTGCTGCAACGCTTTTAACGCTTTGGAATGGAATTCACGATGTTTCATCACCAGCAGCACCACCACGGTCGACAACATAAATAACCAACTATCGATAAACCAAGCTAGTGTGGCCAGGGAAAAATAAATCGCTCTTAAACCATAGTTAAAAGAGTGCGCAGCCTGATCAATCACTTTGGCGGCTTTATTGGCATATTGCATCAATTCAACCTCTGGCAAACCCTTTCCGTCCGGCGCCGCGCCAATCAATACACCACCGAAACCATACTGGCGTAAGGCCCAGGTAAACTGAAAAAAAGTGAAGACGTAAATCAGGCCAAGAAACAATAGTTTCACCTGCAACAATGCATCCGGAAATGGTTGCCATGGCATCACCAGATGCAACACATTGGCGATAGTATCGCTAGATGCAATGGCCGTCAGGATACCGGCCAGGATGAGCATCGAACTGGAGGCAAAAAAACTGACATTGCGCTCCAGCGCACTGATCAGCGACACATCCGCCAAACGGATATCCCGTGTCAGCATTTGCCGCATCCAATCGGTTCTTTTCCGCCTTAATTCATAAGATAAACAACTGACGGTTCTCGCCCGCTTTTTGGCAAACAAGGTATAACCAATCCAGGCGCCAAGAAACCAAAGTACGGCGATAATATCTAACCAGGGAAACGCATACTGCATGTCAACTCCATCAATCAATAAAAACTACAACTGTGTCAGCTCTTTACTGCACAGGTAAATCAAAATAAAAACAAGCGCCACCGCCAGCACGGGGCTGATAGCCAATGCTGCCATTCATCCGGTCCATTAACTCCCGACAAATCGCCAGCCCCAATCCAGTGCCATTTAAGCGCCGACTGTCCGAGCTATCAGCCTGAGAAAACTTCTGAAACAGCCTGGGCACAAAGTCTGCCGGCACCCCAGGCCCCTGATCGCTGACGGAGATCCGCACTTGCACACCAATCAGCCGGGCTTCCAACAATACCACCCCACCCATTGGTGAAAAGCGGATCGCATTGGCCAGTAAATTCGCAAACACTTGCTGCAACCGGCTTTCATCAATCAGAATTTTCACCTCATCACTGACATCAGAACGAATGCTGATTTTGACACCGGCTTGTTCCGCTAATGGTGCGTTGCGATTTTTCGCCTGTAATACCTGCGCAAATACTGGCAACAACTGCAGATACAACTGCATCTTACCAGCTGCCAGTTTTTCAATATCCAATAGATCGTTAATTAAATTGGCCAATTGCTGACTGTTTTGCCAGGCAATATCCAGCAACTGCTGCTGCGCCGGCACCAAACTACCGACCACGCCACCGGTTAATAAACCCAGAGCACCATTAATCGCAGTCAGCGGGGTCCGTAATTCATGACTGACAGTCGAGACAAATTCATTCTTCAACTGTTCAACTCTTTTCCGCTCCGTGATGTCATGCAACAGCAACAAGGTAAGCACCTGGCGTGGCTCATTAATCCGCGTCAGCATCAACTCCACCAACAAGGCGGAGCCAGACTGGTGCCGGACTGATAATTCCTGTGGTTGTAACGTCAGTTGCAATTGCAGCGGTTCAGTAAATAACAACTGGTAAGATTGCCCCAATAATTGCGCGGACTGATAACCAAGCAGACTCAACGCCGCCCGGTTCAGATTTTCAATCCGGCCCTGCGCATCCAGCACAATGATGGCATCTGCCACATGGTCCAGCACAGTACGATAATATTTTTCACTTTGTTGTAGTGCATTGGCGGTACTGATCCAGCGCCGATTGGCTTTTTGCATCGCGGCAAACAGACTCAGCAGCAGCAAACTGAAGGCCCAGCCCGCCAGCCTGAATGGCCAGTCACTCCAGAGCCCAGCTCGCAGATGGTCAGCCACCGCCAGTTGCCAGCGGGCGCCGGAAATATTTAAATCTAAAATAACATTGTGATCGTTAAATAAATCCCGCTCACCAAACAACACATCATTCCATTGCGCCGGCACATTACGCCGCAATGCCACCTGCATCTGATGCACCTCAGCCTGTTGCGCCAGCAGTTGCCAGATGGAATCTATATTCAGCACTGTGCTGACAATCCCCCAGTATTGGCCATCCGTCAGATAGACTGGCGTACGATGCACAAAACCCATGCCGCCTTGCGCCAGTAAAAAAGGCCCACTTAGCAAAGGTTTACGTTGTTGGATTAAATGCGCAATATCTGGCCATTGTTCAGCCAAATCCGGGTAATAGATGCCTACCGCCGCCTCATTGCCCTGCAGTGGGTAGATATAAGTTAATCTGTTTCCTGGTGCGACGCCCAGATTCCTGAGATGGCGTGCCTGCTGATGTAATGCCGGCAACAAAATAGCAAATTCAGCCGCACTGACCTTGCCCTGTGCCGCCTGAATATAAGCCACCAGACCACTACTTAAATACAGAGGCGCATTAATTTCGGATTCCAGTAAAGCCCGCAACTGACCTGCGACAGCCCCGACCTGCAGCTGCGCTACATGTTGTCGCCGCTCTCGTTCCTGAAACAACAGCAACTCAGTCACTGCAGCAAAAATCAGCAACAACAGCAGTAATAACAACCACTGCCAGCGCCGCAATTGCCCAGAGTTTTGTTTCATAGCACCCCTTTTACCGGATCTGTTTCAGCTGAAGCTGCAGCACCCTCTGATTGCCGGATAGCACCTGCACTGCAGGTACCAGAAAATATCGCCAGATGTCGGCTTGAACTGACATTACTATGCCATCCGTCGCAAGCTTAATGATACACTTAGCCGGTTTATCCGGCAGATTAATTTAGCAAGCGCGAGGAGCATTCCGTGACCGAACTGACCATCCAGACCCCAGACGACTGGCATTTACATTTCCGCGATGGCGATATGCTGCGGGAAACTGTGCCTGCCACCGCCCGTTGTTTTGCCCGTGCTGTGGTAATGCCAAATTTAGTCCCGCCTATCACCACTGGAGCCCTGGCTGCCGCCTACCGCGAGCGTATTCTTGCTGCCAGGCCAGCGGGTAGCAATTTTAGCCCTGTCATGACGATTTATCTAACCGACCAAACCACGGTACAGGATATCGCCGAAGCCAAAGCCGCTGGTGTCTTGGCAGCCAAAATGTATCCGGCTGGCGCCACCACCAATTCGCATTCCGGAGTTTCCAGCCTGGCCAGCTTATATCCGGTATTAGAAGCGTTACAGCAGCACCAAATGTTGTTATTGGTGCATGGCGAAGTGACTGATGCGCATGTGGATATTTTTGACCGTGAACAAGTGTTTATTGATCAGCATTTGACGCAAATTGTGGCTCGTTTTCCTGAGCTAAAAGTGGTACTGGAGCATATCACCACTGCTAATGCGGTCGAGTTTGTGCGCAACAGTTCAGCCAATGTAGCCGCTACAATTACGCCGCAACATTTAATGCTCAATCGTAACGATATGTTGGTTGGCGGCATCCGGCCGCATAATTATTGTTTACCCGTACTCAAACGCAGCACGCATCAACAGGCATTACGGGCTGTAGTGCAAAGTGGCCATCCGAGATTTTTCCTCGGCACTGATTCGGCGCCTCATGCCAAGCACCGCAAAGAAGCGGCCTGTGGTTGTGCTGGCTGTTACAGTGCCTGGAGCGCAATTGAACTTTACGCCCAAGTCTTTGAAGAACTTGGCGTGCTGGACAAGCTGGAAGCTTTTGCCAGCCATTATGGTGCGGATTTTTATGGTTTACCACGCAATGAAGGTACGATCACGCTGCTACGGCAACCCTGGCAGGTCCCGGCTGAAATCACCTTGCCAGATGGCAGCCCGATAGTGCCCTTTTATGCGGAACAGTCACTCAACTGGATGCTAAAAGTCTAAGCTATCAGCAGGCGGTCGGTTGGTCGACCGCCAACTTGGTCATAATGGGGTTACTTTGCTACAACAAGGCGCCAGATGCTTCAACATATAAAGTTATGCCATGCTTTTGCATTTTTCGTGCTGTTGGCTGCGGCTGTGGCTGGCGCAGAAACGAAGGTGGCCACTGCTAGCAAACAAGCCGAACCATTGCAGCAAATCAGCGACAAAGTGCAACTCGCTTGTCGTTATAGTGGCGCCAACTGCCTGGCACAAGTAGAACAACAACTACAGCACTGCCGCCCCCATAGTTTGTTGTGGTACGAACTGGTGCTGTTAAAACTCGACAGTATGTTTACTCTGCGGCAAGAAAAAGCTTTACTCAGCGAAACCACGGCTTTGTTAAGCGCCAAAGATGCACCGCCAGCGTTTCGGGCACGACTTTACATCTATCATGCTAAGTTATTGTATTTATTCAATGATCACAGCCAAAGTCAGCTGTTTGTGCAACAAGCCATCACATTGCTGGACCAACTGCAGCAAGCATCACCGCAATTTGTCACTCAATTAAGGCTGGCCAATCTATTGTTGTACATGCAGCAATATGACTTGGGTTACCAGCAATTACGTGCGTTGGAAAGCCAGTTGCATCAAAGCCGTGACCTGGGTCTAAAATACGATTTGTACAATAATCTCGGTCATTTTGCTTTGCGATTGGAACAGCGCGAACAAGAAAGGTTTTATCGGCAACAGGCGCTGGAGATGATTATGCAAATTGATCATCCCGCCAAGCAGGCAGAAGCGCATTATAATCTGGCGCGTAATTATTATGCTGCCAGTCAGTGGCAATTGGCACAACAACATTTCCGCCAAGCGCAGCAAGGTTATCTACAAATTGCCGATCTAGCGTTGCAAAATTTGTCGGCGTTATATCTGGCTGAATGTCAGTACCGGTTGGGTCAACATCAACAAGCCCGTAGTCTGTTGCGACAAATCCGGCCAGAATGGATCCCCGCCAGCAGCATGCCGGATTACCACAAAATCAGCCAGTTGTTCTAAACCTCAGCGCGTTGCGCTAAGCCTGGCGCGCAGGCCTGCAGATATTGACGATAATTGCAGCAACGACCAGCCAAGGCTAACCCAGGCCTGGCCACCCAAGGGCCAAATTGATTAAAATTTGACTAATCGATTGATAAAGTAAGCAAAGCAACGCTTTTGCAACTGGACAAGCGCCGCCCGGCACCATACAATGCCAACCGTCGCGCACGCATAGCTCAGCTGGATAGAGCGCTGCCCTCCGGAGGCAGAGGTCTCAGGTTCGAATCCTGATGTGTGCGCCATAAATGTCAAAACCACCCTTGCGGTGGTTTTTGCATTTATGGGGTATACATTTGATGAGAACCTGTTGTTCGACCAAAACGCCTGGAGCGTTTTGGCACAGCGCGCAGCGCTGCCCGCATGGCAAGGTACAGGATGTACCTTTTTTGATAATGCGAAGCAAACCGTCACATCAATTTACCGCAATACTCACTGGCGACCTACCCTAAGTTTTAGCAATCATCAGGTCACTTACTGTCAGCTATAAGCCAATTGCCGCTGTTCAGATCGGTTGCTCTCGAAAAAACGAATCTCTACTTTACCTTAGTTGCGGACGTTTGGTTTATTCGCAATTCATACTCAAAAATCAGTTCATATTTATCCAAGTTACAAACTCAAGTTTTGACAGCATTTCCAGCCAGTCTTGCTGGTAAGCTTATAAAAATGGCTCCAGTAAGGCCCGCACCGCGACTTTTGCTTGCAGCTGTTTCGCCAGTAAAAATAAGCCTGCCATCTTCCGATGTAAAAACAACGCATCGACCGGTGGCGTATGCCAATAGCCCAAGCGGGTCGATAGCTGCAATCCGACGTCACGCATACGTGGGGCTAAATCTGACGCGGCAAAATCATACACAGTGTGTTGCAGGGGATCCGCCGCCAAGCTGACCAAATCCAGCACGGCTTGCTGCTGGGCTGGCACTATGTCGGCACTGAAATAACCAATGTGTTGCAGCGCCTGCAATTGGCTAGTTTGGTCTTGTTGCAGTAAGCCACTGAACAGCTGCTTATATCCGTCACTGACGCTCTGGCTATAATCGCGGCAGGCACCAAAATCCAGCAGAACCAGTTGATTGCTGGCCAAGTTGTAGCGGTAGTTAGCAAAGTTAGGGTCAGTTTGAACCAGCCTAAAACGAAAGATCTCCAGAAATAGCAGCTCAAACAAACGACTCATCACGGCATCGCGCAGCGCCTGCGGCTGCTGGCGTAACTCATCCAGCGCGACGCCGTCGACAAAGCCCATGGTTAGAATATGGCGGCTGGACAGCTCTGGATATAACTCCGGCAGTAAAAAGCGCTGATCTGCGCCGAGCAGCTGCTGATAGCGCTGCAGGTAGCGGGCTTCCTGCAGGTAATCCGCTTCTTGATGCAACTGTTGTTTCGCTTCAGCCAGCAATGGGTCGATGGCGAGTCCTTGCGGCAGCAACCCGCTGATGCGTAACAAGGTCGCCACATTATCCACATCGCTGTCGATACTGGTGCTGATGCCCGGATACTGGATTTTCACCGCCAGCGGTCGGCCATTATCATGATTTGCTGCATGCACCTGACCAATCGAAGCAGCCGCCAGCGGCGCAAAACTAAAGTGACTGAATTGACGCTGCCAGTCGGTGCCCCACTCTTGCTTCAGCACCGCAGCCAGTTGGGCCGGTAGCATCGGGCTGCCATGCGCTCGAAGCTGCGCCAAGATACTACTCAGTGCCGGTGGCAACAGATCGCCAGCATCCATCGATAACAATTGGCCAAGTTTCATCGCTGCACCACGCATATGAGCCAGCTGCTGCGTGACGCGTTTTGCATTGGCAGGTGTCAGCAAAACTTGCTGTAGTGCCGGTTTTTGACCTTGCGCCAGCAGTCGGGCGCTTTCGGCTAACATGCCGCCCGCTACTTTGCCAGCTAAACTGGCTAGGCTGCCAAATCGTGCCAGCCGGCTGGTGGGAACTTTACTGCTTTTGGCGTTGGTCATATTCAGATATTTGTTGTAAAGCCATGCAGAATGAATACGAGCAAAACGCGGTGACAGGCCAGTCGAGCGCTAAAAAAACACGCTAAATCCCCTGTTGCTGCCCTGCAAAGCGCGGGGGATTGGCACTCATAAAAGCTGAGCTGCCATCAACAGCTGGTGAGAAAGCTAAGCTGCACCCAGCCAGTACCTTTGCTACGACCACCGCTGTTGGTTCATTCACGCAAACCGACAGGCAGTAAAGGTAACGTCGGGCTAGTTGTGGTTAATCAAACGAAGGGGCTCGAAAAAACACATGACTGCTTTACCTTATTTACGGACATTCGTTTTTTCGATACTAAAACACTTAGAATGTCTTACCGAGTGGGATAACAACAAAATCCAATGTAGGGACGCGACGGTAGCCCGTTGCTTGCATCAACGCTGATTGATTCGTTTCAATCCACGCGCCCTGTGCGGGACGCGACATTAGCTCGGACGCCATTTCCGTTGTTGCCCGTGTTTCAATCCACGCGCCCCGTGCGGGACGCGACCGCTCGTTCGGCCGACCACGGCCGGCAACTGTAAATGTTTCAATCCACGCGCCCCGTGCGGGACGCGACACGGCATAGCGCACGATGTGTCATGTCAATTTGTGGTTTCAATCCACGCGCCCCGTGCGGGACTCGACACCAGCTTTACGGCGTTTCAAAACGTCTTGGGGACGTTTCAATCCACGCGCCCCGTGCGGGACGCGACGCAAACATTATTTCACTGGTCGGATGTGTAAAGAGTTTCAATCCACGCGCCCCGTGCGGGACGCGACCGCCAAGCGCTGGACCGCCGCCAATCTGCCGCCGGTTTCAATCCACGCGCCCCGTGCGGGACGCGACGATGGGTAAAGTATTTGTGCCTGCGCTTCATGATGTTTCAATCCACGCGCCCCGTGCGGGACGCGACTAGCAGCCTATCGAGGTGAAAAATGAAAATATCAGTTTCAATCCACGCGCCCCGTGCGGGACGCGACGTAGGCACTCCTGCTGATTGGCTTACTGCGCCGAGTTTCAATCCACGCGCCCCGTGCGGGACGCGACATTTCATTTTCTTAGCTAGGTTTTTCATTCCTCGTTTCAATCCACGCGCCCCGTGCGGGACGCGACGACAGCGTCTTGCCCCTGGCATGGCGTAAATTTGTTTCAATCCACGCGCCCCGTGCGGGACGCG
>CAZGHW010000011.1:0-90892 GCA_964525695.1 uncultured Rheinheimera sp. | reverse complement strand
ACTTCGACGTACTCAGGTTCGGCACTGTATTTTGCAGTTTCAATCCACGCGCCCCCTGCGGGACGCGACTTCGACGTACTCAGGTTCGGCACTGTATTTTGCAGTTTCAATCCACGCGCCCCGTGCGGGACGCGACATGTGATTGGTGCCAAGCGGTGGTCGGATGAGCAAGTTTCAATCCACGCGCCCCGTGCGGGACGCGACCCAGAGTACCTAAGTAACTGCCTGTAAACACGTCGTTTCAATCCACGCGCCCCGTGCGGGACGCGACGTTAAGCGGGGTGAGTTATGAGTTACGACGATTGGTTTCAATCCACGCGCCCCGTGCGGGACGCGACCAAGATGGCAGGCACTACCGGACCAACGAAGCCGTTTCAATCCACGCGCCCCGTGCGGGACGCGACATGGCACAAACTGGCACGGCACTGCCAGCTTGCGTTTCAATCCACGCGCCCCGTGCGGGACGCGACTCCTGATTGCGCACGCTGTTGATGATGTTGATCGTTTCAATCCAGGCGCACCGTGCGGGACGCGACGATACACGCACCAATCAGGCACTTTGCCAAATGGTTTCAATCCACGCGCCCCGTGCGGGACGCGACCAGGATTGGCGCGAAGGTCGCTCATGATGTCTCGGTTTCAATCCACGCGCCCCGTGCGGGACGCGACCTTCGTCTGGATTTTCTACGCCACCAGAGCCAAAGTTTCAATCCACGCGCCCCGTGCGGGACGCGACGCCTATCTATTCAGCAACGCCGCCGGATAACCCGTTTCAATCCACGCGCCCCGTGCGGGACGCGACCACTTTAACTTCTTGGCCTGAGTCCACCAGCGCTTGTTTCAATCCACGCGCCCCGTGCGGGACGCGACGTTCTGTGGTTCAGATCCGGTTGCTTTTTTAGCCGTGTTTCAATCCACGCGCCCCGTGCGGGACGCGACCTCCATAACGCTGGCAATGCCATTGGCCATGTTGGTTTCAATCCACGCGCCCCGTGCGGGACGCGACCAATGCCTTGCTCTACTTGGTCAAGCTGTTCAGCGTTTCAATCCACGCGCCCCGTGCGGGACGCGACGTGGCCGCGAATCCGGCCACTAATGAAAGCCGCGTTTCAATCCACGCGCCCCGTGCGGGACGCGACCTGACGCTAGACCAGCCGTGCCACCTGCGACATCTGTTTCAATCCACGCGCCCCGTGCGGGACGCGACTGTTTGGAGCGCCGCCGAATTCCTCAAGAGTTCCGTTTCAATCCACGCGCCCCGTGCGGGACGCGACTTTGTCGCTCATCGCCGATTCATATAGCGCGCAGTTTCAATCCACGCGCCCCGTGCGGGACGCGACGTTAGTGAGCCGTACAAATTTTTTAACAGGCTCGTTTCAATCCACGCGCCCCGTGCGGGACGCGACCAATTGGGCGCAACAGTTACGGCAGCGGCAGAAAGTTTCAATCCACGCGCCCCGTGCGGGACGCGACTGCCTTTTTGCAAAGACACTTGTAGTCTAACCGTTTTGCATATTTAGCGCTAACATCAGATGAAATACAGAAAAATAAGTCAAACAAAGAACTGAACCCTCATAATTATCAATTAAATCAATAATTAATAGTTCCGCTAATATTCCGGCTTTTTAAAGAGCACTACAGGTTAGCGATAGTTAAATAATGAGGGGATCGGCAAATAAATCCAGTGTAGCTTTGGCTCCATGATGTTCCACTTTACTTCGCCAGTTTTTGCCAAGCATGTAAAAACGCAGACTGTCTACGCTGTCATCATAGGTTGATAATAGTTTTGATTTTAATACAACCCATTGTGCAGGGTCGATATCGCACTCAAACACAGAATATTGCACTCTGGTACCATAGTTTTGACAAATTTTGGCGATCTGTCGCAGTCGTCGTTTCCCTCCTTCAGTATCAAAAGATACATCATAGGTAATTAACACCATCATACGAATATCCCTCGTCAATTTACTTACTGATAAAAGGTGGATAGTGCTGTAAATCACCACGAATATGTCTTGCCAATAACAGCGCCTGCACATGAGGCAATAAACCAATTTCAACGTCTTCGTCTAAAAACTGATGCCTGATTTTTTGCTGCTTCCGGCTTTGATATTCTTTCAGCACCAGCTTTCTGGCATCGTCTTTTAGCTTTACAGCACCGCCCGTTTCTGTCACAAAATCTGACGGTTTGAGCTGTTGTCGGTTTAGCAGAGTCAGTACCAGTCTATCAGCAATAAAGGCTCTGAATTCTTCAAGCAGATCAAGCGCTAAACTATCTCGACCAGGCCTTTCCTGATGCAAAAAACCCACCTGCGGATCCAAACCTACCCCTTGCAACGCGGCGCTGACATCGTTACCAAGCACAGAATACATAAAGGACAACAAACAATTGACCGGATCTGTCGGTGGCCGCCGGACCCGGCCCGAAAATTCAAACCCCTTGTCCTTATTGGTCAACAACATATCAAATACCGAAAAATATCTGGACGCAGCCTCCCCTTCATAACCGCGGATTTTGTCCAAATCTGCGCATTGTTTTAAGGTATCCAACACATGATTAATCGCTGTGATTTGCTGACTAAACTCAGCTGAGTTGCCGTGGTTGCGCTGATGACGTTGCAACACTTGTTTTTGCATCTGAATTTTTGCCGCCACAATATTTCTGGCGATAGCAACCGGATCTTCGTCTGCTTTACGATATTGAGCACGGCGCAACAACACATTGCCCGTTTGTTTTCCCTGTACTCTTGCTAAAAACCTGCCGTATTCGGTAAAAAATGCCAGATTGACGGCGTTTTCACCGCAAAACCCCATCACTTGCGGCGACACCATCACATTGCCAAAGCAAAAGATGGCTCCAATCCCATGAATAGGCAATTGAGCCAATTTTTCTTTATTTATATCAATAACTAACGTTTCACGCTCTTTATGCAGATACGCACCTTGGGTATTGATGTACAAACTATTCTGCAATTTCTTCATCGAAATCTTCCGTTGAAAAAAGGCGGTTCATATACTGCTGGCTTCTATCGTGTTGCAGAAATTTTGGGTTACATAAATCAAACAAACTGCAGGCATGACAATGTTTGTCATACACAGCTTTTGGGGTAATACCCGACGCCAGCATGATGGCAACATCGGCAATCACCTGTAGGGTGCGCTGACGCAATTCTGGCGTAAAAATTACAGCCTGCCGATGACGGGTATGGTGATACCAAAGCGCTCCTTCAGCCACTGTTTGCCCGGTCATTTCTTCCAGGCATAAGGCTTGAGCACAAAGCTGAATTTCATCCCAGTCACTGACCTTGGGTTTACCCCTTTTATATTCCACCGGAAACAGTTCACCAGTGGATAAATCTTTTTCAACCAAATCGAGTTTGCCAGTGATACCGATGTTTGGTGCAGCTACCTGTACGCCGCGCTCAAACCGGATCCCTTTTCGGGTTTCCGGCTCGCCACTATCCACCCGTTCATGCAACAAATTGCCTTGAGCAGTCAGAAAGTTATCAGCCCACACTTGCTCGTTATGGATTAACGCACATTGACGTGGACAAAAAGCATAATGCTGAAGCGCAGCAAGTGGGATCAATCGAATATCATTCATACTATTGCCTGAGTTGCCAGCTATCTGACACACGTCTGACGTGCAGTAAAGCGATAATGCTCATCAGCTGTGCTGTCACGATAAAATAGCTGCAATACGGAAAACGGTAGACCACTGCCCGCCGAATCATCTTATCAACCAACTGATAGCGTTTTGGCATCCACTTCGGCACGAACACTGTTCCACAACTGTTCGGCCAACAGCATATTTTCGCTGGAATTTAGCGCATGAAAGTTCATCTACATATCTCCAAACTAACCTGATTCCGTTGGTACTATTGCGTTTTCAGAGCCTGATTGCTGCAGGCTCTGATGGTATACAAAGCTAGAAACCGTCTATTTCTTCAGCTTTTAGGTTATCTAAGGGCGTTAACTGATAGCTGCCATCTGGTTTTACATCCAACGATCTGTGGACTTTAGCCGACGAATATTGGCCAGCTTTACTGTTATGTTTCCACCAAATCACTTTTTCTACCGCCATCGAACCTTCTGGCCTTGCCGATGAGGCATCGCCTTCAAACAGCTTCGGTAGAATGGATTTCAGCATATCCGCATCTGCATCACTAAAGCCGGTTTTTTCCGCCAGTTGTGGTGACATGGCGCCAAAAGCAACGTAAACAGCCTGATCAACACGGTGCTTCATCCCCATGGTATCTGAGCCTTTTTTACTGCCATCGCCATCACCGCTGACACTTTTGGTTATTTGAGTACTGGTAATGCTCACGGGCTCCCGGCTGAAGGCGGATTGAATACTGACGGGTCCACGAATGGGAATTGAAACGCCGTCTTTCTCTTCGCTTTTAAACGCAAATAATTGACCAAAAGCACGGACATCAAACCAGGTATTACAGGCTAACTTTGCTGCATCTTCAGGTTTTGTTTTTTTGGCATTCAAGGCATCTTTACCTAAAACGCCTTCGGCTCGTGCACGCAGGCTTGGGTATCCATCGTTTTTCTTTTCATCCGATTGCACAAAAATTGCCTGACCAGCATCTTGTAAGCGATCACGCGTTTTACGCTTTAAACAGACGTCCGTAATTTCTCCAAAACCATCATAGTCGGTTCGTGGGCGGTTACCATTTAACGGATCGCCGTTTGGGTTAGCGTTTTTTACTGAAAAAATAATGGCGAAATCAATTTTGTTTTGTAAGCTCATGCTGGTTTCCTTATTCAGATGCATCTGCGGTTTCTACCGCGTCTTTTTTACTGTTTAGTTCTAAACGCTGGCAGTGAAACCCAAGTAAAAACTCACCACTTAGCGCTTTGTCTGATGTAAATTCTGTAGTGTCAAACGCCGACTGAATGCTATCCAGCAAGTCTTTTCGTAACTTTAAAAAGCCGGGGCTTACATTTTGCAAACGATGCATATAGGGCTTTAGTGCCAGCTCTAAATTACGCCAGGTGGAAAACGGCCTATCAGCAAAGCGTTGCATTAAACGGTCAGCCGTGGTGTTACGCTTTTCACCCGCTTTGTAAAGCGCGTAGGATTCAATATTTTCTGCTACCGCCAATAAGCGGCCATATAAATAGTCCCGTGAGGTACTGGTTTCATCTAATGCCATGGCATAGTCCTTTTGGTATTTAATATGAGATGTGCGTTTGCAAAAGCCTTTATAAAGCGCGCAGGCAATACCGAGGTTTTGCTCCCAGCGCCATGTTTCATCTGTTTTATAAGCTAAACGATTCGTTGCCCGTTTAATGGCGTAGTTAACAATGTCTCCAGGTAAAGGCCTGCCTTCAACAATGCAAGGCAACAGACGTTCAGTCAGGTTTTTCTTCAGTGAATCAGTACTTTTTAAAACGTCACCGTAAACTGCATCCCAAATTTTATAAGGTGCAGGAGCACAAACCGACCAAACTGTTTTCTCGACAGGTTTAGTTTTGCTATTACTGTTCAGCGTTACTTTATGCCGCTGCGGCCAGGCAAAATCCTGATACCACTTTTCTAACGAGGATAAAAACTCTTCAGCTATGGTTTCACGGTAGTAAATAATGCCCATACGACCCGGCGTGGCTGAATCCAGTCCCAGAATACAAATGCTCTCGTTACGCTCCAGCCCGCCCTTACCCGTGCCTTTGAGGTGGCTTTTCAGGTTTAACGCATAGCTTTGGCCTAAATCGAGTGAGTGATCTTTGTCGGGTAGGATTTCGGTATTTAACAGATCCCACGGATCAGAGAACGGATTTGGGATCTGTTTGCCCGATACAGCCCAACTGACATAAGTTTGATCGCCATTACGAAAGCTCTGGCGCCCAAGTAGCCAGCGCAAGGCGTTATGTGCTTTTTGGGTCACGTCAAAACTAACTGCCGCAGCTTGGCTGCTATCAGTAAATTTGCCTCTGAAGGTAAAGCCACTGTTATCATTCGCGGAAATTAACTTTGCTTTATCACCGCTGTGGCGAATTTTGGCGGGGTGGTTTGACGCTAAGACACTTTGCTCGCCTTTTATTAAACACAGTCCAGGCTTGCCACCATTTAAGCTGTCAAAGTGAATCCAACTTTGTTGAATGGCTGGATCAAGCCAGGTTTTAGACTGTGCAATGCTAGGCATTTCGACTGTCCAGCATACCAATGCAGAACCTTGATCTAATGAACCAGCTTCCTTTGGTAAAACTTTGAACAACAAAGGCGCATCTTCTGAGGATTGCCACTTTGTAAGTAAAACACCATTCTCAGCGTGCAGTACTCCATATTGGAGCAAATCAGCGACTACAGTCCGCTTACCAACATACTTGTAGATAGCTTCAATAGCGGGTAAAACGAATTCAGAATTGCACCATCCACTAAGTTGATCAAAATAAAGCTCAAACCCTGCCTTTTTTAAACCACCAAATTGTTCATAGTCGCCTGCTACATACTGAATTTTGTCTGCCAGAGCATGCGGTGCTAGTCCACTTGCTCTGCCTGCTGACTGCTCTGTCGCTGGCAAAACCAACTGTGTTTTTTCCAGCACGGTAGCCCTCAGAAAAGAGCCATTGCCGTCAATAACAATATTGATATGAGCGTTCTGCGGGGTATGGCTAACAGGCATTAATTGCTGTTCTTGCGGTAAGTCTGCTGCAAACTTCTGTGCCTGTTCATAAGTTTCGTATAAACGCGCTAACCAGCTCATAACGCAACCTCCAGCTCTTCTACAGTCTGCTGATTCACATCAAGTACAAACTCTTTTGGTTGCATTTCGCGGACAAAACGGCGGATCTGGCAATCTTCTGGTCGGGGGAAAGTGACAACTCCCTGTTTCATAGTGGCGTGCCAAAACCGGGTATGCAGTTCATCTACCCCCGTTTCATCCGGGTAATCAAAACCATGGAACATCAAGCCAAAACCTAGTTCATCAATGCCATCATAAGCACCGGAGCCAGAGCCAAACTCACAAGGTTCCACATAGCCCTGACAATCGCGCGTCCCTAAAAAAATGTCTTGCCTACCGCCTTTTTCTAGCATTCGGTTCGCAATACTAAAGTGCTTGCCATCAACACGATCTTTCGCCAATTCCGGCCGACAAGTATTCCATTCAAAATGCGCTTCAACTTGATATTCAACTTCATGCAGGAAGGTATAAATAGCCAGGCTATTCCCCCCTCCCCAATTTAATGGTTTAGTGCCCTTCGTCTGTGTCCGTAAAGGGTTTATCACTCTGACCCTGTCGACATACCAAGTAATGGTCGGTTTCCAATAGATAGATTTCAAAACTCCCTTTAGCGCTTCATATGTCGGTAAGTGATACGAGCATTTCTCCCCACCAACCTTTGTGATCGGATCGGTAAATAGCGCATAACGCCCCCATAGACGAAAACTAATGCTGTTTTTCATCGGTTTTGTCTCCATTATTCCGTCCTTTTCAGTTAGAAAACTAAGTTGTACTGATCGGCACAAGCACTAGTGCAGACACCAAAATCCTGGCTATAAAAGCGCTCATCAAGATAGAAAATCCCTGCGCCTTCAAAAACCTCATAAATTACATTTTGTTGTTGAAGTTGTTCCCATATATTTGGAAACAAGTTCACACTGTATTTCTGCAACCTCCGGAGCAATTGGTAGTAGGTGGCGGCGTCAAATTTTTTATTCGCCGCACAAAGTTCTGCTAAAAATGTTCGCCCCTCACCATAAGGCACAATAAGCGATTGTGTCGGTGCATCTATTGCTTTAAAGGCTTTTCCGGCTGTCATAAAAGCATGCTGCAATGTGAGCATCGGATTTGCGTTTGGATTTCTGGCATTGACGCTTAACAGATTCAGCAAATCATTGGAGCCTTCTGCTGTCGTAGCTTTTAAGGGGTAATTCATCTCAGCGCTACGTTCAAAAAAGTAGTACTGAAAATACTGCTGCATCACTTCTGGTTTCAGGAAGTCTTTGCCCCTGAATTCATTAAAAATTCGTTTTGTAGCTTCTTGGCCTGCTTTGATATCCGGTAGTAAATCAATTGTCTCTTTATCCGGATTGATAATATAAACCGTTGATGTCGGATGCTTACCATTGCGATTGCAACGACCAGCAGCCTGAGCCAGAGAATCTAAACCCGCCAGAAAACGGATCACGGTAGCAAAATCCACATCCACGCCAGCTTCAATAAGTTGAGTACTGATACAGAGTACTGGCAACTTGTCGGCCAGACGCTGCCGTACTTTTGCTAACAATGCTTTACGATGAGCCGGACATTGAGCTGTGCTTAAGTGAATTAACGCTTCAGCATCCACTTCGCCACTTTGCTGTAAAGACTTAAAAAGTGCCTGGGCCCAGTTTTTGGTGTTTACAATAATCAGACAGCTTTGTTTCAGCTTCACTTCGTCAAGTGCAAGCAATGTAATTTCATCTAATGACCAGCCTAACGGTTTAGTTACGTCGAGGATCTCGACTCTTTTTAGCTCGTCAAACAAATCGGTAACATCAGGCATTAACTCATTGTCATCGGTTAAATTCAGTCGGCCTTTTTCCTCATTTTTGACTTTATGCAGCAAAGGCTGAGTTGCAGTACAAAGCACGGCTGTCGTTTTGCAATACGCCGCTAAGTAGTTCAATGAATTATTAAAAAGGTGAATGCAGTTCACTGGTAAAGTCTGAATTTCATCAAAAACGATGACACTATTTGCCAGCTGATGTAAACGCCTTACACCACGGGTGCCACCGCTTAACAATGTTTCAAGAAATTGCACCATAGTCGTCAGCACTATGGGGGCATCCCAATTTTCACTGACTAATTTGCTATGCTAGGTTTGTTGTTCAGGTTCCAGATTAGAATGATGCTCCAATACCCAAGGACGAATATCATTGTCACGATGAAGCACAGCCCTTATTGCTTCGGCATTTTGTTCAATAATTGAAGTGTATGGGATGATGTAAAACACTCGATCAAGCTTGTGCTCTTTTGCATGATGCAGCGCATAACGCAAACTGGAATAAGTTTTCCCGCCTCCTGTTGGCACTGTAAGGCTATAGATCCCCTGCGCTTCCACCGCACGTTGTAAGCAATGATCTGAAATTTGCTTACGGATAGAGTCCACGGAATTTCTGCATTCCAGTATTGCGACAAAAGCCTCCACTCGCAGACATGCTTCTTCCCAATCAGGCTTCTGGTGTCTGTATTGGCTATATTCTGGATTCTCAAAATCGGCGCTATTGACTCTATCCGCGTCTATAAGGCAACTAAACAGAAACTTTGTGTAAAAACCAAGATTAAACGCCCGAACAACGTCACTGTATCCAGAGGCTTCTGCCGAATGTTGCTTTAACTTGTTGACGATACTCTTAATAAAATCGATAGATGCAAAGGAAGCCGCTTTGGTCAGAATTTCCGTATCAGCAACCTCTATACATTCTTGCAGATGAGTCAGATCGTCCGCTTTGCGGATCCGGTTTAAAAAGCCCAAGCCATTCTCAGTGGGTAAACAGTCAATTAAGCCGCCATGATGGGACGCTATGCACAAAGCTAAAATTTGTATCGCTGCAATAGCCAGTTTTTGATCTGAAGATCCTTTTTCAGGAAAACATCGCAGAGCCACTGGCAGCAGTTGTTGAAAAACCCATTGGGCACCAGCTGATGAATGGTCGATTTTTCCTTTCAAACTTTTAACGTCAACATCATCAACATCAGGATCAAAACTTGATACAGCCTGCTGAATAATAAGTTGCATATAGTCTTGAAAGGCATGACTAAACTTGCCAAAGTCATGCAATAAACCCAGTAAAAACCCAGCCTCACTCTGGCCTATTTTGCTAGCATAACCAGCAGCCAAAACCCCAACCTCTATCAAGTGTGTTTTGACGCTTTGGTGGTTAATGCCATCTTTTGCAGGATGAGCGATGTAATTCATTGGCTGTATCTCCTTTTCAATATAATCACTCTACCTTGATTACCTTATTTCACAACACTGTACAAAATACCTGCAAACAAACTGTGCAGATCCGCTGCAAACTTATGATTTACCTTCAAATAACCAGGGTTTCACCTGTTCCAGATTAACTAAAACCAGTTGCTGGGCTTCGGGGCTGATGTTTATATCGCGGATGTTCACCTGCATTTCCTGCAGCACATATTGAGCTAAACAGGCGCGGCTGCGGATGCGTAGCTTGCCATGTTGCATTTGGTAGTCGTGCTGTAGCACTTCTTGTTGGGATGGTTGTAAGCGGGGGTCGGGTTGGAATTCTAAACAGACTTCGGTTGTCCAGCCGTCGTCTTGTTCGGGGCTGATGTTGGTTTTATCCATTAACTCCGGTACACCGCGAAAGCGGCTTAACACAAAATCGCGAAAACCTTTTGATTTCTCACAATAAGCACGCAAATGCCAGCGTAAGCCTGCACTGACAAAATGATGCGGAACAATAATACGGCCTTGCCGGTCTGGGTTGCTAACCGACACATAATCCACATCTACCCTGCGTTTTTGCCGAATGGCAGCCACTAAAACCCGGATTATTTCCGCACTGACTTGCCGTTTCGGCAAACATAAAGTGGTATAAGGTAAAGCAGAGCAGGCGTCTGTAATCACCTCCTGATGGCTCATCCAATTCAGGTATTCAACGACATCTCCAGAGATATACCCGAACTGAAAAGTCGCTTGTGGCAGAAAGCCTTTATAACTGGCGTGATATAACAGATTATTCGGGTGCTGCTGTTGGTAATAAAGCAAATCTTTTCGCGCCTGAGTCCGGCTGATACCAAACTGCCGGATTAAATTGCTGGCACTGAGCCGACCTTCCCACCAGGTGATCAGTTCGATAAACCATAATCTTTTATCCTGTTGGATTTTAAGCATTTCTCGTCCCTGAAATGATAGTGTTTTAATACCATAACGAACCCATTCAGATACGACAATCGTTTTTTCTAATGCGAGTATTTTTGTTTTTTAACAAGTCAGCTACACGCTTAAAGCCTCTGTGGTGATCTTTGGCCTTTGTGTATACCCAAAACAGCCTGAAGCTACTCATTTTGAGCTCTGCTAAAAACCATGTCACCGAATCGATAATGCTTGCTTCGAACAGGGCTAACAGCGTCTAAGACCGTGTGAGCGCTTGTCGCTTTGGAATGACCAAAGCTTGCAACCGCTGCGTTGTTTCAAACACTTTTATCACCGGCAAAAAAGCATCTTCAAGTTGTTTGGCTATATATTTGCAATCCAGCGTGCTAGCAGGCTATGAACCATAAAAGTACACAGGCTCAGATGAGATAGTTTGACGCTGCCAGGTACAAGCCCAACAACACCTAAAGCTTGGGAGTCAGGGCTGCTGTATGCGCCATTGCTGGCCATATGCAGTCGATGAGAAATGTTGTTTGCGCAAGATGTTAAGTTCCGGCGATGCCGATTTAACACCGACAGCAGCAGCCAAACCGCCGCTGCTGTCGGTAACAGCTTCGAATTACAACCTAAACTTCTTCACCATATCCATCAGATGGCTGGCCATACTGGCCAGTTCCTGGCTGGCGGCGTTGGTTTGATTGGCGCCAGCTGAGGTTTGTACCGCTAAATCTTTAATTGCCACTAAGCTACGGTCGACATCGCGGGCCACATGCGCCTGCTGTTCCGATGCCGTGGCGATCAATAAATTCCGTTCATTGATGTGGCTGATGGACTGGCAAATTTGTTCAAAGGCATCACCAGCTTTATTCGCCATTGCCACTGTGTTATCAGCTAAACCGGTACTGGCTTCAATCGAATTCACCGCTTGGGTTGTCCCCTGGCGGATATGCTGGATCAACTGCTCAATTTCACGGGTCGAATTTTGTGTGCGATGTGCCAAGGCTCTGACTTCATCGGCCACCACGGCAAAACCGCGACCAGCTTCACCAGCCCGGGCCGCTTCAATAGCTGCGTTCAGCGCCAGCAGATTGGTTTGCTCGGCCACAGCTCGGATCACATCCAGCACTTGACCGATGTTATTGGCCTGAACCGATAATTCCTGCACCAAGGCCGCTGAGGTTTGCATTTCCGTCGCCATTTTTTGCGTTTGCGCTATGGTCAGCTTCATTTCATCCAGACTGCGGCTGGCCAGCAAATTCGATTGTTGCGATGCATCTGAGGTGGATAATGCATTTTGTGCCACATCTTCCACCGCGACCGTCATTTCAGTCACCGCAGTCGCCGCCTGTTGCAGCTCAGCATTTTGCAAATCCAACCCATTGGAACTTTCAGAAGTGACAATACTCAACTCTTCCGCCGCCGAGGCCAACTGGGTGGCAGTGCTATGGATTTGGCTGATAGTATCTTTTTGGCTTTGCTGCAAATGTTGCATGCCGGCGAACAACACACCAATTTCGTTATTGCTGTCATTGTCGATGCGGCCAGTCAAATCACCACTCGCCATCCGTTCAAAATGACTGCCTGCCAGTTGCAGCGGCGCAATTAACATGGTTTTGATGATCTGCCAGCTTAACAATAATGCCAGTACTGCCAGCACCATAAACACCACTGAAATCACAGTGGTGCCGGTATAACGGCTAGCTGCGGTTTTCATATATTCGGTATTGGTGGCATTGGCCTGCTCAACAAATTGCTGTAACAAAGTTGCGACTTGCGAATTGGCATCCCGTGCCGCCAGATTGGCGGTGATATAACTTTGTGCGGTGCCGTTACTGAGTTCGAAGGCGGTTTTTTCCACGGCCGCAAAATACAGCTCAAAAGCTTGCTGCAATTGCTGTACTAAAGCTTTGTTTTCCGTTTTGAGGCCGATATCAATAAAGGTACTGAATTTCGCTTCAGCATCTTTTAACAGTTTTTCCGCCCGTTGCGCACTGATCTGAGCTTTATCGGCTTGACCATCCTGCAGTTCGATAAAACCACCTGCCAGTGCTAACCGGCTGCGCAAGGTCAAGCCATAGATATCGGTGATTGGATTGACCTGTAATGCCGACAACTGATACAAATCGGTCATGCCCTGCTCACTGGCGCGGGCATTATTCCAAGAATACAAACTGAGCGTGACCAAGGCGGCACTGAACAGTAATAAAATAGCGAGAATGATATTTTTTAATGAGGTATTTTTAAACATGGGACTTCCTGTGAGCTGGTTTCATCATCATACAACCGTTCAACCATCACGAAATACCTAGCCACCGGGCAATAAAATTGTCGCTGCAGGCAATTCGTCTGTAATTACTATAGGCGACAATTTTCAGGATGCTGAATTTGTGTCGTGATGATAGCGGGTATGTGGTTGAGATGAGGTCCTCTCTATCGAGAGAGGACCAAGCGGATATTTTACCCGCAAGTAAATGTAACTTGCTAACTCTTTCTGAAATTACGGCACTAAAATCAGCATTTGTCCCTATTATCCTTTTTTTGTCCCTAATGAATTTGATTCACAGCCGGCTATTTGCCTGCTCCGCTCAGAATGAGTTCACCATCATGGCTATAAACGCTGAAAAACCCGGCATTAATTGATTAATTTAACAACAAACAATCCAATCCGAGATAAAAGCGACAGGCATTATTTGCTGATTTGCTAATCCTGCCACTAAACTTGCATTACCACTCGCAGCTGTCTGTAGGATAGTTGCATCTTTGCAGGAGAAACATTTTGAAAATCACCGTCTGTCGTACCGCTTTATGTGTCGCCAGTGCCATGCTCGTCCAGCCAGCTGTCGCCTTTGAATGGGATCTGTATGGCAAACTTGAACTACAGGCCTTACATGTTGACAATGGGTTGTATCGTTATGCCGATCAAGGCTGGCAAATTGAAGCCCCCTTTAGCCGCTTAGGCTTCAAAGCCAAACAACAACTGACCGACGATGTCGACTTGATCATGGTGTATGAGTGGCAGGTCAATGGCCTGGATCAAGCCAATAAAGATCATAAACTGGGCAGTCGCAATACGTATATTGGCTTGGCTGGCAGTTATGGCGAAGTATTTTTTGGTAAAAACGATACCCGCTTTAAAAAGTCGGAAGGCAAAATTGATTTATTCAATGAGAGCCTGAATGATATCGCCCAACTGACACCGGGCCAGGATCGACTGGAAAATATCATTGGTTACTCTTCACCCGTGATCATGGGTTGGCAGTGGTCTGCCACCTACCAAACCGGCGCCAGCGACGAAATTGCCGGTGGTTATGACTGGACCCTGAGTTATGGCGATGCCAGTTTTAAAACGCATGGTTATTATGTGGCGATTGGCCAAACCCATGAACTGAATAATCTGGATGCCGAACGTTTTCTGGTGCATATGAAACTGGCCGAGATACTGCAAGGCACCTTATCCGGCGGTTTGATGTATCAAAAAAGCGAGCATATCAGCCGGCCGCTGGAAGGTGATGCAGTGATGGCCGAGCTGGCCTTTGCCCGTGACAGCCTGACTTACAAACTGCAATGGCAACGCGATGACAGTAAAATCCGTGCCAAAGAAACCGGCACCTTGTGGAGTCTGGGTGTGGATTACGCCCTGCAAAAAGATCTGACCATTTATGCCATGCTGTCAGATCTGGATTTTGTCACCACCGATGACAATTCGGCAGCGGTTGGATTTAAATACAACTTCTGATGCCAAATCACGGCCGTTGTCGTTTTGACCCCGGCCGTTTCTCCTCTTGTTATACTTGCGGTTGTTCGCTCCCGGCAGCAGCAGCGCTGTCCTGCCAACCTCCTCCCAATACTTTATACAATTGAATTTGCGCCTGCAGATAAGCCAGTTGGCTTTGCAACGCCGCTTGCTGCGCAGCATAAGACTGACGCTGACTGTCCAGATATCTGAACTGGCTGTCTAAGCCCGCCTGATAACGCTGCTGTACCAGACGCCGGCTTGCCATGCTGCTGTGGGCATATTGTTGCCTGACGGCCAATTCTTGCTTTAACTGAGTGAAGTCGGTCAACGCATCCGACACCTCCCGAAATGCCAGTTGGATTTGACGCTCATACACCAATACCGCCTGCTCGGTGCGCAGTTCAGCCAGCGTCAGTTGTAATTGACGCTGACCCCCATCAAAAATCGGCACTGAGATCACCGGACTAAATGACCAGCTGCGCTGCCCGCCACTGAACAAATCGGTTAAATCAGCACTGGCGTTGCCCAATAAGCCACTGAGGCTGATACGTGGAAAAAATGCGGCCCGCGCTGCTGCAATTTGCGCATGCCGCGCCTGCAACTGATGTTCCGCCGCCATAATATCTGGCCGTTGTAACAACAATTCAGACGACAACTGCGTCGGGAAAGGTGCCAGCAATAAACTGGCTTGCCCCTGCTCCGCCCTGACCAGTTGCGGTAAATATGGACTGACATCGACAGCCCCCGCCAGTAACTGCAGAGCATGACGCTGTTGTTGCAACTGCCGCTGCTGCTGTAACAATTCGGCGCTGGCACTTTGGCTAAACGCCAAAGCTTCCTGTTCTTGCAATGCGGTGGCACTACCAATCTGACGCTGTTGTTGCACCAGATGCAGCTCTTGCTGCCGGCTTTGCACGGTATAACTGGCCAGTTCGACTTGATGCAATCCCAGTTGATAAGCCGCATAACGTTGCATCAGTTCTGCCACTAAACTGAGCCGGACTGCATTGGCATTGGCCGTCTCTGCCAGATATTGTTGCATCGCGGCAGCGGATAACTGCTGTAACCGGCCAAACAGATCCAGTTCAAAGGCGCTCAGCGCCACACCCGCCTGCACCGTTGTGCTGTATTGCGCGCGACCTGTGGCCGACAGATCAGCAGGTGACAATTGACGCTGACTACTGGCCTGCGCCTGTAACTGCGGCCAGCGCTCTGACTGTTGGCTGCCATATTCAGCTTTGGCAACAGCGACATTCAACAGCGCCTGACGCAGATCAAGATTCTGCTCCAGCACTGTGCTGACCAGGGCTTTGAGCTGTGGATCCCTGACCAATTGTTGCCAGCCTGCCAGCACTGGCGGTTGCGCTGGCGATAACGTTGCTGACGGCACAGTGGCAGACAGCGCCGTGGCTGGTAAAGGTAAGGCCGGACGCTGATAAGCAGGTGCCAGTTGGCAACCGCTCAGCAGCAACAAAACGGATAAACTTCGGATAAGCGTTGCACTATGGTTCATTTGTTACACTCCGTGCTCAGGCGCTGATGACAGTTGAGCTGCTGCGGCACTTGACGCAGGCTTACTGGCAAAACGCTGCATCACCCAGACGTAAAACACCGGCACTAATAGCACCCCAAGAATTGTCGCGCTGAGCATACCGCCAAGCACACTACTACCCAGAGCCTGCTGACTGGCGGCGCCAGCCCCAGTCGCTATCGTCAATGGCAATACCCCCAGCATAAAGGCCAGTGAGGTCATCACAATAGGCCGAAACCGCAGCCGGGCTGCCTGCAATGCTGCCTGCTGATAGCTTGCACCGCGGGCATGCAGATCCTTGGCAAATTCAACAATGAGAATGGCATTCTTCGCCGATAAACCGATGATGGTGATCAGACCCACTTTAAAATAAACGTCGTTGGACATGCCAAAAATAGTCACCGCCAGCACTGAACCTAAAGCGCCAACCGGCACAATTAACAACACCGATAGTGGAATGGACCAGCTTTCATACAGCGCCACCAGCAGTAAAAATACCACCAGAATGGCCAGGCTCATCAATAACGGGCCCTGGGCGCCGGATAATTTTTCCTGATAGGACAAGCCTGTCCATTCATAGCCGATCCCTTCCGGTAAAGTGGCAATGATCCGCTCTAACTCAGCCATCACCTCACCACTGCTATATCCTGGCATGGCATCGCCGGAAATTTTAAAGGCCGGGTAACCGTTATAGCGCGATAGTTGCACCGGGCCTGTTTCCCACTTTAAATCGACCATGGCGCTCAGCGGCACCAACTCACCCGTCGTAGCCGGTACATGCAGTTGCAGCAAACTTTGCGGCGTCATCCGTCTGGCCTGATCGGCTTGCACCACCACCCGCTGCAAACGACCGGCATTGGTAAAGTCGCTGACAGTGGCAGAGCCAAAAGCAGTGCTAATCGCCGTACTAATGGCAGTGAAAGGCACACCCAGGGCATCTGCTTTGGCCCGATCAATCTCTAGCCGTAATTGCGGTGCATCCTGCAAACCTTCCATCATGGCATAGGCCAGTACCGGCGAGCTGTTGGCTTGTTGCAGTAACTGGCCTAACGCCGTTTGCAGCACCTCACGCCCAACGCCGTTTTTGTCCTGCAACCGCAGGGCAAAACCACCGGAATTGCCCAGACCTTCAATCGGCGGTGGCGAGACCGCCATCACAGAGCCATCGGCTAAGCCAGCAAAATGCTGATTGAGTAACATGGCTTCATGGCTGACGGTTTCGCTGCTGCTGCGCTCTGACCAGTCTTTCATATCCGGGAATAACAAGGCGGCATTTTCGCCCATACCGGAAAAGCTAAACCCCATCACTGCGGTCGTCCATTGCATGCCATCACGGCCCGCCAGATATTGCTCTAACTGCCTTACTGTGGCGTCGGTTCTGGCAAAAGTGGCACCGGCCGGCAATTGCACATCCACAATCATATAACCCTGATCTTCCATCGGGACAAAAGACTGCGGTAAGCGTTGGTAACCATAAGCCAATACCGCCAGCAGCAGGCTGTAAATCAACATATAACGACCGGTGCGGCGCAATAACGTATGATTTAACAGCTCAAAGCGGGCAGTCAGGTTGGCAAAATGACGGTTAAACCAGCCAAAAAAGCCTGTTTTTGTCAGATGCTCGCCCTTCGCCACAGGTTTTAACAAAGTGGCACACAAAGCGGGCGTCAGGGTCAGTGCCAACAAACCAGACAGCAAAATCGACACCGCCAGCGCCATTGAGAACTGCTGATAAATCACCCCAACCGAACCGCTCATCAAAGCCAGCGGTAAAAATACGGCAGCCAGCACCAGAGTAATGCCGATAATGGCACCAGACACTTGTCGCATTGCTTTGACCGTCGCCGCTTTGGGCGACAAGCCTTCATCCGACATAATACGTTCAACATTTTCGACCACCACAATGGCATCATCGACCAGAATACCAATCGCCAGCACCATACCGAACATGGTCATCATATTGATTGAAAAACCAATCAGATACATCACCGCAAAAGTGCCGAGCAAACAGACAGGTACCACAATAGTCGGGATCAGGGTGTAACGCAGATTCTGTAAAAACAGCAGCATCACCAAAAACACCAGCACCACAGCTTCGGCCAGGGTATAGATCACTTTCTCAATCGCGGCCCGCACAAAACGTGAGGTGTCATAAGGCACAGCTAACTCAATATCCGCCGGGAAATGCAGACTCAGTTCGGCCAATCTGGCTTTCACAGCAGTGACGGTTTCAATCGCATTAGCGCCTGGCGCCAGTTGCACGGCCCCAATCACTGACTTTTTGCCATTGAGTCTGGATTCGAAGTTGTAATCCTGCTGCCCAATCTCAATCCGCGCCACGTCTTTGAGATAAACCACAGCACCATCACTGCTGCTGCGTAAGCGGATCTGGCCAAATTCGGCCGGATTCTCCAGCATGCCCTGCACCGCCAGAGTCGCTGTCAGCTCCTGACCCTGCTCACCCGGCCTGCTACCAAAACTGCCCGCTGGCACCTGCACATTTTGTGCACTGATGGCCGCCTGTACATCGGCCACGGATAAGCCGTAACTGAGCAATTGCTCGGGGTCCAGCCAAATCCGCATCGCGGCTTCAGCGGCGAAAAATTGTAATTTACCGACCCCAGGTACCCGACGGATCTCGTTGTTGATATTGCGGGCGGCATAATCAGCCAGTCCGACCACAGCTTTGCTCTGATCATCCCCGCGATAGGTCAAGGCATAAAACATCAGGAAACCGGCATTGGCCTCCTCCACCTGCAAGCCTTGTTGCAACACGGCGGCTGGTAATCTGGCTTCGGCTTTTTTCAGCTTATTCTGCACTTCCATCTGCGCGACCGCTGGATCTGTGCCGGGCTGAAAAGTCGCGGTTAATTCCGCCATGCCATTGGAATTACTGGAAGATTCAAAGTACAACATGCCATTGGTGCCGCTCAGCTCTTCTTCCAGCACTGAGGTGACGGCATCCACCAGCACAGTGGCAGATGCGCCGGGATACACTGCGGTGACAGTGATTTGCGGCGGCGCCACCACCGGGAACTGCGCCACCGGCAGATAAGGCAGCGCAAACAAGCCTGCCAGCGTGATAAAGATGGCGACTACCCAGGCAAATTTAGGTCGGGCAATAAAAAAATCCGGCATTGGAAACCTCAGTTACATCGCGGTGGCTGTGCGATCGGTATCGCTGTGCCGGGATTGAGAATCTGTCTGCTCGCTTGCGGCAGTCACCCTGGGCTGGCCGCCCGAGGGCTGCGTCAGTGCTGCGTTGACCACTTCACCTGGTTGCAGTTGTTGGGCACCGCCAGTGATCAATTGTTCACCCCCTTGCAAACCGGCCGTGATTTGCCAAAGTGGACCTTGCATCACACCCGTACTGACAGTTCTGAGTTCAGCCTGACCCTGCGTATTGCGCAACCACACTTGCGCCTGACCATCGGTACTGCGACTGACCGCACGCTGCGGGATCAGAATCGCATTGGATTGCTGGTTCAGTTGGGTCAGCACCCGGACATACATCCCCGCGAGTAACTGCCGATCCGGATTGGCAAATTCACCCCGCAACTGCACTGTGCCTGTATTGGCATTGACTTCGCTATCGGTAAACAACAACCGGCCTCGCTGCTGCAACTGGCCATCCGCAGAGACAATATCTAACTGCAACGCCTTGCTGTTGTGACCTGCCGCCTGACTTTGTTGTCGTAACAATGCCTGTTGCGCCGGCTGATTAAAATCAACATACACCGGATCCAGTTGCTGAATTTGCGCCAGCTCTGTGGCTTCATTCTGTCCAACCAAGGCACCTTCACTGACCAGAGCGCGGCCAATCCGACCGGCGATAGGGGCACGGATCTCGGTATAAGTTAAATTCAGCTCCGCTTGGGCGACATCGGCTTTGGCGGCCAACACCGCAGCCTGGCTGGTGTGCAAATTCGCTTTGGCAGCATCGGCGTCTTGTTGACTGATCGCATCAATGCCAGCCAATTGCTGATAGCGTCGTTGCACGGCGCTCGCATCGGCCTCAGCCGCCACCGCCTTTGCCAATTCGGCCTGAGCCCGCTGCAGTGCCAGCCGGAATGGTGCCGGGTCCAACTTAAATAACAACTGACCGGCTTGCACATCACTGCCTTCGGTAAATTCACGCGACAGCACAATACCAGCCACCCGCGCCCTGACTTCAGCTCGCCTGACCGGCACCACCCGACCCGGTAAGGCTTCTGTTAACTCCAGCTTTTGCGGCTGCACCAGCAGTACCTCAACCGTTCTTGCTGCGGCGCTGTCGTCGCTGGCCGTGGTCTCACCGCAACCGCTCAGCCCAACCATGACCGCCAGCAGCATTGCAGCCTGTGGCCATTGCTGGTTCTTGCGTTGTTTCATCATTTTCACCGGCATCCCGTGCATCCTCTGTGTGTTGTCGCAGTTGTCAGCTGCTTAGATCGGCGCCATGATACAGATCAACCCAAAATGAATCAATATTGATTCATTTGAATTCATATGAAACAATTTAGCTGATTGGAAAACCACGACGGAAGCCGTAGAATGGCGGCCTGACGACGCAAGCCCGCTTTGAGGGAGGAACATACCGACATGACCGCATCTGCTTTAACCTTTCAAGCCACAGATCCACTGCTGCTGGCGCTTGGGCTAGCACTGGTTGATCAACCCAGAGCGTCATTACAGCAATTGGCGAGCACGGTCGGCGTCAGCAAAGCAACCTTGTACCGGTTTTGTCCAACCCGAGACGCGCTGGTGGAGCGGCTGTTCAGCGAATCGGCCCGTCAATTTAGCTACGCTTTTGCCAAAGCCGATTTGTTACACAGCCCGGTGCGACAAGGCTTCCGCGCATTAGTTGAAGCTCACATGCAGCACAAAGAATTATTTATTTTCCTGATTTATCATTGGCGGCCTGAATTTCTGGCGGCCAGTAATCCAGATAGCCCCTGGTTGGGTTTTCAGCGCCAGTTGGATCAATTTTTCCTGCGGGCACAACAACAAGGTGAGCTGCGGATTGATATCAGTGCTGCTGCGATGAGTGAAATGTTTATGGGCATGTTGTTATCGCTGATTGATGCCGAACGCATGGGTCGGGTGGCCCGCACTGAGTTACTTCACAGCATGGAACAGCTGTTTTTTCAAGGCGCCAGCCGACCAGCGACGTATTGAACGCCTGCAACGGCTGCTGTCACAGCATCTGCTCCTGGTGACAGCCACACAATTGTCATCGTGCATTGGCCTGTCTTGCTCTACAATTGCCGGCTGATTAAAATCCACATTTTTGCAGGAAGTCTGTTGATGAATAAAAGTCTGGTTACCAATCTTTTGGCGTTACTGGCGATGGCTGTAGGCTGGTTTGCTGCGCAGCCCTGGCTTTGGAGCATGGGATTGTTTGCATTTTCTGGCGCTGTCACCAATTGGCTGGCGGTGCATATGTTATTTGAAAAAGTGCCGCTACTGTACGGTTCAGGCGTGATCCCGGCCCGTTTTACCGAATTAAAACAAGCCTTACACCGCTTGGTGATGGAGCAGTTTTTCAGTGTCGACAATTTACAGCGGCTGGCCCCTGGCAACGACACTGCCCCAACCAAACTGCAGTTGGCGCCCGTGCTGGAAAGTATCGATTTAAGCCCGGCCTTTCATGCGCTGCTGGAGACAGTACAAAAATCCTCGCTCGGCGGCATGCTGGCGATGTTTGGCGGCGCCCAGATGTTATTACCGTTACAACAACCTTTTACCGATAATTTGCGCGCATCATTGTTGGAAATGGCCGACAGCGAGGCGGTGCAGCAACAACTACAACAACAACTGACCTCAGCGGACAATCTAAGTCAATTACAACCAAAAATCGCCACCATAGTACAAGCAAGGCTTGATGAACTCACGCCAGAACTGGTGAAAAGCCTGATCCAGGATCTGATCCAACAACATTTGGGCTGGCTGGTGGTCTGGGGTGGCGTGTTTGGTGCAGCGATCGGTTTGCTAAGTTTCGCCGTGGGCGCCCGCTAAACGCATTGGACAGCAGGCGGGTGTCACCGCGACACCCGCCAGGCTGATTAAGGTTCAATCGCCTTGATATGACTGCGCACTGCAATATAAGAGCCGGTCAGACCCAGCGCAATGGCGATGGCGATTAAGGTGCCAAATTCAGCAACACTGAGCGACGTCAAAGCGAAGTCACTTTGGTACAACTGCGTCACTTGTCCAATAGCGCCTGTTAACCACCACAGCATCAGTTCGACCACCAGAAAGGCCAATAAACCACCGAACAAGCCCAGCCAGATCCCGGTATACAAAAACGGCCGCTGGATAAAGGCATCAGTCGCGCCCACCAGCTTCATCACTTCGATTTCGGCTTTTTTGTCCATAATCGACAAGCGGATGGTATTGCCAATCACCAACAAGGCAGCCGTCAATAACAAAGCTGCGATGGTATAGACCGCCTGTTGCAGCAACGCCATCATCGCCGCCAGCCGCTCCAGCCAACTGATATCTAATTTAGCCAGATCAACAAAACGCTCTTTTTGCAATTTGTGCATCAAGGCTTCCGCCGCTGCCGGTTGATTGACTTTTGGGGTCACCAGCAACACATCCGGCAGTGGGTTGTCATCCAGAAAGGCTAACGCTTCACCAAAACCGGATTGCTGTTTAAATTCGGTCATGGCCGAGTCTTTATCAATCAACCGTACTTTGGCGACCTGACTATCCGCCTGTAAAATTGTCAGTAAGGTGGCGACATCGGTTGGACTGGCGTTGGTTTGCAAAAACAAACTGATCTCAAAGGATTGATCATAACTATCACTGACCTGCTGCACGTTTTTCACCAGCAGATGTAAGGTGGTTGGCAAGGTCATACTGACGCCTAACACCATAATAGTGACAAAGGCCCATAAGGGCGCGCGCCATAAATCACCGAGACTAGTGATGGCCTGCCGCAAGTGGGTCAGGAAAAATCGACTACAACGCTGCAATACCCCTGGCTGCGCCGCACTAGCACCAACGGCACGACCGGAAAATAACAAACTCACAGGCTATCCTCCTGGTGGGTCAGGCCGTCGTTAATCATCCGACCTTGTTTTAATGTCATGGTGCGATAGCGCATCCTGGCAATCAACCCCAAATCGTGGCTGGCAATCAAGACAGAAACACCGGCATGATTAAAAGCTTCAAACATCCGCATCACATCTTTAGATAAATCCGGATCCAAATTACCGGTCGGCTCATCGGCCAGCAGCAGCGGTGGTTTGTTCACGATGGCACGGGCAATACCAACCCGCTGCGCTTCACCACCAGATAAAGTGGCGGGCAGGCAACGGGCTTTATCCAGCAGACCGACCTGATCCAAGGCGGCATGGACCCGACGCGCCATATCCCGACCGGTAAAACCTTCAATCACCAAGGGTAAAGCCACGTTATCAAACACCGTATGATTGGTCAGCAAGCGGTGATCCTGAAAAATCATCCCGATATCGCGCCGAACATACGGAATTTGCCCGGCTTTCACTGCGGATAAATCCACACCGTTAATCACCACCCGACCGGCAGAAGGCCGTTCAATCAGACTGATCAACCGAAGTAAGGTACTTTTGCCTGCGCCGGAATGGCCGGTCAGAAAAGCCATTTCACCTTTTGCCAGATGAAAATTGACCCGGTCCAGCGCGGTAAAACCGCCCGGATAACTTTTACTGACCTGCTCAAAACGCAGCATAGTTAAAATTCCTTGTTAAACAGCGCCCGGATAAAATCTTTGCTGTGAAAAACCCGCAAATCATCAATGCTTTCACCGACACCGATGTAACGGATCGGTAATTTAAACTGATCAGCAATAGCAAAAATGACCCCGCCTTTGGCGGTGCCATCTAATTTGGTCAGAGAAATCCCCGTCAGTTCGACCGCTTCGTGGAACAACTTGGCCTGACTCAGCGCATTTTGACCGGTACCGGCATCCAGCGTGAGCATCACTTCATGCGGCGCAGCCCCATCAATTTTTTTCATCACCCGGACGATTTTTTTCAGCTCTTCCATCAAATGGGCTTTGTTTTGCAACCGACCGGCGGTATCAGCAATCAGCACATCAATTTTGCGCGCCTTGGCCGCCTGATACGCATCAAAAATCACCGAAGCACTGTCGGCGCCGCTATGCTGGGCGATCACCGGAATTTGGTTACGCTCGCCCCAAACCTGCAACTGCTCAACAGCAGCGGCACGGAAGGTATCCCCCGCCGCCAGCATCACAGATTTGCCCTGTTGTTTAAACTGCTGCGCCATTTTGCCGATGGTGGTGGTTTTGCCAACGCCATTGACACCAACCATCAGAATGACAAAAGGCCCATCCGGGTTGTCGACCTGTAGCGGTTTCTCCACCACATCCAATAACTGCGCCATTTCCTGCTGCAATTTTTCATACAGACTGTCGGCATCTTTTAACTGGCGGCGATCAGCATGCTGGACCAGTTGTTTGATCAATTTCTGACTGGTCTCCACCCCGACATCAGCCATCAGCAACTGGGTTTCCAGCTCTTCATACAGATCTTCATCAATTTTTTTGCCAAGAAACAAACTGGCTAAACCATTACCCAGATTCTGGCTGGTTTTACTCAAACCTTGTTTCAACCGGGCAAAAAAGCCAGGTTTCTTCTCGGCAGGGGCTGCCACTGCAGGGGTGACAGCCGCAGCGACCGGCACTGCTATGTCCACTGGTGCTGGCGTTATTGGGGTGACTGGCACGACTGCCACGACCGGGTCGACTGGTGCAGCACCAACCTGGCCAGATGCAGCTGCAGTCTCAATGACAGCGGTCGGCGCAGTTACTGCCGCTGCTGCTGCCAGTTCCGCCGTTGACACTGGCGCTACCGGTTCTGCCACAGCCTCAGCTGTTGACTCTGCCACGGGCTCAACAACGGCCGCAACCGCAGTTGCCAATTCACTCGGATTGGCAGCCGCAGGCGTGATGACGGTTTCAGTTGCCGTAGGTTGCGCGACGGTTTCAGTCGCAGTCGCCGCCGTATTGGCGGGCTGGCTATCAGCGGCTGGTTTTTTACCAAAGCCAAGCCAGGAAAACAGTTTGTTAGGTTTTGTCATAGGGTTCGCTGTCAGAATTCAGAAACTCAGGTAAAATCGCCGCTTATACTATCACTTTTATTAATCAGGCATAAACTCCAGATGAAATCCAGCAGCAGAAAGCCCGTAACCCCCAGTCATAGCGGACCAGGTTTTGTCCGGATCATCAGCGGGCAATGGCGTGGCAGACGTTTACCAGTGCTGGATGCAGCCGGTTTAAGACCAACCACAGATCGGGTGAAAGAAACTTTATTTAACTGGCTGATGCAAGACACTGCAGGCCGCACCGTACTGGATTGCTTCAGTGGCAGTGGCAGTCTGGCGCTGGAAGCGCTATCGCGTCAGGCTGAATTTGCTACTTTGCTCGAATTGGACAAAACCGCAGTGCGACAATTACAACAACATCTGCTGACGCTGAAATGCCAGCAAGCAGAGGTGATCCAGACCAATGCCTTGCAATATCTGCAACAACCGGCCAAACGGCAGTATGATTTGGTGTTTCTGGATCCGCCTTTTCGCCAGCAGTTATTACTCGAAGCGGCGCAATTGCTGGAACAACAAGGCTGGCTGGCCGCAGATGCATTGATTTATCTGGAATGTGAAAAAGAATTGAGTCTGGCCAGCTTGCCTGCGCATTGGCGTTTGTACAAAGAAAGCATTGCTGGCCAACTGGCTTACCGCTTATACCAACGCCTGCCGATGACAGCCGACACCACTGCCACCAGTTAACCTGACCACCCTATCCGCTGCCAATTGTGGCAGCGCTAAAGCTCCATGCCCAGATTAGTGACCCCTTGTTCCTGCACCCAGCCTTTTAATAACTGTACTTCGGCCCGGCCAAAACTCTGAATCGGTTGCACCAAGGCAATTAATTCAGCCAAACAATCCATCTCGTAGTGCATCAGCTCATGCTCACGCACCACTTTTTTCAACTCAGCTTCAGTGGTGATATCCAGATCCGCAGATTCATGTTCAATCAGCCGCGCCACCGAGGCTTGGGAGATTTTCGCCACATCAATAAAATCTGTACTGTCTTGCTGGGTGATACCATTGAGCATGGTGTCCAGTGCGGTCATGGCATCAAGCGCCGGATAGACCCCAAACATGTCAAAGTTATTCACTTCAGGAGTAATCAGTTCCAGCTCTTCCTGCAGTTTATCAAAGTTGATTTTGGCCCGGCGCACCTGCAACCATTCCCACACCAGATCCAGCACATGCCGTGGTAAGGCTGCATCGCCAAACTGACTGACTTCAGCAAACAGCTGGTAACTGGGGATCATTCTCTCCAGTAAAGTGGCTGCGATAGCTGCTTGCTGGTAAAAACCCAAACCGCGCATCAGCTGAAAATTATTGGCTTTCGAATTCATCAGTTATCCATTGTTATATCTGAGTTTGCCCGCAGGCAGCACCTTAAATTGATGCCATGATACACCAAGGCAGCGCGGCAGAACCAGCTGCATGCTATTGGCCAAAATAATGACCTAAGCCGTTCAGGAACATCTGTACCGCAATAATCACCAAAATCATCCCCATCAATCTTTCCATCGCGGTCAGCCCCCGTTCTCCTAACACCCGGTGCAATAAAGGTGCAAACAGCAAAATAGCCGAGCTGAGCGCCCAGGCGCCGACCAGCGCCAAGGTCCAATCCAACATCTGGCCGGGCTGTTGATTGGCTAACAGCATCAGGGCTGCCAAAATCGAAGGACCGGCGATCATCGGTACCGCCAGCGGAAATAAAAATGGCTCTTCGCCTTCTTTTAAGCCCGCCACCCCACCTGGCGGCGGAAAAATCATCCGGATGGCGATTAAAAACAAAATAATACCGCCAGCGATACTGACCGCCTCCTCTTTCACGCCCAATAGACTGAGGAAACTTTGACCGCCATATAAAAACAACAGCAAAATCAATAAAGATAACAACAGCTCGCGGATCAACACAAAACGACGGCGTTCGGGCTTTAAGTCTTTTAAAATGGCCACCACCACCGGCAAATTCCCCAGAGGATCCATAATCAGAAACAACGTGAGCATTGCGCTCCATAAATCCACTGCCATCTGCGTCAGCCCCTCGGGTATACTATGCTCATTCCAGTGTAATCTGTGTTCAGAATTCAGGCGAATCAATTTGTTGCGCGCAGCCTCAGTTGCTGGCGCTGCCACTGCAGGAGTATTTTGATGATGACAATCACCACACCAGCCTTGCTGTTTCCGGCCATTTCATTATTACTGTTGGCTTATACCAACAGATTTTTAGTACTGGCACAGTTGATCCGGCAATTAAACAACCGCGAGGGCGATCAGGTGCGCGACTTAGCCAAACGCCAAATCGTTAACCTGCGCCAACGCATTGTGCTGATCCGCTCGATGCAACGCTGGGGCGTGATTAGTTTTATGCTCTGTACCTTGTCCATGTTTGGCTTATTTCTGAACTGGGAACTGATTGGGCAACTGTGCTTCGGTGCCAGTTTAGCCAGCTTGTTATTAAGCTTGTTGATTTCATTGTATGAAATCCAGATTTCCTGTAACGCCATTAATATTGAACTGGAATCGTTGGAAAATCGATAATTCAATATTTTATCCACAATGGCCCCTGCCAAATTGTTAAAACTCAGCCATAGTTAACAGGTTCATTCTATTGAGCTGAGTTTATGAGTCAGACAGATTTTCTTTTTCAGCAGGATACCGCCCTGACTTGGGCGCAAGATCCAGAACCGGAAATCAACAATCAGCAGCCTTGGTGGGTGCTGATTGTTGATGATGATGAAAGTATTCATCAAATCACCAGTCTGGTGTTGCGTGGCTTTAGCTTCGAAGGCCGGCCGGTGCAACTACTGCATGCCTATAGTGCCAAAGAAGCCCGCCGTATGCTGGAACTACAGCAAAATATAGCGGTGGCTATTGTCGATGTAGTGATGGAAACCAACCATGCGGGTTTAGATCTGATTAAAGCCATCCGCGGTGAATTACAGCAACATCAAATCCGGCTGATTTTGCGCACCGGTCAACCTGGTGAAGCGCCGGAAGAAAGTGTGATCCGCGATTACGATATCAACGATTACAAGAACAAAACCGAAGTCACCGCCATTAAGCTCAAAACCTTGTTGTATTCTTCCTTAAGGTCGTACCGCGATATTTGTATTATTGAAAACAACAAAAAGGGCTTGGAAAAAATTATCGCCTCAACGGTTAGCTTTTTAGAATGTGAAAGCCTGACTGAATTTGCTTCGAATATTTTGGCGCAAGCTGCCCATCTGCTGGGGCTTGATCATCAACAAATTTATTGTTGTGCAGCCACTGGCGATCCAAAACAACAACATCTGTCGCTGGATATTATCGCGGCCAGTGGGTTGGATTTGAGCCAGAATCCACAACTCCCAGCTGATGTAGTAGAAAAACTGACCCGGGTGCATCATCTGAAGCAGTCCTATCAGGGCGACGATTATTTTGTTGGTTATTTCACCACCAGCCGTGGGCTGGAAAATCTGTTGTATGTCAGTAAAGACAGCAAATTTGATCAGGTTGATCATCATCTGCTCAGTTATTTCTCCAGCAATATTGCGGTCGCCTATGAAAATATCCGGCTGCGCGAGCTGATTAAAGAAAGCCAGCGCGAGTTGTCTTATATTCTGGGTGAAGCGGTAGAAAAACGTTCGAAAGAAACCGGCAGTCATGTCAAAAGAGTGGCAAATTTCAGTTTCCTGCTGGCCCTGAAGTATGGCCTCAGCCATTATGATGCAGAAAAAATTAAACTGGCGTCGCCGCTGCATGATGTCGGTAAAATCGCCATCCCGGATTATATTCTGAATAAACCGGGCAAACATGATGCTGATGAATGGGCCATCATGCGCCAACATGCCGAGATTGGTTATCAGATTTTGCAAAAATCACAAAACGAGATCTTGCAGCAAGGTGCTGTCATTGCCTACGAGCATCACGAACGCTGGGATGGCCAGGGTTATCCGCGGGGTCTGGTCGGTGAGCAAATCCAGATTGCTGGTCGCATCACAGCGCTGGCCGATGTATTTGACGCACTGGCCAGCGAGCGTTGTTATAAAGCCGCCTGGCCAATGCCAAAAGTGCTGCAATACCTGGCGGATGAAAAAGGCAAACAATTCGACCCTATGCTGGTCGATATCCTGTTAAGTCACATTGACGAGTTTATCGCCATTCGTGACGCCTACCCGGATCATCAAGGCTGAGCAGGCACCGGCACCAGCGCGACAGTCCGTTCCGTTTGCTGGTAGCGATCGATAAAGGCCGTACAATCGGCCGTCCGATCCTGCCGGGTAATGGCTAGCGTCAATTCACCAACCGTCAGACCAAATTTATGTAAGGTGGAACGGTTAATCAACTGATCCGCATCAATCAGATACAACCAGTCTTTCACAGTCACATCAATATAATCCCCTTGTTGTGGAATTCTCAGCACATACTGCCAGTACAAGGTATTGCCAGCCAGTTGACCGGTCGCTACCCCAACCACATCTTCAGCACGACCACTGACGGCACCATCGGCACTTTGTTGTAACCGCCAGTGCCTCTTATCAATACGACCATCACTGAAAGTAAAAATCTCGTACAAATCGCCTTCCATGCCGCGCCATTGACCACAGAGCTCAGCAGTAAACCGGACCGATTGTTTGCCTTGCCAGTCATGCATCACACCAAAAGCCTGACTGCTGCCCTGAAAAAAGCCGGGCAAACTAAACTTGGGGGCCAGGGCTTGATAATCCTGCACCGACTGACTACATCCGAATAACCCCAGTAAACTGACCCACAACGCTGAACGACGCATTATTCCCTCCAGAAAAAAACTTTGATGCAACAAGTACGCAAACGCAGCCAAGCTGGATCCAAAGTTGTAGCTTTACCAGAGGTATTTAGGAAGCTAAGATGAAATGCACAAAAAAATCATAGCGTTAGAAAAATAATAAAAAAATTTAGTTCTCAGCAAACTAAATCCTGTCCAGCTTCGACCAATCAGCAATACCAAAACAACAGACCAGTGAAATAACAATAAAGCGGGAAGCATGGTGTTTAAACGCAGTGATGACAGCCTGATCCGACAGGCACTGGATGGCAATGAAGGCGCCTGGCAACAACTGGTCAGCCGTTATCAGAGCATGCTGTATTGCTACAGTCTGCGGCTGATGGGCAATGCTGATGATGCCCGCGATTTACTGCAGGATGTGTTGCTGGTGTTATGCCGCAATCTGGCGCAGTACCGCGGTGATAGTAGCTTTAAAACCTGGTTATTCGGGATTGCCAATTACCGGGCTGTGGATATGCTGCGCAAACGTAAACCGATGCAGGATCTGGCCGATGTCAGTGAGCAGCTCTGTGATGATAGCCAAAGCCAGGAGCAGCAACTGGATACAGTGCAACGACAACAAGATGTCAGGCAGCAGTTAAAACTGCTGCCACCGGAACAACGACTGGTGGTGGAACTGCGTTTTTATCAGCAATTTACCTTTGACGAAATTGCCATGCAACTGGCTATTTCCAGCAACACCGCCAAGTCCAGATTTTATGCCGCACTTGATAAACTGCGGCCGCAGTTGGAGGTCCATGATGTTGAACAATCAGCAAATTTTTGAAGCCTGGCTCGAAGGCTCCATCAGTGATGAACAATGTGCCCGGCAATTAAGTCCGGACAGTGACTGGTATCAGCGTTTTGTCAGCGCCCAGCTGATCCGCCGGGATGCCAGTGCCCCCAGGTTTGAGCCAATGCCAGAGATTGATAGCCTGAGTATGTTCCGACAACAGTGGGGCCATCAGCAGCCCAGACGCGGCTGGCAAAACTGGTGGCCACAGCTGAGCGTCGGCATGTCAGCACTGGCGCTGATTATTAGTATTTCGCCGCTGCAGCTGCACTTGCAATCCGGTGCGCTGGCGCTGAGCTGGAGTCAGCAACAGAACGAACAGCAACTGAACACCCTGCTGGCCAGTTTCCAGCAAGAGCAGCAGAAATATTTGCAACAACAATTGACCCTTGTACAGCAACAACAAAGTAGTCAGTTGATTATGCTCAAAGACTATCTATCTGAAAATGAACAAAAAGCCCGGCGCAGTGATATGGTCGAGCTGGTGGAATATCTCAATCAGCAACGTCAGGCCGATTGGCAATACTGGCAGGACAATGTCCAGCCGAGCCAGGCCAGATTAACTTATACCCCGACGGCCCAACCCAGCCGCGACAGCCACTAATGGAGTCTTGTTATGAATGTTAGCCGCCCTTTTTTCACGCTGACCGCCTTATATCTGCTAACGGCCACCCAGGCAACCGCTGCCAGTACCATCAGCCCGAAACTGAAACAGAATCTGGCTATTATGGAAAATATTCTGCAAACCTCGCTGAAACAGGATCAGCATGCTGGCATCAACCGGATTAGCCACAGTTATCTGGCGGGCCAGGGCGTATTGTTCCGCACTGAAACCCGGGGCAATTTTGGTCACTTCTTCCAAATGATGCCAGGCTTACCACCACTGCCAGACTTATCGACAATCACCAGCAATGCCAACAAAGTGGCGCAAGTGGCTATGGCAGCAAAAAGCGGTGCCATGCTATCGGAAGATGAGATTGATGCCATTGCCGATCAAGCGTCGGAAGCGGCCGAACAGATGATGGAACAAACGGAGCAACTGCAAGAGCAGATGCGGGATTTACGCGATCAAAGCCGCGATCTGGAGCGGGAATTACGCGAGATCGAACGGGAGAAACGTGATATTGAATTTACCCGCAAAGTAGGTAAACAAGATGCTGAACAACAAAAGCAACTGAATGAACTGACCAGTAAAGAAACCGGCATCAAACAACAGTTGGCACAGTTGCAACAACAAGCCGCCACTTTTAGCAAAGAGATGCAAATCAAGCAGGCTGAACAACAAAAACTGGCAGCCGAAAAAACCGCCAGCCTGATCAGCAGCATCAGCCGCAACTTTGCGGCTACCTTATGCGACTACGGTGCCAGCTTGCGCGAGTTGAATAATGATGAATTTGTCTCCTTACAACTGACCACGGATCATGGTCGCGACAGCAAAGATTTATATTGGCTGTTTAAAAAATCTGATATCCAGCAATGTGTCACTGGCAAAATGAACGCCACAGAATTACTGAAAAAAGCCGATTATTATCAGTATTAACCACTTCAACCAAAGTGAGCGGTCACCAAGTCAGCATGGATTTGGCCGCTCGCTGTTTTTCTGGCTTGACAGCGACCACCAGACTGGGTAAAACGCCGCACTTGCACGAACGGAGCTGATTGATGACCACTGCTGAACTGTTAAGCCCTGCTTGGCCAACCAAGAATGATTGGATTGAACAACTACTGCCTGATTTTTATCAGCAGGGTCTGGTCATTTTACCCCAAGCCATTCCGGCATCATTATGCCGCGCCTTATTGCAAGAAGTGCAACAACACAGCGATTTACGCAGTGCTGGGGTAGGCAGGCAGCAACAGCTGCAACTGAACAGTGAGATCCGGCGTGATCAAACCGCTTGGCTGGATGGCAGTAGTCCAGCACAACAACAGTATCTGGCGTTGATGGCAGCACTGCAGATGCAGATGAACCGGCGTTGTTTTCTTGGTTTGACCCACCATGAATGTCATTTCGCCCGATATCAGCCCGGAGACTTCTATCAAACCCATTTGGATGCTTTTGTCGGCCGCTCCAACCGGGTGTTGACGACAGTGCTTTATCTAAACTCAGTCAGTACAGGTGGGGAGCTGGTGATTTACAACGAACAGCAGCAGGAAATACAGCGCGTGCTGCCAGAGGCCGGTTTATTGGTGGCTTTTGAAAGTGTGCGTTTCCCCCATCAGGTGCTGCCAGCAGTTGAGCAGCGCTTTAGCATTGCCGGCTGGTTTCGGAATGATTAGACCCTAACCAAAGGTGGCCGCTCAGCCAGTTTTTCATTCAGCCCCCGTCATTCAGCCTTCATCCGCACCTGCGCCCTGTTATCACAAAATCTGCCATCACTGCGTTGTATTTTTTATACTACCAGCGCGATCCAGACGGGCGGCACGCGGCCATAGCGTGGAAATTCACTTGCAATTGAGTGACAAGCTGCTCACAGTCATGCAACCTAATCATCATCATCGCAGTTGGAGGAGCAAAAATGCGTTTTTTTCAAGGACTGATGGCGCACAGCTGGTTGCGCGACTTGCGCTGGTTGCTACTGATTAATCTGCTGATTGCACTCTTGTTATTTTCACTGAGTACAGATGCCAAGCTCAGCGACCAATTCATTTATGCCTATGTGATCGGCAGCAGTATCTGGCTGCTGGCCAAGCTACTGCAGACCCTGGTTGCCCGTTGGTTGTCGCCTTGGCTAATCCAGTTGACCGCGGTCTGTAGCGGACTTTGGCTTGGTTTTCAATTGGTGAGCCTGCTGGGACTGCCCGCCGCCAATGTCAGTTGGGCGGCTTTGAGCGGTCAGCACTGGCAACAGCTGCTGCAGTCACCTGACTGGCGCAGCATGCTGGCCACGCTACTGATTTGCAGTGCCGCCGCCGGATTTTTCCTGTTACGTTACCAGTCGCTGCAGTATCGGGCCGCCTTGGAACAGGAAAAACGCCAACGCGCCGAACTACAACAAGCCGAAACTGCAGCCCAGTTAAAGTTGTTACAAGCGCAAATAGAGCCGCATTTCTTATTTAATACCCTGGCCAATGTGCAAGGACTGATCACCGCCAATCCGCCAAAAGCTAAACATATGCTGGAGCAGTTGAATATTTATCTACGTGCCAGTTTACAGCGTACACGCCGCCACAGAGTGACGCTGGCCGACGAGCTGGAACTGATTGAAGCCTTGATTGGCATCGCCCGGATCCGGCTTGGCGATCGTTTTAGTTACCGTTTGCAGATCCCGGCCGAACTTAGCAGCCTGCCATTGCCACCATTATTACTCCAACCCTTGGTCGAAAATGCTTTACGCCATGGTATTGAGCCGATGCTCGCCGGAGGCGATCTGCAAATCATCGGCTGGCAACAACAAGGCATCTGTTATTTACAGGTGAAAGATAATGGCCCTGGCCTGGCGGTGGCTAGCCACCAGGCCAGCAACGGTGGCGGTGTTGGCTTGCACAATGTGCGACAACGCTTACAACAGCTGTACGGTAAGGCCGGACGCTTACAACTTTGCACCGGCAAACAGGGTGGCTTTATTGCTGAATTACAATTACCGCTGCCACAGAACGAAGTTGTCTAATAACAGCATGCCAGGCGAAAGTGGCACCAGGAGCAAACTGTGAGCGCAGAAACAAGGATAGTCAGAGCAATTCTGGCCGATGACGAACCCGTATTACTGGATTATTTACAACAAAAACTTCGCCAATACTGGCCGGAACTCCAGATCGTGGCCACCGCCAACAATGGCTTGGCTGCGCTTGCGCTGATCCGGCAGCATCAACCTGAGCTGGTATTGTTGGATATTCAGATGCCCGGGCTGACCGGCTTGCAGGTGGCTGCGCAACTGGCTGAATCCCAACCCGGCCAACCGCCTTGCCAGAGTCGTTGGGTGTTTATTACCGCTTATGATGAGTATGCAGTGCAGGCTTTTGAACAGGCAGCACTGGATTATCTGCTCAAACCTGTCACCGATGAACGACTGCAACATTGTATTCGTCGGTTGCAGGCCACTTTTGCTCACCAACAAGCACTGCCAGCCCCATTGCAGTTGCAACACCAATTACAGCAATTGCTGCAACAACTAGCCCCCACAGTCGCACCGCTGCAATGGTTTCATGTCGGGCTGGCACAACAAACCCGGTTGGTGCATCTGTCAGAAGTGCTGTTTTTTCAGTCATGCGATAAATACACCGAATTAGTCACCCGCCATGAGCGGCATTTGCTTCGCATGTCGCTCAAAACCTTATTACAAAAGCTGCCAGCGGGACAGTATGCACAGGTCCATCGCGCTTTTTTGGTGGCGTTCGCTGCGGTACGTTATATTGAAAAGGATATTTTTGGCCGTCAGCATATCCATCTGAAAGATCATCCACAGTTACTGCCATTAAGCCGTAACTACGCGGGTCAGTTTAAACAGATGTAGTGATGCCAATTTGTCTGAACCTCAATTTGCCCCAGACCTGAGCTGTCGCGCTGCGCAGCAACGACTTTGGCTGGCCGCAATAGCGTCGGTCGACCTGGCTTTCAGCCCGCAGCTGTTATCGAATGCCTAGCCGCAACTTTGATAAAATTAAGCAGGATCATCAGCTTGTGATGATCCTGCGATGCTGGCTTAACCCAACGCAACCACGGTGGCAATAAACACAGACGGCTTTTCATCGACCATTGCTGTGCACTCAGCAGGTTCAGCTCAGGGTGTGACAAACTCCGATAGCTGACCGCCAGCAACTGGCAGCGCTTGCTGACTGCCCAGTGCGATGTCGGAATACTCAGCTCTGCCCGACTCTTGCCCGGCTTGATGGATGAGCGCCAACAACGCCACAGTGGCTGTCGCATCGGCTTCGGCCCGATGATGTGCCGTCAATGGAATCGCAAAATGGGCAGATAACGCCGCCAGGCCATAAGATGCGAGTCCCGGATAACAACGTCGCATCTGTACCACAGTACAAAGTTTACTGGGTCCCAGGCTATATCCGCAGCGTTGCAGCTCAGCCCGAACAAAACCATAATCAAAATTAACGTTGTGGGCGACAAAAATGCTGTCTGCCAGAAAAGCAGCGAATTCGCCAGCAATCTGGGCAAAACGGGGCGCATTGTGAAGCATCTGTGGCGTGATGCCGGTTAACCGGCTAATAAAACCAGGCAAACGTCGCTCGGGATCCACCAGATAACAGCAGCGGTCAACAATCACGCCGCGCTGCACTTTTAACGCTGCAATTTCAATAATCCGGTCCTGCTCTGGTCGGCCACCGGTGGTCTCTACATCAACCACCACATAACTGCGATCTGGATCAGCCCACCAATCGACTTTCACCAATTGCACCGACAGACCCAACTGACGCATCGTCAACATTTTGCTCAGTTGATTGCGTCGCACCGCATCGCCGCGCGCTTTTAACTCGACAAAGCGGATCTCACCGCTCGCAGTCACCAGGCAAAGATCCGGAAAACCATGACTGTAGCGACGAAAATCTGTTGCCATTTGCCTTAATAAGGTCGCAAGCGCCGCTCCAGGCAAGCCGCGCAGTAATAACGGCAGTTGCTCGGCCAACTCAAGTCGCCAGGTAAACACGGCATTGGGCTGCGGGTAAAACTGCGTCAGATTTTGCAATAACAGTTGGATGGCCTGTTCCGGCTGCAGTAGCAGTTGCAGTTTTTGTTCAATCGCAAACGCTTGACGACGGTAAAAGCCACCACTGGTTAAATCACGCGGCCGTTTTTCAAACTCATTGTAAATAGCACTCTCAGCGGATAAAAACAGTTCCTGCCAGAACAATAAACCAAATAAAGCCAGCCAAAGTTGATTTTCACTGTGAAAAGCCTGCAATCCCTGTTGCTGGTAATAGCGGCAAGCCCCTGCTTCCGTCTGGCCTTGCCACAGTTCATCCAACCGGATAGTGCTGGCCTGCTGCAACATCAATGTTAAGTCTGAGTGGCTTTGCTGACCAAATTTACGGCCGGCAAAATCCAGCGCAAACCAGTATTCATCATCACAACATGGATCTTGTTGCATTTGCTGCAACAGTTGCTGTAACGCCGCCAGATCCTGAGGGTGTTGCCGTCTGGCATAAAACAACCTCACCAGGCGTTCGGAGGCCGGATAAGCACGGCAATGTTGATAAAACCGGATAGCCAGCGGCACATCGCGTTGTTTTTCCGCCAGTCTGCCAAGCTTTTCACACAACAGCTCCAGTACCAATTGATTCCGTTCATCCAATGGTGCTGGCCAGTCCGCCAATTGCGCCTGCCAGCCATTCAGACTTTGTTGTTGTTCCGACTCCGTTAACTTTGGCCATTGTTGCTGCAATTGGCGTAATTCATCGGACAAATTGGCATAAAAAAACGCCTGTTGCGCCAGCTCAGGTTCAGTGTAGCGGGCACGATAATGACTCTTAAAATTGCTGTTTTGCTGCAAACCGAGATCACGCAACGTAAAAGCACTGAGATTGTGCTCAATCCGGCCAAAAAATAAAAAATAGCCATACTGCAACGCTTGCTGCTGACGTAGCACCACAGTCGGCGTGATCGCCTGTAACCTGCCCGCATCAAGCGGCATCAAGGCGGTGATCTGCACCAATAACTGCGCACGGTTGGCGGTTTTTTTCAGGGCAGACACAGCGATAGCCGTTGCATTGTGCTCAGTGTGCAAGGATTGCAGTAACTGTTGCAGCTCAGGTTTAGTCGCCCGCTGCAGCCAATGCCTGCAATCGTCTTCGGTTTCCAGCGCAGCAATCAGGCCTGCCTGCCGTAAAGCTGCCACAGCAGCGGCCTGATCCGGCACTTCAGGGTACTGCATATCAGCCAGCGCAAACACTGGGCCTTTGCGATTGAGCAGCCGTACCCATAACCTTTGAGCGGCTAACGGTAACTGTAAAAAGGCTTGCGCCAGATGGCAAAACTCGTCGGTGAGCACAGGCTGATAATACAGTTGCAGATGGCGTAACAATTCGTTGAAATGCTGCAGATAATAATCTGCCGGTAACTGCGGTAAGGTTTTAGCCATCCGATCCCCCCGACCCTCAGCGCTGTTGGATAGGCTTGAGCTTAGCAAACAACTGTATATTTAACCAGCTATTTATCCGATTTGACCGCGGCCCTAGCGACCTATCGCCGCTGGCGTGCAATAATCAGCAACATTCAGCAACACTTTGCCTGTCAACGCAGCTTGCGATGGCCTGTACCAGAGCGGTATGCTGCTTTTTTGTCCATAGCTGCCAGCGTCGGTAGCGGCTTCTTTCAAGGTTATTCTGATGCTCAACACCAAACATCTGCTGGAACAATTACTGCAATCAGGCAGCGCACTGTTAAAACAACAACAGCCAACATCCACAGCAAGCACTGGCGGTCACTCTGGCAATGGTGCCAGTCTATTGCAACAAGTCAGTGGTATGCTCTCTGGCAAAGGTGGCGCAGCGCTGGCAGGCGGAGCTTTAGGTTTGTTGCTCGGTAGCAAAAGTGGCCGCAGTATCGGTGGTAAAGTGTTGACCTATGGCGGTTTAGCCGCACTTGGAACCCTCGCCTATCAGGCGCTGAAAACTTATCAGCAGCAACAACAAGCCACCACCCAGCCACCACAACCGCTTGAGCAGTTATCAGCGCCACAACAACAACAGCACTGCCAGGTGCTGTTATGCGCCTTAATCGCTGCCGCCAAAGCCGATGGTCATATTGATGCCCGTGAGCGTGGTCTGATCGATGCCGAAATTGCCAAGCTGACCACAGACACCAGTGCGCAGCAGTGGATCGACCGGGAACTACAGAAACCATTAGATCCGGCCGAAATAGCCGCTTTAGCGACCGATCAAAGCATGAAAGCAGAGATTTTTCTGGCCAGTTTGCTGGTGGTGGATGAAGAAAACTTTATGGAAAAAGCCTATTTGCAGGAACTGGCGCGGCAGATGCAATTAGAGCCAGCGCTGCAGACCGCATTAAGACAACAGGTGAGACAAGCGATCGCGACCAGCCAGTCCGCCTAATCGCTAACTGTTAACTGCGGTCTCCGGTTTAATCAGTAGCGCAAAATGCTGATGGGTCTTTTGTTCCAGCTGCCGGATCCGCATAATGCTGCTGAGGCTGAAAATATGCCCTTCCGGCAACAACAACATCGCTTTGTCGTTATACAAAGCCTGCAACAGCTGCATGCCAGGCTGCAATTTCGCCGTGGTCAACGGATGGACAGCTTGATCTGTCAGTGCGTCGTCCATCGTCAGCACCAATTGTTCCAGCAACAGCACCAATTGTGGATCATAAAAGCTGCCAAGATGCAGCTTGATCTGCTGCAGCGCTTTTACTTTACTCTGCTTGTCTTTCTGCAGCCGACCCAATATCGTGTCCCAGAAATCCCGCGCCAGCGCCACAATACGGGCGCCCAGCGGAATCTGTTGGCCTATCAGTTGGTCCGGACTGCCAGTGCCATTAAAACGCTCGTACTGATGTGCAATCATATCGGCCACGGCATGCAAATGAGTGGCAGGCGCCATCAATAGCTGGGCTTGTTGCGGATGCTGCAGATAGCGTTGCCGCTGATGTAAATCGAGTTGATAAAAAGGTTTTTGCAGCAGCTCAGCCGGTAACGTCAGTAGCCCAAGCTGGGCTAGCAACCCTGCCAACGCCACTTGTTCACAGCCGTCTTTATCCAGCCCACTGCGCTGCGCCAGACTGCCAGCTAATTTGCTGACATTCTGCGCGTATGCGCCATCCAACAAAGGCTGACTACTGATAATGTTGTATAAAATTTTTAACGTTGCATGCTGATCGAGCTGCAGTTGCTGCTGCGAATACTGTAACTGCCGGATCAGTTGGCGCAGCAAACTGGTTCGCTCTTCGACCCGCTGTTCCAGTTGCTGATTAAACTGTTCTAGTTGTTGATTCCGCAACTGCAATTGCTGCTGCAACTCGGTATTACGTTGCTGCAACGCCACTTTGTCTAAACCATCGCGCAAAGCGGTCAACAAATCCTGTTGATGCCATGGTTTTTGCAAATACCGATGGATCTGACCTTGATTCACCGCCGCCAGCGTTGACTGCATATCGGCATAACCGCTAAGAATAATCCGATAAGTAGCTGGATATAACCTGGCGACTTCGGTCAGAAATTCGGCTCCTGACATCTGCGGCATTTTCATATCTGACATCACCAGATCAACATGCCGGTTCGCTAATTGCTGCAACGCAGCAGCGCCGGATTGGGCCAACAGCAACTCAAAGCCCTGCCCCGCCAACAATCTTTGTAATGATTTTAAAATGTTAGGTTCATCGTCGACACAGAGCACCGTCATGCTGGTGACCGATTTACTACCCGGACTCGTGTCATTCATCTCAACCTCCACTTGAGTAGTTCAGAGGCTGCGAGCCAGTGCCGGGCCTGCAGCCGTTTGATGTAACGGCAAGCGGATGGTAAAACAAGTTCCTTGACCAACTTCACTTTCAACCTGCAAACTGCCCTGATGGCGGTGAATAATACTATAGGACAAGGACAAGCCCAGACCTGTCCCTTCACCGACCGCTTTGGTGGTAAAAAACGGTTCAAAAATCCGTTTCAGATGTTCCGGCGCAATGCCTTTGCCGGTATCACAAATTTTTATCAGCAGATCCTGCTCTTGCTGATATAAATCAATGGTAATTTTGCCAAACCCCTCAATCGCCTGAGCAGCATTGACCAGCAGATTCATAAACACCTGATTTAATTGCATTGCCTGGCAATACAATTGCGGCAGATCCGGCTGATAGTTTTTGATCACTTCTGCTTTATATTTCAGCTCGTTTTGTAAAATCCGTAAGGTACTGTCGAGGCCAGCACTGACATCCGCTAGCTGCCAGTCCTGACTATCAACATGCGAAAAATCTTTTAAACTTTTCACAATCTCCATCACGCGGCGCGCACCATCCAGGGATTCATGGATCAGCTCAGGACAATCCTCCAGTAAAAACGCCAAATTCAGCCGCTGATACAGATCGGTTTTTAAATTTAACAGGCTTGGCTGGGCGGTTTTATCGACCATTTTACCAAGCACCTCAATGGCTTTGAGCATTTTGCTACTGTAATCAGCCAAAGACTGCAGATTGGAAAAGATAAATCCGACCGGGTTGTTGATTTCATGGGCGACCCCAGCAGCCAACTGACCTATCGCCGCCATTTTTTCCGATTGCAGTAATTGATTCTGCGCCTGTTCTAATTTCAGGATCAGTTGTTGTTGTTGCTGTTTTTCCTGTTCCAGCGTCTCGGTCAGCCTGACTAATTCCTGCTGATAGCTGGCGGTCACCGTCATATCATGCACGGTAATACAAGCGCAGCTCACTTGATTGTCATCGGCAAAAATCGGATAAATTTCTACGTTCTGATACATCTGGCATTCTTCACCAGTAATTGGCCTGCTGCTGTGGAATTCAAATACCGCCGGTCTTTGCTCCCAATAAGAATAAGTGGCATTTTTCAGCACAAATACACTGTTAATTTTGCGTTTGAGAAAAGCCGCCTGCTGCGGGAATAACTCCAGAATTGACTGACCTTCGACACTACTGAGCGGTAACTGGAGTCGATCGGCAAAAAAGTCATTCCAAAACAAAATACGATAGTTGGCATCAACCACGCAGGCGCCGATGGATAACTGAGTCACCACATGCTGAAATAAGCTCTGTTGCTGCATCATCCCCTCCCGCCATTGCCAGACTACTCACTAAGCAAGTGATCGATCCGCTGCTGTAAATCGCGGATCGATTTTTCATCCAGACAAATCATCACTTTCGAGCTGAATGCCACCTGTTCAATAGTAAAACTGATTTCCAGTAGCAAAGCATGCTGCCAACTGTAATGATCCTGCCTGAATTCAGGCTTGAATAAGGCCGGTGCCGCCAGATGTAACCGCGTGGACAACTGCTCGACCATACCTTTGAGGCAAGCGCCAGCCAAAATATTACTCAGCTCCAGCACCAGCTCATCGTAACTATTTTCGTCCATCGGTTGTTCATAGGCCATGCTTTCACCAAGCTGAGCGCAACCCTGATGGCTAATCATCGAAATCACTTCACCGCGCAAATCGCCCATAAAAGACTGACGGGCAAAATAATGATCCTTAGCCTGCTGATAAAAACTATCCAAGCCCTGCGGGGTGGTAATGGCAATCTTCGGAATAGATAACGTCACCTGAATATCAATCAACAACGCCAGGGCATTGGCGGCCTGACCCATTGAAATATTCATCACTTCCTGCAACGCGTCCCGTTGCAATTCATTCATCGCTGGGTTTTGCTCAGCAGCATCAGATTCTGGCGCAGCTTGGCTGTTCATAACAAACCCACCTCAAGAAGTAATTGTTCTAATTGAGTAGCCTGCAACGGTTTTTGTAAAAAACCCGCAGCGCCCAGACTCAAGACCCGGGCGACCGCCTGTGGCTGAATATCGGCACTAATCACAATGATCACCGTATTCACTTCTTGCTGCTGTAAGTGTGCTAACACGCCAAAACCATCCAGTACCGGCATTTGTAAATCCAGTAATAACAGTTCAGCTTTGCCAGCTGCCACCGCCTGTAAAGCTTCAGCGCCATTGCAGGCCTCGGTAATAGTCGCATCCAACGCTGGGGGGAGCGCTTTGCGTACATTCTTCCGTGATAGCAGCGAGTCATCAGCGATTGTTAATTGCAGAGCCATCAGCAGTTTCTCCTCAGCGCATTGCAGTAACTGCGGTTACAGTTTACTCATCTGCCGCAAATGTCTTATTTGTCTCTTAAGTTGGAGATTAGTCAGGCATCGGCAGAACGTCAAGGCGGCAGTACAAAAAACCAGCAGCACTAATCTACTGACGAGTCGGTGGCAACGCGTTTGGCTGGCAAGCCGTTTAGTTCAATTGTTGGAGTAACACTTCCTGCTCCAGAAAACGCTGACTGCGGTTAAAGGCATCCACCAAGCCATACAAATGATGTTTTTCTGCCAGCGCAATTGCTTTTGCCAACTGTGACTGTTGCTTGGGTTTGTAGATAAATCCATGGTGCCAGGGCGTTAAATCGGGAGCCGTCAGCAGCCGCACCTTAGCACCATGGCGCTTATGCAGCGTGTCGAAAGTTTCCAGCCCGGCAGCATCATAATCAAAGGCACAATACAAGCTGCTATAAAGTTGTAAATAAGGCTGTAACAAGGCCGCACTAATGCGGGAACCGGCGGCAAAAATCACATCAGTATCTGCCAGCGAAAACGGCTGCGCCAGCATCTGGGTTGCCAATTGCAACACCTTGGGATAACTGAAAAAGTTTTCTTCATTTTCAATCAATAAGGCTTGTTTTTTCACCTTGAACCCCAGTGAAAGCTGCGCACTCCCATCGGCGCCACTTCGGCTTAGCACCAGATCAGGTCTGTCGCTGAGCTGAGCACTGTGATAGACCAACAAATAACTGTGTGACGTGCCAGCCTGATGGGAGTCGCCCTGCAAACTCGCAGTCAAGCGACTGGCTGGTGCCTCGGCACTTTGCCAGAGTTGGTCAAATAATAACTGATCTAAGATGGTCAGTTGCCATTTACCAGCACCAGTGGCGCGCACTTTAAACAGCTCGGCTTTACGCTGATAAAAACCGGGCGGTAACAACTGCAAAAACTTCTGATATTGCACCGGTTTACCGGCTCGGATCTGTTGCAGATATTTTTTCAACATAGTAACTGCCTGCCACGCTTGCGATCATCAAAACGTCTGCCCCAGTGACAGATAAAACCGATAAGGTTTTTGCTGTGGCCCTGCTTCCGCCTGACCGTAGCCCAGATATAACGGACCAAAGGGACTATCCCACCCTGCAAATACACTACCAGCCCACAGCCACTGATCATGTTGTGCCAGATTGCGATCGCCAAACCTAGGTTCAGTCACCATACCGCGTTCCAGCGAAGCGCCCAAATAAAACGGCGCATTAAAAAAACTGAATCTGCTGTCACTGAGTTGATACAGATACACCAGGCTGCCAAAACGCACCTGAGAGCCAAACAGATAATTTTTCGGATAACCGGATAAATTCAGCAAGCCCCCCAGCGTAAATTGCTCCAGCGCAACAGTCCCATCAGCACCGGAGAAATTATCCCAGCGTAGCCGACCACGCCAGATATGGGCGCCCAGCCGATAGGCGGTTTCGGCCCGCAGCAAAGAGCTCTGACTGTGGGTGCGCCCACCCAATACATTGTCTTGCAGCCGCTGCAAACTGCCTTCGACTTTATAACCGCGGGTCGGGAAACTGAGTTGATCCAAGGTATCGATCACCAATGCCGTCTCGACACCACGGCGTAAATAAGACAAGGTACCAAAGTTAAACTGGGATGCAATAGCTGCCGGAAACCGGTAATACCCGTCCCGTTGTACCAAGCCCAGACTGAGGTTGGCATTGTCCAGTGGATGAAAGCCAAACTCAGCACCAAACTGAAACTCAGTATTATTCAACTCACCATCGGATAACCCGACGCTGTTTTCCAAGCCGAGTAGAGTCCGACTTTGCTGCAAGCGGCCCGCAGTGTAAAAACCAGAATCAACCAACGGCCAATATAATTCAGACTTGAACAGTTTATTGCTTCCAAGCGCCAAATCCGTTTGCCATTCGGCACCAAAAGCCGACAACTCTGTCCATAAATAAGAGGCGGCAATTTGATAGTTATGGGTGTTGCTAAAGTCATCCTCTAACTGAAAACGAAAATTCAGATAAGCTGGCCCCCAACTTTTGGGCAAGGCTTGCAGTTTAAGCCGTTGCTTGCCATCCGGCGTGCGGATCAAACTGCTGCTGATGCGTTCCAAAGTATCCAGCCCATAAACCCGGCGCAAGGCGGCGGAAATATCCGCACTGGTTAGTTTTTGCTGTGGATCCAGATCCAGCCGTTGTAACAGCAACGCATCTGCCAATCCGGTGCGGTTATCCAGTTCAACATCCGCCAATTGCATACTGCTATGGTCCTGCCGCCGATGCTGTTGCCGCCAATCGGCATAATGTGCTGGCTGGCTAAAGTTCTGCAATAAAGGCGCCGCCTGTTGCGCAACCTCTTCACCAGCCTTGATTGCGATGTCTATTTGGGCAAAATCCAAGGTCCCAATTTGCTGCAAAGCAGGCTGTAACAGCAGATCCTGCGGCCCCAGCAGTTTCAATTGACGTTCTACCGCTTCGCGCACCAGAAAACTAGTGAGTTGCTCGGTAATCGCCATCGCACTATCCAGCTGTTGCTGTTGCAGCAAAGGCGCGTCGATGGCAACCGCAATCACCTGGTCGGCACCGAGCGCTTTGGCAACACTGATCGGTAAATTATTCGCCACCCCACCATCCACCAACCAGCGGTTGTTGATTTCCATCGGCCGCACCACACCCGGGATCGACATCGACGCCTGCACCGCCAGCAATAAACTGCCATCTGCCAACACCACGGTGTCGCGATTGGCCAGATCTGTGGCGATGGCACGAAATGGAATAGCTAATTGGTCAAAACTGCTCAATTCCGGCACCACACCATAAGCATGCTGGATCAAAGCGGCCATCGCCTGACCATGCAACACCCCTTTGGGCAGTTTTAAACCACGGCTATCAACACCGAGATCAAGATTTATTGGGAAATCATCACGTTGCTGCTTACGGCGCATCGGCATTTCATCTCGCTCTACCCGGTCCCGAAACCCTTGTCCCCAGGAGGTTTGTTGCATGATGCGCTCGATGTCAGCCGGGCTGTGGCCCAAGGCATATAAACCACCGACATAAGCACCAATGCTGGTGCCGACAATCAAATCGACCGGAATTTGGCGCCGCTCCAGTTCTTTTAACACCCCGACATGGGCGCCGCCGCGGGCGCCACCACCGCCCAATACCAGCGCCACACAAGGGCGATCCAACACTTTGGCGCAAGGGCTTTGCGCTGCCTGCACGCGAGTCCAGGGCCACAAACTCAGCCAACACAGCATCACCAGGCCAAAACGACCTAATCCGGTCCCACCCATCGGTATGATTCATCCCTTGTTCTGAATGCCACCAGCTTAGCCGACTGTATGGCCACTGCCAATGCTCAACTTACCAGCGCAAATAGTTAACGCTTTTGTCGCAGCGAGATGACAACCTCAAGGCATAATTCAAAAAAACTTAATAAGTATTCATTGAATTTGTCATAATGTTCATCTAACGTACCTCATTCGCTGGAAAGTTGAGCAACTTTCCGGTGTATTTCGCTGAAAAACATTAAAAACACAATCACTGCCACTCAGCCATATGGAAATACCTATGAACGCTAAACTACTGCTTTTGTCTGCCTTAATAGCGCCGGCAATTCAGGCTGAACCTTTTATCTCTGAATATGTAGAGGGTTCAGGCAATAACAAAGCCATTGAAATTTATAATCCGGCGGCCACGCCATTAGATCTGACCGGTTACAGCTTACAGGTCTACTCCAATGGTAAAACCACCGTCAGTAAAACCATTGACTTAAAAGGGACTGTCGCTGCCAAAGGCGTGCTGGTGCTGGTCGATACTGCCGCAGTCGCTGACTTAAAGGCCAAACAGAGCTCTACCACGTTAACACTGGGTACCGGTAACTTTAATGGCAACGATGTGGTTGCGTTGTATAAAGGCACCACATTGATTGATGTCATCGGCCGGATTGGTGAAGACCCAGGCAAAGGTTGGATCAACGGTGATGTGCAAACGCTGGACAAAACGCTGGTGCGTAAAGCTGAAGTGACCGCTGGTGATACCAATGGCAGCGATGCCTTTGATCCAGCCGTGCAGTGGTTGAGTTATGACAACAATACTTTTACTTATTTAGGCAGCCATAGTGCAGCCGGCGGCGGTAACCCGGATCCAACACCAGATCCAGATCCGGAACCAACGCCAAACCCAGTGATTGGTCAGTGTGGTGCCCCGGCAACCTTGATCAGCCGTATCCAGGGCGCAGTGGATGTGTCACCGGAAGTCGGTAAAACCCATGTGGTTGAAGGTGTGGTGACATTGCAACTGCCAACGGCCAGTGGTTTTTATCTGCAAGAAGAAGACAGCGATGCCGACCAGGATGCCAATACCTCAGAAGCTATTTTTGTCTATAACAACGGCGTCACTGGTTATCCTGAACCAGGTCAGAAAATCCGCGTGATGGGGGTGGTGGAAGAATTCTTCACCAAGACCCAATTAAAACGCTCTACCGCCTGGGTTGACTGTGGTCAAGGCCCGGCAGTATCCAGCGTGGCATTGCAATTACCACTTGCCAGCAACAACCTGCTGGAATCACTGGAAAATATGCAGGTGCATTTTGACCAGACGCTGACCGTCTCTGACACCTTTAAGCTCGGTCGCTACGGTGAACTGACATTATCTGCTGATCGCTTATATATCCCCACCAATCTGTACCGCCCAGGTTCAGCTGAAGCCTTAGCGCTGGCAGCTAAAAACAGCCTGAACCGGATTGTGTTGGATGACAAACAAAACGGCCAAAATCCGGCTGTAGTGCCATTCCCGGCGCCAGGTTTATCGATGGATAACCCGGTACGGATGGGCGACCAGGTACAAAATCTGCGTGGTGTACTGGATTATAGCTTCAGTGCCTGGCGTTTAATGCCGGCAGTGACGCCACAATTTATCCAGGCTAATCCGCGGCAGGAAGCACCGGAATTACGTCGCGAAGGCAGCCTGAAAGTCGCCAGTTTTAACGTGCTGAACTACTTTAATGGCAATGGCACTGGCGGTGGTTTCCCCACCTCTCGCGGCGCCACCACTGCTGCTGAATTCGAACGGCAGGCCGACAAAATTGTCGCAGCATTAAGCGCGATGAATGCAGACGTCATCGGTTTGATGGAAATCGAAAACGATGGCTTTGGCAGCACCAGCGCAATTGCGGACTTAGTGGGTCGTCTGAATGCGCAAGCCGGTGAAAACCGTTATGCTTTTGCTCAGGTCGCTGGCAGCAACAGAATTGGTTCGGACGAAATTACTGTGGGTTTGTTGTATAACCGCCTGACGGTCGCACCAGTCGGTGCCGCGGCCACTACCAATAGTGGTATTTTTGCTACCGGCAATCGCCAACCACTGGCGCAAAGCTTCCGTGAACTGGCCAATAATGAAGTCTTCACTGTGGTCGTAAACCACTTTAAGTCTAAAGGTAGCTGCCCAACAGGGGGTCAGGACGCCGATAAAGGCGATGGCCAAAGCTGCTGGAATGCCACCCGGGTACAAGCCGCGACCCAGTTGATGGGCTGGTTAGCTGGCAACCCGACCGGCCAGACCGATCCGGATGTGCTGGTGATTGGTGACTTAAACTCCTATGCCAAAGAAGATCCAATCCATACCTTTACCAGCAACGGATTTGTCGATTTGGTGGAGAAATATCACGGCAAACAAGGTTATGGCTACAGCTTCAACGGTGAAGCCGGTTATCTGGACCATGCCCTGGCCAGCACAAGCCTGTCCGCCCAAGTGGTAGAAGCGATTGAATGGCATATCAACTCGGATGAACCAATCAGTTTTGATTACAATGTTGAATTTAAAACCCAACAGCAACAAACTGATTATTATCAGGCCAACGCTTACCGTTCATCTGACCATGATCCAGTGATTGTAGCCTTAGCTCTGGCAGCCGCTAACCCAGCGGATCTGGACAAAGATGGTGATGTCGACAGTCAAGATATCAGTCTATTCAATACCTTATTGCGCAGTGGCCAATCTCTGTCATTAAACTATGACTTTAATAAAGACGGCAAAGTCACCAGCCTTGATGCCCGCGCCATGTCTGCACTTTGTACTTACGCCCGTTGTGCAGTGAAATAACTTAAATATTAAAAAGGAAGTGTTATGTTAAAAAAATTATTTGCAGCTGCCGCTCTGTTGCTGAGCGTACAAGCCAATGCCACCCTGATCAGCGTCAATCTGGATCAAGCCAGTTATAACGTGGGCGATACGATTTCTGCCAGCCTGGTGCTGAGTGATATCCAAACGCTGGTGACCGGCTTTGATGCTAGTTTGCTGTTTAATCAAAGCCTGGTGGAACTAACTGAAGTCAAATTCGGCGATTTTTTATCGCTGCCTGCGGTCGGAAGCGACCAGGGTGATATTCGTAGCGCCGGAAAAGTAGACCTGTATGAGCTGTTTTTTGGTTTCTCCACTGAAGATCTGTTTGATTTAAGCCAGGTACAACAGAGCAGTCCTTTTGTACTGGCCACTGTCAGCTTTAAAGCGTTAAAAGCCGGTGCCAGTGAGTTTGCGCTGCGCGGTTTATCTGTCATGTACTTGCCGGAAGATGGTCCGGAGTATGCGGATAATGAAACCCGTGGTCGCGGTGTGACAGCCCAAATCGCAGGCCCAGCCTCAGTGCCGGCACCTGCCACACTGCTGCTGTTATTGCCAGCACTGCTGTTATTACGCCGCCGTCAACACTAAGCTACTGTCATAATGTGCAACGGCAGTTTCAGCTTGGGTGTTGATACCTGAGCAACGCTGTTGTAACTGCGATGTGACAATCCCCCGGTTTTGACCGGGGGATTTTTTTAACTTGTACCAGCGAAGACGTTTTGAGCCAAACGTTCTGTATTTTCCAGGGCGTTTTAATGGACACAGCCCCTGCAGCGATTGAGTTGCATGTCAGCGATGACGTGTTCAAAGGACAACCATAGAGCCTAAGCCTGACTGAAAATATTGCGCTAGAGCGGGATTACATACCATCAGTGTCTTCCTTAACTGGATGCTTATTTCTGGCTGATAGCAGTGCTTTTTTCATCAGCCGCATGAGCAACAGCGTGAATCCAGTAGTCGTTTGCAACAACAGCCAGCTGGCAAAACCACTGCAAACATGGCTAAAAGAATTACCCAATACAGCTGTCTGGCATTTGCTGCATTAGATCATAAAAAATACATGTTCTGCTGTGCCGCAACCTTGTTTGCGGCAGTTTCCAGCAGGAATAGTCGCTGATCTAGGGACGCTTGTTGGCGGCAACTTTAAAACGATGGCTTATGAACGCAGCACAACAACAGTATGAGCGGGGGATGTCACTGTTTACCGGGGCAAAATCGGCCCATATCTGGTGGTAACCCTTTTGTTTAGATATTGCCAGCGGCCATGGCGCGGATTTAGTGACAGCCATAAATGAAGCATTGCCATTTTTAGCACAACCTTGTCAGCGCCAGAATGTGACAAAGGTGCAAAATACAGGGGTTAAAACACTAGCTAATCTAAATAAATCAGCAGCTTAAGTTATTAGAAACATACGAATGACTGATCCTTGCTTGCCCCAGCACTGCAGCAAACTGTGACAAACAGCCATATCCAAAGGCGATAAAACAACAGATAAAATGGGGTCAAACAACGAATTGACACGGCAGCATCTTTTTAAAAAAGATAGCAAAAATTAACTTTAATCCTGAACTTAGAAAATAATCACAAATAAATCATTTATATGTCACAAAAAATTGTGGCTTTACGTAAATGTCAGTATCACATTAAAGCAAAGCGAGAGTGTAACTAACAATAAAACCCAGAAGGTTAATAAAATGATAAAACACGTAATTCTCATTTCTTGTATTGCAGTTTCATTCTCAGTTATGGCAATTTATCAAATCATCACCTGCCAACGACTCATACGTCAATTCATGGCGGTGATACTTGAATGTCGACAGATACATGCAGGGTGAGTGGTTATGGCGGTAGAGGTTTTTGGGATATTGTAGGCGATCGGGAACCACATCAAGTATCAGCACCCGAACCAGCTGTTTACCTACTTAAAACTGAGACTGAAAGTAGCGAAATTAGCCAAAGCCATGCTCTAGGCTTATGTAAAAATCATGCTCAAAACGATTACAATTGGTGTTCCAGAGGTGTTGTGCTGTCAGGTCATATTGCTGCCTATAAATGTTTTTCACTCAGTCATCCAATTGCAGTAGCAGCTTGCGAATTAGCAGTCGTTGCAGGGACATTAGACGCAAATTTATATTGTGATGGAACTAAGCAGAGTGAAATGGATATGTGTGACAAACTCAAACCATGATTTCAATCCTGCTTATTGAATAACTTGCCTAAAAAAGTAAGGGATTTAGATATGACTCTTGATTTAGCTGCTGTTAAAAGTAAAAAAGAACCAGAAAAAAACATCAACAATATTATTAAAAATTTAAAAAACAAAAGATTAGTCTTTATGCTACTCTCTTTAATTACTTTACCTGCATCCTATTTTCTCAACATACCCGCATTATACATGCTCGCCGGATTCTTCTCTGGCATATTTGTAGCTTTCAGCCAGATAAACGCTCTTGCAGAACAAATCATAAAAGAAAAAACCAATGGATAACATAATTATAAAATTAACGTTTGCAACCGTAGTACTCATCTCTGCGTATTATATCTATAACGAAAGAAAAGACACTACCAACAGCAAAACTCAGTTGCAACATTCAAATGAAATTCAAGATTCATTAAAGCAAACCACCAAAAAATCGCACAACACATCGCCAGCAGAGTGTCAATCAATAGAAAATAGCAGGAATCAATTAACATCATTTTTGTTGGAAAATAATTCTATTCGAGCTGAAATTAATAGCCATCTAGCATCTCTGGAGCATGTAGAAATCAGATACTTAGTCAACGAATATGCTTTGGAAAGTGCTGAAATCAATGACGGACAACAATTTTCGCTATTTCCAAAGTCCAGCCTAAAATCGAATTCGACTGTGTTGTTAGATTATATTCCGTTTTTACGACTATTAAAATCTCAGCGTTATAACGAAATAGTAGATTTGGTTGAAACTGGTAAACTTGCAAAAGATGCGACTATCTACCAGCAATCTTTAATCAATTGGATCATAGAATTAGAAAGAACAATCTCTGCTGCCGATCTTACAAGATTACTTAATGCTGGACTTATGGTTAATCTTGATACCTTGTATGTAGCGACACAAGCAGGCATGGAAGCTGAGCGTCTTGATATTCTCATTAGATATTTAAAAGAATCAGATTTATCTGTTATTTGGCATAGTGGCTATGAAAGTAAATCATTTGCTACTGTGGCCGCAAAAATGAAAAATCTGAGCGCTGCTCGTTTTTTTTCGCAGCATGGCAGCCCTCTGGTCGACTTCAATTTAGATTTAAATGTCGCCACACAAATTCCATGGCAGCATATCGACACGAAAACTATAGATGATTTTATTATTTTTATTACTGAATCACTGGAGAAACCAATTCTGCTCTATCCAAGTCAATATTCATTGCTGCAAGGTGTTTTAGATAAAGATAAGCTGTCAGATTTCAAGGCTATTCAATTAAAATCGGATACCCTTGAATTTTATAATCAGAACATAGTCCCTCCACTGACGAAAATTTTAAATAACAAAAAAACAATTAATTCTATTATTAATTGCCATCCTAGTTTGGCTGAGAAAAATAAATACGCGGATATCAAACAAAGTGGAGAACTATACAGGCAGGTTATTCACAAAATATATCATAAAGACTTGAGTTTGGATTACACTAGCAATGCTACATACCTGGAAATTGAAGATGCACTGACAGCAAAAGACTGGCAGGCAGTTTTAAAATTACTCAGAAATCTAACACCTGATGCAACACATACTGAGATATTTCTGAAGTCTTATCTTAAGATGTTAACATCGCAAGTTGATTTTTCTATTTATGAAGAATTCATAAAACTTTATTCGACTATACCAGATTACCTCATTCTAAGCGCCTCATCATTTGGAAACAATAAATTAGCCACTTTACTAATCAATCAAGGTGCAAACATCCATGTGAAAGATAATAATGGACTAAGCACGTTACAGCTGGCGATTATGTCCTCACCGCCGACTGGTAACGAAATGATTGAATATCTATTAACCTTAGGTGTTAAATTTGATGAAGGAAGCAGTCCTGATGCATTCAGTTTATTATTGTTGAGGTCTCACGAAATAGATCTGGCTCTAGTTGAGAAATATATCACTCTATTCAAAAACCATGGTGTCGTACAGACAAAACACTACCATGATGAAATTATAAAAAATAATAAACTAACAGATGAGCAAAAAGAGATCATCACGTCATGGTTGTAATGGATAGTTGCAACTTAGCAATTGTAATGCGCGAGCTCTGTTAGCATATTTCTCTGCAAACCAAAGGTTATAACCTAACCCGCTAATGACTACACAAGATCGCCCTGCCCTGCCGCTAAATTTAAGTTGGCAGGGTAAGGCCTGTTCTGTCTAACATCAGTAAAGTGCCTTGATGAATTATCTAAAAGACAACTTGCTGATGGTGGCACAGCAACAATGGAGTGGACGACAAGTTACAGGCTTCACATCACAGCATCTTACCGAGGCATTTACATCTATACTAGCTGCAAAGTCCAAGCAGTTAATAAAACCATGGTGCTTGGCTATTTTCAGCTTCTGGCTTAGCCGCAAGCAGAATAATTGCGACAAGATAATGATTTTGCAGTGAAATCTGATTCTATGCAGTCTTGCTGATATGCTATGCTGCCTCTTTCAGACCAGATGCCAACCCGAGGTCTCATGTTCGATTCGTTACGTAGCCGATTGATCTTGTTACTGCTTGGTTTACTCAGCCTGATGGCCGTTTCGATTGGTGCTGCCACCTTAAGTGCAATGAAACGGGACAGCTACAGCCAAGCGGAAAAAAACTTATCTGTGGCGGAAAAGGTGTTTCAGCAATTGCTGGCCAACAGAGTCAAACAACTCGCCGATTCGGTGCGGATTGTCAGCAGTGACTTTGGTTTTCGCCATGCAGTCGCCACCTCGGAACAAGATACCATCAGCTCAGTGCTGGAAAATCACGGCGGTCGTATTGATGCCAACATCAGTATGCTGTTGTCGCTGGATGGTCAGATTGTCGCCAGTACCCAACCCATCGCTGCCAGTCAGATCTCCTCCTTTTTTCAGCGGATGAAAGAAAATGGTCAGGATAGTGATGCCGATATCCTGTTATTGGGTGATCAAGCCTATCAGTTGGTGATGCAGCCGGTGAAAGCGCCACAAATCATCGGTTGGGTCGGTATGGGTTTTGTGTTGGACCGCGCGCTGGCATTGCAAATCAAAGGCGTCACCGAACTCGACATCAGTTTTACTGCCATAAGAGAAGGTCAACCACAACTGCTGGCGAGTACCCTCGATGGTGAAGCCCAAAGTTCTAATCTGAAAACCCAACCGCAACAAGTGGTAGATTTAGTCCTGAATGATAGTATGCCGCCTTACCTCAATCAGTCAGTGGCGCTGGATCAACAACAACAACTCTGGGCTTTGCTACATTTACCGACCCAACGCTGGCGTGACAATTATTTGCTGGCACGCAGCCAGCTCTTGCTGATTTTTGGTCTGGGTTTATTTTTGGCTTTATTGTTGGCTTACGCAGTCGCCCGCAGTATCACCGAACCCTTGCGGCAACTGACCGACTTTGCCCGCAATATCGGTCAAGGCGTCATCACAAGTCTGCCCAAAGTTCACAAAGGCGAAGTCGGCCTGCTGAGTCAAACGCTCAACCGGATGCAACAGGATTTATATCAACGTGAACAACAATTGTTGTTTCAATCCCAATATGATTCCTTGACCGGTTTGGCCAATCGTAGCCTGGCTGAAATCAAACTGCCTGAATTGCTGCAATTGCAACCACAGCAATTATTACTGATTAATATCAAAGATTTTAAGCATATCAATGACGCCTTCGGTTATCAGAATGGTGATCTGCTGCTACAACAACTGGCACAGCGGTTACAACAATGCCAACTCCAGCCGTCGTTAGTTGCGCGCTTGGGCGGGGATGAATTTTTACTGGTCCATCAGCAAAGGATGGACACTGAGCTGTTATTACAAATCCAACATAAACTGAGCCGCGATTTCCGGCTGGGTCAGTCGGGCTTAAATTTGACGCTGGCGCTGGCGGTTTATACCACCAACGCAGCTTGCGAGCCGTCGCAAAGCCAACTCAGTGCCAATGACGCATTGCGTCGGGTCGCTATTGCCATGATGCATGCCAAACAACGCAATGATCATATCGCGGTCTATCAGCAAGGCCAGGATGAAAGCCATCAGCGTGAACTGACCATTTTGCACGATTTACCGCTGTCGTTAGCAACAGGCCAAATGTTTGTGGTGTATCAACCCAAAGTCGACCTTGCCAACCAGCGTTGTCACAGTGCTGAAGCACTGATCCGCTGGCAACATCCGGTACTGGGTTTTATTCCACCGGATGAATTTATCCGCTTAGCAGAACACTCAGGCTTAATTGCCCAAATCACCGACTGGATGACGGAACAGGTCTTAGCGCAATTGGCCCAGTGGCAACAGCAAGACATCCAGCTAAAAGTAGCGATTAACCTATCAGCGCACGATCTGACCAACCCGCAACTGCCAGCCCGATTGGCACAGCGTCTTCGTCATTATGCGCTGGGAGCTGGTGCCTTGGCATTGGAAGTCACCGAAGGAGCGGTGATGCAGGATCCACAACAAGTGATCCGCATCCTGGGCGAATTAAGGTCCATGGGCATAGAATTGGCGATTGATGATTTTGGCACTGGCCAGTCGTCACTGGCGTATCTGAAACAACTGCCTGTGCATGAAGTAAAAATTGATCGGGCTTTTGTCAAAGATATTGAGCATAACGCCAATGATGAATTGATAGTGCAGGCCACCACCCAACTGGCGCATGGGCTTGGTTTGTTAGTTACCGCGGAAGGACTGGAAAATCTGGCCGGATTGGCCAAACTACAGCAACACGGTATTGATAAAGTACAAGGTTACTTTTTCTCAAAACCGTTGCCAGCGGCGGATTTTTCCCGCTGGCTCAGTGAATTCAGTCAACAACACAACCGTTGGTTTCAGGCTGCCAGCGTTCATGCCGTCGACCAATAACCACGATATCAGTGCTTTGGTGGCCACTGCGGTTATCCGGCATAACCTGGGTGAAACATTTGCAACTTAGGCCAATCGGCTTCGGGGAGATTTGATGAAATATCTGGCATTTCTGCTGCTGTGCTGCACCCTGCCGGCACAAGCTGGCAGCAAAGTGATTGCCACTGGCGGCGCCAGCACTATTGAAGGAGCTGCGGGTGGCGGCATTGTGCCCTGGGCGGTGATCCAAGGATATGCCAGCAGCGGCCAATGGTCCGCCACTGCCATGCGCAATCAGGTTGGCGTGGATGATTTCACACTGCATAGCAGCGGGGTTGGTCTGAGCTATGACAACAATTATGAAATCAGTTTTAGCCGACAAAAATTCCAGCTCGATAGCATAGGCGGAGATTTACAACAGGATATTATTGGTCTGAAGTATCATCTGGCCGGTGAGCTGCTTTACACCGCCATGCCGCAAATTAGCGTCGGCATGCAATACAAAAAACATCGTAACTTTACTTTACCCGCCCTGGTCGGGGCGCAGCAAGATAGTGGCATTGATTGGTATCTGGCGGCCTCAAAAGTTTATTTTAACGCCATTGCCGGCCGTAATCTGTTACTGAATGCCACAGTCCGTGCCAGCAAAGCCAATCAAACCGGTTTACTTGGTTTTAGCAGTGCAGGCTCGCAAAGCTATCACTATTTGCTGGAAAGCTCCGCCGCACTGTTGCTGACGCCAGCCCTGGCAATCGGGATCGAATTTCGGCAAAAACCAAATCAATTGGCTTTTGCCGCTGAAGAACACTGGCGTGATCTGTTCGTTGGCTGGTTTATCAATCAGCACCTTAGTGTGGTGGCAGGTTATGTCGATTTAGGCAGTATTGCAGGTTTAGCGGAACAACAAGGTTATTATCTGGCCGTGGAGGCAACATGGTAAAAAGGATAGGGTTTTGGCTAGTGTTCATCATCAGTTTGGGTTTGAACAGTGGTTGCCAGCAAAAACCAGCGGCGGATCAGCTCTATCAGCAACTGGGCCAACAGGCGGGTATTAGCCAGATCGTCGATGGTTTGTTACATGAAATTGAACATGACCCGCAAATTGTGCATCATTTCCGTGATACCGATATCGAGCGCTTCCGCCGACTGTTAATTGAACAGTTATGTGAACTCAGCGGTGGTCCTTGTAAATACACCGGCGTGAGCATGCAGGAAAGTCATACCGGTTTTCAGATCAGCCAAGCCGATTTTGACAACCTGGTGCGTCATTTGATGAAAGTGATGACGGCACAAAAGATTACCATCAGTGCACAGAATCAGTTGCTGGGACTGTTAGCCCCGATGTATGGCGACGTGGTCTATCGTTAACACTGTTACAGCGTCTGCGCCAGTTGGTCAAAACGGGCATGCTGATAAAGCGCAGCGTTGTTAAAGAGCTCTGCTAACCGGCCAGTTTGATATAACCGTCGCATACCTGCATCAAAAGCCCGTGCCAGCATGCGACCGTTAAAATCATTATGAAAGACCGGATACATCGGCTGCGCAGCTGCAAGTTCGGTGCTGTATAACTGGCTTTGCAGCGGTTTTGGCAAGTGCATCTGGTAGCTAATAAAGGCGGCCAACCGGCCGTGCTGTAATAAAGTGAACCCTTCCAGATCGGTCGCCACTTCATAAGATTTCACCGACACCGGCAGGTAACGGTCAAAATCATAACCCAATAACCAGCCAACCGGTTGATCTCTTAATTGTCGCAGGTCTGGTAGTGGTTGCTGGCTAAATAACAGGATGGGCTGATCAAAATCCAGATGCCAACGTGGCCATAAACGCATTGGATCAGCCGAACGATAATCACAAATCAGGATATCGGCTCTGTTCGCATGAAACATATGCTTGGCTCTTTTCCAGTTGCTGGTGCGGATATTCAACTGGATATCTTCTGTCGCCAGCGCTTCGCGCAGGATCTGAAAATACAGCCCTGAACCATCAGCATGGGTATAACCAGGCCATTGCGCCGCCGCGACTGTTAAGGTTTTCGCTTGACTGCTGATGCTATACCAGACACAGACCGACAGCAGCAAACCAGACAACAACCGACTTATTCCAACTGCAATCAACTTCTGCATGCACTTAATACCGTGTTTCAGACCTAAAACGACAAAATCAGCAAAAACTGCTTTATTGATAGGTGTTTCATCTGGTAAAAGCAAGCTTTTTAACCAGAACACGGCAGAATCTGTACCAAGGTGCTTCAGCCAGCGTGGTCGCAACTGCGTACAAGCTGCTGAATGCTGCTGATGCCGTGGTATTGCTAGTGCCACTTGTTATCTTTTTACATTTTGCGAGTCAATGATGCACAACATGGTTTTTCTGGAACGGGACAGTCTGCCCGGCACTGATCTAAGCAGTTGGCAACAATTGCCAGTCCAACTGCAGTGCTATGCTAGCACCGCACCTGCTGAGCTGCTGAGCCGGGCAAAAACGGCGGATATTCTGGTGGTGAATAAAACCCAGCTCAGTGCGACTTTATTGGCGCAATTACCTAAGCTACGTTTGATTTGTGTGACCGCTACCGGCGTCAACAATATTGATCTGTTGGCGGCCCGCCAACTCGGCATCCAGGTTTGTCATGCCAAAGATTACGCTCTGCAGGCCGTACCCCAACATGCGATGGCGCTGTTATTGGCGCTGGTTAATCAGGTTCTGCCTTATCAGCAAGCTATTCGCGCTGGCAAATGGAGCAACAGTCCAATGTTTTGTCTGCTGGATTACCCTATCCGACAGTTGGCCAATTTGAAGTTTTGTGTGCTCGGCTATGGGGGTTTAGGTCAGGCAACAGCCCGACTGGCAGCAGCCTTTGGCATGCAGATACTGATTGCCGAGCGGCCTGAAGCCACAGTGATCCGTCCTGGCCGCCTTAGCTTCCAACAGGCTTTAGCTAGCGCTGATGTGTTATCCCTGCACTGCCCAGCTACGGCTGACAATCACCACTTACTTAATGCCGAGCGGCTCAGTTGGTTAAAATCAACGGCCATCCTGATTAACACCGCGCGTGGCAGTTTAATTGATAACCATGCCTTGGCTGCCGCATTGCGGCAAGGCAAGCTAGCGGGTGCAGCGCTGGATGTGCTGGACGTAGAGCCCCCACCAGCCAATCATCCGCTATTACAGGACGATATTCCGGGCTTGTTGTTGTCACCCCATGTAGGTTGGGCCAGCCAACAAGCCATGCAAGCACTGATTAGCCAAACTACCGAAAATATTCAGGCCTTTCTGGCTGGTAGCCCAATACGGCAATGCAACTGAAAAAGCAGAAAATAGCGGCAAAGGCTACTGGTTGTGGCAACCTTGGCAAGGTACACTGCAGCAAAAATAAATGTCGCTGCAGTCAAAATAACGGGTTCAGCGCAAAGTAAAAAAGGGGTCTGGGGTGAGATTTGGCTGGGTACTGATTCTAATGCTGTGGCACCAGAGTGTGCTCGCAGTCGATTTAGCGACTGAAAAAGCGAAGATTGCACGAGATCCGGCCAAAGCAGCCAGTGAATTAAGTCAGCAAGTCCAGCAACAACCCACAGCCGAGCTTTGGTACCAGCTAAGCTTCGCCTATTTACAGTTATCCAACAAAGATGCGGCCTTGCAAAGTGTTGATGCAGCGCTGAAATTAAAACCCTCCCCAGCGTTGGCAGTACAAATTTGGGAACATAAGGCTGTCATCTATGGTTTGTTGTTTCGTGATACCAAAACCGCGATCAGCGCTTTACAACAAGCAGAAACACTACTGGAGCAATTAGAGCCCAAGTTCAAAGCTAAAGCACAAACCAGCATTTATGAAAGTTTTGCACAAGCCTACAATCAGTTAGGCAATGTCACCGAGGCGGCCCGTTATGCCGAGCTGAGTATCGCCATCGCGACCGAAAACCAACTGCCGGATGCGGAATTACAGGCAAGACTGATCGCAGGTCGGCTGGCGCTGCAACAAAACAACTTTGCCATGACTCAGATGCAATTGTCACGCGCGCTTGAACTGGCAGAGCTGCTGGAAACAGAACAACCATTGGCTTCTATCCATCTGCGGCTGGGGATGGCCTATCGTAAACTAGAGCAATATCCGCTGTCCCTGGAGCATCTGCTACAGGCTGAACAGCTGTATCTGCGTAAAGCACAAACAGAACAACATACCTATACCCAAGTCAATATTGCCCAGACTTACCTGCAAATGAAAGACGGCGACAAAGCCGCAGCTGTGTTAGCAGAAGCTATGGCTTCAGCAGAACAACAACAAAATGCTCATTTGGTGGCATTGGTCAATTATGGTCTTTCGCAACTGGCGGTCCTGCATAATGAGCTGGAAAAAGCCAAACAATTGCTACATAAAGCCTTGCAATATTATAGTCAGTTACAAAATGACAGTATGCGGCTGGAGCTGCAACTGGCATTGGTTGAAGTCTTATTGAAATTAAAGGACACTGCAGCTGCCGCCAATCAGTTCCCACAATTGCAAGAATTTGACCAGGCTGCAGATTATCTGAAAAACCGCTACTGGGAACTGAGCAAGCTGTTGTTTGCCGCCCAGGGACAATGGCAACAAGCCTATCAGGCAGGGCTAGAAGCCAACGATTTGCAACTGAACCAATTGAGCATGCAGCAAAAAAATACGCTGGATTTGCTGCAACAAAATTTAAAACAGCAGCAACAACAGCAACAGCTGCAACAATTACAACAGCAGAACCAGCAATGGCTGATGCTATCACTGCTACTGGGTTTATTATTGTTAGCCGCGTTATTACTTAGCTGGCAGCTGCGTCGGCGTCAGTCGCAGCCTGAACCGGTCGAAAACAACCATGCCCCACTCGCCATCAGTTGGCATGAATTTAGCCGTAAACTTCACCGTCAACGGCAAGAAGCCTTACATTTACAGAGCTTGCAACTAGCAGAACCACAATTACTTAAATTTCGATTTGGTGAACAACCGCTACGGCAAGTGATGCAACAATGCATCAGCGGCATCGCCCCCGAATTACTGGCAGGATACACTGTGCACACCGATGCACTCTGGCTGGCTTGGCGCTGTCCACCCGATCAACTCGCGATAGCACAGCAGCAATTGCAAGGTCAATTACGACAGTTGCTGCAACAATTACCAACCCAGACCACACTGTACTCATTCATTGCGCCGTTGGCTCCTTTGTTAGGACCGCACTGGCAACCTGCTGATTTAACCGGCTTACGAGAGCTCATCTGGCTTGGTTGGTCTAAAGCCCAGCAGCAACAACCAGCACAAAGTCATTATTATTTGGTGGCCAGTTGTACCCAACCAGCCCCCTGCAGTTGGTCTGCCGATCACGTGCGGTCGGACATCATCAACGCACTCAAACTGGGTTTGCTGGAATTACATTGCAACAACAAACCGCTGGTGCGACCTCAGCTCTGAGGATAACGTCGCAGTGCCATCGGTAAGCTAAACTGCTGGCGCTGCGACTGACCTGGTAATTGAAAAGATAACGCCACCGCTTGTAAACCAAGGCCAGCTGGGTCTTGATTGTGTTCGCCATAACGCGGATCGCCCATCACCGGATGGCCTACAGCAGCAAAATGGCGGCGAATCTGATGTTTGCGACCACTGATCAATGCAATATCTAACAAACTACGTTCCGCCTGTGGTTGATACTGGGCCAGCCGGAAACGCGTTTCACAGCTTTTGCCATCGAGCGGCAGCGTGATTTTAGCCGCCTGCAGTATCTCAGGCGGAAGTTGTCCCAACACCAGCACCTGGTACTCTTTACTGATACGATGTTGCTGGATCAACTGACTGAACAACGCAGCTGTTTTACTTTGATGCGCCAGAATCACTAACCCGCTGGCTTCCCGATCCAACCTGTGCACCAGAAAGACCTGGCGTTTGTTGTCAAAATAAAGCTCAGCAAAGCGCAATAGACTTAGGTGGTCGCCCCATTCATTACCTTGTGATAGCATCCCCGGCGGTTTGTACCAAATGCTGTAATGCTGCTGATCCGCAATACACACTGCTGGCTCGCACTGACGTTGTAAGATGTCGTCATCATAATGCAGATGCAGTTGTTCACCGGCAGCAATTTTACTTTGCGCCCGGCGCAAGCGTTTTTGTTGTTTGCCGCGCTGCCACAACACCGCGCCTTTATTCATGGCGTCTTTGAGCCGGCCTTTGGATAAGGTGGGTACCTGCTCGGCCAGCAAATCAGCAGCCAGACCCGCTTGTTGCACCAGGATGGTTTTGGTTATTTTCATCAGTTTTCCAACAATTTTCCGGCTTCTTGCGCCAGCCAGCAAAGATTCAGGGGCTATTCAGCCATTCAGAAGCAGAATGATAACAAAGCTGCCGGAGACCTGACTATGAAAACCCTCGATTGCCTGCTATTTAGCGCTGCCATGTTCTTGACTGGCGCAGTGTCTGCTGACACTGTGATAGAGACGCCACAGCCGACACAAGAACAATTCCTACCCGCCAGTCAGGCGGCGGTGCTGAAGCCGGCAACAGCAGGCATCGAGGCTGAGCGTCGACCCTCAATTGAGCAGGCTTATCAGAGCACAGCCTGGTTCCATACCCTGGACTTAACCTTACGGCATGATTTGAATAACAATGGTTTTTATAGCCAGCTAAGAGTGCGCTTTGATGCCAACAGCCAGTACAGCAGTCAGCCTGTCTACGCTGTCTACAGCCTGATTAGCAGTTCCGGGCAAGAGCGGATCATTCATACCAGTTCCATTTTTACGTTGTATAAAGACAGCAGCAATGACTGGTTTTCTATCGAAACTGACCTGCAACAATTTAACCGGGATTTTTATAAACTCAGAATTCAGTTAAAAGATGCCAAAACCGGTTATCTGCTGGCGGAAATGTCTGGTTATGATAATCCAACCATGGATCGACTCGCGCTGGAAGATCAGCAAAAAGACAGCTATGTGGCTGTGGTGGTCCGAGAAGAATCTGGTGGCAGTTTTGGCATTCTGGCGTTATTAGGGTTAAGCTTGCTGGGTGTCTACCGGCGGAGCCGCGCTGTTGCCAAGCCATTTCGCTCGAAATACTAAGTTATACAGCAACATCTTGTTGTGTTGTACGCTGCTACTGCCCGCAGCAGCAGCTCATCTCAACCTGCAACAACAACAAGTACCGACCGGTATGGAATTCAGTTATCAACGCGACCAGCAACCTTGGCTCAGTTTCGTGTTAGATCCGACCAACCTGCCAGCGCAAACCGGCGGCAGCCGCCGTTATTCACCAGCACTGGCTCAAGCTTTTATTCGTCAGCAACTGCTGCAACAAGCGGTGAAATTAGCGCAACAAGGCGTGCAGCTCCAACTGTCAGCGCCAGCGCAGCCACTGAGCTTTCAGCTCAGTGGTCCGCCGGAACAACTGAAGAAAGTGCAACAACAACTACAGCAACTGCAACAACAGGCTTACCAACAATATTTGCAACAAGGTCAGTTTTACCGTCTGACCAACCCGCTGGGAGCCAGTTATATCATTCCTGATCATGTCGCAGTGCTGAAACAACAATTGCCGCTACTCAAACCTGTTGCCAATGCTTTTATGGCTTTATATGGTCAGAATAATATCCGCAAAATTGCCAGCCAGGTGGCGCTTTGGATCCAACAAATTCCTTATATGGATTTATCTGATCGCCGCCAGTCCGCCGGCACTGGTTTTGTGTCGCCGTGGCAGTTATTACAACAACATCGCGGTGACTGCGACAGCAAAGCGGTATTGTTTGCCGCGGTCATGCGGCACATTGCGCCGACGATGAAACTAGCTATCCTGTATTTTCCGGATCATGCGGTGATTGCTGCGCAAATTCCGGCGCTTAAAGGCGAACAGACAGTGACTATTGAAGGCAAAACCTTGTTAGTGATTGATGCGACCGGACCGGCCGAAAATGCCATCGGCACATTGGCGCAGCCTTATCTGTTCTATCTGTATAACCGCCAGTATAACTACCGACTATTTTGATCACCCTGCTGTGGTTTGAGCTGTTCGACCTGGCGGAACAATGGCTGCCAATCAGTGGGCACATTTCTGACCCCCTGCGCATCTCCGCGTACCAAGCGGTCAATATGCACCAGTAAACGTTGAAACGGCGATAACACTTTAGCCCGGAAACGACGGCGGCAATAGGTCAGCAGCACCAGTAATACCAGAAAAAACAACGCAAAATGGACAATAAAATCCAGTATTTCAGCTGAAAACGTTTGATATTGCTCTGCTTCGATATGCAAGGAGAGGGGTAAGACAGTCAGCATTTTTAGTTGATCACTGTGGTGCATCAGTTGCGGCTGGGTCGGCCTGGGTAACAGCTCGCCATTGCTCACCGCCAATAACAAATCACCACTTTCATCAAACAACTGCAACTGAGCCCCTGGTTGCGCTCTGGCGGTTTTTTGTAGTAACAGCGGCAAATCCACTTCCAACAGCAACTCCCCCTGCAATTGTTGTTGGCGGAAAATAGCCAGGCTCAGCACATAACTAGTTGGCTTGGTCTGCAGTTTGTGGAGTGTCGTCTGCGGCATCGTCGCGCGTAACTGTGGTTGAAACTGCTGCCAATACAAGGCAGATATTGCTTCTGCCACCGCAGATTGTTGCGTTTGTGGCTGATACCACAGGCCGCTGGCCGATACGTAACTCAATTGCTTGACGCCAACCATGGAGCGTTGGCTGAACAACAGCAAAGGTTGTAGCTGCTGCAACATTTGCTGTTCTGCCGTGCTCAGTTGCCTGGTCTGCGTTTTATCCAGCGACCACTGGATACCCGGCAAAGGCTGAACTGGACTGGCTTGGCTATCCATTGCCAGTTGTTGCTCAGCTTCCTGCTGCAATAATTGCAACAACGCCAACATCGGCGTCAATTGGTGTTCTAAATCTTCGGTGGCTGAATATAACATGGCATGCCGCTGGCTTAGCCGTTGCTGGAGTCCCCAAAAATAATCCACCGCAGCAGCACTCAGCGCCAGCAGCAGCACCAGTAATAAGGCGATACGTTGGGATCTTTTGTATTCAAGATGCAGTGGGTTCATCGACTAAATCCATCTTCGTTGGAGCCTGGCTGACAGGCATGGCAGATTCACCAGCCACTGTTGACTGCGACAACAGCTGAAACAATTTTTCACTCAATAAACCTGGTCCATCCGATAGCCGCCAGCCAAGCACCGGCTCAGTGACCATCGGGGTTTCGGGCAAACACCATAACAACCGTGTTGGTAACACGGGTCCGGATAACTCCGGCTGACACAACCAGGGCAAGCAATAACAATCTTGTTGTAGCTCACCCGGTAACTGCGGCCAATGGCTGATCGCCTCAGCGTCAAAACCTAGCTGCTGGCACATTTGCTCCAGCCACCACAATTCGAGTGGATCAGGCAGATATAACCACACTTTTGGCCGCGGCAGCCGAACCAAACCACTGGACTGTACAAAAGCCTGCTGCAACGCCAGCCAGGTACAAGGTTTGACTAACAACACCAACTCTTGCTGCAGCTGTTGCCAGCGCTGAGGCTTGCTGACCGTCAACAGCACCTGAACCTCTGGAAAATAACGCCTGACCACTTGGGCAACTTTCAACGCCAGATGCGGATCTGATTTCACAAAGCCTTCATCAATGATCAGTTTATCCAACGGTAACAATGGACCGGCACACCATTGCAGCAGTTGCTGACTATCATCCAGTGGCAACAGCTCTAACCCAGCCTGTTGCAATAACTGCTGATAATGCTGTTGCAAAACCCCGGGCGGACACAACAGCATGGCCCGTCCACTGCCGTTCAACGGGCTGGCGACTGGCTGGAACTCAGGCAACTGCACCGGCGTGGTCCAGCGCAACAGATAGCCCTCAGCTTGTGGCTCCAACACCAACTGACCCGCACTGGCCTGCAACAAAGGTTGCATCAGTTGGCATAATTGGGCAATTTGGCCATTGTCTGCAGGCGAAGACGCACTACTGGTTACTGCCATGGCCTGCAAAGCTGATTGCCACTGTAACGCATCGTCCGGATTGGCCAGCACCAGCAGTTCAACCTGGAGTTGTAATCGCGATTGGAGGGATAGAGTCAGTTGCAGATGGCCTTGACCGACCCGACTGGCAGTCGCTTGCAGCAACAAAGTTAACAGTCTGAACCAAAGTTGCTGCTCAAACCTTACCCATAGCGGCACCGATGGCTGCAGGAGGCAAGTCAGTTGCAACTCATGCTGTTGCTGCCATTGTTGCAGCCACAAGGTGAGTTCTGTTGTCAACGGATATACCCAACAAGCTTGCGCCTGACTGGAATGTTGACGCTGTAACCAGTGTCGACTCAGATCGGCCAGTCGCGGATCGGCATCAGCTTGTTTTAACCAGGCTTCCAGCAACACCGAAACCGCGGGGACTGAGCTGGTAGTCGCTTCAGGGCGATGCTCTGCTAACAGTGAACCTGCGGTCAGCTCCGCAGCCACCAATTGGGGCGCGGGTAGCTGGTCTAACTCTTGAGTCACTGCATCAAAAGCAGTAAATGCTGCATCATCAGACCAATCTGCTGCGGCCACCTGTTGACTGGAGTGGCGCTGCAACCGACGATGTAACCACCAGAATATCAGCGTTAACAAGACAGAGGTCGCGCTGAGCAACAGCAACAACTGCTGTTTTAACTTCGCCAAATCCGCCAGCAACAGACTGGCATCACGTTCAATCACCGCATACAACTGCCACTGCGGCAATATTTGCCAACCGGCCAGGCTGGGTCGGCCCAGATAATTCAGATAATGACGGGTCAGAAAACCGGCGTGGCTAGTGCTCAGTTGATTCACGACCTCAGTCCGGGGCCAAACGCCGGCATCCAGATAACGTTGTTGACTGCGCAATAAATTTTCCGGTGGTCGTTTGGCATAAAGCCGCAACACTTGATATGGATCACTGCTGACCAGACCCAACCTGGCCAACAGCGGTATTTGATAGCGGCTGCGCGAAAAAATTTCAGCCTGACTATCAAGCAGCAATAACTCAGTGGCGTGATTAAAACTTAACGTCAGTTGTTGCAATTGCCGCTGCAGCTGAGTGGCATCAAACCACAACAACAGCGTCTGGCCAGACTGACGGACTCGTAGTGGGATCACCCACTGCCCGGGGAAAACCAGTGGCGGTAAAAACACCTGCTCTGGCGCTGGCGGCAACCGGGTCTGACTGAAATAATTACTGGCGGCGGCCGAGCTGAATCTGAGCACCCGCAGATCCTGGTCCAGCACCACATAAGCCAGCAGTGGATCCGGCCATAACACCCGTCGGATACTATCATCGATATCTTGTAATGGATCCGCCAGCGGAGTGCTGTCAGCGGTAGCCGATAAAGTCTCGGCACGGCTTTGTAAATAAGCCAGGTGCAGCTGATAACCTTGCTGCCAGTTTTGCAGCAAAGATACTGCTTTGTCCAATTGTTGACTGAGACTGGTCTGTTGTTGCTGCAGTTGCCAGTTGCTGCTTTGCAACAACAGCCAGTAACCGCAGCTCCAGATAAACAGCAGCGATAACAGATACACCAGAGCTGACCATGAGAACCATTTCACCGCAGTTACACTTCCTTGCTGATCGTTAAGTGACTAGCCTAACGGATCAATGGTTCAAGTCAACCTGTTTACAAATTGGCCTCAGCAAAAGATGCCAGTCGGCTCCGCACCACGCCATTGAGATTAATGGTGGTACTGCCTTCAAAGTTTTTAAAGCGCTCGACAATATAGGTCAGACCCGAGGTCACTGCCGTTAAATAGTTACTGTCTATTTGCGACAAGTTGCCGGAGCAAATCAGCTTGGTACCTTCCCCACAGCGGGTGATAATGGTTTTGAGCTGCGCTGCGGATAAGTTCTGACATTCATCGAGCAGGACTATGGCATTTTGGATACTGCGCCCGCGCATAAAGTTGACTGATTTAAACTGGATATTAGCCTTATCCATGATGTAATTGACGCTGGCATGCGGATGTTCATCGGTTTTGTGCAACACTTCCAGCGAATCGGTAATTGCCGCCAGCCAGGGCGCCATTTTCTCTTCTTCAGTGCCAGGTAAAAAACCAATAGACTCAGCAATTTCTGGCGTATTACGGGTCACAATCACCTTGTCATACAAGCCACGTTCAATCACCATTTCTAGCGCAGCCGCCAATGCCAATAAGGTTTTACCACAACCGGCCGGGCCGGTCAGGATCACCAAATCCATCTCAGGATCCAGTAAAGCATTCAGTGCCATCGCCTGATAAATATTCTTTGGCTGCACGCCCCAGGCTTTTTTATGCAATAACCGCTCAAAGCCTAAATCCAGCACCTTGATCTGCTGCTCGGTAATGGCCACTACCCGACCGGCAAAGGTTTCATGCTCATCCAGCAAATATTCATTCAGGTAAGGATTGGGCAAGACGGCGCGGGGTAAATAGTGATAAGTCTCACGACCCTCATTCACACTTTTGCAGTCTTTGACCTGACTCCAAAAATCACCGGCAAATTTAAAATAACCTTTGTATAAAAAACGCACGTCGTCAATCAATTGATCGGTGCGATAATCCTCCACCTGTTTTAGACCGGCGCCTTTGGCTTTGAGCCGCATGTTGATGTCTTTGGTGACTAGGATCACTTTCACCGGCGCTTTCTCACGCTGTAAAAATAATGCGGTGTTGATAATCAGATGATCATTTTCACCGCCGGGTAAACCGGGAATTTGATCAGATAAATGATGATCATTGACGATATACAAGTGACCCGCATCTTTTTGCTCGCCCGGTGTTGGTAGCGCTACCCCCTGCAGCATTTGTTCCGGACTGGCGTCTTTGAGCACATCTTCCAGCGCCCGGATGGCCACTCGGGCTTCCCGGCTGACATCTTTGTGTTTATCTTTGATATGGTCTAACTCTTCCAGTACCGTCATTGGGATCACCACATCGTGTTCCTGGAAGTTTAGAAAGGCAAAAGGTTCATGCAAAAGAATGTTGGTATCAAGGACGTAGATTTTTTTCTCTTTGCTTTTTCTTCGCGCCATATGCAGCTCCTTAGCGTGGGTCGAACAAAACAACAAAAACAACTAAGCTGTTTTGTTTAATGTAGAGCAAGAATCAAGGCCATGGATGACATTTGGATGACAGATTTTCAGCGATGGTAAAAAAACCGCAGCATTCAGATGCAGTTTGTGACGATTCTTAGTACCATGCAGCCCCTTTTTCGGAGTGGTAAAAAATATGATGAAATTTGCACTTGGGCAACGTTGGATCAGTGATTCAGAGTCAGATTTAGGTTTAGGCACTGTGGTTGGTATTGAAGGCCGCATGCTGACTCTGCTGTTTCCAGCCAGTGGCGAAACCCGCTTATATGCGATTGCAGAAGCGCCATTAACCCGAGTGCAGTTTAATCCGGGCGATACCGTCAAGAGCGCTGAAGGCTTTAGCCTGGTCGTTGCCAACATTGAAGAAAAAAATCAGACGCTGATTTACCACGGTCACCGGACTGATGATGGCGAAGCCGTCAGCCTGCGGGAAACCTTCCTTGACCACTTCATCAGTTTTAATCAGCCACAAGACCGGTTATTCGCCGGTCAAATTGACCGTTTTGAATGGTTCACGCTGCGTTATCACAGCTGGCAGCATATTCACCGCCAGCAACAAAATCCACTGCGTGGTCTGGCCGGTGGCCGGGTGAGCCTGATCCCACACCAACTGTATATTGCGGATGAAGTGGCAAAACGTCACGCGCCTCGGGTGTTACTGTCTGACGAAGTTGGTTTAGGTAAAACCATTGAAGCCGGTCTGATCATCCATCAGCAACTGATTGCCGGTTTAGCCCAGCGCGTGCTGGTGGTGGTGCCAGAATCATTGATGCACCAATGGCTAGTGGAAATGCTACGGCGTTTTAACCTGAAATTTGCCATTTTTGACGAAGAACGTTGCACTGAAGCCAAAGGTGATGGCGGTAATCCGTTTGAATCAGAACAACTGGTACTGACCACGCTGGAGTTTTTCAGCAAAAAGAAAAGCTGGCATGCCGCTGCTACCGAAGCACACTGGGATTTATTGGTGGTCGATGAAGCCCACCACTTACAGTGGAGTGAAGATAATCCAAGTACTGAATACAGCCGGATTGAAGAGCTGGCCCAAGACACCGCTGGCGTCATTCTGCTGACGGCTACGCCGGATCAACTTGGCCATGAGAGTCATTTCGCCCGCTTACGCTTACTTGACCCCGATCGTTTTTACGATTACCCAACCTTTGTGGCCGAAGAACAACATTACAAAGTCATTGCCGAGCTGGCTCGTGAAGTGTTGGATGCGCCGGTCATTTCAGCTTCGACCGCAACCGCCTTGCAGCAAAAAATTGCCGAAACTGATTTAACTGCTGAATTAGCTTTATTACAGCAAAGCACCGATGACGAGGCCCGCCGCCAGGCGCAACAATCGGTCATCAGTCAGTTATTAGACAGACATGGTACCGGCCGGATCTTATTCCGTAACAGCCGCGCTGCTATTGCCGGTTTTCCACAGCGTCAACCCCAGTTGTTGCCATTAGAGTTACCGGAACAATATAAAAACGCCATTAAAGTGCAGCAAGCTTTCAACGGCGGTCAGACCGATGCGCAAAAAGCCCGCGCCCAGTTATTCCCAGAGCGGATTTTTCAGGAATTTGAAGGCAGTAAAAGTAGTTGGTGGCAGTTTGATCCAAGAGTTGAGCTCATTATCGAACGGATTAAAGCCAACAAATACAAGAAATTCCTCATCATCTGTGCTCATGCGGATACCGCCATTGCGCTGGAAGAAGCCTTGCGGGTGAAAGAAGGCATCAGAGCGGCTGTGTTCCACGAAGGCATGAGTATTGTGGAGCGTGATAAAGCGGCCGCTTATTTTGCCCAGGATGATAATGCCGCGCAGGCCCTGATCTGTTCAGAAATTGGCAGCGAAGGTCGTAATTTCCAGTTCGCGCATCATTTAGTGTTGTTTGATTTACCGCTGAACCCGGATTTACTGGAACAACGGATTGGCCGGCTCGATCGGATTGGTCAGCAACATGATATCCAAATCCATCTGCCGTATTTTATCAATCACCCGCAGCAGATTTTACTCGATTGGTACCATCAGGGTTTACAGGCATTTGCCCACACCAGCCAGACAGGTCGTGCTGTGTTTGAACAAGTGCAGCCGCAATTACTGGCACTGCTGGCCAGCAACCAACCCTCGCCAGCTGAGGTCACAGCTTTAATTGCCCAAACGCTGGAATTGAATACGGCACTGAAAGAAAAATTGGAACAAGGGCGCGATAAACTCCTGGAAATGAATTCAGCCGGGCGTGGTCAGGCCGCAAGTATTGCCGAACAAATCCGCTTGCAAGACAACGATACGGTGTTACCGCTTTATATGATTAAAGCTTGGGATATCCTCGGTATTAATCAGGATGATCGCAGCGATACTAGTATAGTGCTGACGCCATCCGAACAAACACAGGGCCATTACCCGGGGTTGGATGAAGAAGGGATCAGTGTCACTTTTGACCGCAATACCGCATTAGCGCAAGAAGATATTCAGTTCCTCAGCTGGGATCACCCGATGGTACAAGGCACCTTGGATATCGTCACCAACGATAGCATGGGCAATAGTTCTGCCGCAGTGCTGTTTAACAAACAACTGCCGGTGGGCAGCTTTTTTGTCGAGTTTATCTATGTGGCCGAAGCCAGTGCGCCGGCAGAGCTTCAATTAGGCCGTTATTTACCGGCGACACCAATCCGGTTATTGCTGGAAAAAACCGGTAAAAACCTGGCCCCAAATGTCCCATTTGATAACTTTAATCGTCAGTTAAAACCGGTTGGCCGCCAGACGGCCACTAAACTGGTGGGGGCTTTACAAACCACCATTCATCCACTGATTGCGAAAGCTGAAGCTTATGCCAGCACCGAATTGGCGCACATTCAGCAACAAGCACAGCAAAAAATGCAGCAGGCACTGAGCGCGCAAATCGATCGGTTAACGGCGCTGGCGAAGATCAACCCGTCGGTGCGACAGGAAGAAATCAGCCATTTGCACAACATGCAAAGCCAATTGACCGATTACATCAGCAAAGCACGGCTGAAGTTTGATGCTATCCGGGTTATAGTGGCCAGCCATGAATAAAAGCCAGCTCTGCAAGCTAGGGTCTCAGGTCGCCACATGCTGATCCATTATGATCCGCCGCTCGATCCTTACCTGGAAATTGTGTATCAGGACGATCAACTGCTGGTGCTGAATAAGCCCAGCGGCTTGTTGACGGTCCCGGGTAAAGCGGCGGAACATCAGGATTGTCTGGAACGACGGGTGCAACGGGTGTTCCCTACCGCCCGTATTGTGCATCGGCTGGATATGGCAACCTCTGGTTTGGTGGTAATGGCCCTCAGTGCTGATAGTCAGCGGCATTTAAACCGGCAATTTGAATTACGTCAGACTAAAAAACATTATATTGCCAGGCTGGAAGGTCTGCTGCCAGTCAGTCATGGTTCTGTCCAGTTGCCGCTGATTTGCGACTGGCCAAACCGGCCGAAGCAAATGGTTTGCTTTCAACGTGGTAAACCAGCGCTGACCCATTTCAGCCTGCTCTCTGTCGACAACAACAGTAGCAGAGTAAGGCTGACACCCGTGACGGGTCGTTCACATCAGTTAAGAGTCCATATGCAATGGCTGGGACATCCAATCCTGGGAGATAAATTTTACGCGACAGCGGCGGGTGTAGCCGCAGCTTCCCGTTTACAGTTACATGCCGAATATCTGGCTTTGGCGCATCCGCATCACCAACAATGGATGGAATTTACCGTCAACTGCCCGTTCTAATCATTGGAGGGCATATTAGACCGATATGATTCATGTAAAGTTCAGCTTTAAATGCTAAAATAATGCAATCTCGCCATAAAATTAGCAACTTTATCAGTAAAAAGTTTGAACAGTGTTTGTTTATTAAGCACAAATCAAATAAAATTAGCGAGTTGGAAAAACCCCTAAGGAGATACGGATGAAACTCAAAATTAGCGCAATCGCCATTCTGGCAGCGTTACCAATCATGGCTTCGGCTGCCCCGACTGCTGAGCAGTTGCAAAACCGAGCGTTCGGTTCTTTTGTTGTCGAAGCTTATTTCCCTGACGGAGACAAAACTGAATCAGCTGAATGGAAATATCAAGACGGTGGTAATGGTTTAGGCTTGAGCCTGGGCTACCGCATCAGCCCAGAATGGAGTATTCGTGCTGAAGCTGTTCGTCAGCGTCTGGATTCTCTGATTGATGGTGAACCAGAAGTAGAAGGTAATCGTGTTGGTCTGGATTTAGGCTACCACTTACCAAATTCTCCAGTTTACCTGTTAGGTGGTGTGAAAAACTTCACCACAGGTCGTTCAGCTTCGGCAGTGAATATCGGTATTGGTGCGAATTGGTTCACGAGCGACAATGTTGCCTTATTCATTGAAGGTAATCGTTATCAGGGTATCAGCAAAGGTTTTGGTGATGCGGCTATTAAAGTCGGCGCCACTTATTTCTTCGGCGATGCGCCAGCAAACGAACCAACACCAGCTCCAGAGCCAGTGGTTGCTCCACAACCAGTGATCGGTGATGCAGACCAAGACGGCGTGACTGATGACAAAGATCAGTGCCCTAACACCCCAATCACAGACAAAGTTGACACTGTTGGCTGTTCAATCTTCACTGAAAACTCAGTGAGCATTGCATTAAATGCACAGTTCGACAACGACTCTGCTGTGGTAAAAACGCAGTACCATGCTGACATCGAAAAACTGGCAAACTTCTTAAAACGTTTCCCAAATACTGATGTTGAAATTGGTGGTCACGCCTCAAACGTTGGTACACCAGCGTATAACCTGGCGTTGTCACAACGTCGTGCTGATGCAATTGCCCATACCCTGATCACTCAGTTTGGTATCAACAGTGCGCGCGTGAAAGCTGTTGGTTACGGTATCACCAAACCAAGAGCAACTGGCAAAACTGCTGCTGCACATGCTTTAAACCGTCGTATTGAAGCGACTGTGACTGCAACAGTAAAAGAAGCCGTACAACGTTAATCGTTGTGTTGCGAACAGCCACCTTCGGGTGGCTTTTTTTTAACTTTATCAATCAGCCCGCCTTATCTCTTGTACACATCCGTTTACCCAGCCCGTACTACTGTGCTGTTGGCTATACTGGCATCAACAAACTTGGTTAAGTTTGGACCGCTGATGCCGATACACTGTTCTCACACTGAACGGAGTCTGCTGCCAATGAAAAAGCACATCTTGCTTGTGTTGCTAAGTGCCCTGACCGGAAACATGCATGCAGCTGAGACACCTGCCAGCATTGAAAGCTTATATACCCTCGACCTACAGCATAAATTTGGCAATGACGAAGCCAAATTAGTAAAAAGCGGTGACCAGGAATTCCTGACTTTACAAAAAACCGCCATGACCAGCTACACCAAAGGTACGGTGATTCTAGTACCAGACTGGAGTCAGCATGCCGCTAGCCCAAGAGCGATTGACATGCTCAGGCAACAATTGGTCGATTACGGCTGGAATACCCTGTCCTTGTTGGTTCCGGAGATTATCCCCGAGCCAGATACTGAAAATATGTTGGTATATCAGGACTTGTTAGCACAACGTCTGACCATACTGATGGAACAAGCCAAAGCACCTTACCAAAACATTATCGTGATTGCTCAAGGCAGCAGCGGTGCATTACTTAACCAACTGTATCAATCGGAAAAATTGACGGCACCACAAGGACTCATTTTACTCAGCGCCTATCTGGCCGATCAAACATTGAACCAGAGTCTCTCTGTTGCCATGGCGCGGCATCAGGTGCCGACCCTGGATATCCAACAGCAGGTTGATCATCCTTTTGCGATGGCGCAATCCCGGTTAAGACTACAACTGGTGCGCAAACATCTGAAAAATAGCTACCGACAACGTTTATTGCCTGGTTCAATTGATGACAGCCAATATCAGCATTGGCTGTTTAAAGAAGTGTATGGCTGGTTAAATGCACAAGGGTTCTGAACCAGCCCCCCTCAATGACACCAGCGCCTGTTATTTCTTAAAGCGTTCAACCAACTGATATAAAGAACGGGCATTTTGCTCCAAATCACTGCTAACGCTGGCAGATTCTTCACTTTGCCGATAAGAATCACCAGCCAAATCGGCAATTCGACTGACCTGCCGATTGATATCCTCGGACACGTGTGCTTGCTCTTCAACAGCAACCGCAATTTGATGCCCCATTCTGGCAATCATATTGACGGCTTCCATAATGCCATGCAGCATCTGTTCGCTTTCCTGTACTTTATTCACACCGATTTCAGTGGCTTGCATGCCTTGTGAAGCAGCAAGCACTGCCGAGCTGGCCCCAGATTGCAAATTATTAATAATCTGCTGAATTTGTTTGGTTGATTCTTGTGTGCGCTGTGCCAAATGGCGTACTTCATCCGCCACCACAGCAAAACCACGCCCTTGATCACCGGCACGGGCTGCTTCAATGGCCGCATTGAGCGCCAATAAATTCGTCTGTTCGGCGATTTGCTGGATCATTTCAGAAGCCTGACTGATGCTGGAGGTTTGGGTCGCCAGTTCCGATACCGCTGCGGATATCGCCTGCACTGTTTTGGCCAGAGTGTTGATAGCATCCTTGGTTTGCTGTGCCACAGCCTGGCCCTGTGAAGTTAATGCACTGGCATTGGCCGCTTCAGTCGAGGTTAGCTGCACATTTTGCGCAACCTCAGCTATGGTATGCGTCATTTCATTCATCGCAGTCGCGGTCTGATCCGTTTCCTGTTGCTGGGCATTAATCGAACCCAAAGTTGCTTTGGCCAATTGATGAGCCTGCGACGACTCTTTTGATGCCAATAAGGCCGCATCTTGTAATCTGGTTAACACAGTACGCAAATGGGCGGTTTCAGTGACAATAGCTAATTGCAACTGTCCCCAGTCATCTGCTTTACCAGTATAAATTTGCGCCGAAATCGGACATAAAAAGGGTTCGGTCAGCTGCGATTTTAGCAACTGCAAAGCATTGCTTTGGCGTTGACTGGCCAAAAAGTATAACGCCGCACTGCCAAGACCAGCAGTGACAGCGACCAGCATACCTCCCGCCATCGCACTAGCCAGCCAGCTTAACCCGCTCACCAGACCCAACCCAAGCAATAACGGCCAATGTGCGACCAGGCTATTGGCGTGCACCGCAGCTTTGCCGTCATTGATGCGCTGATAACATTGTTGGGCCCGCTGTATTTGCTCATAGCTAGGCTTAATTCGCACTGATTCGTAGCCAACCACTTTGCCATGCTCCAGGATCGGCGTTACATAAGCATTGACCCAATAATAGTCCCCATTTTTGCAGCGGTTTTTGACAATACCCATCCAGCATTTACCCGCTTTTAAATAGTCCCACATCAGGGAAAAAACTTGCTCCGGCATATCCGGGTGTCTCACCAGATTATGTGGCTGTCCGATGATTTCCTCGCGCATGAAACCACTGATGGCGACAAAATCATCATTACAGTACTGAATAACCCCTTGGGTATCGGTGGCAGAAATGAGTCGTTGTTCAGTCGGAAAAGTACGTTCGGTATTGGTGACAGGCAAATTCTTACGCATAGCGCAGTCATCCCTTTGTGATTGATATCCGATGAAAAAAAATTCTGAGTTAACATTCGTATCCCGATAAACTTAGGGGACTTGTGTAGATTTGCAAGTTTTTCGGTCGTTATATTTGTAATGGCTTACATAGCTGAGACTCCTCCGGCAACAGCGGCGGTTCCAGCAGAGATCACCTCATTTTACCGGAGATGTTTATGTTGCAGTTATCCCCTATGTTCAGCACTGTGGTTTTATTACTGCTGAGCAATATTTTTATGACCTTTGCCTGGTATGGTCATCTGAAACACCTGAAAGGCTCTGCGATTTACATCGCCATTTTAGTCTCTTGGGGGATCGCTTTTTTTGAATATATGTTGATGGTGCCAGCCAATCGCATCGGCTCCCAGGTGCTGTCGCTGGCACAACTGAAGATTTTACAAGAAGTAATTACACTCACGGTATTTATTCCATTTGCCTTGTTTTATATGAAAGAACCCTTCAAATGGAATTATGTCTATGCTGGTTTTTGCCTGCTCGGCGCCGTTTATTTTATGTTTTATCACAAAAGCTGACCCCGGCAGGCCCATTCGCTAACGGCTACGAGCCTGTTTGATCAGTTCATAAGCAGCCTGAATATCTTGCGTTTTGCGCTTGGCCAACTCCAACATTTCTTTTGGTAAGCCTTGTGACATCAATTTATCCGGGTGATGCTGCGCCATTTGCTTTTTATAGGCCTTTTTCAGTTCAGTTTCACTACACTGACTGCTTACACCTAACAGCAAATAAGCATCTTCCAGGGTCGATGCTTTCGCTTCGGGTCGTGGCGACCGGTTGGCAAAACGCGCCTCGGCTTCAAAACGACCTAACAGGTATTGCAAACGACTGGCAGAAATCGATAACGCGGCTGCGACTTGCTGTAATAATTGCAGTTCGGTTTGACTGAGCCGGGCATCCACATAAGCAACGCTGATCTGGATTTCCAGAAACATTTGCAATAAATCTGGTCGCCAACGGAACGCTTGCTTTAACTGATGCAGCTGAGTTTGCAGCGGAAAGTCAGTTGCTTTGCCTTCTCTGAAAGCGCGTTGTGCTTCTTGCTGCTGTGTACTGTCCAAGCCAAGCTGTTGCATAAATAAGTTGGCTTTTTCGATATGCGCCTGCGTGACCACCCCATCAGCTTTCGCCAAATGCCCCATCACCGCAAATGTGCTGTACATAAACAAGCCTTGTGGATCGGCAGATTCACGCTTTAAGGCAGCAAAACCACCGGCATTTTCAAAAGAGGAACGCAAACTCCGGTCAAACCAATGTCCGACCAACAGCCCCAACAACATCCCTGGCCATTTCGCCAATGCCATGCCAAATAAAGCGCCTAAAATTTTACCCCACATGCTTACCTCGTCCCGACTGCAACTGCCACTGTTCCGCCTGAGCCAACCGCTCCGGTGTGCCGATATCTGCCCAGTACCCCTGATATAATTGCCCACTGACCAAGGCTGATTGCATCGCCTGACGTAAAAATGGCGCTAACTTCTGCGGGCCAGCTGGTACAGCATCAAAAAATTCGGGTCTGTATACGCCAATACCACTGAAGGTATGCTGAATGACACCTGAAGCGGCGACCCGATCGCTGGCCGTTGCTAAAGCAAAATCGCCAGCTTGATGTTGTGGCGGGTTTGGCACCAGCACCAAATGCGCCAGTACATCAGTTGAAGGTTGGGTTCCTAGGGTGGAAAAATCAAAATCAGTATGAATATCGCCATTGACCACCAGAAAGGGTTCATCCCCCAGCAAAGGCAAGGCCAGACGGATGCCGCCAGCCGTTTCCAGGCCGGTGGCTCCTTCAGCTGAATATTGTAACTGCACACCAAATTGACTGCCATCAGCTAAGTGCTGTTCCAATAAATGTCCTAGCCAGGCATGGTTAATCACGATCTCGGTAATACCGGCTTTGGCCAGCGCCTCAATGTGATAGACAATCAGCGGCTTGCCCGCCAGCGGCAATAAAGGTTTGGGTAAGTGGTCAGTCAAAGGCCGCATCCGCTCGCCTCGCCCGGCCGCCAGGATCATCGCTTTCATGATGACATCTCATGAAAACGCGGCAAAATTTTACTTTGCAGCAGTTGATGCAACGCGGCACACTCCGGATACATTGCCGCTGTGTCCAGCACATAGCCTAGCACCCTAGGTAAATCAGGCAGATAACCGGCTTTTTGATCGCGATGATATAAGCGACTAAAAATGCCACAGACTTTCAAATGCCGTTGCAACCCCATCAAATCAAAACTGCGTAAAAATTGAGCTTGCGTCCAATCGGCAGTATAAACACCTAGTTGTTGCATCTGCAGGAAATAATCAACAGCCAACTCCTGCACCAAGGCTTGCGGCCAGCGGATGTAGCAGTCTTTTAATAACGACACCACATCATAACTGACCGGACCTAACACCATATCCTGAAAATCAATCACTGCCAGTTGCTCATCCGCCAACAGCATCAGATTTCGGGCGTGGTAATCCCGATGCATACCCGCTTGTGGCTGTTGCAGCGCCGAATCAGCCAAAAATTCAAACAACTGCTCCAACATCGCCAATTCAGTAGGACTGAGCGCTAACTGCAGATGTTTCAGCACAAACCAATCAATAAACAACTGCATTTCGCGCAATAAAAAAGCACGGTCAAACAATGGCAGTTGCCCTTGACTGGTGGCGTTGATAGCACGAATTGTCGTCAATTGGCTTAAGGCAAGTTGATACCAGTGCCGAACACTGTTGTTGTTCAACCGCTGCATTAACAATTGATCACCCAGATCCTCTAATAACAGCAAGCCTTGTGCTGCATCGGCCGCCACCATAGCTGGCACTCTGAGTCCAGCCGCCTGACAGGCCTGTTGCACAGCGATAAAGCGCTGACAATCTTCCAGCGCAGGAGGTGCATCCATCAGCACATAATGCACAGACTTGGCAGCAGCATCAGCCACGCTGACACGAAAATAACGACGGAAACTGGCATCGCCACTGATGGCAGCCAGAGAATAAGTCTGCTCAGGCCAGATCCCTGCCAAAAAATTAGCAATTATTCGCAAACGCTCGGACACTTTTTGCTCCCGCATAGTCAAAGGCTGCACTATATCCGATTAGCAACAACCAGAAAATTGCTTTATTATAACGACCTTGCTGTTTTGCCGTCCCGCACCCAACACAGCACAAACTTTGAGATGGCTGGATGAAACGAACTGTTATCAATCAATGGGTAATATTGGCGATTGTTGCCTTATCAACACAAGCGAAAGCGCAGGAACAAACACCTGTTAAAGCGCCGGTGCTGCAATGTTATCCGACTTTAGCAATACCAGCAGCGGTCAGCAGCTTGGATAAATCTGACAACCGGCTACGGATTGATTCAGACCATGCCGAAATTTTGGACAACCAAACCGCCAGTTTTGCTGGCAACGTCACGCTCAGTTTTGCTGATACCTTGCTCACTGCCCCCAATGCCCATTTCAGTAATGCACAACAAAGTATGTCAGCCGATGGTGGCATCAGTTATTACAACTCCATGCTCAAAGTCAGTAGCAGTTCTTTCAGCGCAAAAATGTCTGAAAACAAAGTGTTACTGACAGATGCCGAATACCGTTTTCTCAGCCAGGCAGGTCGGGGCTATGCCAGTCAGTTGACCGCATCCGATCGACAAGTTCAGCTGAAGCAAGCCAGTTTCACCACCTGTCCCGAAGGCGATCAGGGCTGGGCCATCACCGCCGAAAAAATTCAAATCAATGCTGATGACGGTTGGGGTGAAGCCTGGAACTCAGTGATCCGGATCCAAGATATTCCGGTGTTATATCTGCCGTACATGACCTATCCGGTCAATAATAAGCGCAAAACCGGGCTGTTATTTCCAAAAGTCGGCAGCTCACAGAAACTCGGCCTGGATATTGAACTGCCTTATTATTTCAATCTGGCAGAGAATTATGATTTAACCTTATCCCCACGTTATATGAGTGAACGCGGCACTCAGCTTAAATCGGAATTCAGATACCTGACAACACAGCATCGTGGCGCTTTGCATCTGGAATATCTGAATAAAGATCAAGAAAAACCGACCGCTTTTGGCAGCCGATATTTAGCAAATTTTCAACACTTGGCTGACTTTAATTCGCGCTGGCGTGCCAGTGTCGATTTTACCGACGTCAGTGATGATGCTTATTTAACTGAACTGGGTTCAGATATTAACAACCAGAGTGATACGCAGCTATACCGCCAAGCCGGTTTGAGTTATTACGGTGATACAGTTCGTTCAGAATTACGGCTACAAGGTTTTGAAACCCTTGGGAACTATCAATCGTCTTATGCAGCATTACCGCAGCTTGATCTCAAAGCAGCCAAACCTATTCCGCTCGGTGCAGGTCTGGAGTTTCTCTGGAGTGGCCAATATGCCCACTTTGAAAATGATCAACAACTGATCCAAAGTGCGGACCGGATACACTTACAGCCCAGTATCCGACTCCCCTATTACACATCGGCGATGGAGTTGATGTTCGAAAGCAGCTTGCTGCAGACTTATTATCAACAGGATATGAAGTCGCAACAGTCGAATCCACAGCTACAGACCATCGACGACTCAGTACAACGTTCTATTCCAAAAATCAGATTCAATGGCAAACTGAATTTTGAACGCGACACGGATTGGTTTGAACAACCTTATTTACAGACGCTGGAACCGCAAGTTCAGTATCTGTATATTCCGTACCGCGATCAGAATAATATTGGTCTGTACGATACCACCAGGCTGCAGGACGACTACTATGGTTTGTTCCGCGAAAATCGCTATTCAGGCCTAGACCGGATTAACGATGCCAATCAGTTGACTATTGGTTGGACTACCAGGCTTTATGATCAACAAGATACTGAGCGTTTTCGTTTTAGTATGGGGCAAATCTTGTTTTTGTCTGACCCTAAACCGGCTGAACAACGGCTAGCGCAACCGATTTCGGCCACAGAATCTATTTTTGCTGCCGAAACCCTGTTGCACTGGCAACAACGCTGGTATTTGAACAGTGGTCTGCAATATGATGCCAAAACCAATCGAATGGTCAAAAGTAGCGTCACACTGGATTATCGCGCTGATGATAAAAAAGTGCTGCAATTGAACCATCGTTATAGCCGGGATGTCTCAGATAACGAAATTGTGCAGTTGGGTGCATTAGGCACTGTGCCGATCACACCACAATGGCAGGCAATCGCCAGTTACTATCGTGATATTGAGCATGACCGTATGATTGAAGCCAATATCGGTTTTCAATATGAATCCTGTTGCTGGGCGGTTCGGCTGGTTGCCCGCCGTCAGATTGAAACCAATCTGGATTTGGCAATTAACAATTTAAACTATCCGGTAAAACTCGATAGCGGTATTGCGTTACAGTTTGTGTTAAAAGGATTTGGTGATTCTGCCGGATTTGATGTTTCTGATATGTTGTCGAGCGGAATTTTTGGTTATCGCCGCCCTTACCTTCTAAATAATTAATGTGGATATCTATGAAGTTACAAAAGTTAATCGCTGTTGCGCTTTCCACCTGTATTGTCATGGGCAGTCAGGCCGCTGAAACTAAAATTGATGCGGTAGCTGCTGTGGTCAATAATGCAGTGGTATTGGAAAGTGAAGTAGATGAAATGGTTGCGCGGGTGAAAAGTAATGCCGCCAAGCAGCAACAAACCCTGCCGTCGGATCGGGCATTACGGACCCAGGCGATGGACCGGTTAGTACTCACCAGTTTACAAATGCAAATGGCCAAACGCATGGGTCTACAAATTACCGATCCGCAACTGGACCAAACCATTCAAAATATTGCTAGCGAACAAAAAATGTCGTTGGAACAATTCCGTGCCCAAGTGGTGCAGGAAGAAGGCAGCTACGAAGCATTCCGCGAGCGTCTCCGGGAAGAAATCACCATTGGTGAAGTGATGAGAGCCAATATCCAACGTCGGATTTATATCAGCCCGCAGGAAATTGACACTGTCACCCGGTTAATGGAAGAACAAGGTGCTAGTAACGAAGAATACAATATCGGTCATATTCTGATTGCATTGCCAAGCCAGCCAGATGCAGCACAAATGAAAGACGCGGAAGAAAGAGCCAATAAAGTAATGGAGCTGTTAAATTCCGGCAATGACTTTAAACGGATTGCGATGAACTCTTCTTCAGCTGAAACCGCGTTGGAAGGCGGTGATATGGGCTGGTTAAATATCAATGAAATGCCAACTTTATTTGCCGATCAAATCCGTGGCAGAAAGAAAAAAGATCTGATTGGCCCGTTACGGTCTGGCGCAGGCTTTCATATTTTGACTATTTTTGATATCCGCGGTAGCAATGTAGCAGAGTTCGAAGAAGTGAATGCGCGCCATGTGTTGATTAAACCTTCGATCATTATCAGCGAAGAAAAAGCAAAAAATATGCTGGCGAAATTTGTCAGCGATTTTAAAGCAGGTAAAGCTGATTTTGCTAAATTCGCCATTGAGCATTCGGAAGATCCAGGTTCAAAACTTAAAGGTGGTGAGTTAGGCTGGGCCGATCCAAGTAACTATGTTCCTGCATTCCGGGACACTTTAGCGGGCATGAACAAAGACGAAATCAGTGCTCCTTTCCGCTCTGATTTTGGCTGGCATGTGATTCAATTGCATGACCGTCGCACTGTTGATGCCACTGCGGAGAAAAAACGTGAGCAAGTGACCAGACTGATTTACAACCGTCGTTACACTGAAGAGTCCAGTAATTTCCTGCGTGAATTAAGGGATCAGGCATTTATAGAAGTGTTGGCAGAGACTGAATGACCTGCAGAATTGGTATCACTCCCGGAGAACCAGCAGGCATAGGCCCTGATCTGGTGGTGCAACTGGCACAGCAAGCCTGGCCAGTTGAGCTGGTGGTCTGTGCCGATCCTGCAGTATTAACGGCGCGGGCGGCCCAATTGCACCTGCCATTACAACTACTGCCCTACCAGCATCAGCAGCCTGCTCAGCCGCAAGCTGCCGGTACCCTGACGATTGCGCCATTTCAGGTGGCGCAGCCGGTGGTGCCTGGTATTTTAAACGAAAACAACGGCCGATATGTCGTTGACACACTGACCTTTGCTGGCGAGCAAGCAATGAACGGCAGTTTTGCCGCTATTGTAACTGGGCCTGTGCATAAGGGTATTATTAACAAAGCCGGTATCCCATTTAGCGGACATACCGAGTTTTTTGCCCACCAATCCAATACCCCTTACGTGGTGATGATGCTGGCAACCGCAGGCTTGCGAGTCGCGCTGGCGACCACGCATATTCCTTTGGCCTATGTCGCCAAAGCCATCACCCGGGAACGGCTGCTCCAGGTGTTGCGTATTCTGCAACAGGATTTGCAGCAAAAGTTTGCTATTGCTAAGCCGCGGATTTACGTCTGTGGCTTAAATCCGCATGCCGGCGAAGATGGCCATTTGGGCCGGGAAGAACTGGATGTGATCATTCCCGCACTGAATGAACTGCGTGCCGAAGGTATGGATCTCGTTGGTCCGCTGCCTGCTGATACGCTGTTCCAACCCAAGTATCTCGATAACGCAGATGCGGTCTTAGCCATGTACCATGATCAGGGTTTACCTGTGCTGAAACACAAAGGATTTGGCCGTTCGGTCAATATCAGCCTGGGTTTGCCGCTGATCCGCACTTCCGTCGACCATGGCACTGCTATTGACTTAGCAGGCAGCGGGAAAGCCGATGCTGGCAGCCTGTTACACGCTTTGGATCAGGCGATATTTTTAGCGACTCAATCGAAATAAATTCATGACTGATAAAGTACATATGGGCCATACCGCCCGCAAAAGATTTGGCCAAAACTTTCTGCACGATCCTGTGGTTATAGAACGGATCGTCAAAGCAATAGCGCCTAAACCCGGTGATCATCTGGTTGAGATTGGTCCAGGTTTGGGTGCTTTAACCGAGCCGGTGGCTGAACGCAGTGGTCATTTAACCGTCGTTGAACTAGACCGCGATTTGGCACAGCGACTGCGGGAACACCCTACCCTGGCCGACAAGCTGACGATCCATCAGGGTGATGCGATGAAGTTTGATTTCAGCACCTTAGTCAACGCCGGTCAGAAGCTGAAAATTTTTGGCAATTTGCCATACAACATCTCGACACCTTTGTTGTTCCATCTGTTTGAATTTACTGAAGCCATTGAAAATATGCACTTTATGTTGCAAAAAGAAGTGGTCGAGCGGATGACTGCCGGTCATGGTTCCAAAACTTACGGCCGCCTTAGCGTCATGACGCAGTTTTTCTGTCATGCCATGCCGGTGGTCGAAGTTGGACCTGGCGCTTTTAAACCAGCACCAAAGGTTGATTCCGCTGTCGTTAGACTGATCCCAAAAGCTGATAGTGAGCGGGATGGAGTTCCTGTCACAGTGTTAAATCGGGTCTGCCTGGAAGCCTTTAATCAGCGCCGTAAAACACTGCGCAATTGCTTTAGTAATTTTGCTACGGCCGAACAAATTCAGCAGCTAGGGATCGACCCCTCGTTAAGGCCAGAGCAATTACCGGTCAGTGAATTTATTCGGATAGCCAAATGGTTGTCACAACAACCGGAAGTAGCATCATGACAACAACCTTTGATATTCCAGTCAAGGTAGACACTTTTTATATCGAACAACAATCGGATGCCAGCGCCAACAGATATGTGTTTGCCTACACTATTACCATCCAGAATAACAGCACTGAACAGGTTCAACTGTTACGCCGTTATTGGTCCATTACTGACGCGAATGGTAAACATAGTGAAGTTTACGGCGATGGTGTGATTGGTGAACAACCAGAATTGGCCGCAGGCAGTAGTTACAGCTATACCAGTGGCGCGGTGCTGGAAACTCCGGTCGGCACCATGCAAGGCCATTACGAAATGCGCAGTCAGTCTGGCAGCAATTTTAACGCTGAAATCCCGTTATTCCGGCTGGCAGTACCGCGGATCCTGAACTAAATGGCGCGTTATGTCATTGGCGATGTGCAGGGCTGTTTTACGCAGTTGCAGCAATTATTGCAACTGCTCAACTTTCGCAGTGACAGCGATCAGTTATGGTTTTGTGGTGATCTAATCGCGCGTGGACCAGAATCATTAGCGACCTTAAGATTTCTGCGCGAACTGGATGCGAATGTAGTCGCAGTTTTAGGTAATCATGACTTAAACTTCCTCGCATCTTTGTTCGGTTATGGCAAAATCAGTCGTGCTGATCAACTGGATGAATTAATTCACGCCGCAGATAAATGGCAACTAGCCGATTGGCTACTGCAATTGCCGTTGATCCATCATCTGCCAACTGAGCAACTCTTGCTAGTGCATGCTGGACTGGCACCGCACTGGACGCCAACTGAAGCAGTGCTCGCAGCAACAGCGGCCTGCAGTGCGATGCAACAACAGCCAGCAGAGTTTTTCCGTCAGATGTATGGCAATGAGCCGGATTTATGGCAAGACGCCACCACTTTGGCAGCACAACACAGATTCACCATCAATAGCTGTACCCGGATGCGTTACTGTTATCCGGATGGCAGATTAGAGTTACAGGAAAAAGGCGAAATCACGGCAAACCCGGATTTAGTGCCATGGTTTCAATTCTGGCACAACAAACCACATCCACGGATTTTGTTTGGTCATTGGGCAGCTTTAAATGGAAAATGCCCACAGGACAGGATTGAAGCGCTTGACACAGGCTGTGTCTGGGGTAATTCTTTAACTGCCTATTGTATTGAGTCTGAACAAAGATATAGTGTAGCCGGGTATAAAAAACAACTATAATACAGTCGTTTTCCAGAGACACATGTAGGTCTTCAGACCAAGCCGCTCGCGGTTTTACGCGACAAATGATAAACCCGTTGGGAGTTCCATATGAAGTTAACTGTAGCACTGCGAATTGTAGGTGGCTTTGGTGTTATCTCGCTGTTATTGCTATTTATCGGTATCACCTCTTATTCTAAATTGAGCACTATTCGGGATTCGACCAGTATGGTCAATACCATCTCGATCCCAGCACTGGAAAACAGTGCAGTATTGCAAAGCGAATTTGTCAAAATGAGTAAAATCAGTTTGCAGGCGTTTTATGCAGATGAAGTAAAAAAAGTGGATCAGTTAGAAGCGCAATTTGCCACTGAAAAAACCTTGTATGATGCAGCAGCAACCTCATTGCAAGCTGTGGTGGCGGAAGAACCTGAATTAGCCAATAGCTTCAAACTGGTGTCTTCGACCTATGGCGACTTTATCCCAACCAGTAGTAGCTTATTTGCTGATCTGAAAAAGAGTTTGACCTTACGGGATAAGATGATAAGCCAGCTAGATGAATTGGAAAGTAATTCTGATGATTCAGCCTCATTAATCCTCGATTTTACTGACGTTCGTGATGCCAGCCGGCGTTTTCCAAAAGCCTATAGCGCCGCCAATGAAATGGAAACCAGTCTGAACTCCTTGGTGTCGACTGTAGTTGATTTAACCCGTACCAATTCCGCTGCGACCACTGATACCCTGGCGAATGAAGTGAAAAACCGCATGACTGAAATCAGCGGTAAAATGGCGGTGTTAACCGAAGAAGCTGGCAGCTCAGTGGAAATGGTGGCAGAGCTTGAAGAAAAAATAAACAGCATTCATGAGCTGCTCAATGGCTCTGATGGTGTGATTGCATTAAAACAACAAAAATTAACCGCCAGTGCTGCTGCAGAAACCATGCTGGCTAAAGCAGAACAGCAAACCACTGATGCTTTGTCGGCGTTAAATCAGTTACTGGCCAAAGCGCGCAGCGCAGCTGGCGATATCCAAACTGAAGCCGAATCCAGCGTTAGTAATGCGATTCTGATGATCTTTATTGTGGTCATCATTTCTATTGCACTGGCGGCCGGTATTGCGTTACTCACTGTCCGTAGCATCACCACACCACTGGCGAAAGTCAATGAAGTGCTGGGTATTGTCGCATCAGGCGACCTGACCAAACGATTGGACGACAGCGCCGCTGATGAATTTGGTGAATTAGCGCGTAATTGCAACAAAGTGATCAGCAACCTACGGCAGTTAATTCAGGGTATTATTTCACGTTCCACCCAGCTAGCCGCAGCGTCTGAACAAACCTCTGCCATTACTGTGCAATCGACACAGTCGATTCGGGAACAAAAATCTCAGGTGACGCAAGCAGCCACTGCCACCACTGAAATGAGCAGTACTTCACAAGGCGTGATGCAAAGCTCCAGCGACGCCTTAGCGGAGATTAAACACGCTGACAGTGAAGCTGAACGTGTCAAAGGTATTTCTAACAATAACAAACAGACGATTCTGCAGTTATCACAAGAAGTGGAACAAGCATCTAAGGTGATTAACAAACTGCATCAAGACAGTGCTTCGATCGGCAGTATCCTCGATGTCATCCGCGGCATTGCCGAACAGACTAACTTATTGGCACTGAACGCAGCCATTGAAGCGGCTCGTGCTGGTGAACAAGGCCGTGGTTTTGCCGTCGTCGCTGATGAAGTTCGTTCGCTGGCGAGTAAAACCCAGTCTTCGACTCAGGAAATTCAATCCATGATCCAGGCACTACAAAATGGTGCTCAGGCTGCAGTAGAAGCCATGAATAAAGGTCGGCGTCAGGCGGAAAACTGCGTGGCGCAGACTGAAGTTGCCGATCAGGCGTTGGACTCTATTACCCATGCAGTGCATTTAGCGCACGATATGAGCGAGCAAATCTCTCATGCCGCCCGCGAGCAGAATCATGTATCGCATGAAATCAGTAAGCTGTTGGAATCCATTGTCAATATCGCTGAAGAAACGGCAGCTGGGGCTGAGCAAACCTCAGACTCTAGTCATGAAGTGGCCAGACTGGCAGAAGAGCTACGCTTATCCGTTGATCAGTTTAAAGTTTGATGCTGCTTGCAATATAAAAGCTCCTGCGGGAGCTTTTTTATTGCCTGGCAAAAGTGCCTCACCTCGCAGGCGGATTTACTGCAAACACAGTAGATACAAAAATGCCAGCAACACAGCTGGCATTTTGTACTGACTTGGTAGCTGCTAGTCACCGCTACCAGCACGCTCTTTTAACACTGCAATCAAAGCAGAACTGGCATGATTGGCTTCCACCCAGCCAATATCACCTGATGCACTAATTTGAGTGGCAGGTAATTGCTTAATAATAAATTCACCAACCCCGTTGGCATTATTAGCAACAGCAAAACGCACCATGGTCATGCCATTGCACATCACGCCGTCATAAATATTACGCAGTCTTAATCTGTTATCACTGAGTAATTTACGTAACCGGTTCTTGTCATCTGCCTTGATATAATCGCACATAGATGCAGCCAGTTGATCTTCAGCTTTGACTGGTGTCACCCAGAGTGCTGTAGCAGTAAGCAGCGAACAACATAAAATCGCTGGTATGAATTTCATAAAATACCCCTCAGATAATTATCTTTAAGACCGGACTAATAGTAGCAACATGTAGTTAGCTGTGCAATCAATCAGCAACTGGGGTATTTTTTTCCAGCAATAAAAAGGTATAAGGATATGGATTACGCGCATCTGGTAAATGTGCTTGTACTGACCTTTGCTGCCAGTCGGCGGTGGCCTGATAATCCGGGAAATAAGCATCTCCCGGCGTGTCATGTTCAATCAGCGTCAAATAAAGCAGATCTGCCTGTGGCAGCATCTGACGATACAATTCAGCGCCGCCAATAATCATCACTTCCGGCTCAGCTGCTACTAAGGCTAACGCTGCGGCGATGGAATCAACCCAATCTGCCGTCATCCCAGCCGGTGCTGGCTGTCGACTGATAATGATATTACGGCGTCCTGGTAATAAACGACCGATTGAATCATAGGTCTTGCGACCCATGATCACCGGCTTGCCTAATGTCACCGCTTTAAAATGGGCCAAATCCGCCGGCAGATGCCAAGGCATCTGATTATTTAACCCTATCACGCGGTTATTGGCCATGGCAGCCACTAAAGCTAGTTTCATGTTACGTCCTCTACGGCAACTTAACGTTGATAAATGACTTCGACATCATAGTCATCTTCATCAAAATCATCGTCATCATCCAGATCATCGGATAAATCCATCACTTGTTCATGATAGTCATCCCACTTAAACTGCACTGGATCCAACAATTGCTCAGTCGGTTGTTCTTTTGGCAACAGATCTAAATAGTTCTGGATTTCACGACACATCTGTTCTGTATTGGTCCGCGATGCCGCTGAAACCTGATAGACCGGACCATCCCAGCCAATGGCTTCAATCACATGCTGCATGATAGTTTCCAGTTCGTCTTCCAACACCAAATCAATTTTGTTAAAGACTAACCAACGTGGCTTGTGTGCCAGCTTATCGCTGTATTTGGCCAGTTCCTGAATGATAATCTGCGCATTTTCCGCCGGATCAGAACCGTCTGCAGGCAGCACATCCACCATATGCAGTAATAAACCACAACGTTCTAAGTGTTTCAGGAATTGGATACCCAGACCTGCCCCCTCAGAGGCACCTTCAATCAAGCCTGGAATGTCTGCAATCACAAAAGACTTACTGCTTTCCGTTCTGACAACACCGAGGTTTGGCACCAGCGTGGTGAAAGGATAATCGGCCACTTTTGGCTTCGCAGAAGACACGGCGCGGATAAAGGTCGATTTACCAGCATTTGGCAAACCTAACATACCGACATCGGCCAACAGTAACAGTTCTAAGCGTAAATTCCGCACTTCGCCTGGCGTACCATTGGTTTTTTTACGTGGCGTTCTGTTGGTACTACTGGCAAAACGAGCATTACCTAAGCCATGCCAACCGCCTTTGGCAACCATCAGTTTCTGGCCATTTTGGGTTAAATCGCCTAATGACTCATTGGTATCGACGTCAACAGCACGGGTACCGACCGGGACTCTGAGCACTAAATCTTCGCCACGTTTACCCGTACAGTTGGTGCTCATACCGTTTTGACCGCGCTGAGCGATATGGATTTTTTCAAACTGAAAATCAACTAAGGTGTTTAAGTTGGTATCCGCTAATAAATAGACGTCGCCACCGTCGCCACCATCGCCACCATTTGGACCACCTTTGGAGACAAACTTTTCCCGGCGGAAACTGATTATACCGTTACCACCGTCACCGGCTTCGACGCGGATTTCCGCTTCATCTACGAATTTCATCGACTATATCCTGCTATTGTTACCGACGGTTTAGTATAAACCGAATGCGCAGAATCAGCTAAATCTGACAGATGTCTGCGCGGCGCCAGTCTGCTGACTGGAAAATTTGCTTGTGGCCTGTCGCCAATTCAAGCGCTGTATAAAAAATTCATGCAGTTATTGCTGCCAGCATGCTAGTACTGACCGCCAAAAGTAAAAAAAACCCCGCACTGGGCGGGGCTTTTTCCGGAAACTTTCGGATTATTCGCTGACAATGCTCACGAACTTACGATTGTGTTCACCTTTCACTTCAAACTGAACTTTACCGTCAGTTAAAGCGAATAAAGTGTGGTCTTTACCGATACCAACGTTAGTGCCAGCGTGGAATTTAGTACCACGTTGACGCACGATGATGTTACCAGCTAATACTGATTCGCCACCGAAACGCTTAACACCTAAGCGTTTCGCTTCTGAATCACGACCGTTGCGTGTACTACCTACACCTTTTTTACTTGCCATGAGTCGTTACTCCTGAATTAAGC
>CAZGHW010000010.1:0-115473 GCA_964525695.1 uncultured Rheinheimera sp. | reverse complement strand
ATAAAAAAGCCCTAGTCGAAAGACTAGGGCTTTTTTATTTATCGTGATTCTGGCGCTGGATTACTTGGAGAGTAGTACAGTGAAGCCAGGAATTAGCAAAGCCAACAATTTGGCTTTGCTCTGGCTGAACAGCCCTGAGCTCTGCGAAGGGCATCAAGGCTCCCCAACCTACTGATTTTAATAAGATTTACAGTAGGTCGGACTCGGCCCGGCATCGCCGGGGCAGTCCGACAACAATGGTGCATCACTTTTTGTACAAACCATGCTGGACTACCTTACAGGTTGGAGGTTACACGTCATCACTTCGTGATGAGTTCATCTACTCAATAATACGGCGGCTTTAATTTGAACAAAAAAAGATCAAGGGGATGACTCTTCTCCTATCAAAAGCAACCGACATAGGGCTCACATTCAACCCAATAAAAGCTGCAACAGCCGCAAGCGACTAGTTATTTGTCTTAGTTGCTGACTAGTATCGTGCAAAATCGGCAATTGTAGTGAGTGGCTTGTGTATCGAATAATACAGCATTTGGTGGTCGCGACCTGTCTTAGCAGTAGTTTGGCTGTCTGCGCCAGTCAACCTTTGCAATATGAAGACGTATTTCAGCTGGAGTTTGTTTCACAGCCACAGATCAATAAAGACGGCTCTGAAGTGGTATTTGTACGTAATCGTTTTGATCAGGCGCTAGACAAGCGAATTGGATCTTTATGGCTTAGTCAGACTAAAACTGGTCAACTCAGGCCCATAGTCGCTGAGCTCGCGGACATTAGTGCGCCGCAATGGTCACCGGATGGCAAGAAATTATTGTTTGTTTCTTCAGCTTCGGGCAAACCACAGATCCATTTGCGGTGGCTAGATACTGGTCAGATGGGGCAAATCAGCCATTTACCTGATGCCCCCAGCGATATCAGCTGGTCACCTGATGGCCAATGGTTGGTTTTTTCGATGTTTACGCCAATACAGCGCAAAAATCCAGTGACATTACCAGGTAAGCCCGAGCAAAACGACTGGGCTAAAGCGCCAGTTTACATTGATACTCTGCAATACCGCACTGACGGCCGTGGTTATTTAGCTGCGGGTTACCGCCAACTGTATTTGATGGCTGCCGATGGAGGTACCCCAATACAACTTACCAGTGGCGATTTTGATCATGCTGGGGCAATTAGTTGGCAACCGGATAGCAAAGGCTTTTATTTTTCGGCAAACCGCCAGTCAGATCAGCGGACGCAGGCACAGAATAGCGATATCTATCTGCTGACATTGGCTGATAAGAAACTCAGTCAAATTACTGACAGATTTGGTCCGGATCATTCACCCGCTTTATCTAAAGATGGCCAATGGTTGGCTTATCTGGGTTACGATGATAAAAAACTAGCGTACCAAGCCAATCAGTTATATGTGAAAAATTTACGGACCGCTGAAATTCGGGCTTTGACTGCCACTTTAGATCGTCAGATTGACAGTTTCCAGTGGGATGCCGACAGTGATGGCATTTATATCCAATACGATGATCAAGGTCAGGGCAAAATCGCGCTGCAACCCCTCAAAGGCAATCGCAAAGTGCAGCTGGAACAAGTCGGGGGTAGTTCATACAGCCGGCCATATACAGGCGGTAGCTTCACTGTCTCCGACAATGACAAAATTGCTTATACCCGCATGTCCAGCCAGGCTCCGGCCGAGCTGGGACTATGGCAGTCAGGCAAAATAAGTGCATTGACCCAACTCAATGCTGATTTACAAATGGCGCGTGATATCGGCAAAGTTGAAGAATTTTGGCTGGAATCATCGCTTGATCGACGCAAATTACAAAGCTGGTTAATTTATCCGCCAGGTTTTGATCGCAATAAAAAATACCCGTTGATTCTGGAAATTCACGGTGGTCCTCATACCGCTTATGGCCCGGGTTTCGCGATGGAACTACAGTTAATGGCTGCTCAGGGCTATGTTGTGCTCTATAGCAATCCTCGTGGTAGCACCAGCTACGGCATGGAGTTTGCGAATCTCATCCACCATAATTTTCCTAGTCAGGATTATCAAGATTTAATGGACGTGGTCGATGCAACCATCGGCAAGGGATTTATTGACCCGGAGCAACTCTTTGTCACAGGAGGCAGTGGCGGCGGTCTGTTAACCAGTTGGATTGTGGGCCATACCGATAGATTCAAAGCGGCTGTCGCAGTCAATCCGGTGATCAATTGGTTTAGTTTTGTGCTAAACGCCGATATGTATAACTATTTTAGTCAATACTGGTTTCCTGGCATGCCGTGGGAACAACCTGAGCATTATCTGAAACATTCGCCGATCAGCTATGTTGGCAAGGTGAAAACGCCGACAATGTTGATGACCGGTGAATCGGATCACCGCACACCGATTTCGGAAACTGAACAGTTTTATCAGGCATTGCAGTTACGCGGCGTCGATACGGCCATGGTGCGGATCCCGGGGGCTTCTCATGCCATTCACAGCAGACCCAGTAATATGATGGCCAAACCCGCCTATATTATCTATTGGTTTGAAAAATATCGGCCAAAAGTTAATTAACTTTGTCGTAAGACTGCAGCACAGGCGTTGCAACTTGTGCTGTCAGTCGACCTCAACACAAGCAGCGGGCACATCCCTGTGACAGTCCGCGCCGCGAAACTCTGACCAAACGTCCTGTCTGGTTATCAGTCACAACTGAGGTTGTAGGGTACAGTTGTGTCTGTCGTGTACTTTAATGGATCAGATAGGCATAAGCCGTGGTAAACGCGGTTTCCTGAAACGCTTTTAAGCCAGTTTCTTTAAACACGACTGGTACCGGATGCGCCGCTAGTTTGTCTTTGATGGCGGCATTGGTACAAATGACAGTCTCAACCGTCGTGATCAACTGTAACGCTGCTTCAATCTTAAAGCCGACCGCAGAGCCAGCAAATTTGCCTTTTTGCGCCCGTTCCCGGATCACGAATTTATCAATTTTGTAGTCTTCAGCCAGTTTTGCCATCGTAAACTGAAACTTGCGCATTTGTTCTGTATCCTGGTCTTTTTGCAGCGGGAAACGTACCTGACGGCAATCCGGCAGATCAAACAGGCCGTTATCCATTTCCATTAAACATAAAATGATTTCGCTGCCTTTTATATCAACACCACATACCCGCATTTTTCATTACCCACTGGAAGATTAACCGGTGGTTATTATGCCATGTAACCTAAGGCGCAACCAGTTGCAGTTCAGGCCAGCCTTGCTCTAGCGCTCGTCATCCAGTTCAAATTGACTAATGGCCAGATGTTGATAAAAAAAGCACTGTTCTTGCCACCAGCGATAACAAGCAGCGTAGAGTTGCGACGGCGATAACCATGTCAAACTCCGCTCAAATTGAGATTGATGCATCCTAACCCCCTTTAAAGATGACAGGTGGTGCTCCGTGGTGAAAGCAGCACCACCTCATGTGCATACATGCTCAGCCAGACTTATTTTGGCGCTGCCGCAGGAGCATTCATCGCAGTGACCAAAGGCTGATTGAGTCTGGCGGTCAACTTTTCCAAGTTATGGCTGATGACGGCATGGTCAGCCAGCGCATCTGCCCGTTGAAAATCAGCCAACGCACCCAGATAATCGCCAGTTAAGCTTTTGGCTACACCACGATTACTATAAGCGTATGAGCGTAATTCGCGCTGCGAAGCCACGCCTTGCAGCTTGCCATCCCGACCGGCAGTCACTGCCTGATGGCAAGCGACATTTGCTTCTGACCACCGCTGTTGTTTACTGTACAACACACATAAATTCATCTGTCTGGCAAATCGGTCAGTCGTAGATGCTGACACCTGTGTGACAGCAGCAGGGTCAATATTGTTTGCGTTAATCAAGGCGGCCAGCGGATCTTCGGCAATCACCACCATTTGATAAGCTTGCTCAGCCGCACTAGCGGCAACACTGGCCAACAACAAAGAGGTGGCCCATAAGCGACGTTTCAGTATCAGTTTCATGGTTGAACTCCCGGTTGTGACACGGCAACACCTGTCGCCGTTGCAGCAAGAATAGGGCTGTTGCCTGCTGTCTGACAAACGAGAAAAATCAACCTGACAGCTGAATCGGATTCAACTGTGACGTCTAACAGAATTTGTCTAGTACCCAGTTGGTTAAGAGCTGAATTTCCGGCCTACTGTCGCTGGCTTCATGTTGCACTAAATAATAATGATCCCTGGTTTGCAGTTCATCTTCAAACAGCCGGACCAGGCTGCCATTGTCAAACCAAGCCTGACTGATCGGCAGCGGTATCAGCGCTACGCCAAGCCCCTGTTGCACCGCTCGAGCCACACTAAACATGCTGTCGAGCTGAATAATTTGTTTGGGTCGGAAATCATCATAACCCGCTTGATCTGCCCATTGATGCCAGCACCAAGGTCTGGCCTGGTGCACAATCAACGGCACGGTTTCCAAAGCTGGCAGCCCGCCATCGGTCGCCTGCAGACGCTGATACCAATCCTGACTGCAGGCTGGTACATAACTGATTGGAAACAGCTGGTGACTGGGTTTATCGGTTGGCTTACTGCTGGCCAGCACAATTTGCAGATCGGTGTGGCGACTGCTCTCTTGCCGCGACTTGACGGTTTCCAGCCGCAGATTAATGGCCGGATGTTGTGCTGACCATCCCACCAGGCGCGGCACAAAAAACTCGCTGGCAAAAAACTCCGGTAAGGTAATGCTAACAACCTGCTCACGCTTGGTTTGGCAAAATTCACTGATAGTACTGGCCAACCCCTGCATCAGTGGCTGGATTGACTGATAAAAGCGTCGGCCTTCACTCGTCAGCACCACAGCCCGGGTTTGGCGTTCAAATAAGCTAAAGCCTAAACTTTCTTCCAACTGCTTAATTTGATGGCTGACGGCTGAAGGTGTCAGATATAACTGGCTGGCTGTTTCTTTAAAACTTAGACATTCGGCGGCGACACAAAAACAGCGCAAACCGCGTAATGGCGTATGGACGGGCATCAGAAACCATCATCAACAAACAAGGCATGCACAGAGGAAGCAACTTATGCACCAATGTTTAAGTGATTGTTTCTAAATGAGTAATTTTATTGTTTTTGCACCGAGTGAGCCTGAAATGGGCGACACTGCGCTGTTCTGGTGCAAAGCGGTCCGCAGATCAGCGCGCCCATTTATTCAGTGCTGATGTTTCAGTAATTCCAGCTCGCAATGTAATAAAAAGTCCCAGGCTTCCAATTGGCGTCTGGCTTGGTCTGGGTGTTCTGCCCAAACAATCAGACCTAAATTACGCACCAGCAAGGCAGACTGCCCCAATTGCTGCTGTTGTAATAAGCGTTCATGGAGCTGGGCTAGATCGTTGGCATCGGGCACAATGGCGAGCGTCAGTGCTTGGTGTGGATTTTGTTGCAGCACATGTTGTAACTGATAACCAACAAACTGATGTTGGCTGCTCTGCACTAATTTGCTAAATAACAGCGCACTACTGGATTGCACCTGCAACACCACTTTTGCTTGAATAACTTGTTGATAAATCTTGGCATGCAACTGATGAGTGATAGCAACAGGCTCGGTTGCCGTGGCTGAGGCTGGCCAGCTGAGCTGTTGCAGATCCTGCGGACTCAGCTCAGCTCTATCTTTGTGCAATGGTGTGATGAGCGCTTGCGCGACCGAGGTTCGAATGGAAAAACTACCACTACCGGCAGGAACCCATTGCCGAGCACTGATCCAGCGGCCCAGGGTACATAAAGCAATCGCATAGGGGTTTAATTGGTTGGTTGTCATATTCATCTTTATGTTTAGACGTCTATACGTGAAACTGTCTGAATGATACCACTGGCCTCGACTGAAGGCCAAGCCGTTTTTTTGCCAGCAGGCAGACAGTACCAGCGGAATAATGCTAGCATCAGCCAGCACCAGTCACTGTTGGCGAGCAAGGAGCTTTATGGAACTGCGCAGTAAGTTGCCCTGGGTGGGCACCACCATTTTTAGCCAGATGACCCAGTTAGCGACCCGCCATCAGGCGCTTAATTTATCGCAGGGCTTTCCTGATTTTCCCGCCGCGGATGTTTTATTAACAGCGCTGGCTCAACAGGTGATGGCTGGCAATAACCAATATGCGCCCATGGTCGGCGTCTTGGCGTTACGTCAGCAAATTGCCGCCTTAACCGAACGTTGTTATGGCAGAGTGCTGAATGCTGAGACCGAAATTACGGTGACCTCTGGTGCCACTGAAGCTTTATTTGTCGCTATTCAGGCGGTGGTGCGGCCTGGAGATGAAGTGATTGTGTTTGATCCGGCCTACGATAGTTATCAGCCGGCGGTGGAATTGGCGGGTGGTAAAACTGTCCATATCCAACTGACTGCCCCTGACTACCAGATAGACTGGCAAGCAGTGCATCGCAGGGTGACAGCGCAAACCAGGTTGATTATCGTCAACAGCCCGCACAACCCAACCGGTACTGTGTTTTCTGTTGCCGATTGGCAGGCGCTGGCGACCCTGGTTCAGCAGCATGGCTTATTTTGTATCAGTGATGAAGTTTATGAGCATATGGTGTTTGCACCCGCAGCGCGTGGCAGTGCTCACCAATATCCAGCCTTGCTGGACAGAACCTTTATCATCAGCTCCTTTGGTAAAACCTTTCATGTCACTGGCTGGAAGCTGGGTTATTGCATAGCCCCGGCGAACCTGACACTCGAATTGCGGAAAATTCACCAATATGTCACTTTCTCAAGCTTCACCCCGGCGCAATATGCAATCGCCACAGTGCTGGAACAGGCGCCTGAGTTGGTGACAGGTTTAGCTGATTTCTATCGGCAAAAACGCGATTTGTTTGCATCCTTATTAGCCAGCAGCTCCTTTAAATTATTGCCCTGTGCCGGCACTTATTTCCAGTTAGCTGACTATAGCGCGCTGAGTCAGCTGCCTGATGTAGAGTTTTGTCAGTGGTTGACCGTCGAACATCGGGTGGCGGCAATTCCGTTATCGGTGTTCTCACGCCAGGAACAGGATAGTAAAATTATCCGGTTTTGTTTTGCTAAGCAGTCAACGACTTTACAACAAGCGGCGGAGTTGTTATGTCAGATCCAGTCTTAACCGATGCCAGTCTTAGGGTCGCATTACTACAAACTGCACTGGTATGGCAGGACGCTGCCGCCAATCGGACCCATTTTAGCAAGCTATTCAGCCAGTTAGCTGAGGTTGATTTAGTGGTGCTCCCTGAAACCTTTAATAGTGGTTTCTCGATGCAAAGTAACTTGATTGCTGAAACCATGCAGGGCGACACAGTGCTATGGCTGCAGCAACAGGCGGCTTTATATCAGTTTGCCATTTGCGGTTCGATGGCAATTCAGACGGAGCAAGGCATTTGTAACCGCTTGCTGTGGGTTCCGCCGAAGGGTCAGATCGATTATTACGACAAACGACATTTATTCCGCATGGGGGGTGAACACCAGCATTATGTGGCTGGCAGGCAGCGACAGATAGTCCACTACCGTGGTTTTCGGTTCAACCTACAAATTTGCTATGACCTGCGTTTTCCGGTGTTTGCCCGTAATCAAGGTGATTATGACGTGCTGATTTATGTCGCAAACTGGCCTGCAGCCCGACGGCAGGTGTGGCAGACTCTGCTGACGGCGAGAGCGATGGAAAATCAAGCTTATGTGCTGGGTTGTAACCGAGTGGGCACCGATGGTAATGGTCTGGAGTACAGTGGCGATTCTGTGGTGCTGAATTATCTGGGTGAACCCTTGGCTACAGCGAGTGAGGGGCAGTCAGCGGTATTGTTGGCTACTTTGCAACTGGCTGACTTGCAGCAAGGCCGGCAAAAGTTTCCGGTGGCACTGGATGCCGATGCTTTTTGTCTGATGTAAGTGTCAGCAGCCGCAGTGACTCCTTTCTGCACTATATTTGTCAGACAATAATGCTGGCAATTGTATTTTCTGTAATAAAATTACATAAATCGGCCATTTAAAGCACGTATTTATAGTATAATGCCCTGATAATGTAATTTTAGTACAAACTGACGAGGCCGTATGTCACGCTTTCATCCCACCGCATTGATTTTCTCCGGTTTTTTTCTGCTGGGGATCCTGATTATTTTATGGGGGGTGTTGCTGCCAGATCTGACCCGCAGTTTACAGATGAGCGCAGCCCAAAGTGGCTGGTTTTTTATGGTGATGGCGCTTGGTACTATCAGTGGTGCTTATCTGGGTGGCAAATATGTGCAGAAATTTAATTTCCTGAAGTTGTTTGCTGCGCTGGCGCTGGCGGAAACACTGTTGCTGCTGATGATCTCATGGGTCGAGACCTCAACCGAACTGATGATCGGGATTTTCCTGTTTGGCTTATTCTGCTCTGTGATGTTTACCATTGGCCATACTTTAATTGCCCGCTTACATGCCAACAAAAGAGCTCAGATGATGGGGCTGATGGACTTTATGTTTAGTCTGGGCACGCTGGCGGCGCCATTTTTAGTGGTGGTGTTGTACTGGTGGGTGGAAGATTGGCGTTGGCCATTGCGATTATTGGCATTGTTGCTGGTGGGCCTGGCCGCTTATGCTTACTGGATTGCCAGGCTGATCCAGGCGACACCGGCACAGGCGGCGGCGCCGCGTCAGACTTTGTCTTATGCCGCAGTCTTAAAGCAACCGGCTTTTGTCGCTCTGGTGCTGGCTATGTTGGGTTATGGCGCAGTGGAATGGGGCAATGGCAACTGGTTTGTCAGCTATGCCTCAACTGCTTTGCAATATCCAACTGAACAAGCCCGACTGGTATTTGCCTGGTTTACCGGTGGTATGGTGCTGAGCAGGTTAGGGTTTGCCTTTTTACTGCCTTGGTGCGGCGCGCGGTTGTTATTACGTCTGTTAGGTACGCTGATGCTCTCCGGTGCTTTGTTGTTAAAGCTGGCAGAGACATCCAGTGTGCTGGCGCTGGCGAATTTTATGCTGGGATTAGGGTTAGGCGGTTTATTCCCGTTGTTACTGGCAACCGCGATGGACCTGGACCCACAAAATGGCGCTGTGTTATCTGGTCTGGCTAATATTGGGGGTTCGGTTGGGTGTCAGATCGCGGCTTTAGGTACGGGGCTGTGGGCCAATAGCGCCGGTATTGGTACTGCTTTTTGGTTATTGCCGCTGGCGGCTTGTTGGTTATTTGCCATGGTATGGCTCTTCAGTCGTCGCGCGACGCCACGACCCGCGCAAGCATAATATCTTGCGATCTTTGGCCGTCTGGCAGTTTATTTGCTGCCAGTTGCACAATAATCATCCATTCATCAGATGAAAATCTGCTTTAACTGCTGACCGGATCTTGCATCCGGCGTCATTTCAGGGCATAACAGGCTGCCCATAGTCACAACGAGTTTTCACTGGATGACTTCATCTATTGATTGGGCTTTACTGCAACAACAAGCCCGCGCTGCCGCTGAGCAGGCATATGCCCCTTATAGTCATTTCCCGGTTGGTGTTGCCGTGCTGGCCGCCAGCGGGAAAATTTATACTGGCTGCAATGTTGAAAATGCTTCTTATGGTGGCACCACCTGTGCCGAACGTAACGCCATCGCTGCAGCTGTCGTTGCCGGTGAGCGGCAGTTCAGCGCTTTGCTGGTGTATACCCCGCAGGAAAAATTAACCCCACCTTGTGGTATTTGCCGCCAGGTTATTGCCGAGTTTTTTACCCCCCAAAGTCCGATTGCCAGTGCGAATCATCTGGCTCAGTTACAGCAATGGAGTTTAGGTGAACTGTTACCAAGTGCTTTTACGCCTTTGTATTTGGCCGAAAGCAACAAAGTTGATACCAGTAAAAGCAGCAACTAACGGAGTCTGATGTGTATTTACCACAGGAAATCATCAAATTAAAACGTAATGGTGGCCAGTTACCAGAAGCCGCTATCCAGCAGTTTGTCCGTGGCATCACGGATCACAGTTTCAGTGAAGGTCAGACGGCCGCGTTGGCGATGGCGATTTATTTAAATGGCATGCAAACTGAAGAAACCGTGGCGTTAACCCGCGCGATGCGCGACTCAGGTTCAGTATTGAACTGGGCGGGCAAACTGAATGGCCCGGTGGTCGACAAACATTCCACCGGCGGTGTCGGTGATAAAGTCAGTCTGATGCTGGCACCCATGATTGCTGCTTGTGGCGGTTATGTGCCGATGATAGCCGGCCGTGGTCTGGGTCATACCGGGGGTACTGTCGATAAACTGGAAACTATTCCGGGCTATAGCTGTACCCAGCCACTGGCAACCATTCAGGCAGAAGTGGCAAGACTGGGCTGTGTCATCGTCGGCCAAAGTGCGGAATTGGCTCCTGCCGACCGGCGTTTGTATCTGATCCGGGATGTCACAGCGACTGTTGAGTCTATCCCGCTGATCACCGCATCAATTTTGTCGAAGAAGCTGGCCGCTGGATTGGATGTCCTGACGATGGATGTCAAAATTGGCTCTGGTGCCATCATGAAAAATGTCGCCGATGCTTCCGCGCTGGCGACCAGTATCGTCAATACCGCCAAAGGCGCAGGGGTCAAGACGCAGGCGTTATTAACAGATATGAATGAATGCCTGGGGGCCACAGCCGGTAATGTGCTGGAAGTGTTGGAAACGCTGGATTATCTGACCGGCAAGTATCGTGAGCCAAGGTTGCATCAGGTGACGTTGGAGCTGGGCGCCAGCATGCTACAACTGGCGGGTCTGGCGCAAGATAAAGCCAGCGCAGTAGCGGCATTGGAGCTGAGCTTAAGCTCAGGCAAAGCGGCTGAAATTTTTGCCCAAATGGTCAGTGCCATGGGCGGTCCGGTGGATTTGCTGGAAAAACCACAGCATTACCTGGCAGCTGCACCTGTGGTGCAGGATATTCTGGCGCCTCAAGCCGGTTATCTGGCTGCAAGCGACACCACTGCGGTGGGTATGGCAGTGGTCAGATTAGGTGGTGGTCGGGCGCATCCACAGCAAGTTATTGATCCTGCTGTAGGTTTTAGCGATGTCTTAGCACTCGGTGGCAAAGTACAGGCTGGTGATCGGATCGCCCGTGTCCACGCCGCATCGGCTGAGGCGGCAGCAAAAGCGACGGCAGAATATCTGGCGGCACTTAGCTGGTCCGATCAGGCGGTGAACTTAGCACCAATTGTACATAAAGTGATTGATTAATCAGCACTCTTGCTGCTACAACTGGCAATGGATTGCCAGGATTTGCCAAGGAGAGCCTGCATGTCTTCATCTTTTCCTCCGCCAGCGTTGATGCGCTGGCTGGAGCTGAAAATTCCCCCTTTGTTGTGGTGGTTGATCTGCGTCGGATTGATGTGGCTGCTGGCACAGTTCTGGCCAGTGTTTGATGTCGGCCCGCTCCTGAATGCGTGGCATCGCGTGCTGGCTGCTGTTTTTTTTCTGCTGGCGCTGGTGATTGGTTTAGCCGCCGTCTGGCGCTTTCGCCAGGCAGCGACTACTGTTCATCCTATACAACTGCAACGCAGCACCAGTTTGGTGCAAGATGGCATCTTCCGTTATAGCCGTAATCCGATGTACCTGGCCATGCTGCTCGGCTTAGCTGGGTTCGCCTGCTGGTTGGCGGTGTTGTCTGCCTGGTTGGGGTTGCCGTTATTTTTGTTTTTGATCCAGCAGTATCAAATCAAACCGGAGGAACGTTGGATGGCAAGTCGTTTTGGTGCTGAATATCAGCAGTACCGGCAACAAGTCCGGCGTTGGATTTAAGGAGGCCTGGATGATCAGCCATAATGATAACCCTTGGTTACGCTGGGCTGCCGGATTGACCCTGCTGGCGGCGTTAGCACATTTTCTCATTATTACCGGTGGGCCGGATTGGTACCGATTTTTTGGGGCTGGTGAGGCCATAGCGCGACTGGCTGCGCAGGGTCACTGGTATCCGCCCGTGTTGACCACAGTGATTGCCTTAGTGCTGACTAGCTGGGCTTTTTACGCCTGGTCCGGTGCTGGCATGATGCGCCGTTTGCCAGGTATCGCTGTGGCACTTGGGTTGATCAGTCTGATTTTTTTTGCCAGGGCACTATTTGGTTTCTGGCTGGTTCATGCCCCAGCAGTGGCAGATGCCCACCTGCTGGAGTTACAACAAAGACCGCTGTTTTTGTGGGGGTCTTCTTTGTATTGTTTGGCTTTAGCCGCTTGTTACAGTCTAGGCTTAGTTAAACTAAAACGTTGTATGCAACGCACCCGCTGGAATCAATTATCCGGCTGACTCCTGTCCAACTTGTATCAATTGGCTGGTGATGCTTTCGTGTTTGTTGCAGGCTGACAGTTTTGTAATAACTGCTGCAGATGAGCCCCCAAATCCTGTTGCGCCATTGCCGTACTGGCCTGCACCATTTGTTTCAGGGTGAGCAGCGCCTGTTCCAAACCTTGTTGTTCTAACAAGGTTTTGGCATAAGCGGCGGCATGGGCACCTTTCTCCAAGGTGTTGGCCAGTTGTTCAAAACTGAAATCCTGTTGTAACAGTTGTTCTAAATCGGCCAGTAATTGGGTAATTTTTGCTGATTCTGCCAGCGCACCCTCCACACTAATTAATTTACCCAGCGGATCGGCGCTGAGTTTACTGGCGACACAAGCGCTGACCGAACCTGCTTCTGCTTTGGCCAGCACTGTGTCTAAGCCTTGTTCGCGGATTTGCTGTACCACTGTGGCCAGTTGTTGTTCTTTCGCCAGCCAGGCTTGTTCGGCGGCTTGTCTGGGATCTGTGCTGAAATAACCACAGCTGGTGATAAAAAAACTCAGTAAAACGGGGAAAGCATAACGGCGGCGACTGGACATAAACCACTCCTAAACATCGGGCTTGCAGCGAAAAAACGTTAAAAGTATCAATCAAAGATGATGTGGGCAGCAGTTGGCCGCTTCAAGGGCATGTGGTGAGGATGCTGAGATAAAATTATCTACGACCTGCATCGTATTTTGCCTTGTACAGCTGTGACATTTGTCGCACTATGGCCGCAACTTCTGGTCACAGATTTGCAATTATGCACCAACCGACAGCCCCTGAATTAGAAATTCTGAAATTGCTGTGGTCCAGGCAACCCCTGACTGCGCGTGAGTTACACGATGAACTCGCGTTGGTGCTGGGTTGGGGTTATTCCTCCACCCGGAAAACGCTGGCCAGAATGGTGGACAAAGGTCAGGTAAGTTTCAGCAGTCTGGGCCATCAACATAGTTATAGTGCCAGTCTTGATAAAGTGTCGACCCTGGCCCAGTTTGCGCAGGACTTTGCCTACCGTATTTTTGAACTCAAAGAGCCTTTGCCAGTAGCACTGTTGACTAGCAGTCGGCTGGTAGATGCCAATGAAATTGTGCAGTTAGAGGCGCTACTGGTGCAATTGGCCAACCAACAACAGCAGAGTCCTAGCTGATGCATGTGTCGCTGGCGGGTCTATTTTGGCGCAGTAGCCACTAAATTTTTTATCCATGTCTGGAGTGTGCATGTTTACCACATTGTTTCGCTGGCGCCGCTGCGCAGCGTTGAGTTTATGGCTGAGTGTCAGTCCGTTGGTACAAGCGGTTCCGCTGACAGAAACTGAGCTGGTCCAACAATTTGAACAGGAATTTCGTACTAAGTTGCAACAAGCGAAAGTGCCGGGCGGAGCTTACGCTATTGTCCAGGGTGAGCGGATTGTGAAGCTGGGCCATTATGGGGTGCGAGTGGTCGGCGAGCGTGCCACTGTCAATGCCGATACCATATTCCGACTGGCTTCTGTATCGAAAACTTTTGCTGGTGTCAGTCTGGTACAGGCTCAGCATGCCAGTCAGTTACAGCTACAGCAGCCGTTGTCGAGCTTTGTGCCTGAGCTGGTCCTGCGCACGCCGGAACTGACGAAAAGTCTGACGCTGGAGCAGGTGGTGTCACACAGCAGCGGCTTTTGGGCGCACGCCTTTGAAGATTTGATCGAAGCGGACCAGACTCCAGCGCAAATTTTACCAAGGCTGCGTGAGCTGAGTCCGGTGTGTCCGTTAGGACGTTGTTATAGCTATCAGAATGTTTTTTTTGGTTTGCTGGGCAATGCGCTGGAGCGGGCGACAGGTTTGCCTTATGACCAGTTGCTATATCAGCGGCTATTTCAACCTTTGGGTATGCAGAGTGCTTCCGTGGGGTTGGCACCATTACTGGCATCGCGCAATAAAGCGATGCCACATCAACGCGGCGGCAAAGGCTGGCGGGTGGTAAAACCGAAAGCAAACTTTTATCGGGTCAGTAGTGCTGCCGGTGTGAATGCCAGTGCCCGGGATTTGGCTATTTATCTGCAGGCGATGTTAGGTGGCCGACCCGAAGTGCTTCCACACCAGTTACTGCAACAACTACAGCAACCATTAACCCGGGTGCAGGGCAAACCGCGCGGCGAAGTCTGGCAGCAGTTTAAACATGCCAGCCTCTGGTATGGCCGTGGCTGGCGGATGGTGCAGTATGATGAACAACAGCGGGTGTACTATCATGGTGGCGTAGTTGACGGATATCGGCCATATATTGGCTACGCGCCCGCCACCGGTTATGGCCTGGTACTGCTAACCAATGCTGAAGCTGATGTGATCGGGCCGCTGGCCAATTGGTTTTGGCTGCAAGTACTCTCAAAGTCAGCGAAGGTTTGAACTTTGACCCGGTGTTCTACTGGGTTGAGCTCCAGCAGCATGTGCTATGTTCAGTTGTTGCTGAAAGATGAATAAATGCAACAATACTTATTGCTTATTCTTGCTTTGATGTAAGGAACAAGATAACTTTTTCCTTGGTTACCTTTGAGGCGTTTCACCGCATCAGTCACAGGCAAAACGGGCTTTTTGCCAGTATTCAATTGGGAGGGGTAGATGAAAAACATACTAGGCGTCAGTAGTGTAATTTGCATGATCACGCTGGTCACGCCAACCTTGGCAGCGACGCAACGTTTTGGCTCTGAGGTTGATCTGAAGGCTCTGACACCGGTCTCCCGTATTGTCGCTGCACCAGATCAATATCTGGAAAAACAACTGACAGTGCAAGGCCGGATCCACAGTGTCTGTAGCAACAAAGGCTGCTGGATGCAATTAGAGTCCGATCAGGCCAATCAACAGTTTAAAATTAAAGTCAGGGATGGTGACATGGTTTTTCCGGTCAGTGCCCGCGGTAAAACAGCTTTTGCGACTGGCAAGCTGCATAAAATGGAGTTGGATCTGGAATCAAGCCGCGAACATTTGGCCGACATCGCGCAGCGGCAGCAAAAAAGCTTTGACCCGGCCAGCGTGACCCAACCCTTGGTGTTACTGCAATTAGTGCCGACCGGGGTTGAAATCCGCCCCTAAAGCCGGAGCTGCAGCGGAGCATAAGCAGCAGCTGATTGGTAGTAAAGAAAGTTTTCGAAAGCTATTTTTTGCTTTTTAACGCAACTTCATTGTTATTTCTGCCGTTATGTGTTTCATTCTCTTTCGAATATAAAGTCAAGGCTGCGACTGTCGCTGCGTCAGCCTGATTTTTTGCAGGTAAAGCGCAGAAGGAGATCCGCATGAGTGAATTTAATCGCAGAAGTTTTATGAAAGCCTCACTGGGCACTGCAGCCATCGGCGTGCTGGCAGCTGGTACGACGGGTTGTCAGAGCCATCCGGTGCCGCGTGCCAAATCAGCCGGCCAGTCGGTGCTTGGCTTGGTGGTGCCGGCTATGGCGCAGGTCCGGGTTGGTTTAATTGGCGTCGGTGAGCGTGGTGTTGGTTATATCAATCACTTTTCTAACATTGAAGGCGCAGTGATCACGGCTATTTGTGATACCGATCCACAAGTGATAACCAGAGCCAAAACTATGCTGCAGCAGGCAGGCAAACCTGAGCCTGCCTGGTATCAGACGCATGCCGAATCTTATCTGGAATTGGTGCAAAGGCCGGATGTTGACATTGTAGTGATTTCCACGCCATGGCAATGGCATCACCCAATGGCCAAAGCGACGTTACTGGCCGGTAAACATGCCTTCGTTGAAGTGCCAATGGCCCTGACGCTGGCAGATTTATGGGATTTAGTCGATACCGCGGAGCGTATGCAACGTAATTGTATGATGTTAGAAAACGTCTGTTACGGCCGCGATGAATTGATGGTATTAAACATGGTCCGGCAAGGGCTGTTTGGTGAGCTGTTACATGGTGAAGCCGCTTATATCCATGAATTGCGCTGGCAGATGAAAGAAATTGACCGCAAAACCGGCTCCTGGCGCACCGGTTATCATGCCAAGCTAAATGGTAACCTCTATCCGACGCATGGTCTTGGACCAATTGCGCAATATATGAATATCAACCGGGGCGACAGATTTGATTATCTCAGTGCCATCAGTTCGCCTGCTTTAGGGCGGGCAGCTTATGCCAAACGCGAATTTCCGGCCGATCATCAACGCAATCAACTGAACTACATTTGCGGTGATATCAACACCAGTATCATCAAAACTGTACAGGGTCGGACCATTATGCTGCAGCATGATACCACCACGCCGCGGCCTTACAGCAGACACAATTTGATCCAGGGCACCAACGGCGTCTTTGCCGGTTTTCCAAACCGGATTGCGCTGGAACAAGGCGGGAACGGTAACTATCACCAATGGATGACGGATATGGAACCCTGGTATCAGCGCTATGATCATCCGTTGTGGCGGCAGATGGGGGCCGATGCTGAACGCAATGGTGGCCATGGCGGCATGGATTTCCTCATGTGCTGGCGGCTGATTTATTGCCTGCGCAATGGGCAACCGCTGGATCAGGATGTATACGATGGCGCAGCCTGGTCGGCGGTGGTGCCACTTTCTGTCGCTTCGGTGGGCGATCGCGGTAACAGCAAAGACTTCCCGGACTTTACCCGTGGATTATGGCAACAGGCGACGCCTTTACCTGTGGTGGGTGCCTAAGTTTACTCAAGCGGCTGGCGGCTTTAACGGATCCAGCCTTGCAGCAGGCGGCGAAATTGTGGCGTGCCAGCTTGCTGCAACCATTCAAACACCAGCATCTCACGGCTGATCAGCACACAACCTGCCTGTACTAAGCGTTGTAGTGCCAGTTGTTTATTGGCGGCGGTGCGTGAGCCGATAGCTTCTTCCAGCAGAAACACCTGATAACCGGCCGCGATGGCGTCCAGTGCGGTTTGCAGTACACAGACATGACTTTCGGTACCGAGCATCACCAATTGGCGACGACCTTGTTGCTGTAACTGTTGGCAAAACAGGGGTTCTTGCAAGGCGCTAAAATGAATTTTTTCGATGATGTGTGTTGGCTGAAAATAGCGCCTTAACTGCGGCAGCGTCTGCCCCAGTCCTTGCGGATATTGCTCTGTGGCCAGGCAAGGGATTTGCAGCTCGGTCGCCACTTGTAAGGTCCATTCGGCGGCTGCCTGGATCACTTCATTCTGTGCAATGGCAGGGGCCAGCTTGGTCTGAATATCAATCAGCAACACTAAACTTTGTTGTGGGTCTAGTTTCATCCTATGCTCCATGGCCGTTGGCTGCGTTGCTCAGTGACAACATGACAGTGGCAGTAAGTTAGTCGTCGTCGTCGGCTGCTTGTTGCCGCTGTTGTCTGGCTTGCATTTCGGCGAATGCTGCTTTGATCTCTTCCAGCACGCTATCGACATCCGCGGTGGCGGCAGGTTCGGTGAATTCACCAGTCAGTTCAGCTTCCGGATCAAAATTACCAGCCTGGTACAGCGCCCAAATTTCTTTGGCGTATTGGGTCTGTAACAGTTCAGGCGCGAACTGGCCATAATACTGCGTCATGTTATTCACATCACGGGCTAACATCCAACTGGCATTATTATTGGCAGCAGCGTCGACCGCTTGTGGTAAATCGATGATCACCGGACCATAAGCATCCACCAACACATTAAACTCGGATAAATCGCCGTGCACCAGGCCAACGCCTAACATCCGCATAATGTAACGCATCACCATGGCATGATCTTCGACCGCTTGCTCAGCTGACATCATGACGTCGTTCAGCCGCGGCGCGACGTCGCCATCTGCGTCTGTCACCAACTCCATCAGTAACACACCATCGTAACAACCATAGGCCAACGGGACTCTGACTCCGGCATCGGCCAGTTTAAACAAGGCGCTGACTTCGGCATGTTGCCAGCTTTCTTCCTGCTGTTCCCGGCCGTAACGGGAGCCTTTTTCCATCGCTCTGGCGCGACGTGAGCTGCGGACTTTACGGCCTTCCTGATATTGCACTGCTTGTTTAAAGCTGCGCTGCGCCGCATCTTTATAAACTTTGGCGCAGCGGATCTCGTCACCGCAGCGGACGACAAACACGGCGGCTTCTTTACCGCTCATCAGCGGACGCAGGACTTCATCAACCAGGCCTTCTTCGACCAGTGGCTGGATTTGTTTTGGTATTTTCATCAAGTCGTTATACCTTAGATTGCGCAGCGATGGAATAAGTCTGTGGTTGTTGCAGTGATGTAGTTGCACTGCTTTGGTGATGAAAGGACGTTTTGATGAAAATATTACCGATTTTTGCTATTTTGCTGCTGACGCGACAAGCTTGTCGTCGTGCAGTGGCGGACAACATTGAACAGCCAGCTTGATTGGTATGATAAGCGCCAGGTGCCTTGCTGCCACTGCAGCTAATGATCGATATGAACGATCAGCCTATTCGACTGGATCAACCAGAGCAACGCAAACTCCTGCTCTGCTTTGCCATCTAGTGTAGTGATTCATAAGGTGCCATCCGGTAAATTTAAGCATCAGCCCTGGTGCAGCAGCAGGATTCACAAATTGTTGGCAAAACCGCATTATCAGAACGTTATTGGCAGCAATTTGTGATGCCTGAGCTGCAATGGACGCCCAAGGTGCTGGCTACCAGCCATTAAAGGCAATTCGGGGTGGCTGCAGCGGTTTAACCACGCCGCCGCCGCCAATTTTACCAAGTGCTTGGTCATAGCGGATCAAACCATCGCCGCCAATGCTGACCTTTTTACCTAAGGCGGCACCAGCAAAGTAATTTTGCTGGCCAATGCCAGCTATTTTGATATCGGTTAAAGGGGCGTAAATCGCTGCATAAATGCCATCGGCAGCACCACTGATATCAATGCCAGCTTTATCTTTATCCTCAGTATTGCCTTCACCAGCCAAGCCAGCAAAGGCTGAATAAATGGCAAACACCGGCTTCTGATTGACCAGGCCTTCAGGTTTGCCACCCTGTTGATTCAGCAGTTTTGCATCGGCGCTAAAAATAATTTTGCCACTGCTGATCAGCGTCAGCGTGCTGTTATCCATAATGCGCAACTTGGCATTGGCGCCTAATTTCACCATGTCACGCACATAAATGGTGATGTCGCCACTGATTTGTAATTCAGTATTGGTTAGGTTCAGCTCAGAGAAAAAGTAACTACGGATACTCTGTCCCAAAAAATTTGTGTTGGCTGGACTGTGTTGTCCGGTCAACCTGTTAGGTTGCAAAAATTGACCCTGGGTAGGGCTGAGTTGATAGACAGTTTCAGGTTCGATCAAATTGAGCGCAGAGAAGGTGGCAGGTTTGTGCATATTTTGCACTTGCGGCGCAATATCCAGTACATCACAAATTGGATTAAAGTCGGCGCTATTACGGTCTTTATTATCAATAGGTAACAACGGCACTTCCGGGAATTGGTTATTGGCTATTGCCACTTTCTGGCCTATGCCTGCCGGATTGACAGTGCCGCTGTATTGCACCGCGGGGAGATCGTCAAATATCTCCTTAATATAGTCGGCACCCAGCTGCAGATTACCCTGAATTTGTACCGGGCTGGCAATAGTGCCGTATGCAAGCGGTTGGCCAATCGGGCTGATCTGACCATAAGCGCTGATAAGTGTATTGCCTTTCACTTTGATGCCGCCAGCCAGTTTGGTGGGGGCTGTGATCGTCAGCGCCTGATTGGTCTTAAGTTCTCGCAGCAGGGTGATAGTGCCATTAATCAGAATATTGCCTCGGGCCCAAACTTCTTTTTCAATGGTGTTACTGGAACTTTGCAACAGGATATTGCCATTAGCATGCAGCCGCCCAGTGACAATGGCAGAGCCAGCCAAACTGATATTGCCTCTGGAGAGCACGTCACCTCGTATCGGCGCTGCCCCCATCAATTCGATATCGCCATTGCTGTTAACTGTTTGAACCACGACATTGGTGTCGGCGGCCGTTGGATTGGTTGAATCGTAACTGCTGATACCGCCGCTGGCGGACAAGCTCACCCCTTCACAGCCAGTAACGGCATGGCCAAATGGCCGTTGCTGACTACCGCTCTCTGTGACTTTGCGGAACAACACCCGGCGGGTGGCCAGGCTATCCTGATAGCGGTTACCGGCTGCGTTGACAGCCAGGCCTGTTGCCGTTACATCAGCCGCAGTGGTGCTGAAGCTGCGACCCCCAGCCAGATTTTGTAACGCCACAGCCGCCGCCGCGGCGAGCTCGGCATCGGTTTTATTGGCATTCGCTGGCTCCCGCACAAAACGATTAAGCTGATGATAACTTTCAAATACGGCTTGATCGGCCAGGTGTTCAGCATTTAACTTTTTCTGAAAGTTCCCACTCATCCGCTCTTGTGAGATCGCATTATTCAGCGCGCTGAATACGAGTAAACTTGCCATCAACGTTAACAGCAGCACCAGCAATAACGACATTCCTTTCTGGCGGGTTGGCATCAGGTAGCCTCGGTTAAGATAATTGATTTTAATGCGATATCAAGCCGGATATAAGGTTCAGTGGTCTGATCGGCATTTAGGTCAGCGATAGGATATTTGCCGGGCAAATTTTTGGGGGATAACCGAAACCTGACCAAGCGGTTGTTGGCGAGCAGCGTAAAATCCAGGGCATGAAAGCCAGTGATCAGTGGGGTCCAGGCTCCTGCCGCGCCAGCGGCGATGACCCGGCATTGTAAATCAGCATCCTTCAGGCGGAATTGTTCGGTAAAGGCACTGGTTTGCAGATTGCCAACACAATCTGTCTGTGCCGCGTTGTTGTTATCCTGGCTCACATTCAGTGTGCTGATATTATCAAGCTGGATCAGCGAAACTGCGGCGGCCCGCTTCAAGCTCTGGCCCAGCATATCGCGACTGCTGCGCAAGATTTCCTGGGCATTTTCAAAATTATGGGTGTCCTGCACCGTCTGTTTAATCGCCAGTAATGCGCCGCCAACGCCGCTGACCAACAGCATGGTCAGCGCCAGACTGACCAGGAGTTCAATCAGGGTAAAGCCTGCCGGTCGCACTGTGTTTTTCTTCATAAACAGCCTGCCGGATTGCCATTGCGCAGCCAGGGGAAACCAGCTGCGATATCCAGTTGTTCATCGGATTGATCACGCTGGCGCCGATCGGTCCAACTGATGGTGACAGACAGCAGCGGCTGAGCTGCTGCATTCGCAAGTGGTGAGGCGGAGAAATCGTAATCCGGCACTGTAGCCGTGTAGCCAGCGGGGTCTAAGGTGGCATCAGGCTTGAGGCTGGCTTTAAAGTTCTCATCAAATGGCTGACCGCCTTGCTGTAACCGGCATAAATCCGGCCATAGGCGTTCAATCACATTTTGTGCCTGAATGCTTGCCACCGTTTGTTGCAAACTGCTACTGGCATATTGCAGTGTTTTAATCTGAGCGGCTGCCAGTCCTAACAAGCCAAGCGCCACCAACAAAATTGCGACCAGCACCTCGATCAAACTAAAGCCATTACATTGAGAGCTTTGGGGCATGATTAAGCTCCGGCCGTCGCACATTGACTACTTTGAACAATCAGTTGGCCACTGGGGAAAATACATAACCATTTGGTGGCGGCATATTGTTTTGGATCTGTAATTTCTATCGCTTGCGCACTGGTATGGCCGTGACTATTCAGTTGAATATCAGTCAGGCCACTGACGGTGATGGCGCTGTCCTGCAAAGCAAAATGGCGGATCACTTTGTCACTGCTCTCTGGGAGAATGACCTGCCATTGGTTCAATAGCTCTGGCACTGGTTTGAGTAACACAGTGGCTTCGCGTTTGATGGCTTCACTACGGGAAAACTTGTACAAAGACTGCAACTGATTGACTGTGCGGGCATGCTTTTCCTGCTGAATAAAACTTTGGTAAGTTGGGATAGCTAATGTCGTCAGTATGGCCGCGATCGACAGCGTAATCAGTAATTCAAACAAGGTGAAGCCTCGTGGCGGGGTTAATCTGCCCAGCATGTGGCACCTCCTGTTGCAGTTTTGATGCCCTGCTGATTCAAGGTCAGACTACCGCAGGGAAAGCCTGTGGTTTTTGGCGACGCGGTCAACAGATAGGCATCTGTTTGTGCATCAACTCTTTGATAACTGAAATCATAGTGACTACTACTGGCGATATTAAAACTGGCCGGATATTCTCCTTGCCGACTGTAACTGCGTTCTAATAAATGACTTTGTTCCAGGAGGATACGTTGTGCATCCAACCGGTAACCGGCTTGCAAATGACTCAGATAAGATGGGTAGGCAATAGCGGCAACGATCCCTAACACTGCGACCACCACCAGCAATTCAATCAGTGAAAATCCATTCTGTTTCACAGCAACCTCATGTTCCAAAGCACTAGCATCCACTGACAGCGCTGTCATCATTAGCAAAAAATAAAATACCTAAAGGTATTTATGATGTTGCTCATGACTATCTGCGTCAGATGACAGCAGCGTTGGCGGAAATATAACCAGATCGCCAGGGTGGGTCAACAGTATGATGATGTATTTTACAAATTAATTACTTTATAACTGGAAAGAAAATAATCAACGATTTGGTTATAACAAGCAGCGTAAGCGATGTTGTCTGGCAGTCGAAAACGGCAGTAAAGCGCTGCCGCGGCTTGTATTAAAGCCGCGGCCATCGGGGTTATTTGGCTAACAGTTGTTGCACCAACTGCTGTAAATCCGCGGCAAAATGTTCTGGATCCAGTTTGTCGAGGTTGACTTTATATTTGCCATTGACCAGCACAGTGGGCACCCCTCTGAGCACGCCATTCTCAGACCATTTAGTCTGCTGGGTTTTCATATTCTGCACCGCTGTCAGCAATGGCAGGCTGTTAAATTTGGCATCGAACTTTGCGCCATCAATATCATTCACCAGCAACAGGTTGCGAATATCCGCATCATTGCTGAATTTGGCGCCCTGACGATGGATATAATTAAAAATCAGTCCGGCCACTTTATCGCCCTGATCCAATTCTTTACCAACCAGATAAGCACGGGCTAAGGCTTGTTGTATTTCAGGGCTGGCGGCGTTTAAAAAGTCGACATGGACTTTTTCGAAACTGACCCCAGCGGGTAAGTTTTTCGCCAGTTGCTGCGCCATAGGTTCGAAATGGAAACAGTGACCGCAGAAAAACGAGAAAAATTCCTGCACTTGCGGCTGGCTGGTTTTTTCAGTGGCGACCACCTGATAGTGGGTGCCTTCGACAAATTTGTCGGCTTTAGCATCACAGGCAACTAAGCCCAATGCCAGCATTGAGGTCAATAAAATACGTAAAAACATCGGTACTCCCGTTGCGCTGATAGTTATTTTTTCTGCAGTAAATAATGGACCAGTGCTTTTAAATCCTGTTCCTGATTGGCTCTGTCTAATTTACTGATATCAATTTTGTAGCGACCATTGACGATAAAAGTCGGCACAGAGGTCAGAATACGCGCCTTTGATAATTCATTTTGTTCTTTCTGGATCAGTTTGACCTGAGATTGCACCACAATATTCTTGATATTTTTGTCATAAACCGCCGCATCAATGCCCTGACTCAGCGCCAGACTACGAATGTCATCGGCACTGGCAAAGGTTTTGCGGTCGACATGGATATGTTTAAAGAAGGCGTTGTTCAATTCAGTGGCTTTATTCTGGGTTTTGGCGACTGCCATCGCCAGTGTCAAGCCGGTTTGAATTTCCTGAGTGGCTGCGCCCATAAAATCGACATGATATTTTTTAAAGCTGGTGCCTTCCGGCAGGCTTTTCACCACACTTTGGACCACTGGATCTAACGCATTACAGGCTGGGCAGTAGTAAGAAAAGAATTCTTTCACTTCAGGTTTGCTAGTGCCGACTTCAGCGATGATCTGATAATGTTCACCTTCTTCATAGGTGGTCGCGGCCTGTAAGCCAGGGATCATGCAAGCGGCAACAATCCATAACAGCAATTTTTTCATCAGTATTTTCCAATTATCCATGCAAATCATGAGTGAACTGCAGCAAACTGCAGGTCGGCGAAGATAGTGCACAGCTTACACCAGTCGAAAATCAGCTGTACAGTACCTGGTTAATAATCATAAGGATACAACCGTAACACCGGCTGTTGTAACCGAAGCAGCTGTTCACGCAAGCTAGCCAGTTGTTGTTGCCAGTAGCTGTCACTGTTAAACCAGGGAAAATGCAGTGGAAAAGCTGGGTCTGTCCAGCGCCGTGCCAGCCATGCCATATAATGCACCATCCGCATTGCCCGCAGCGGTTCAATCAGCGCCAACTGGGCACTGTCAAAATCAGCAAATTGCTGATATTCGTCCAGTAACAGTTCCAGTCGCAGTCGTTGTTCCGCCTGCTCACCGCCCAGCAACATCCATAGATCCTGGATGGCGGGCGCTTGCCGGCAATCGTCCAAATCGACAAAAAACGCTTGCCGGTCATAAAACAGATTGCCCAAATGACAGTCACCATGACAGCGGATCAACCTGGTCGGTTGGTACTGTTGTTGGCAAAGCACCGTGAGCTCAGCCAACAGCGGGGCTAATTGTTGTTGTATCGCCGGCATCAGACCGGCCTGATGCAGTAAAAATTCCGTGCTGTCGGTTAAAAATTGCTGAATCGATAGGGTTGGTCGATGTACAAAAGCCTGTTTGGCGCCAACCAGATGCAACTGACCGAGAAAACTGCCCAGTTGCGCAAGTTGATCATCATTGTCAGGTTCCAGCGCCCGACCGCCCCGACTCGGGAAAATGGCAAACTGATAACCCTGGTAAGGCAGCAGGGACTGACCATCGCGGCGCAGTGGCGCGACCACCGGAATTTCAGCGGCGGCCAGTTCAAAAGCAAACTGATGTTCTTCCTGAATTTGCGCCGTACTCCAGCGCTGTGGCCGATAAATTTTCACCACATAACGTTGCTGATCATCTGCTTTAAACTGATAGACCCGGTTTTCGTAACTATTGAGCGCCAACAAACCAGATTCAGCATAAAAGCCATAATGCTGGCAGGCATCCAGAATCAGATCAGGCGTCAGATCGGTAAAATCAAAAGCTGCGGTCATGCAAAGGGCTCGCGTCAGAAAACGTCAGTGTACCCGTAAGCAGGCGACCAAACCAGCGGCCTGCGGATGGCCACAAGCTGTGGCCATCCGGGCATGAGGGTATTAACGGCCAGCAAAAAACTTACTGCCTTGCGTCAGTTCGATCTCTGGGTTGGTTTTGTTGATGACTTGAAATTCAATATCCATCACAGGTTTTGTGCTGTCAGCCGGATCAAGTGACAGGCTGATCGGGACCCCAGCTGTGTCGCCACCTTTGATCGTCACTTCCTGCTCACCAATCCAACTCGCTTGTGGTAATCCGGTAAACTTCAGCATAAAAGTTTGATCTTGCTGCGATTTATTAATGATTTTGATGGTGTAGGTATTCTCAATCAGACCCTCATCGGTTTCGCGAAATAAACTGCCGCGGTCTCTCACCACATCCATTTCCGCCGGAACCCGACTGTATAAAGTCCAGCCGAAGGCCGCTGTGACCACCAATAGTACCGCCAGATAGCCGAGTAATTTCGGCCGCGCTACTTTGGTTGGTTTGCCTTGCAGACTGTGTTCTGTGGTGTAGCTAATCAGGCCTTTGGCATAACCCATTTTGTCCATGGTATCGTCACAGGCGTCGATACAAGCGCCACAGTTGATGCATTCATATTGCAGACCATTACGGATATCGATGCCGGTTGGGCAGACATGCACGCATAAATTACAGTCAATACAATCGCCCAATCCTTTGGTTTTGTAATCGGTATCTTTACGTGCGCGTGGACCACGACCTTCACCGCGGGCTGCGTCATAGGTCACCGTAAAAGTATCTTTATCAAACATCGCCGATTGGAAGCGGGCGTAAGGGCAAATGTGGGTACACATAATTTCGCGCATCCAGCCAGCGTTACCATAGGTACAGAACATAAACAGCAGAATAAAGACCCAGGACCAAAAGCTGGCCTGGCCGCTGAAAAAATCAATAAACAACTGGTCTACCGGGGTGAAATAGCCAACAAAAATCAGTGAAGTTAACAGTGAGAACAACAGCCAAGAGAGATGTGTCAGGCCTTTTTTCCAGACCTTACTGAGGGTCCAGGCATCTTTATCCAGTTTCATCCGTTGGTTACGGTTGCCCTGAATTTTTTCTTCAAACCAGATAAAAATAAAGGTCCAGACCGTTTGTGGACAAAGATAACCGCACCAGACCCGGCCATAAAAAGTGGTGACAAAAAACAGCGCATAAGCTGAAATTACCAGGATCCAAGCCATAATGGTAAAATCCTGGGGCCACAGCGTCATGCCAAAAATATTAAATTTTTGCTCACCGATATCCAGCAGGATGGCTTGATGGCCATCAAATTGCAGCCAGGGCAGCAACATAAAAAGCCCCATAAACACAAATCCCATATTGCGACGCAGCCGCTGATGTAAGCCTTTGACTGCCCGCACATAAATCCGATCGCGCACCGGGTAGGATGCCGCTTGTTTCGGATTGTGCATATCCACTTTAATCGGGATTGGTTGTTGTTTTGGTGGTTGTTGCACTGTATACATACCTCTGAAAATATGACCGCTGGCCAGCCGACACTGCAAATTGGCAGTGCCTATTATAGCAGTAAAGCCTGATGTACCATGCTGTTGCCTGGTTGGTTGGCAACAGGTTGGTGTGGACCTGTGCTGTGACGCATAAACCATACCATTTGTATGTCTATTATAACCATATGAATTGGCTAAGTTTACTAAAAGTTGGTGTAAACTTTGTTGTCGGTTTTATCAGGCTATTGTCTATGAAAGTGACAGCGTTTGCTGTATTGAGACGCCAGTGTGCGCAACAGAGGTAAGCAATGAAGAAAGTAGTGGCATTGATTTTGTTGATATTGTTATTCGCGACCTTTTCTGATCGACCGCCGTTACTGGCTTACAAACAGCAATTGTTTGGCTGGTTTAGTGCCAAAACCCAAGCGGCAAGTCAAATCAAGGGTGAACAGAGTTTAGCTTTGTTACAAGCCGAACTGCAGCAATTTGGTGCGCCGTTGGGGTTGGGACAACAACAGGCGTTGCAACAACTGAGTCAGAGTGTGGCGCAGGTGCTGGCATTTGAGCAGCAATACTGTCAGCAAGGCCAGTTTCATCCGTTATTTTATGGTGAAAGTATCGGCCGGTTATGCCAGTTGATTGCAGCCCGTAGCGCGCAGCTTAGCCTGCAATAGTGCCTGTTGCTGGCACTGAGTCATTAAGGAACTGCCGTAGCGCTAATTGTTGCAGCTCTCTTGCCACTGCGATCATTTCACTCGCCGCGGCACCATGTGGTTGGGTATCCAGGACCGAAAACCCTTTCAGTGCACTGCTATCAATTTCATCATGCTGATGGATCTGTGCCTGCAGCACCGTCAAATTAGCGGCCTGTAAGCGGGTTCTGGCTTGCAGCACCCGCTCATCTTCTGGCCCGGCACATTGATTGAGTACACAGGCGACCTGCATCTGTGGATTGACTTGCAGGCAATTTTGGATCAGGTCTGATAGCTGTGGGATAGTCGCTAGATCCCGTATTTTGGGCTGCAGCGGTAGCAGGACATGGGTAGCCACTGCCATGGTTGAACGTAATGCCACTGCATCATAAGCACCACAATCAACAATGACATAATCATAATGATGTTGCAGACTTTTCAGTTCGTAGCGGATTTTACCGTACATCTGCACAGCGTTGATCCAGGATAAGCCTGGTTGCAGATGTCGCAGCTGTACCCAGTCTGACGTGCTGTGCTGCGGTTCACAGTCGACCAGAATGACATTGCTGTTGTCCTGCATCGAAAAATACACCGCGAGGTGCTGCGCCAGACAACTCTTGCCGGTGCCACCTTTTTCTCCGCCTATTAATAAGATCATGCTGCCTCCTTGCACTGCTGAGTGTCAGCCTGCATCAGGCATCTCAGGGGGTTGGCTGGCAGCGCCAGCCGGATTTTGCTGTCAAAGTATAGGAAAGCGGCACAAAAGCAGCAAAACTTAATGGTAATTTTTGCTGCGGTCGAAAAAAAGGCTTCAGAGGGCAACGTCAATCTGCGCTATGACCCGCAGCGCCTTGTCGATAGCGGCCTGGATACTTTGATCTTGCGCCAGCGCAACCCCCAGCCGGCGTTCGCCCTGGACCTCGGGTTTACCGAATAAGCGCAGCTCAGTATCCGGCTCTTGTAATGCCTGATGGAGACCGCTAAAACTCATCTGCTGCGATTGGCCTTTGACCAGTAAAACCGCCGATGCCGTTGGACCCAGTTGTTTAATGGCTGGAATAGGTAAACCCAGAATAGCGCGGGCATGTAAGGCAAATTCGGACAGGTTTTGCGACATCAGCGTCACCATGCCGGTATCATGCGGCCGTGGTGACACTTCGCTGAACCAAACCTGATCGCCTTTGACAAATAATTCCACCCCAAACACGCCATAACCTTGTAAAGCCGCAGTGATCCGGCGGGCATAATCTTGGGCTGTGGCCAGGGCCGCGTCTGACATCGCTTGTGGCTGCCAGGATTCACGATAATCGCCTTTTTCCTGCCGATGGCCAATAGGAGCGCAAAATTGTGTACCAGAGACAGAACAAACCGTCAATAAGGTGATTTCATAATCAAAAGCAACAAAACCTTCTACGATGACCCGGCCTTTGCCAGCCCGACCGCCTTCCTGAGCATAAGCCCAGGCCGCCGCTAAATCGGCATCAGACCGCAACACAGATTGACCTTTGCCAGAGGAGGACATGATGGGTTTGACCACACAAGGAAAACCAATTTGACGCACTGCTGCCAGATAACTTTGGTGGTCATCGGCAAAACAGAATGGGGAAGTGGCCAGACCCAGTTCTTCTGCAGCTAACCGGCGGATGCCTTCCCGGTTCATTGTCAGATGCGCAGCTCTGGCACTTGGGATTACGGTAAAGCCTTCCTGCTCTAGTTCCAGCAGGGTGGCAGTGGCGATGGCTTCAATTTCTGGCACTATTAAAGCGGGTTTTTCTTTGATCACTAATTGCCGTAATGCCGCGCCGTTCAGCATGGAAATGACATAATGCCGATCGGCCACTTGCATTGCCGGTGCGTTGGCGTAACGATCCACAGCAATCACTTCACAGCCATAACGCTTTAATTCGATACATAATTCTTTGCCTAATTCGCCAGAGCCTAATAATAATACTTTGGTACTGGTTGGGCTGGCTGGGGTGCCAATACGGGTCATGCCGGATGCTCCATCACGCAATCTGTGAAACTGTGGTTGGCGCTAGATTAGCAAGAAAATCGATTTTTGCCTGCAGTTTTTTCTACTGCAGTCTGCTGCTGCGCTTGCTATCACCGGGCAAAAGACTGGCTGGAGGACAGACCCTGACAGCGAACTGCCAGAGTCCGGGATGACTTAAGCCGCGACTGGGTTCCAGCCTGCAGGCCGAGACTGGCTGCGGCGACGGCTAAGCAGTAAGCCAGCCACCAACAACAATAAGGCGGCCCACAGTGGAGGTTCGCTAACGACAGGTGGATTGGTGCCCACTGGTGGTTTTAACGGTGCCGGGTCAATTTCAGCATTCCCTTTCCATGATTTAGCAATCACCTGGCCCCAAACCACGCCTTGATTAGTTTCAATCGCCGCTTTTGGTGACAAAATTGTGCCATAGACATCGGAGGCTATTTTCAACCGGGCAACATCTTTAAAGTTATACAGAATTTGACTGGCCAGTGGAGCTGTCGGATTCACAGTCCCTGTGGTGCCGCTGGCGGCATTGACGCCATTGAGATAGACACTTTTTTGCGAGAACACTACGCAGTTAGCTTCGCCCTTTTTGCAAAAGGCAGCATCAGCGGCATTGTTGTTATAGCTGCTGGCGACTTTGTTCGGATTGCTGATGTTAAACACAATCAAGGCATCTTTATTCACGCCCTGCACGTTAAAGCCCTGATAACGATTAAAATCTTCCTGCGTCAGGTTAAAGACATAGACATTATCTGCTGTCGCTTTGGCTGGCGTGAAAGTTAAAATTTCAGTTTTGCTGGTAGTGGCTGCAGTGGTCTGACTGGCCAGTTGCGCCGATAAAGTGGTCAAATGCGCAAAGGCCGCATTAAAATCGACTGGTAAATTGGCGGCACTGACTTTGGTGGCATTGGCGCTGAATGGCTTGCTGCCCCCTTGAGTATTTGCCACATTCAGCTTGCCTGCATGCACAGCGTCACCGACGTTATTGCCATTTTTATGTACGTTCAACCAACCATCACCGGTTTTGACGATATCGCCACCGACCACCAATGAAGGGCCTTTGCCAGTGGCGCCATAGCCGATGCTGTAACCGCCTTGGCCGCCATTACCTGGCTGAATAATCAGATTACCACCCACCGCCAGACTGCCGCGGGTGTCCGAAGTATTGGCCGTAAAGTTGTCTTTAATAAAAGCGTTATAGCTGGCGGCTTGACCAAGGTCGATGGTCGCTGCTTGCGCTGAAGCGGCGATAGCAGTGCTGAGTGCTAACGTCAGGAGCCAAATTTTTTTCATACAACACACCTGCAGGGTGATTAAAATATGTGCAATGATACCCGAGATCAACTTGCAATGACAACGTTGTCTTGGTGAATTTTTATTGAAACCACAACTAGGGTCGATTGCTCGTATTTTTTACTATGTAGTTCAACAACATAATTTTGATCTAATTTAGATTTGAATGGTCAGCCGCTGGCTTTTTTAATGACATAACAGCTTCCAGCCAGCATGAGCCGACTGGAAGCTGTTAAACAAGTGAGCTGGTTAGTTTTTGTCTAATTGCTGTTGTAGTTGTTGCAAAGCTTGCTGTTCAGTTGCTGTCAACTGCTTGGTGGTTAAGGTCGTTAAAATTTGTGTTGCCTCAGCACGGCGCTGCAACAGCAGCAGCGTTTCAGCCAGATGCAATTGTAATGCGACTGCATCAGGTTGACGGATTTCTGCATCGCGCAGGATGCCGAGTCCCTGTTCCGGCTGACCAGCTTTGACCAGCGCATAGCCATAAGTGTCGGTAATATCAGGCTGACCCGGTAATAATTGATAAGCTGCTTGGGCATATTGCAATGCCTTCGCCGGTTGCTGACTGAGATATAAATTGGCCAGATTGTTCAGGAGCACCGGCTGTTGCTGCAGCGCAGGGTGCTTTTCATATAAATCAATCGCGGCTTGTTGCTGTTGTTGCGCCTGGTAGAGCGTCGCCAGTTCAATCACTGCCGCCAGATCAGCCGGTTGTTGCTGCATGTACTGCTGCAATAACGAGGTCAGTGCTGGCTGGTCTTGCAACTGTTGATAACACTGGCGCAATAACTGAAAATACCCATAACCGGGATTAGCTTGATAGAGCTGTTGCAACACTGTCGCGGCCTCTGCATAGTGCTGCTGTGCCAGGTAACTATGGGCAGTTAATTCGTCCAGCACGGCATTGTTGTTGCCCGCTTGACGCAGCTTGGCAACCAGTTGCAGGGTACGGTCCGGATTGCCCTGTAATAGGGCCAGTCTGGCCTGCAATAAACTCAGATCCAGGGGATCAGCATCTAGCGCAATCAAACGTTGGATGCTGGTCAGCGCGCCGGTTTTGTCCTGATTACGTAGTTGTAAATCGGTCACCAGTTGCAATTGCGCGGCATCATCGTACCAAAGCCCATATAGAATTTCGGTATTATGACTCACCACCTCAGGTTGTTGCTGCGCCAAAGCCAGTTTCGCCAGCGACTGATATAAAAATGGCGTCAAGGCGATTTTTTCGCTCAGGCCGGATAATAAAGTTGCCGCTTTATCAATTTGATTTTCAAGCAGATAAAGCTCAAATAACGCCTGCAATGCTGGCACATTGGCGCTGTCATCTGGTAACTGTTCCAGCCAACTGATCGCTTCAGCAATTTTGCCTTGTTGAATGGCGCTATCGGCCACCAACTGCAAAATCAAGTTATCGGCCGGGTAATGTTGTAACAAGGTCTGATAATAGCCGGCCGCTTCTGACCACTGCTGTTGTTGTAGCGCCAAACTGGCTAAGGATAACAAGGCCGGTTTATGACTGGCATCCAGCACCAACACTTGTTGATAAAAAGCTTTTGCTTGCGCCGGTTGTCCTAGCTTGGCAGAGACATCGGCCGCGAGCTGGAAAATTTCTACTTTGGATTGATCCAGCTTTAACAACTGACCGGCCGTGGCAAAAGCCGCCTCAAAGGCGCCAGCTTCTAATTGCAGGTAACCCAGCATCACCAAATCAGCCAACTGCGGCTGGTTAGTGCTGGGGTCTTGCAACAATTGCTGTGCCTTTGCCGATTGGTCATTTTTAATCAGCGCGACAATATAAGACTGGCGGATTTGCGGCTCTGCCGGGAAGCGCCCAAAAGCCTGCTGTAGCAATGCCAGTTCTTCGGCATTTTTTTGCTGGGCCTGATAAATAGTGGCCGCGATCAGCACCAGGGAATAATCTTGTGGATTCAGTTGCATTGCTGCTTCAATCTGATTTTGTGCTTCATCATAGATCCGCAGTTGCAAATAACTCTGCGCCAGTAACTGACTGACTCTGGCATTGGCCGGATACAGCTTCTGATATTGTTTCAGCTTACTGATGGTGGTTTCGAATTGCTCATTGCTAAAATCCAGCACCGCTGTCAGTAATAACACATCTTCCTGTTGTCGCTGTTCTGTGGTCAGCCCCGATAATTGCTGCCGTACTTGCTGCAATAGGCGTTGCTGCTCTTTATTTTCGCCTTGCTGGCCAAGAATGCTGGCATGGATCAACTGGCCGTATGGATTTTCCGGGTAGGCCTGCCGGAATTGAATGATCAGCTTAAGCGCGGCCGCCGGCTGATTTTTTTGCATCAACAACTGGGCTTTGCCTAATAAAGCGGCGGCATCCTGCGGTTTTTGGGTAAGCAATTGATCGTACAGTTGTATGGCTGCATCGGTTTTTTGCTGCAACTGCAAGATCTGCGCGCGCAGATATTGCCCTGGTCTGAACCAGTCAGAGTCGCTGCGCAGCTGATCCAGACTGGCGATGGCCGCAGCCAGTTCCGATTGTTTCAATTGCAACTCGGCCAGTCCATACCAGCTTTCCGCTGCGAGCTCAGCCTGAGGTTGCTGCGCCAGGACTTGCTGATACGCCTGGAGCGCTTGCGGATATTGATACTGTTGTTTGTATAAATTGGCCTGCATCAGCACATAACCAGCTTCTTTTTGATAATGCTGATATTTTTCCAGCAGATAACTGACTTGGTCATGTTTTTGTTGCGCCAGCAACGCCCGCATTAAGTCGAATAGCAGCGGCAGTGGTGCCGCGCCGCCATCCAATGCCAGTTGCAGTTCTTTTTCGGCGCTGGCCCATTGTCCGGCCTTCAGCAACACTTTGCCCAATAACAGACGGGCTGGCAGATAAGCCGGGTCTTGTTGCAGGCTGTTGCGTAGTTCCAATTCGGCTGAGCGCCATTGTTGTTGTTGGCTGTAACGCAGGGCGGATTCGTAATAACTGGCTGCAGTGTCAGCGGCGGATAAGGGGGGTACCAGCAACAGACTGCACAACAACGCAAAAGGACGGAGTTTCATCACAAAACCTCAGACAAACAGATGCGGCTACTTTAATTGATTGCCTTATCAGGCGTAAAGTGATGATTCTGTTGTCGGTGCGCTGGGGCACCGGTACCACCCAGACAGGAGTAAGCAGATGAGTACAGTCGCTATTGAACATCGACCGGCAGAGCAGTGTTTTATTGTCGAGTTACAAGGAGTGCAGGCCCGGCTCGATTATCAGCTGAGTGCTGCCATGGATCACAATTATCGTGGTTTGGTGAATTTCAGCCATACTTTTGTGCCGCCACAATTACGTGGTCAGGGCTTGGCAGAGCAATTAGTCCGTGCCGGTTTGGCTTGGGCCTTGCAACAACAACTGCAAATCCAGGCCAGTTGTTGGTATGTGGCGAAATTTCTGCGTGCCTAAGCAAGGCTAAACAAGGATAAATCTTGAGAACAGATTGGAGTGTGCCGGCTGTGGTGGCCGGTTTTGTCGCTGTGCTGGTTGGCTTTGCCAGTTCAGTCGCTATTGTGTTTCAGGCGGCAGCGGCGGCAGGTGCCAGTCAGGCTGAAATAGCCAGTTGGATCGCCATTTTGGGTCTGATGATGGGCGTGACCTGCATTGGATTTTCCTGGTATTACCGAGCGCCGGTATTGACGGCCTGGTCCACGCCAGGCGCGGCCTTGCTGGCCACCAGTTTGCAGGGCGTTACACTCGCCGAAGCGGTCGGCGTTTTTATCTTCAGCGCTGCGCTGACCACAGCGCTAGGGCTCAGTGGTTGGTTTGATAAATTAGCCAGTCGCATTCCGCTGCCGATTGCGGCGGCTATGCTGGCAGGGATCTTATTGCAGTTTGGGCTGAAAGTATTCAGCAGTATTGCGCTGGCGCCGGAACTTGTGTTGTTGATGATCGCCACCTTTTTAATAGTGCGACGGCTGTGGCCGCGGTATGCCATTCCGTTGGTCTTGCTCAGCGGCATGTTAGCGGCGTGGCAGCTGCAACTGCTGGATTTATCTACGTTGCAATGGCAATGGTTGCAATTAGTTTGGGTGAGCCCGGATTGGTCCTGGCAAGCGCTGCTAGGAATTGGGGTGCCGTTATTTATTGTCACTATGACGTCACAAAATATCCCGGGTCTGGCAGTGCTGAAAGCCGGAGGTTATCAGGTACCAGTGTCACCACTGCTCAGTTGGAGTGGGGCCTTGACCATGCTGACCGCACCCTTTGGCAATTTTTCACTCAATCTGGCCGCTATTACTGCCGCGATTTGTAGTGGACCTGAGGTTGACCCGGATCCGGCCAAGCGCTATACCGCTGCGATGGCGGCTGGTGTGTTCTATCTCTGTACCGGGCTGGCTGGCGCTTCAGTGGTAGCGTTATTTGCCGCTTTACCGCCAGCTTTGGTGGCGACTGTGGCTGGTCTGGCGCTGCTTGGCACTATTGCTGCCAATCTGGCCACTGCAACTGCGGATGTGCGGCATCGTGATGCGGCAGTGTTTACCCTGCTGGTTACTGCCTCTGGGATCAGTTTTTTTGGCATCGCCTCAGCATTCTGGGGCTTAATCGCGGGTTTACTGGTGGAGGTGGTCAACCGCTGGCGGCAGGCTTAAGCTGCCGCCATTGCGCAGGAAAAAAAGCGGCCAGTGATGGCAAGGCGTTGATAAATACCACCGGCCGCCGACGCAGAACTAGCGGGCGATGCGGCCAGACCGGCGACGTAACGCAGCTAGCGCCGTCACGGCCAGTAAGCTGAACCAGCCCAGACTGCCGCCTGAACTTTTGTCGCCTTTATTTTGTTGATGGATCAAGGTGTTTTGCACCGGTTTTAACGCCGCCGCACTGGCCGGATCGTTATTAATGACAGTGATGCTTTCGATATGGATCAGGTTCGCTTTAGTAACCGGTACCTTGGCTTGCACGTCGGCTGCGGTGTAATTACGCAGGGGTACTTCAGCAAAACCTGTCGCCAGGTTGGTCGGTAATTTGGCGATGGCATCAATAATTTCCATACCATTACCCGTGACCTGGCCAAATACAGTAAAACCACTGTTTTGGGTATCCAGATTCTGGCTATTGTCGGCTAAGTTGATAAACCACTGATTCGTCGCGCTATCAGGTTTGCCTTGTTGTTTGGCCATCGCGATAGTGCCACGCAGGTTGGAATACAGCACTTCGTTTTTCACTGCTGCCAACACTGCGGTAGCGGTAAATGGGGCCGTGTTATTGCCGCTATATTTAAAACCGCCGCCCTGCAGCACAAAGCCCGGTAAGCTGCGGTGAAACAGGGTGTCGTTATAACTGCCGTTATTGACGTAAGTTAGAAAGTTAGCCACAGTTAGCGGTGTGTTTTGATCAAATAAATTGACTTCAAAATTGCCGAGGTTGGTTTTGACCAGCACCACGGTGGCTGCCGCCGGCAGACTGCTGATGAGCATTAGACCGGCCACACCGGCGGCAAGTACAGTTGCAGAAAACTTCATGGGTTAAACTCCGGAACAAAAGATGCTGCACAGCTTATGTCAGCCGTACGCCTTGATGCCAGCAGCATTACATTTAGTCACGATTTGAATACAGATGGTTATAAATGGCGGTAAAAGAACCACAGCCCCATGTTATGGCTGTGGTTTTGGTTGCGTCAGTTGTTGCCAGTTTTTCAGATAGGGTTGCGCAGCCGGATGCTGCTCCGCCTTTTGAAAATACTGCTTCGCTTTAGGGTAATCCTGCGCAACTTCCTTGCCTTCAAAATACAACAAGCCCAGGTAGTAATTGGCGGTCACGCTACCATTGGTGGCCGCTTTTTGTAACAGTTTGATCGCTTCAGCGCTATTTTTTTCCACACCCAGGCCCAGCAGATATAACAACGCCAGTCGGTTTTGTGCCGGGGTATAGTCTTTACTGGCCGCGAAGCGATAAAAACGGTAGGCGTTTTGATGATTTTGGCTGACACCTTCGCCATCATCAAACATCACGCCAGCCTGATAGGCGCAGGCAGCATGCCCTTGTTTGCTACATAACAAATACCAATGATGGGCCAATTGCAGATTCTTCGGCAGTAGTTCACCGGCTTTGTACAAATGACCCAGTTGCAACATAGCTCTGGGGTAAAATCTGCGGGCAGACCAACTTAAATACTGTACCGCTTTGCTTCGATCCGTGCTGGTGAAACTGCCTTCCAGATAAGCCATTCCCAGCAGATAAAAAGCTTCCGGGTGAAAGTTCTGGCTGGACTGTAATAAGTATTTCTCCAGTTGCTGTGGTTGGCTGAGCTGGGTCTGTTGCTGGAACTGCTGGGATACATACAAATAAGCGGCGACCGAATTACCTTGATCGGCCAATTGTTGTAAGGCGGCTGTCGTGGCGGCATTATCCAGTTGTTGTTGTTCTTGCTGATACAGCAACCAAAAAGCACTGGCTTCTGTCTGTCCGGTTGCTGCCGCTGCTTTTAACCAGTGTTCGCCCTGAGTCCGGTCTTGCTGGCGGAATTTTTTATTAAAAAAGTAGCGCGATAACTGCAGTTCAGCCTGACCCGGACCTGCTCTATCGTTAATCATTTGGCGCAGCTCGGCCAGTTGCTCTGCCTTCGGCGGGCCAAATTCGCCGCTGTGATGTAAAAAACTCAGCAGTTGCAGCGCCGGTAAATAATCCCGGTCGGCGGCTTCAGTCAAGGCAGCCAGACATTGCGTGATCGGCAGCGTCAGTTCGGTTTGGTAACAAAGTTCAGCCAGGCCGACCCTGGCTTGTAACGAGTCCGCGGCAATAGCTTGTTGATATAACTGCAGTGCGGCGTCGTACTGCTGTTGTTGCTGAGCATCCACGGCATGCAGTAGCACCAGCATCGGATTGTCCGGATCGGCAAAAAGTTGTTTTTTCCAGTTTTCCATCAGGCCGATAAAAGGATAATCCACCTGATCAATGGCATGCAGATAAGGCATATTCTGGAAGTACAGCGCTTTAAAACGATCATCGCCACCGTCATAGACCTGGATAACATATGACAAAGCGTTATCACTGGCCGAGAGTTCCGCATAATAATCAATGGTCTGCATGCCCAGTTGTCGCACCAGTGCATGCGCATCCCGATAACTGTTGATTTGATAAGCTGAATACGGCGCTTTGCCGTTGCCGCTGGCTAAAATGCCCTGTAACAGATAAGACTGATAGTCTTTCAATTGCTGGACAAATGCTGCAGTCTTTTGATGTTCATCGCTATTTGCTGCCGAAGCCGTGACATCTAAGCAAGACAACGCCGCTTGATAAAAGCTTAACGTCCAGAAATTATCTGGTAGCAATTGTTGCCATGGCAGGTTACGACAAGCGTCACGGTTCTGCTCGAGTTGGTGTTCTAACTGTTGCCAGGCAGCGCCGGTTTGATGGACGGCCGGGCTTTGTAAATAACTCTGATATAGCTCAGCATAAGGTGGCAGCTCAGTGGCTGCCGGCAGTTGTTGTTGCAACCGAATGAATTGATTGTCTGAGGCCGTCTGAGGCTTTGAGATGCTCTGACAGCCTGACATGAGCAGCAGCACTAAACTTAACAACAATAGCTTCACAGCAGCAAACCCATCACCGAATAAAAACTGAACATGAACACCAACAGCCAGGCTTAGTCTTGCGCCAGCCAAGGCGTTTCTGGCAATAAATCCAACTGGGCTTCATAGCGGGCCAGATTAAATTGTTGCTGTTGTTCTACCACCGCATGCATTTCTGGCGCTAGTGCACAGGCAATCAGCTCCATCGCCTCTTCTTTGCTATGGCCAGTCATACATAACCGCAACAAGGTCGCTTTGACTTTCAGTGGATAGCCATCCGCTAACTGATTTTCGATGACTTCAAATAACAAGGTTTGATCCAGTTGCTCAGATTCGGGGGCAGACATGGCGTGGACTCCGCAGCAGAAAAACGCAGCATGCCAGAATTGGCTGATCTTGACCAGCGACCCTGACAGAAAAAGCTGGGATAGGTGCTGGCGGGTAAGGCCCGCGATCGGCTAGAGTGGTGTACATCTAAACTTTAAACATAAAAACAATAAGATGACAGCATCCAGCGCAACGACCAAGCTGCAAGCGAAACTCGCGGCATTAGGGCCAGGCATACTATTAGCCACTGCAGCTATTGGCGGCTCACATATTGTGGCGTCGACTCAAGCAGGCGCCTTATTTGGCTGGCAACTGGCTTGGCTTATCCTGCTGGTTAATGTATTGAAATACCCGTTTTTCCGCTTTGGCGTTGAATATACCCTGAACCATGGTGAAAGCCTGTTGCAGGGTTATCAGCGCAAAGGTCGCTGGTATTTACGGGGATTTGTGCTGTTGAGTCTGATTGCCGCAGTGGTTAATACCGCAGGTGTGTTGCTACTTACCGCCAGTTTATTGAAATACTTTTTGCCATGGTCATTATCCTTGCCTGTACTCTGTTTATTGCTGCTGGCGGTATGCTTAGCCATCCTGTTAGCAGGGCAATATAAGTTACTGGATCAGGTGTCGAAATGGATCATGGTATTACTGACTATGACCACCCTGGCCGCGGCTGTGATTGCTTGGCAAAATGGTCCGACGGCAGCCGTCGACTATGTTGGTCCGTCGCCCTGGACTCTGGCTTCATTAGGTTTTTTGGTCGCTTTGATGGGCTGGATGCCAGCGCCGATTGAAATTTCGGCGATTAATTCTTTATGGTTACAGCAAAAACAGCAACAAGGCAACATTAGTAAAGCCAATGGTTTGTTTGACCTCAACCTTGGTTATTGGAGCACTACAGCGCTGGCGTTAGTATTTTTGGCGCTGGGGGCGCTGGTTCAGTATGGCTCAGGGCAACCGATAGAATTGGCAGGCGCTGCCTACACTCAGCAATTTGTTGGTATGTATGCGAAAACCATCGGCGAATGGTCAACTTTACTGGTGGCTGGCGTGGCCTTTCTTTGTATGTTCGGTACCACCATCACGGTGTTAGATGGGTATGCCCGGACGTTAAATGAATCGATGAAGCTAGTGGGGTTGCAGCAACAAGCGACGCAACAGGGCTACAGTTACTGGTTATTGGCGCAGGCAGCTGCTGGTTTTGCGGTGATCCTGTTTTTTAAATCAGCGTTAGGGCCGATGCTGACCTTTGCCATGAGTTTGGCATTTCTGACCACGCCGCTGTTTGCCTGGCTGAATTTTAGTCTGATGCAACAATATCAGGGTACTTCGCACGGTATTAGTAAACCTATGCAGTACTGGGCCTGGCTTGGTTTAAGTTATCTGTTTGGTTTTGCGTTGTTATTTCTGATTTGGTGGTTTAGTCGCGGCTAAGCAACAGGCTGCACTTTGCAGACTGAAGGACGACAGCCTGCATCGATCACTGCGATAGAGCTTGCCACCTTAGGTTCCTACCGTTATGTTGGAGCCAATATGACATATCGGTGAGCGCCGAACAGGCAAGCTTGGATCCTGGCGACGCCTGCAACAACATCTAAACAAGCAACTGTGTATCATGCCCAAGCGCGCTAACACGGACAAAGAGACAACACAATGACAACAATGGAGCTGGTTTGGGCCTTTGCCCAGCAATTGGTTTTAATCCTGCTGGCCGCGCAGATTTTTGGCTATTTAGCCCAATTTATTGGTCAACCCAGAGTGGTTGGCGAGATGATTGCCGGCGTGGTACTTGGCCCCTCGTTATTTGGCTTATTCTGGCCTGAGCTGCAACAAAGTATTTTTGTCGCGGATACCATGCCGCTGCTGTACTTCGGTGCTCAGGTTGGGGTTGGGCTTTATATGTTTCTGGTCGGGCTGGAATTTAACACCCAATTATTCCGGCAACAGGCACGCAGTGCTATTGGGGTGTCCCTGGCGGGCATGATAGTGCCCTTTATCGTCGGGGCCTTGTTATGCCTGTGGTTACTGGAGCAACCTGGTTTATTTGCTGCCAATATCTCTTATGCCAACGCGGCCTTGTTTATGGGGGCCGCCATCGCGATTACGGCGTTTCCAATGCTGGCGCGGATTATTTATGAGCGCAAGTTAGCCGGTACCGCCCTGGGCACTTTAGCATTGGCTGCCGGTGCTATTGATGATGCGGCCGCCTGGATCGTCTTGGCAGTGGTGTTAGCCAGTTTTGGTGGTGGCGCCATGCTGGCGGTTAAAGCTGCCATCGGCGGTGTGTTGTATGCAAGCTTGATGCTGACTAAAGTGCGTGGTTGGTTACAGCCATTGGCAGATAAAGTGCATAGCAGTGGCGTGTTAACTGCACCGCAACTGTTGTTGGTGCTGCTGTTATGGGCTTGTTCTGCTTACGCCATGGAGTGGGTAGGGCTGCATGCAGTCTTTGGTGGCTTCCTGCTGGGGATTGCCATGCCACGTGGCAAATTGACGGAATTGGTCAATGCGCGGTTGCATAAAATTACTGTGCTGTTGTTGTTGCCGATGTTCTTCACTTATTCGGGCTTAAAGACCCAACTGGATGTGCTGGGCTCATGGCAAGTGCTGTCAACCGCGCTGGTTATTCTGGCGGCTTCTATTTTTGCCAAGTTTTTCGCTTGCTGGGCGGCGGCCCGGCTTGGGGGTGCTGATCATCGCACTGCGTTGGCGGTCGGAGCCTTGATGAACTCGCGTGGTTTGATGGAGCTGATTATTATCAATATTGCGCTGAATTATGGCGTGATCCAGCAAGGGTTGTTCTCGATTATGGTCTTAATGGCTATAGTGACAACCTTGATGGCCACACCATTATTCCAACTGGTGTATGGACGTCATATGGCCAAGTCGACACCACCACCGCCACCAAAACTGGATGCCACGGCATTAAAAACTGGTTAGCACTGTGCTGTTAGATCCAGCTGTGGCGGGTTAGGTTGGACGCTATGCGTCCAACCCAGCTGAACCATTTGCTGCACAGCAAGCTTTACAAGGCTAACGAACGCTCACCACGGGAAATACCAGACACACCAGTTCTAACCACTTCCAGAATTTGGCTATTGCACATCGCTTCGATAAAAGCTTCCAGTTTTTCTGAGGTGCCGACCACTTGAATAGTGTAAGTGGTTGGCGACACATCAATGATCTGACCGCGGAAGATATCAGCACAACGTTTGATTTCTTCCCGCTGTTCACCACTGGCTTTCACTTTTACCATCATCAGCTCACGTTCGATATGCGCGCTTTCACTGAGATCGACCAGCTTGACCACTTCAATCAGCTTGTGCAGCTGTTTGGTGATTTGCTCGATCACCTGATCGTCACCGCGCGTCACTAAAGTCAGGCGCGATAAGGTTGGATCTTCTGTGGCGGCCACTGTCAGTGAATCAATGTTATAACCACGCTGCGCAAACAACCCAACCACGCGGGCCAGGGCGCCGGACTCGTTTTCCAGCAAGACTGCGATAATATGCCGCATATTAAGTCCGCTCCGTTTTGCTTAAAAACATTTCATTCATGGCCCCACCCGGCACCTGCATCGGGTAAACGTGTTCTTTTGGATCAATATGAATATCGAGGAATACCAGCCGGTCTTTTAAGGCAAAAGCCCGTTCCAACGCCGGTTCTAACTCTTCTGGTCGAGTCACGCGAATACCAACATGGCCATAGGCTTCGGCTAGTTTGACAAAGTCTGGCAGTGAGTCCATGTAAGAACTGGAATAACGCGAGTCATAGTTCATATCTTGCCATTGCTTCACCATACCCAAATAACCGTTATTGAGGTTGATGATTTTCACCCCGAGGCCATATTGTTTGCAGGTCGACAGTTCCTGAATGTTCATCTGGATCGAACCTTCACCGGTGACACAGACCACTTCAGCTTCAGGATAATGCAGTTTGACGCCCATCGCCGCTGGCAAACCAAACCCCATGGTGCCGAGGCCGCCGGAGTTGATCCAGCGATTCGGTTTATCAAATTTATAATATTGTGCGGCAAACATCTGGTGCTGACCAACGTCAGAAGTCACATAAGCATCGCCTTGGGTGTGCCGGTGCACCGCTTCAATCACCGCCTGCGGCATCAGCAATTCAGCGCGCTGCTGATAACGGCCGCCATGCACTTCACGCCATTGCTTGATTTGCTCCCACCAGCTCGCCAGAGCCGTTGGGTCAAGCTTACCTTCGGCTTTGCCCTGAAGTTTATCAAGTTGACTGAGCATTTCCTGTAGCACAGGTTTCACCAGACCCACGATCGGAATATGGGCATTGATGGTCTTCGAGATGCTGGCCGGGTCAATATCAATATGAATAATAGTGGCATTCGGGCAGAATTTTTTCGTGGCGTTGGTGACCCGGTCATCAAAACGGGCGCCAACGGCAAAAATCACATCGGCGTGATGCATCACCTGGTTGGCTTCATAACTACCATGCATCCCGAGCATCCCAATAAACTGGGCATCAGACGCTGGAAAGGCGCCCAAGCCCATCAGGGTATTGGTGACCGGTAAATTCAGCCTTCTGGCCAGGTCGGTGAGTTCTGCAGAAGCTTGACCTAAAATCACGCCGCCACCGGAATAGAGCACTGGTTTTTTCGCCGCCAGCAAGGTTTGCAGGGCTTTTTTAATCTGACCCGGATGGCCTTTGGCATTGGGGTTATAAGAGCGCAGCTTGATATCTTTTGGATATTGATATGGAAATTTCTGACTTGGCAGCGTCATATCCTTCGGAATATCCAGCACCACTGGGCCTGGCCGGCCACTTTGGGCCAGATAAAAGGCTTTTTTCACCATCATTGGAATATCTGCTGGATTGCGTACCGACATATTGTGTTTCACGATCGGACGGGAAATCCCCATCATGTCGGTTTCCTGGAAGGCATCATCGCCAATCAGATGACTCATCACCTGACCGCAAATCACCACCATCGGAATGGAGTCCATATAAGCAGTGGCAATACCGGTAACGGCATTGGTGGCACCTGGGCCTGAAGTGACGAGCACGACGCCAGCTTTGCCGCTGGCGCGGGCATATGCGTCCGCCATATGGGTTGCTGCTTGTTCGTGGCGGACCAGCACATGCTTCACATCGTTTTGCTGAAACAGCGCATCATAGATATGTAACACGGCACCGCCGGGGTAACCATACACGTATTCCACACCCTCATCGTGCAGGGCGCGAACTAGCATGGCACCGCCAGACAGCATTTCTGGTTGGTTTTGTTGGCTCATGACTTCGGTCTCATAGTTTGCGTATGCAAAAATTACGGCGCTGCTGTTGCAAAACAACAAGTGGCACCGGTCGGGTCTTGTCGAAACAAGAAATTCTTTGCTACGTGGACGGTTGGCAGTGTAAGGGTACTGACAACAAAATGTTCAAACTATGTTCAGCCATGGGGACACCAGGTTGAAACGACGGCTTTGCTAATTATGTGACTTCTGTCGGGAGAAGTTCGTTCTGAAGGCTCGTCAGGCCTTACTTTACGGGAATCCGGCGGGCCTTGTCGACCTCTTTTTTGTCACTGTGGCGGCGATTTTGCGGTCATGAACGCTCAGCAGGCGGAAAAACCGCCAACAGCAGTCGCTGTGGTCACTGAAATCCTGTGCTGACCGCCTTTGGCAGTGGCTGGCGGCTTGCAAAAAGCCAAGGCTGGCCACATAGTAGCAACCATCAGATAAAGCCGAGGAATAGAGGTAGCGGTGGTGGAACCTATTGCAGTAAATTTTGAGAATGTGCGTGATATTCTGGCGCAGTCACAGCAGCAACTGGTGCTGTTTGCGTTTTGGTCTGAGCGCTCCGAGCAAAGTAAACAACAACTGCAGTTGTGTCACAGTGTATGCCGTGAATATCCGGAACAATTGCTGTTAGCCAGTGTGAATTGTGACCAGGATCAGGAACTTGCCATGCAGTTTGGCGTCAGAAGCTTGCCGACTGTGATGTTTATTCAGCAAGGGCAGCCGGTGGACGGTTTTGCCGGACTGGAAACTGAAGCGCAATTACGTCAGAGGTTACAACCTTATTTGCCAGCGCCGGAAGCCTTGTTACTGGCGCAAGCCGAACCTTTATTGGCCGCCCAGCAGTGGGCAGAGGCTTACCCTTTGTTGCAACAAGCGCAGCAACTGGCGCCGGAACAACCGATGATCCGTAAAGCGCTGGCGCTGTGCGCTGCCTCTTTAGGTCAATTGGAGTTGGCGAAAGCATTGATCGGCAGCATTTTGCTGGCGGATCAGGATGCGCTTTATCAACAGGTGCTGGCGGTGCTGGAACTGGCGGAAAAAGCGGCTGACACGCCAGAAATCCGCGCTTTGGAAGCGGCGTTGGCGGCCAATCCGACCGACCTGTTGCTGCACCAGCAGTTGGCGGTGCAATATCAGCAAGCCAACAGACCGGCTGATGCTTTGGCGTTGCTGTTCAAAGTGCTGCAGCAGGATCTGAGCTTTGGCGAAAGCAAAAAGCTATTTCTGGATATTCTGGCTGTCTTGCCAAAAGGGGATGCGCTGGCGGGTTCGTATCGGCGTAAATTGTATAGTCTGTTGTATTAATCCAGAGTGCAGGCAGCGCGGTATTGCGCTGTCTGGCAAGGAACAAGCATGCGAAGTTTGTGGTATGGCTGTCTGGCCTGGTGCGCGCTGTTGGCAATGGCAGTGCAGGCTGATTCTGCCGAACAATTATTTGCCCGTTACGAGCCGGCGTTATTGCAAGTCAGGGTATTGGAAAACGCTTCAGGCGCCAAAGCTTCGATTGGTACCGGTTTTGTGCTGGAACAACCGAACCTGTTAGTGACCAACTACCATGTGGTGTCGGAAGCTGTGCTATTTCCGGAGAAATACCAACTGGAATATCTGGCGCAGGATCAATCTAAAGGCCAGTTACAAGTGCTGGCCGTGGATGTGATCAATGACTTAGCGCTGGTCAAAACGGATTATCAACCGGCGCAACGCTTTGCCATCCAGCCAGCCAAACCAGTGCAAGGGGCGACCTTGTATTCGTTAGGCAATCCGCATGATTTGGGCATGATTCTGGTGCCTGGTACTTATAATGGTCTGCAGAAATACAGTTTTTATCCGCGCATCCATTTTACCGGGGCGGTCAATTCCGGTATGAGTGGTGGCCCTACCGTTGATGCCAGCGGTAAAGTTGTTGGTATTAACGTGGCATCGGCGGGGAATCAGCTTGGTTTTTTGGTTCCGGCGCAGGCGCTGACTGCGTTATTAGAGCGTTATCAACAGCAAGGCCAGCCGCAGGATTTTAAAAGTCAGATTGAAAGTCAATTGCTGGATAGTCAGCAGAAAATGTTTGCGCAAATTTTACAGGCCGATTGGCAGTTAAAAGAATTTGGGCCGGGCAAGGTGCCGGACGAAATTGTGCCTTTTGTCCGTTGTTGGGGTGAATCGAATGTCGAAAAACGTCAGGACCAGCTGAAAAAAGTGGCGGCTTTTTGTAGCCAGTCCGAGGAAATCTTTTTATCCCAGCGCTTTAGCACAGGCCGGATTGAAATGCAGTTTGAATGGTTGCATGGACCTGAATTGCATCCGCTACAGTTTTTCCATCGTTATCAGCAGAATATTGACCGTGCCAACCCGGATAATCAGGCTGGCAAAGAAGATGTGACCCCTTTTGAATGTCAGCACCAAGTGGTGCAGCAACAGAATGGTCAGCGTGCCAAAACCATTTTTTGTGTCCGCGCTTACCGGCAGTTTAACGGTTTATATGATGCCTTGTATCTGGCGGCTTCGCTGGACCATCAGCAGCAGGGCATTGTCAGTCATTTTACCTTGTCCGGCGTTAGTCAGGATAATGCTCTGGCCTTTAGCCGCAAGTTCAGTGAGGCGGTGTTATGGCAGTAATCATCGAAGTACTGAACAAACAGCAGAAAGTCATTGAGCGGCATAAATTCGCTCAGACGGAAGTCCGGTTGGGCCGTGCTTATGACAACGATGTAATCTTGTATGATCGGCATGTCTGTCCACATCATGCCAAACTTTGGCAAAATGCGCAGGGTCAGTGGCAACTGCAGGATTTGGCGTCGCTGAATGGCAGCTTTTTACAGCCGGAGCAGCCCTTGCAGCAAGCGGCGATTGTCCCTTCTGGTCAACTATGTTGGTTAGGCGAACAGGCGTTGCGGATTTATGACGATCAGCATCAGGTGGCGCCAGCTTTGCCTTTTAATCCGCTGGAGCAAAAACTCCAGGGTTTTGGTCATTGGCCATTGATTATCAGCCTGTTGTTATTGATCCTGGTGGAAGAGTTATTCCGCATCTGGCTCAGTGCGCCAGGTCAGGAATCCGGTCAGTGGACGCGCAATTTACTGAATTTGCCATTGTTAGTGCTGGCATTGGCGTTATGGCCGACCGCTTTGGCGCTGTGGTCGAAATTGAATCAGCATGAAGCCCGATTTTTAGCCCAATTGGGGCTGACTTTTGCGGGCATCAGCGCGTTGGCGCTGTGGCAGCTGTTGCTGTCGATTGTCAATTTTAGTCTGGATGGTGCCGCCGGTGTCGTTTGGCTACGGGAGAGCGGCAATATGCTGTTACTGGCGCTATTGCTGGCGGCCAATTTTTATCTGGCGTTGCAATTTGCGTTGTGGAAAAAGCTGGCACTGGCGACAGGTCTGGCGATATTACTCAGTGTGCAAAATCTGGGGGTTGGTGTCTTTATCGATGAGACTCAGCAATTAATGCCCAGCTTTGATGCCAGTCTGCTGCCCGGCAGTTTTTATCTGAACCAGCCGGTGGCAGAGGCAGATTTTAACCGCGAAAGTGCCACGTTGTTTGAGCAGGTTGCAGCGCAGCGCCAAGTGCAACCTTAACCGGGGTTTTGCCATCCAGTAGTGTTGGACCTCACAGGTTGGACCTCACAGGTTGGACCTCAAGTGTCAAGTCCGACCGCTGTGGTGGTTCAGGGTTGCAGCCTTAACTGATGATCCAGCCAGATTTGTCGAATTTGGCTGGAGAGCAGCATGGGATCAAAAGGTTTCACCACTACATCACGTGCACCCAGTGCAGTGTAAGACTCTACTTCATTGGCCTGGACTTTGGCCGTCATAAACACCACCGGCACTTCGGTCAGGTCAAACTGTTGTTGTAATTGTTTTAACGTGGTGGGGCCGTCCATGCCTGGCATCATCACGTCCAGCAGCACCAGTTGCGGGTCAAAACCGGCAAAACGTTGCAAGGCTTCCTGACCGCTACTACAGGTGCAGACCTCAAATTTGCCGACAATTTCCAGCGCCACCCGGGCAACATCCTGGATCGAAGGATCATCTTCAATATGCATAATGCGGCGTAAATCGTTCATGGCGGTAGTTCCTGCTGGATAAAGTCTCGCTTCAGTCTGTCATATTCGGCCAGGTGACGCCAGTCACTACGAGTTTCTCTGGCTGGTGATGGCTTTTGTCGGCCTCTCTTCTTTATAATCGGCTTTTCACCGATGGAGCTGGCGGATGACCTCTGAGCTGTACCGCTGGTTTTGCCAGCTTGATCAATTACTGTTGCAGCAGCAGGGTTACTGGCGGCTGACGCCAATGCAATACCGGCATTTGCCGTGGCCGGAACATCCTGAGTTAGCCGACTTACTCAGTCAATTCACGCTGGCAGATTGTGCTGATATCGATCAAAATCCCGCCCTGCAACAACAGCATTTTGCGCAATTCTGGCCCGCCTTATGGCAACAGCCGCAGCCAGAATTATTACAACCTGCACCAATCGCCAGCCCTTTTTGGTTAGCCACTGATATTGCTGGTCGAAAGTGGCAACAAATTCAGCTGTTTGCTGCCACTGTCGGTCAACAGCAACTGCCGGTACTGGAATGGTGTGCCGGCAAGGGTCATCTGGGCCGATTACTGGCGCATCAGTTTGGCTGTGCAGTGCATAGTGTCGAATGGCAGGCGGACTTGTGTCAGCAAGGCGAGCAACACGCCCAGCGATTACAGCTGCCACAAAGGTTCAGTCAACGGGATGTGCTGCAACAGGATTGCCGCGATTTATTTCAGCCAGCCCAGCAAGTGCTGGCGCTGCATGCTTGCGGCGATTTACATCGGGTGGCTTTAACCCAAGCCAGCAAGGCCGGTTGTCAGCAGGTGCATTTGCTGCCTTGTTGTTATCATTTACAGCAAGGGGAGCAGTATCAGCCGATGTCCGCAGCAGCGCGCGGCAGTCGGTTACAACTGCACAAAGCTGAACTGAAATTGGCAGTACAGGGCCATGCCACGGGTGGAGCCCGCATCAGTCGACTGCGTCAGACCGAAGTCTGGTGGCGACGGGCTTATCAGCTTTGGCGCGAGGCATTGACCGGCAATCCCAACTATCAGCCGTTGCCATCGGTCGGTAAACACTGGTTTAGTGGGGCTTTTATCGATTTCGCCGATTGGGCAGCCAGCCAGCATCAACTGCAGTTACCGGCAGGTCAAGATGGTGCCTGTTATCTGCAACAAGCGGAACAGTTGTTGTTATTGCAGCGGCGGATTGAGCTGGTACAGCATGTGTTTCGCCGACCGTTGGAACTATGGTTGGTGCTGGATCGGGCCTTGTATCTGGCAGAGCAGGGTTATCGGGTTGAACTGCGCCAACTCTGTGACCCCGCTATTACGCCGCGCAATTTGTTATTAAGTGGTTGGCGCGACAGCGAAGCAGCGCCAACCTAGAGTGATTTAAAGCGCTGATGAACAATCCAGTTCAGTGGGTTGTGACGTCGCTGCTTGGCCGAGATAAGCAGCAATGCGCTGATCTTTTTGTTGCCAGCGTTGATTGAGCCACAGCTGAAAACGCTGACGGAAGGCTTCATTCTGAAAATAATCCCCAATAATACTGTCATCGACCGGCAGCACTTCAACCTGGATCACCACCCGTTGTAACCGGCCCATCAGCATATCCAGCAGCACATGGCGCGGGTTATCCGGATAAATCAGCGTGATATCCAGCACTGCATCAAACTGCGGCCCCATACTGGCCAAGGTAAAGGCAATACCACCGGCTTTGGCCGGTAATAAATACCGAAACGGACTGTTTTTCGCCCGTTGTTTGGCTGGCGTAACCCGGCTACCTTCCACAAAATTGATGATGGTGGTTGGTTGATGGCGGAATTTTTCGCAAGATTGACGCGTAGTTTCAATATCCTGGCCTTTTAATGCCGGATTTTTCTTGATTTGGGCCTGGCTGTATCTTTTCATAAAAGGCATATCCAGTGCCCAGGACGCTGAGCCGATAAAAGGCACCCATTTTAGTTCTTCTTTTAAGAAAAACTTCGGCTCCGGGATCCGTTCCAACGCAAACTGACTCAACACTGGAATATCCAGCCAGCTTTTGTGATTGGAAATCAATAAGTACCAACGGTTGGGGTTGAGTTCGGTTAAGCCAGATAACTGCCATTGCACCGGATTAAACAACTGCATCAGTTGGCGGTTATGATAAGACCAACGCCGGTACGCCCAATGCGCCAGTTGGGAACAACGCTGGTTCAGCCAGCGCGATGGCAATAGTTTCAGCACACCACAACTAGTGACGATCAAGCCCCACAGCGTTAAATTCAACGTGAAACAACTCAGTGTCAGCGGGATCAACAACAAACGGGGTGATAAATAAGACATTCAGCGGGCGCCTCCCTGTGCGCTGTGGTTTGCCAACAGACTAAGCTGTTGATCTTTATCCAGCCAGAGCTGGTTGACCCAATGCTGGAAACGGGCGCGAAAAACCGGATCTTCGTAATCGCCAATCAGTTGTGGATCAATCGGCAGTACCCTGACCCGCACTTTAATGTCATGCACTTTACCGGAAATATAATCCCAGAAACTAGGCGCACCTTTTGGATAATAGATGGTGACATCCAGTAGTTTATCCAGCCGCTGGCCCATCGCATTCAGCACAAAAGAAATACCACCGGCTTTGGGTTTGAGTAAATGCACAAAGGGCGATTGTTGTTGCAGCTGTTTTTCCGGGGTAAAACGGGTGCCTTCAAGAAAATTCATCACTGACACTGGCTTGTACTGAAATTTTTCACAAGCTTTACGGGTGGTGACAATGTCCTGGCCTTTTAAATGCGGATATTTTTTTAAAAACGCCGCGCTGTAGCGTTTCATAAATGGGAAATCGAGTGCCCACCAGCATAAACCGATCACTGGTACATAAATCAGTTCTTTTTTCAGGAAAAATTTTAAAAATGGCACCTGTCGGTTCATCACTTTTTGCAGTGCCAGAATATCGACCCAGGATTGGTGATTGGCGATCACCAGATACCAGTCTTTGACCGAGAGTTGCTCCAGCCCTTTGATATCCCAGTGAATGCGGCTGAATAAGGCGCTGGTGAAATTATTGACACTGATCCAAGCGGTGGCACAGTGGTCGAGCAGATAGGTCATCCCGACCCGCCACAGCCGCACCGGTGGTAGCTTGAGCAACGCCAGCAATAAAATGGGGACAGCCCAGAACAGGGTGTTCACTAAATACATGCAAAAGGACAGTAAGCCAATCAATGGTTTAGGTAAAAAATTCAGCATCGGATGCTGGCCTCCTGGTACAGTTTAGGCAAATCGCAGATAACAAAAGAGCAGGCTAACCTGCTCTTTTGTTGTCGGTTCAGCGTTATTCTGAACTGCTCAGACCTGTGACGTCCAGCTTAATCTTCGAAATAGGTGTAACCGTACACACCAGCTTTCAGCTCATCCAACATTGAGGCTTGCTGTGCCGGATTAAATTTCGAGGTGGCCAACTGATTCTGGTAAGACTGCAACAGCTTATCAGCATCAAATTGCACATAACGCAGCACATCGGCCACGGTATCACCTTTAATGGCATTGGTCAGTTTGTAGCTACCATCACTGTTCAGCTCAACGTGGACAGAATCGGTATCACCAAACAGGTTATGCAGGTCACCGAGGATTTCCTGGTAAGCACCAACCATAAACATGCCAAGTAAATATTGCTGATCTTCTTTGTAGATCGGCAGCGGCAAGCTGGATTCAATCCCATTACCGTCGGCATAGCTTTTCAGCGCGCCGTCAGAGTCACAGGTGATATCCTGAATAATGGCGCGATGTTCCAGCGATTCGTTCATCCGTTCCAGTGGCATCACCGGAAACAGTTGATCAATACCCCAGGCATCTGGCATCGACTGGAACAACGAGAAGTTGACGAACAACTTATCAGCCAGTTTTTCGTTCAGTTCATCGTGAATTTCACGGTGTGAGCGCGAGGATAAATCCAGTTTGTCTTTCACTTTGTTGATGGTGGCAAAATAAATTTGCTCCAGCAACGACCAGTCTTTTAACGTCAGCAGACCATGCACGTACTGGGCATGGGCATCGGTGAAATAATGCACCGCATCGTGATAGGCTTCCACCGCCGAACGGGCCGTGACGTTCTGGTAAGAATCCCACAACGCCCAAATCACTGCTGGTGAATCTTCGCTTGGTTCTGGCAAGTGCCGCAGACCTGGTGCCCGCTCGATATCAATGGCATCGGTCACCAGCACGGCATGGTGTGCTGTCATGGCACGGCCAGATTCAGTGATGATATTCGGATGTGGCAAATCGTATTCGTCACAGACTTCTTTCAGACCGTACACGACGTTACGGGCATATTCGTACATGGTGTAGTTCATCGAGCAGGCAGAACGTGAATTTGAGCCTTCGTAATCGACACCCAGACCACCACCCACGTCCACCGTATTGATCGGCACGCCTAAAGTCCGCAGTTCAGCGTAATGGCGGGCACATTCACGGATGGCGTTGTGAATGTCACGAATATTGGCAATTTGTGAACCGATGTGGAAATGTACCAGTTGCAGCAGGTCTAACTTGCCAGCTTCTTTTAAAATATCAATGGCTTGCAGCACTTGTGTTGCGGTCAGGCCAAATTTGCCTTTTTCGCCACCTGTATTCTGCCACTTGCCTTTACCGACCGAGTTCAGTTTGATGCGGATACCAATATAAGGTGCCGCTTCCAGACTGTCGATTTCGCGTAATAAGGTTTTTAGTTCAGATAACTTTTCCACCACCACAAACACGCTGTGGCCCATCATCTGGCCAATAGTGGCCAGGCGCAGGAATTCGCTGTCTTTGTAACCGTTACAGACGATACGCAATGGTTGTTCAGTCACGCCTAAAATTGCCATCAGTTCTGGTTTAGAACCTGCTTCCAGCCCGACTTTACCACTGTGATGGCTGATCAGTTTGCTGACTACTGAAAATTGCTGGTTAACCTTAATTGGATAAACCGCAGTATATTCACCCTGATAGTCGCGCTCTTGCTTGGCTTTGGCAAAAGACTTGATCAGTGTATCTACACGATGCTCCAGAATATCAGTAAAACGTACCAGTACTGGTAACGTCAGACCTTCTTCTTTAAAACGTGCAGTCAGCTCCGGAAAGCTGATGCCTGGTTTGCTGTGATCCTGATCCGGATAAGCAACGAGATCGCCCTGTGCGTTGACGTCAAAATAGCCTTCGCTCCAGACTGCTACGTTATAGATGGATCTTGCTTTGTCGATACCCCATTCTGCCATTGTCGTGCCCTTAAAAAAATTCAGCCGCCATTTTAAGACCAATAGCAGCAAAAAAACATGAAAAGTTTGTCCCAAAGCGCCGCTGCTGGCAAAATAATTGCCCCTTAGGATCGCGACAGGACCTGATAAATGTCACAACATAAGTCACAACTTAATTCAGAACAGTGGTTTACCGAAATTTTCCAACCCAGTGGCAGTGCCTTCTCGCTGGAAATTACCCAAAAGTTAGCTGAAGTTCAGTCGCCTTTCCAACATATCGAAATGTATCAGACTACCCAGTTTGGCAACATGATGGTGATCGATGGTGTCATTATGCTCAGTAGCCGGGATAATTTCCTCTATCACGAGATGCTGAGCCATCCAGCACTGTTCACCCACCCGGATCCACAGCAGGTGGTGATCATCGGTGGCGGCGACTGCGGTACCTTACGTGAAGTGCTGAAACACCGATCAGTGCAACAAGTCACCCAGATTGATATTGACGAGCAAGTGACCCGGATGGCGGAACAGTATTTCCCTGAACTCTGTGCCAGCAATCAGGACCCACGTGCCACCTTACATTTCGACGATGGCATCCGTTATATGCGTGAAGCTGCACCAGCCAGTCTGGATGTGGTGATTGTCGATTCGACCGATCCAATAGGCCCAGGTGAAGGCTTATTTAACCGGGCCTTTTACCAGAGCTGTTTTGCCGCCCTGAAGCCTGGTGGTATTTTAGTCCAACAAAGTGAATCGCCGCTGATTCATTTGCCATTATTAAATGATATGCGTCAGGCGATGAAAGATGCTGGTTTTGCCGCCTTACAAACGCTGAATTTCCCGCAAATGGTCTATCCAAGCGGCTGGTGGACTTGTACTTTAGCCCGGAAAGAGCAGGACTTCAGTGGTTTCCGCCGGCAAGATGCGGAAAATCCGGGTTTTGACACTGAATACTACAACGCCGATATCCATCAGGCGGCGATGGCACTACCGAACTTTATGCGGCGGCAACTGGTCGGTTAAGTCCATCACAGCCGGTATTTGAAGGCCAGCATGCCGAGTCAGGCTAATAATAAATTACAGATAAATCATAGTGTTGACAAATCTGTAGGTCGGACTCGACCTGCTGCATCGCAGCAGGGCAGTCCGACAATCCCGCTGAATCATGTTGTTCACAACTGATGTTGGATGCCAGTGTTTGACTCGGCCAACTGCATCGCGGTGAATCATCTTTGCTGCAGCGCTGGTCGGCAGTTTAACCCTGTTGCAGCCGGTTGGCCCAGCCTAAACTCAGTAGCAATAACATTGAACCAGCGGCAAATTGCAGCCAGTTCACTTGCTGTTGCCACAACACAAAATTCACTACCAGCCCGGCTGGGATCAGTAGGTTGTTCATGACGGCTAACTGGCTGGCATTGACCTGGCGCGCACCGGCATTCCACAGCCAATAACCCACACCGGACGCCACAACACCAAGCCAAAGCAAAATCAGCCAGTCGCTCTGACTTGTTGGCGCTTGTTGCCAGTTGGCAAAAAACGCACAACCGAGCGCCGCCACCACACTGGCGCCAACAAAAAACCAGCCAAAACTGTGCAATTGCTGACGCGGCTCGCCAAGTGTGAGCTGCCGGTACGCCACCTGACCAAAGGCAAAACATAAGTTCGCCGCCTGGACCAGCAACAAGCCAAACCAAAAATCACTGTCTGGTTGGGCATAGCGGATGACAAAAGCGCCCAGCACCGCCAGCAAGGCGGGTCCGAGCCAGGCAAATCGTAGCGGTTGGCGTCGCCACAGCTGATCCAGCACCGCCACATATACCGGCGTCAAGATGGTAAATAGCAGTACCTCGGCCACGGTCAGATACAAAAAGCTGTGATAAAACAGCAGATACATCAGGCCCAGTTGCACGGCTCCAATACCAGAGAGCGCCAGCGCTTGCCGGGCTGGTGTCGGATAACGCCACAGCCAGGGCAGAAATAACAGCAGCGCCAGTGCCATCCGGCTGGCCACCGCCAGATAAGGATCCACCCGGCCTGCCAGAAATTCGCCAATCAGTGAAAAGCTAAAAGACCAGATCAAAGTGACCCAGAGTAAAAATTGCATGCCAGTTGCTCAGTCAGTTGTCTGCGGTATCAAGGGCGCAGTATAGCATTCAGCCGCAGCGTTCAGCCAGAGTGCTGCGGACGATGATTTTGGCATTAAAGGGTAAGTAATTAATGATAAACAGTAATAAATTATTCTTTACAGTTATTTTTTGCTGCGTTAGTGTACAGGCTGTTTTGCCCAACTAACCTATTGGAGTCGCTATGAAAAAAACAATACTGCTCAGCGCGGTGCTGAGTTTGTTGCTGACGGCTTGTACCGTGAAAATTCAGCCGCAACATTTTATCCGGCCAGATCGCGCCGTCACTCAGCAATGGCTGGATCAACAACAGCAAGGCCAGACCTTACAGCCTTATCAAATTACCGCTGCCGATGGGGTGGTGTTACATGGCAAACTAATCCGCCACCCGAATGCGCGTTTTACCTTGTTGTACTTTGGCGGCAATATGTTTCACAGTGACCGCGAAAGTCTGGATATCGTCAAAGCGCTCGGCCAGTTTCAGAATAACCTGTTGATGCTGGATTATCGCGGTTATAACGGCAATAGCGGCACGCCTGATGTCAGCAATCTGGCTGCCGATGGTGTGGCTTTGTATGATGCGGTGCAGGCGGATGCCAGTCTGGCCAAAGTACCGGTGCTGCTGCATGGCTTTTCGCTGGGCAGTGTGGTGGCAGCCCATGTGGCAGGCGAACGGCCAGCAGCAGCGCTGGTTTTACAGGGCAGCGTGACCAATGTGGCTGGCATGGCCGCAGCACGGACGCCATTTTGGCTAAAGCCTTTTTTACGCTATGACATCGCGCCTGAGCTGGCCAAAGTGGATAACGAGGCAGTGCTGGCCCGGATCCAAACCCCGTTATTGATTTGTGTCGGCGCGAACGATAGTGAAACCCCGGCGCAGCTGTCAGAGCAACTTTATGCCGCGGCCGCCAGTCCGCTGAAGCAATTGTATATTGCCGAAGATATTGGTCATGGCAATCTGTTTGTGCAGCCTGAAGCTGTGGCACAATACCAGACCTTTATTAGTCGAGTATTTCGCAGCACCTTATGAAAGCTATTGTCCGTCTGAGTCAGTTGATTTGTGCTTTATTAGTAATCATTTTGCTGCTGCATTTGGTCAGCCTGGCCTATACCCTGTGGCTGGGCAATCAACAATTCCAGCTGTCGGGGGCGATGATGCAGTTGGCATTACAGGTGCCAGGTTATAGTAGTAAAGCCTGGCCGGTGTTGCAGCAACTGGGCTATAGTCAGCTTTGGCTCAGTCTGCCGCAGCAGTTTTTTGTGCTTTTGCTGAATGGTTATTTGTTGCGGTTGTTTTTGCTTTACCGGCAGATGGTGATTTTCACACCTAAAAACGTGCAATGTTTTCAACATATTGGCGTTTTATTCATGGTCTGGGCCTGCTGGCAGGTGTTGTATTCCCCCTTGCTGGTGACAGTATTTAACCAACTGCATCGACAGCAGCACCTGCGTTATCTGCAAGTAGAAGATTCCCAACTGATGCTGTTGGTGACGGGCTTGATTGTCTGGGCCACAGGCCGGGTGATGGCTTATGGCCTGCAATTAAAACAAGAGCAGGATTTGGTGATCTGATGCCGATTATTGTCGAGTTGGATGTGATGTTGGCCAGGCGCAAAATGAAAGCCACAGATTTAGCGCAAGCCATTGGCATCACGCCACAGAATTTATCTGTGCTCAAAGCCGGTCATGCCAAAGCCATCCGGTTTTCCACCTTACAGAAAATTTGTCGGCATCTGGACTGTCAACCAGGTGACTTATTGGTGTACCGGCCAGGTCCTGAGGATGAACTGGCTGAGCAAGATGGCGCTGAGTAGCTAAAAAAGGGTGGTCAGGCCTTCCGCAACAACGGACCTGCCACCCTGGGACAAACTGTTTCGACGCTCACCGACGGCGGCAAGCTTATTGGGTACAGCTTATTGGGTAATAGGTTCGATATGAATTTCGACCCGGCGGTTTAACGCCCGGTTGGCGTCTGTGGTATTAGGCACCGCTGGGTAATTCGGCCCCACGCCACGGGTTTCTAACCGGATCGGATTGACCTGCTGGGCAATTAAATATTGTTTCACGCTATCAGCGCGCGCCTGCGACAGCTGCATATTCAGCGCCATAGTGCCGGTATCATCGGTATGACCGGTGATCACCAGCATGGTTTTTTCATACTCCGCCAGCACTTTACTGATGTCATTCAGCACTGGATATAACTCAGCGCGGATATCAGCACGGTTGACGGCAAAGGTAATTTGCGACGGAATATCCAGCCGTAAAATATCGCCATCACGATAGACTTTCACGCCGGTGCCAGATAACTGTTCCCGCAGCGCTTGTTCCTGGTTATCCATGTAACGACCGACCGCAGCGCCGGTGAGCGCGCCCAGAGCCGCCCCAATCGCCAGCCGTTTGTTTTTATGATTGCCAGTGGCTTTACCGGCAATAGCGCCAACGGCAGCGCCAATAGCAGCACCCCGCGTGGTGTTGTTATTTTCAATCGAAGCACAACCACCCAGTGCCAGGGTGGTGCAGACAGTGGCAACTAACACATGACGTTTTAACATTGGTATTCCTTGCAAAATAAAGCCGCATTATAAAGACAGCCCGTAAAGATAACAGCAGCCTAGGCTGGGCTAGCTGAATTAATGCTGAATTCAGCACAGTACCGAGTGTCAGCGTAGCGACTTTTCTGACCCTTACGCAGGCGGTATGCTCAGCATTATGTGGTGTCGGCCCCATGGCGGACTGCCCCAGCGCTTGGCGTTGGGTCGAGTCCGCCCTACGGCGGCCTGGCAGGCTAGACAACATTGAAGTTGGCCTAGTTAATCCGGTTTTTTCCCACGAACCATGGGGAAAAACAGTTGCAGTGGTTGTTGTCGTGCTTGTTCCCACACACTGGCCAATAAGGCCGGCAGCTTACTGATACTAGTGCCACGGGCGCGCAGTGCCACAGTGAGTGCCAGGGTAAAACTGACCCATAAATTGACAAAACCTATCAATAACACCAGCAATAACTGACCGGCAAACTGCAGTGGGCTCAGATCCGCGCTGACGCTGCTGTAGCCGAGATTGGCCGAAGCAAAAGCCACATGGCGGATATCCAGCGGTAAACCGGTCAGGTAACCGAGATAGCCGGTCATGCCGAGCAACAGACCAAAACAGAAATTACCGGCCAAAGCCCCATAGTTATCATGCAGATAGTCGGCCAAACGACGGCGCGCACCGTCCGGTAGCAGACTGCGCAGCCACGGATGTTGATACAACCGCACCCGCAATTCCAGATAATTGGCTCTGTTATCAAAAAAACCAGCGATGATACCAGCGCAAAATAACCAGACACCGGCAATAGCGGCAAAAAATAACGCGCCGTGCAGCGGGGAAATGGCATTCAGTTGATAATTGACCTGACTGGCGCTCAGCAACGGCTCGGCTTGCCAAAATTCAACACCCGCTGCGATCAGACAGGCCAATAACACCGCGCAACTGACATTACCCCAGACCGCGCCCCACTGCGAACGATTCACTGCAATCAATAACGTCGCCAGTTTTTTGTGTACGGCGCGGCCGTTTTCCCCTTTTTCGACTTCTGCCGCAAAGCTGGCCGCCGTCATCGCCGGTTGTTTGGTGGCAATGGTAAAATGCAGGATATGCACCAGCATAAAACCAAGGCCGTAATTCAGGCTGACCAATAAGGCATGCAAAAACGGTGGATAAGCCAGGCTTTCCAGATGCATTTTATTCAGCGCCAGCAGCGCAATAATAACCCCGGCGCCACAGGCCGAGCGAAATAACCGCAGGAACTGGCTGTTGTCATGGGCAATATAATGTTCGCCATGGCCGCTGGTGTTGATGGTGATACTTTTTGACAACATCTGGCTGGCACTGCGCCATAACGACAACACACTGGTTTTGGCGGCTGCATCACAGAGCAATTGCGACAGCAGCGTCCGGCTCAGTGTCGCCTGATCCGGTTCGACATTCAGAATTCTTGCCAGTAAGTTGATCCGATCCAGCGTTTGTTCCAGCCGCTCCAGTAAATGCGCCACCGACACTGTGCTACCGACGCCAGCCCCGCGGCGGCGCAGGCGTTCCAGTTGTTGATAACACTGACTGAGCATCACGGCAAAATGGCCTAAGTCATAAGCTGTCACTACAGCATGCTCTTCGGCCAGCGCTGGTTTGCGGCTGGCAATGAACAGACTGATTTCGCGGTGCAGCGCGATAAAAGGCGAATCCGTGCTGATCAGCCGACGGTCCAGCCGCATCAGTTCAGGCTCAATTTCTTCGGCAGCGACCCAAATCCCCAGCATTTCCAACGCATACCAGGCTTCATCGCGGCAATAAGCGTTAAATTGTTGTTGCTGTTCGGTCGGGGCCAGTAGCAACAACTGCTGGAATAAGCTCAGCAGCTCGTTGGCGCCACCTGCTGCCAGCCAGTCACTGCAGCCGCTGGCAGAGAGTTGTTGCTCCAGTACATCTTTGAAATCCTGTTGCAAGCGCGGGGCCGGATTGAGTTTGTCATAAGCCCTGGCCGTCATTTCGCGCATAAAACCGCGTCTTGAGTAAATGCCAAGACTGACCAGCGCCGGATACAGCTGCAAACCGCCAAGCCACTGCAGCAATTGGCTGGCAATAGCGCTGGCGTGGGCCGGGTTCTGCCGCAGGGCGTCACTGAGTTTTTCCAGCCGCTGTGCAGCGCTCAAGTGTTGATGCGGCTGACTCAGCCAGTGGATCAGTTGCTGACAAATCAGCGCGCCATCTGGTTGTGGCGCTAAACTGCGGACTAAAGAGACCGCGCCTTGGGTATTGTGCATAACGCTCCTGTTGCTATCTACCGGGCACAGCTGGTGCGCCTGGCAGTAAAAACTGTAGCCGTTCTGACCCAGGCTCACCCGACAAAGTTCGGAAAAAGCCTGGTGCCTTGTTTTACGACTGGACATTTATACGGCCATAAAGTTAAGCTTTGGCTGATATTTACTCAGTGCTGCAACAACAGGGGAACAGATCAGATGGCTGGCCTGCGGTGGAAACGGATTGTAATCAAAGTGGGCAGTGCGCTGATTGCGCCAGCGGGTAAAGGTTGTTCGACCCGCTTCCTGCTGGCCATTGCCCGATTTATCAGTGAATGTAAGTTACAGGGTACTGAAGTGGTGTTGGTGTCCAGTGGCAGCGTAGCGGCTGGCCGGGCAGCGATTAGCTTTAGCCATCAGCCGTTGCCGATCAACGTCAAACAAGCGATGGCGGCGATTGGTCAGAGCCAGATGATGATGATGTGGAGCCAGTTGCTGGATTGGCCTTGTGCCCAGTTATTGCTGACGCATGATGATTTTCGCGATCGCAAAAGATATCTGAATATCGACAATACCTTACGCACCTTGCTCAGCCATCAGGCACTGCCGATCGTCAATGAAAATGATACTGTGGCGACGGCCGAACTCAAAGTCGGTGATAACGACAATCTGGCCGCCATGGTCGCGATTCTGGTGGACGCAGATGCGTTGATTATCTGTTCAGATATCAACGGCTTATATACGGCCAATCCACGTACTGAACCGACGGCGGAATTTATTCCGCAAGTGAATGCCATCACCCCGCACATTTATGCCATGGCCGGTGGTAGCCATCATGCTGTCGGTACCGGCGGCATGATCACCAAGCTGCAAGCCGCCGCCAAAGCCACCACTCAGGGCATCGACACCCTGATCATCAATGGTCAGCAAGCCAGCAGTTTTGACGCGCTGTTACAAGGGCAGCCGGTCGGCACTTTGTTTTGTGCTCAACCGGTGCAACTCAGTGCGAAAAAACACTGGTTATTACACAGCAGTAAAGCCAGCGCGACCGTGACGCTAGACGCCGGTGCCGTTGCTGCGCTACTGCACAAAGGCGCTTCTTTGTTGGTGAAGGGCGTTGTGGCGCTGCAAGGCGAGTTTGATAAAGGCGATGCCATCTGGCTGGTTGATCAACAAGGCCAAAAACTGGCGAAAGGGGTGAGTCAGTACAGTGCGCCCGAGCTGAATAAAATCAAAGGGATCCACAGTAGTGAGATTGCCACTGTGCTGGGCTATTGCCCCAGTGAAGTGGCGGTCCACCGCGATGATTTAGTGTTAATGGAGCAAGCGGGATGAATCAAAGTACCACCACAGCAGCCAGCGTAGCCACTTTTGACATCGTGGCATTGTGCCAACAAGCCAAAGTTGCCAGCCGGCAACTGGCGCAATTGGGCGAAGCCGACAAAAACCGGTTGTTGCTGGCGATGGCGGCTGGACTGGAAGCGGCGACAGCAGAGATTTTAGAGAAAAATCAGCTGGATATGCAGCAAGCCAGCCAGAATGGTTTACCGGCTGCGATGCAGGACCGCTTATTGCTGACGGCGGAGCGGATCAGTGCGCTGGCGGCGGCGGTACGACAAATCGCTGCTTTACCGGATCCGGTCGGGCAAATCCGGCAGTTGGCACCCAGACCCAATGGCATTCAGGTTGGCCGGATGCGGATCCCGCTCGGCGTGATTGCAATGATTTATGAAGCCAGACCCAATGTCACCGCCGATGCCGGGGCTTTGTGCTTAAAATCCGGTAATGCGGTGATTTTACGTGGCGGTCGCGAAGCCCTGCATTCCAGTCTGGCGATTGCTGCGGTGTTACAGCGGGTGCTGGTGCAACACCATATTCATCCGGCTGCTATTTCGGTGGTGCCGGAGCCGGATCGGGCGCTGTTATTGCAGTTATTACAGCAGGATGCTTCTGTCGATTTGGTGATCCCGCGCGGCGGTGAAGGACTGATCCGTTTTGTCAGCGAACACAGTCGTATTCCGGTCATTCAGCATTACAAAGGCATTTGCCATTTGTTTGTCGATAAAGCCGCTGATTTCAGCAAAGCGCTGGCACTGCTGCAAAATGGTAAAACCCAGCGGCCTGGCGTTTGTAATTCCCTGGAAACCTTATTGGTGCACGCCGATATCGCCGCTGAGTTTCTGCCGCTGGCGCAGCAAATGCTGGCCGAACATCAGGTGGAGCTGTTTGGCTGCGCCAACACCCAAGCCTTGTTGCCACAAGTCCAGGCTGCGGCTGAAGGCCAGTTTGATACTGAGTATCTGCGTCTGGCGATGTCGGTCAAAGTGGTGGCCAGTTTTGCTGAGGCAGTCGGCCATATTGAGCAGCATAGTTCCGGCCATACCGAAGTGATTTGCACCCAGGATATCAGCAGAGCACAACGATTTGTCAGGCTGGTGAATTCGGCTGTGGTGATGGTGAATGCTTCGTCGCGCTTTTCCGACGGCGGCGAGCTGGGACTGGGTGCAGAGATTGGTATTTCTACCAGTAAGCTGCATGCCTATGGCCCGATGGGGCTGGAAGCGCTGACCACCGAAAAATATGTTGTCATTGGCGATGGGCAGGTTCGGCCCTAGTGCTAGTCACCACAGCTTGCTGCCAACCAGTGGCAGCGGCTGAGTTGCGATTAAAACAAGACTCTGCCGCCTTTGCTGTGCCCGCTGTCAGGGCAATTGTTCTGCCACTGTGATATTGAGTTGCACTGTCGGTGCGACAAAAATAACCCCCTTCGGTGGATTATGCGAGGTCAGTGTTAGTTGCATGGTCTGGCAACTGCCATTGGTTTGTTGCTGTTTAAACACCACAAATTTATTACCGCTGTCTTGACCGCTAAAACTGCCGCAGCTCACGGTCAGCGACATGTCTTCGCTGGCCCGCCCAGAAATATCAAACATCAATGGCTGACTGAAATCACCATCCACCGGAATATTGGCGGTGTAACCAGTAAATTGGTCATACATAACGGGCGGTCTGTTACCACAAGGGTTAAAAATATAGATTTTCTGATAGGTTGCTGTCATATGCTCTTGCGTCAATAAATAGCGGACGCCGCCAATATAAATCGGTGGTGGGTTGGTGGCTGGTGCCACCTGCAGTGGGGCGACATCTGGTTCGACAAATGGAATGTTACAGCCGCGATTGGGATCCGCGGCCAGTTCGGCCGCGTCAACCAGCGGCATTAGATTGCTCTGCTGAGTGGCGAATGCGACCGGGGCTAACGTGAGCAAAGCTGTGAGTAAACTTAAATACGTCGTTCGGAACATGCTGGAATATCCTCAATTGTCATTGGCAAAAGCGCGGGCCATTGTTGCCAACAGCCCGGCTTGGGTTAATTACAAATCGTGATGGTGTTCATCAATTGACCCACCGGCAGATAGTCAAACTGATATTGCTGGCTGGCGGCAAAAGCGCCTGAGCCAAAACTGTGATCAAGCATCACCCCAGGCTGCTTGATGCTCAACTGGTAACTGGCACTGGCAGGTAAGGCGATGGTCAGGCTTTGCAACTGCGTCAGATCAAGCTGGGTGCTGGTGCTGTAATCCATTCGAAACAAGCTATCGCTTGGCAAACTGCTCAGCTTGAATTCCAAATCTAATTGCATCGGGCCGTTATACTGACTGCAGCCTTTGATTGCGGTCAGTTGCAACTGTTGGAGTCGGGGGATTTTCTGGGTCGCCAAATCCAGTTGAAAATTATCTTCCAGCATGGCGGCACTGTTAAATTTCAGTGGACGCATTTGGGAGCCAAGCACAGCAACACTGACGGTATCACCTGCCGTCATATGCAATTGGTGACTAAAATAACCTTGCGCATCAATGGGGACTTTGACGCCATTAATCAGTAAACCTGGCTCAGGCACCAAAATCTCGCCATCCGGATCAAGCAAGCGGCCTTTGACATTACCCTGAATCGTCACCTGTGGCTGACTGACCTTGATGCTGATACTGCCACGGCTTTGTTGCCCGCTGCCATCTGTCACTGTTAATTGCAACAGGTAGTCGCCGGCAACGTCAGCACTAAAAGTCGGGGTGGCGGTCAGGGCATTATCCAGCCGGGCTTGACTACCGGCTGGTGTTTGCAAGGTCCAACTGAAACTCAAGGCTGTTTGTTCCGGATCTTGACTGGCACTGGCATCTGGCTGGAATAAATCACCGACTGTGCCATTGATATTGTTGCTACCTTTGAAATTGATGACTGGTGGTAAATCCGTACTGACTAGAATATCGTGCTGGCTTTGCGCTGAGATGCGGTTGCCGTTTTGCACCACCAGTCCGAGCCGGTAATGGCCAGCCTGCGTCGGTTGGAAGCTGGCAACAGCCTGATCGATATTGCGCAGTGGCTGGCTATTATCAGGGCCGGCAAGCAGACTCCAGCGATATTGCAGTGGTAACTGGCCTGGCTCTGTGCTGGCACTGCCATCCAATTGGATCTGTTGCTGGGTGAGTGTGGTGGTGGCGGCTTTGATCACGGCGACTGGCCTTGCTGGCACTTCAATCAACCAGTGGCGTGGCTGGGAGGTCAGTTCCTGATCGGACACCTGCAACGATAGCAGATAGATCCCAGCGACATCCGGCGTCAGCTCCGCCTGAATCTGCTCCTGTTGTAGGATGGTTGCGGTGCTGGCGGCTGGTTTGCTGAGCAGTTGCCAGAGATAACTGATTGGTTTTTGCTCTGGATCCTGACTGCCAACGCCGCTCAGCTGCAGTTTGTTTCCTGGCTGGGCAAAGGCTGCGGCAGTCAGTTGGGCTATCGGCGGTAAGTTGGCGCTGCTGAATTCAAGGTCCAATCGACTGACAGCACTTTGTTGGGCGGCATCTGTGACTTGTAACTCAATCTGGTAAAGTCCGGCCATATCCGCGGTAAAGTTGCTGTCCATCGCCGTTGCTGCACTGAATTGAGCGCGACTGCCTGCCGGTTGTTGCAGCAGCCGCCATTGATAGCTGAGCTGGCTCTGATCCGGATCCTGACTGGCGCGGCCAGATAACGCGATGGCTTTTGCTGGTTGTTGCAATTGCCTGTCCGCAGTGATGATCGCTTCTGGAGCGCTGTTGCTGGTTGCATTCTGCACCTGAACTTGCCATGTGCTCACAGCTTGCTGTTGTTGGTTATCGGTGACTGTCAGTTCAAATTGGTAGGAACCTGCCACATCAGGTACAAATTCGCTGATCAGCGCATCAGCATTGGTCAGTGCCGCTTTACTACCGGTTGGTGCTTGTTTTACTTGCCACAGAAAGCGACTGAGTCTTTCTTGCGCACTTTGCGAGTGCATCGCATTTAACAGCAGTAATTGCCCCACTTTGGCTTGTTTTGGTGCAGTCACCACTGCCACAGGGGCAGGCTCGGTTTGGATTTGAAGTTGTATGCTGGTGGACTGACTGGCTGTTTTGCCATCATTCACCACCAGCGACAAACGATAGCTGCCTGCTTGAGTCAAACTGAACTGCAGTTCGGCTTTGTGCTGATCCGGCAGTGGCAGCCTTGTATTATCCGGTCCGGTTAAAGTCCACTGATAACTAAGCGGGTCATTGTCGGCATCACTAGAGGCGTTGGCATTGGCACTGATTGCTTGATTGCGCTGGTAATGTTGTGCTGCGCTGGCCAAGACAATTTTGGCCACAGGGGCCTGGTTTTGTTTGATCTCTGGTGCTGGTTTTGTCGCAGTGCCACCGCCGCCGCTACCACCGCAGCCAGCCAGCAGTATGGCGCAACAGAACATGGAGAGTTGTGCTTTATGTCTTGGTTGCATGTTACATCCTTGTGGTTCATCTTCAGCCAAACAGTCATACAAATGTTTCATAAGTGAAATATTAATTAAATTTAGTGTGCTTCAGTAAATAATATGGCACAAGCCTTGTTGGTTGATATTTTATTAACTTTATGCGATTAAAGTCAGTGTTTAGTTGATAAATTGATGATATGTGTGGTTTTTGTTAGGTTGGTAGCGATATGAAGCTGCCATTTGCTGCAACAGTAGTGGCAAGTTCCAGCTGATGTTGCTGGCTAAAGCCAACTGATGTCATGAGTTCAAGTTGGTTTTTGGCGTTGAAACGAGTACTGCTGCGTTAAAAAAACGCCATATCTTGCCATTGATTTAAACTGTGTTAATTTAAGTTTAATTTTTACGCTATTTAATCTGCTTTTCCAGCGCTACGCATCGGATTTAGATCGTAATCTGACTAAATTGTTATATTCGGCTGCGGCCGCCCTGTTTAATTGATAAATTTATTATAACAAATAAATCACATTGATCCCTGTTATGTCACCTGTGTAATGATGCTGCCGCTCACTGCGCTTGCGGACGGTGGCCGACGGAACCAACAGGGATAATCAGATGCGGAAAATATTGTTATCGAGCCTGCTCATACTGCCATGGCAGTTAGTTGCTCAGCAGCAAATGTGCGAAACCACTTTGCAAATCAGCCACTATCAGCCTCAGTCATGTTACTACCAGTACCAGCAGGCGCAGTGTCAGGATGTCTGCAGCACCGCAGATCCGGAGTTCAATCCGACGTGCTTTAAGCAGTTAGCATTGCCATGCAGCCTACAGACTGAGCTCTTGGCGACTGCGCCAGGTCGGCAGCAGCGTTATCCATACCGTTGGGTTCATCTGGCAGATTTACTCGCGTATCCGCAACTGATCAGTGAATTACATCTGTTTCAGAGTTCGCTTTACGCTGAACTCTATCATGAGTTTGTTAAAGCCCCGGCCGAAGTCGGTTTTAGTCCGGCCAGTGATGAACTGAAAAAAGAGAATTTCCGTCTTTCGGCTTTAACTGGTTTATCCGCCATGACGGATCCACTGCGCTATGCCGGTTTATATCGCCGTTATAGTTTGGGTAAAGCACTGGAAAGCAGCTTCCAGCAAAATCTGCTGTACTTGAAAAGTCAGATTGATCGTTACCCTTATTATCAGAATGCTGAGCGGCAGCAACTCAGAACTGAGCTCGATAGTCTGGCCAGCAACCAATTGAAATTCTGGCAACTGACTGCCGCCTCCAGCCTGGATACAGTGCTAAGCAGCCGGATCAAACAACTTAATCAGCGTTTGGAGAAATACGCCGAAACCTTGAGGAAACTCAGTCCAGCGCAACAGCAGTTGTTGCTGGCCAAAAGTACAGTGCTGGAGCCATTCCATCCCGCAGCGATTCAATCCTGTCAGCACAATATTTGCGTCAATGCCATTGTCAAAGACAGCCAGAGCCTGCTGGCACAAGATGGCAGGCTAAATCAGTTTGAAAAGTTGCTGACAATGCTGAGCAATGAAGCGCTGGTATTGTTGCAAGCTTATAACGACAACTATCAGCCAAAAGACCCGACCACATTGACCAGGCCTGACTTTGCCGGTTTTGTGCAGAAACAATGGCAAAGTTATCTCAGTGCGCCATCTGATACTGCTTTGCAAAGACTGGGCACAGCCATTAATGTCGCCTTTGCCGTGCAGAATGTGTCGGGAGCCGAAGTGTTTGCCAGCCTGGCAGCCACAGCGACTGAAACAGTGCAAGGTTTTTCCACGCTGGCGGCTTTTCAACAGCAACCGGTGTTGTTGTGTCAGCAGCAACGCACCATTGCACCCGAATTGCAGCAAATTCAGCAGGAAATGCACCAACTGGCTGAAGAAGGCAGAAGCATTATCCGCCTGATGTTAAAACAAGGGCATAGCGCCGAATTGTTAAGCCGCCTGCAAGTGGTTATGGCCAGGATCCCACAACTAGTTGCCCGCAGTAACGCCATCGCCACTGTCGATCAATTTAATACCGACCGCACCATTCATATCAGTTGGGATCTACAAAGCGCTGCCGCCGGCAGTCTCAGCAGTGCAGCCAGCACAGTGGCGATCGAATATCTCGAATATGACGGTATGTTCTGGTTGCCATCAATGTCCGCCACAGTACAGCAATTGATCCCCACCATTGCCGACATTTCAACGATGCATGGTTCGTTACTACCGGCCGCTATTGGCCCGGGATCACTTATGCATGAACTGGATCTGGTGATCCGACAAACCCCTTATTCCGGCTGTCAGCCGGGAAATAAAGCGCTGAAGCTGGTGGTGCGGATCACCGATCCAGCCGGTGACAGCCAACGCAAAGTCCTGACCGCACAATTAGAGCAACTATAGGAATAATGATGAAAAAAATCATGAAAATCAGCGTGATCGGCATGTTGCTGAGCGCTGGCCAAGTGCAAGCCGCTGCCGAGGAAATGTTTAACGCCAATCAACAATGTAAATTAAGACAAACCAGCAGCGGCGATGTCTACGCGCCGCCTTGTCAGTTTAGTGCCAGAGTCAAAGAAGCGGACGCCAATCAGGCTTATGTTAACCATAGTATGATTCGCTCCGCGTTGTTTAAAACGCAACTCGATTATGACTTTGTCTGCGATTCGATTCGGCCATTGTCGGTTGGTTACAGCTTAAAAGCCGGCGAACATGCCCAGTCCAATGGCCGGATTGCTGGCAGCAAACAGTCAACCAACAATCATTTGGAGCTGACGCACGAATTCGCCACCGCCAGCCTGACCATCGACGGACTGCAAGGTGCCGCCGGTTTCCAGGCGATTAAACCAGGCTGTCGCTTGGTGGTTGACCAACTGGTGTCTTACCCAGAGCCAACTTATTTCAACTTACTGGCCAACAACTTAGCCAGCTACAACGCGCAATTACAAAATTTGGTGCGTCTGACTAGTACCAGTACTGATTATTTGCAATTGCTCACCTCCATCGATAATGCGGTGGCTGTGCTGGAAATGTTGCAATTTGACAACGATGACGAATTGTTATTAGCCATGCTGGTTGCCTCGATCGATCAGTTAAAGCAATCAAAACAAACCTTATCCAATCAATGTGGTGGTGGCAGTCAGAGCTCGTATTGCTCGGCTGAAATTGGCCGGTTACGCGATGCCCTGGCCAGCAGTATCAGCAGCAACGAAAGCAATATCCGCCACCTCATTACCTATTTAGAAAACCAGATTGCCTGGTTGAACAACCATACCATTGGCAGAGATTTACTGGTTCTTCGGCAAGCTTACAGTCGGTTAAAAACACTGCTGTAAAACGCTGATTATTGCAATCAGTTGAAAATAACAACAGAAAAGGATTTGAGATGAAGAAAAAAATGCTTTGTCTGGCAGTCGTGACCTCAGTATTGGGTATCCATACTGCGCATGCCATGCCAGACGCCAGAAAAGGGAATCCACTGCCAGCGCTTGGTATCCAAACACCAGCCGGGGTGGGTGATGTGGTCGTCGACCATGAATTTCCAACCACCTTGCATGTCGGACCTGCTGCCGAGAAAGAAATTGTGGGTGTTTATGCGGAGTTAGGCTCAACCGGCCCAATGTGTGCCGATTTTATTAATATTCATTCGCAGACGTATCTGACACCGGCGACGCCGATGCAGAAAGAAATCGCCTACAAGAAAAATGAATATGTCAGTAATTTTTATCAACTGACTTATGCCATACCCCGCAGCAACGTTGAAGGCTTAAAAGCCATCAGTGATGCCCGCAAAGAAGTGCGTAATGCCGGCAATGCCAACAAAGAGTTGCTGGCCAGTTACAACGCGATCAATGCCGAATGGATGGAATTAAACGCCAAAATTTCTTCCTTAAAAGCTGAAATCAAAGATCTCGACACCCAGCAGAATATGGAAACTAACCAGTGCATTCTGACCAATGGCACTAATCAGAGCGCTTTGGTCAATTGCATCATGGGCGTGATGAATAAATATGCGGGCATTCGGACAGCACTGAATACGGAGCTGGCGGCGCCACAAGCCCGTCGCGACGTGATTAAAAATGATTATTACCGGCTAAAGGGCCAATACGACGCGCTGACCCAGGAACTGGCGTTGCTGGAAAGTGATATCGGTTTCCACAGTATGATCATTAAATCTCAACTGAGTATTGTGCAAAACGCCTGGTCTTTAGAGAAAGAAATTGTGGATACCGAAGGCGGCAAAGTGGTGGGGCGTGCCAGCGCCGGTTATAACCTGTTTGCTCAGGAAACCGCCAATCTGACCCGCGCTTTACAGAATGTTGGTTTGAACAACTACAGCGTGAAGCAATTGGATGTCTTTAACGTGGCGCTCAATTCCGGTGTCACTGTGGGCAACCCAACGGTACAGGTTGAAGGGAGTCCGTTGTTTATCAAAAACACCTGGGCATTCCCGGCAGATACCTTGGTTAACAAAGGTTTATTAAGCGACTGGGCAATGCCATTTGAGCGGGCCGAACGTGGCAATGTGATCCATTTCGATACTATGGACCGCAATTCATTTGGCTCAGGTGGGTTAGATTTTTATGTCACCAAAGCAGCCCGCTGTGGTGAATACACGCAGGAAGTGACGGAAGAGTACCAGGGAACAGAGCAGGGCCAAACCGCTTCCTGGAAAGTCACCCGCCGTTTGTATGAGCCTCAGCCAAACCGGGTGGTGTTTAGTCAGGCGATTGGTCTGAGCTACAACTATTACGCCTATCCGGGGCCGATTAAGGGTGAATGTTCGATTGATGTCGATCGAATGAGCAGCTACTGGCGCAATCAAGGCCAGAAAAAGAGCTGGAAATGGTTCCGTACCAACACCTCGACCTGGGATGAAACCCGCAGCTATGCCAGTGAAAACATGGGCATGAACTGTACGCTTGATCTGAAACCTGAATCCAATGATCCGGTGGAAGCGGCCAAGCTGGCAGAGAGTTTTGAGCGTGAAATGTACAACGATATGTGGCAAATGTTCCTGGCTATTTATGCCAAGTCTTATCAGGTCGAAGTGGTTGAGCCTAATGTCAAAGACCCAGGCAAGAGCACAGTTGGCGAAGCTTTAGGCAGTGGCGTGCTGAAGATTTGTCCGGCTAATGCCTATTGTCAGTTTGCCAACATTGTGCTGAAAACCCTCGATGAAATTGGCGGCTCCAAAGCACAGGGCACCACTTCTCATACCTCGAGCCAATACGGTCGGATCTGGAAACGCTACAACAAAAACACTTGGACCATCAAACAAGGCAACGCATTAATCAAAGCCAAAGTTTGTATTGACCACAGACAATGTAATTAACCCCACAGTCCGGAGGCACAGATCGCTGTGCCTCCGGACTGTATTGATGATGAATTGAGGTGCCTTTTGAAAGTAAAACTCGCTTTATCCGCCATCGCGATTTCAGCGATGGCCGTTTTTGTGATCCAACAACACACTGCTGACTCAGCTGCTGTTGTGGTGGAATCAACGCAGGCCAGTCTGCCAACTGAACAAACTAAGGCTGCGGAGACTGCGCCGGCAGGGGTGTCCCCGATCGTTGCGGTCGAACAGACCCTCAAAAGAGTTGCTGCCAGTGATCAGGTCGTGACGGAAAAACTGCAAGCGGTGCTTGATGACAATACAACGACTGATCTGACGGTTGAGCTACAGGGCCTGGCGGCCGCTTTTCCGGAATTAAAAGACAGCATCGACAGCTACATTCGGGACAGTGCCATGCAAAGTGACAAGGTCGCCCAATATAAGTTGAAGGTACAACAACGCAATCAACAAGCGGCAACTGATGGCGCCTTGTCAGATATCACTGACAGTGAACTGGATTATGAAAAGCAGCAGTTGTTGGCCGAAGCCAAAATGCTTGGCAATAAAGCGGTAGAACTGAATAGAGCCATACGTTTGGCGGCTTATGGGCATAAAGCGCAACTTTGAAGCATGGATGCAAGGGGATCAGCATGAAGAGGACATTATTTCCAGCGCTGTTGCCTGGCCTGTGGCTGGTTGCTGTGATGGCATACCCGGTGGCAGCCATGGCTCAGCCTGGCACAACGAACACCAGGCCTGAGGCCAGAATTATCCAGCCGACGACGTCGCAACCTTGGTATTTACCAGGCCAACGCCTGCAATTTGACGGCCGACGCAGTGTGGATGCAGATGGCGATCGTTTGAGCTACCAGTGGAGTTTACAAGATAGCAATCAGCGACAGTTACCCCTCAGCGCCAGCAAATCCCCGCAACTGACCGTGCAATTAACCCAGACGGGCGACTATAGATTGTCGCTGGTGGTACACGACGGTAAGACCAGCAGTTTGCCAACAACGGTCAGATTCAGTGTTGCTGCTGCCACCTTCACGGCTGATGCAGGTCCGACACAACAAGTCAAAGTAGGGCAGTTAGTCGAGCTCAGCAGCCAACATTCAAGCAGTCAAAGCCTGTTGACCAGTCAACAATGGCACATATCGCAGCGGCCGGCAGGCAGTCAGACGCAATTGCTACGCGCAACTACGCCAAGCACGGCTTTCATCCCAGATCTGCCTGGCGAGTATAAAGTTGCACTGCAACTGACGAATGCAGAGCAGCAATCAGCCCGCACAGAGGTCAGAATTCAGGCACAAAGTGCCAACCAAAACAGTCTACCCATGGCGGTCATTGAGGCTGCATCAGGCTTGACCCAGCCGGATACGGCCATCTTGTTGTCTGCTACGCAGAGTAAGGATGCAGACAGTACGCAGCTCATGCGTTATCGCTGGCGGGTATTACAGCAACCTGGAGGAAGTCAGGTGCAATTGAGTGATGCCGATACGAGTACAACTCATTTTCAGGCCAATAAGCTGGGTAGTTATCGGATTGAACTGCAAGTGACAGATCAGGCCCAAGCGGTCGCGACTGCGGATATTGAGTTGAAAGTACAATCAGGCACGCTGCCACCAGTGGTTCGCTTTGATGCGCCTGCGGCGGCCAAGCCGGGCGAAAAGCTGATGTTGGATGCCTCCGCCAGTACCGGCACTCTGCCTTTAACTTATCAATGGCAGTTATTAGCCCGACCGGAAGATAGTCAGGTTGAAATACAGCAAGCTGAGCAGGTAAAGGCTAACTTCACGCCCGATGTTGCTGGTCAGTATCTGCTGGCGTTGCAGGTATCTGATGGCCAAACCACGGTCAAAAGTGCCGGTTGGCTGCTTGATGTGCCTGCCAGGCCCATCGCCCGTATTGCGGCGCAGGGCAATGCTTTAACCGGTCATCCGCTGCAATTAGATGGCAGCGCCAGTACCGGCTCTGATGGCACGGCGCTCAGTTATCGCTGGACTTTGCTGGCGGCACCTGTGGCCTCAATCCCATTGATCGGGGCGGATCAGGCGCAGCTCAGTTTCACGCCGCCAGTTGCCGGTTCCTATCTGGTGGGTTTGGTGGTCAGTCAACAAGGCATCGTTTCGGTCGAACGGCAGCACCTCATTGTGGTGACAACAGATTTACCCCCTGTCATCAAACTGGTGGGACCTACGGTGCTGCATGGCCGGGTGGGTGAGTTATTTCAACCTGATGCCAGTCCAAGTAGCGATCCTGAGCTAACGGCCTTAACTTTTCACTGGACGCTGAGTAAACCCGCGTTGAGCCAGGCGCAATTACAGCAAGCCGATAGCGCCAGCCCGACTTTAGTGGCTGATATGGCTGGTGTTTATCAGTTGTTGCTGACCCTGACTGATGCCACTGGGCAAAGTAGTACCGCCTTGGTCGAAGTGCGGATCACTGAACCACAACCGATCATCAGCGGAGAAATTTCTGGTCGCTTGTTAGATCCGGAGGGTGAAGTCCTGCTGCAAAGCCCGCAATTGAGCATTAATAAGCAAACTGTGGCGGTTGATGCCGGTGGTTTTTTCCGCCATCGGCTCAGTCTGGAAGCTCAGCAACAGATCACGCTAAGCATTGCAGGCGAGGGCTTGCCCGCGCTTAGTTATCAAACCGAAGCTATCAGCGAAGATAACTTTCGGCTGGAATTGCCAGTGCAGCAATTGCCGGTGGCTGTGCCGCTGCTGCTGACCGTGCTGCAGGGCTGCGGTAAATACGATGGGCCTGCCCAGTTGGAATTGGAATTTAACCTCCACGGGATCCAGAGCCAAACCCAGTTTACCGGCCATTTCAGCCAAAAGGTGGCGGTCGATTTACGCCAATTTACACCTGTCAGCCTGTTATTACCTGCCGCGGCCAGTTATCAGGTCAGTGTCACAACGCCAGGCGTGTTGCTGGATCATAGTTTTGGTTCCGGCACTTTTGCGCCAAGCCAACAGTATCAGCATGAATATCTGACGTTCGGTGACTTAATGAATTCTTTTACCGTCTGTAAATGAATAAAAAACAATCAACTTAATGATTCAGGGGAAAATTATGAAACAGCATCTTATCGCCGCTTTACTGATGGTTGGCGCAGTGCAGGCCAACGCCGCTGATGCGATTTACATCGGTGGCGTCAAGTACAGCTATCAGGCTAGTGATTTCACAGCCATCACTGAGACAAGCAAAGTGAACGGGGCCGATGTGGAGTATGTGGCAGGGTACAAAATCAGTATTCCGGTGTATATCGATGAACCGGATGACTACTACGACTACGCCACGCTGATCTTTGATTTAAAAGCTGAAGTCAATGCGTTGGCCGTGACTGAGCCGTTGAAACTGAGTTACGACGTCAGTTGCGGTGGAATCCCAATCGGCAGCGATATGGATTTGATTTTTTCCAAGCGCGGCAAAGTAACGCCTGCACGGTTGACTGTGTATCAAATGGCCAAAACCAATGGCCAGTGTACCTCGCTGGAGGTCGTGATCCGTAAACAAGGTACTGTCAGCCAGAACAGCAATACCGCCATCAGTTCTATCAAGTTTGATGCCTTGATTGCTTTGCAAATGGATTAACCACAAAGGAACTGCTGATGTTGGAAAAAATGTTTTGGACTTTGGCCGCCTGCGCCGCCTTGGGATGTGCTGGCATTGCCACAGCCAGTGTCACGGCCATGCCGGTAGAACTGACTACCGCTGTTGATCCGCAATGGCATCAACATCCATGTGAAATGCGCCGAAACCAGGAAGCACAGTTGGCGCAGGCGGCAGAAGATGCGCTCTTCGCCACAGCTCAGGTGGTGGCACCTATCTATATTGGTGGCGTGCGTTATGCCGTCAATCAGGCAGTGATGGTGCCGGTCTACACCGAGCGTTATGTACCCGGCGGTCCTTGCCCTGGTGATTTTCCGCGCTATGTCAAAGAGTTTGCAGGCTATAGCGTGAATATTCCGGTGGATGGTGACGAGGGACAGTCTTTGTTCTTCGATATTTCTGGTCGCGCCGGAGCTAATTTTAATCTCAGTGTCAGCTGTGGCAGCTTCAGTGCCGCTGATCAGGGCAATAAATTCTTTATCTCTCAGCGCCTGGTCACTAACCACAGCTGCAAGCTGATGCAAATTGAGCTAAAGGGCAGTGCCGTGGTAGCGCCGGCGGTGGAATTGACCATCTCAATCGCGGAAGAAATATGAAACTGCGGCAGTCGCAGTCGGTGGCAAAAGTGTTGTCGTTGTCAGCAGCGGCAGTGGTTTTGCGGCAATAACAAGTAAAAAGGAAGGTTCCATGTGGAAAAAATGTTTTTTGCTCGTCGCCAGCATCTGGTTCGCTGGCAGCGCGGCTGCCGCGGCTCTGTTGCAGACTGAGCCGCTGCTAGCCCCGGCAGATGAGGCGATTGACCCGCAAATGATCGTTTGTAATGCACCCCAGCTACCCGCTGGGGCGCAACAGGCTCAGCATGCCGCGGTATTGCAGGCTGCTGAGCCCATTTATGTTGGCGGTGCCAGATATGTGGTGACTCAGGCCCAACTCACACCGTCATTTGGCGAGTTTATCGGGCCTTGTCATCATGTATATCGCTGGTTTAAAGGCTACCAACTAGAAATTCCGGTGTACGGCGATTATGGCGAACATTTGTTTTTTGATATTTCAGGCCGCAGCAGTGCTGAACTGAATTTAACCGTCAGCTGTGGCAATTTTAGTGCCAGTGATCGCGGTACGAAGTTTGTCATTGCCCAGACTGAGGCGACCCGGCATTCCTGCCAAAGTTTGAAACTGGTATTTAGTGGCAATCATCCGTCCCCGCCTGAGGTTAATTTGATCATCGCGATTACTGAACAGATCCCGGCCAATTAGCCACGTCATTGCCAGTCAACCTGAGCAAGTTAGATCGCTTGTAGAATCTTAAATAAAAGGAAGTGTTATGTGGAATAAAGTGTGTTTGATCGTCGCCAGCTGTACCAGCCTCGGTCTGTCTGCGGCGGTCGCTCCGTCCAGTCATGTCGGCAGTCACTCTGCTGAGTTGCTCGCGACAGCAGAGCTGCAATATCCCGATTGCGAATGTAACCGTCAGCCTGGCCGTTATCCCTGCCAGAGACCCCATGTAGAAGAGTGGCTGGATGAAAACGCCATCGATGAGCAGGCCGAAGTGCAACAAGTGGCGACGCCTATTTATATCGGCGGTGTTCGTTATAGCGTGGCTAAATCAGCCATGACGCCAGTGTATCGCGAGCGTTATCTGCCGCCGCGGCCATGTTTAGATGATGAGCCTAGATTGGTCCGCACTTTTGTCGGTTACAAAATCAGTATTCCGGTGGATGGGGATTATGGCCAGTCATTGTTTTTTGATATTTCCGGCCGGGCCACCACTGAGATGGGTCTGAAAGTCAATTGTGGCAGTTTTGCGGCCACCGATAATGGCAATAAATTCATTATCTCCCAGCAGCAGGTGACCAACTATAGCTGCCGCAGCATGGATATAGAGCTTACGACCAGCAATGCCGCAGCAGATGTCAATTTAGTGATTTCGATCGCGGAAGAATTGTAAAAGGAGCTATTGATGAAAACATGTTATGCGCTGTTGTTTGCTGGTTGGCAAGGGATAGCGGTTGCTCAGCAACTGCCGCCGCTGGAAGTTACGGTGAATAAAGATGCAGTGCAACTGTCAATCGAACAGTTTACGCCTGTGATGGAAAACTGGGGCAGCCGCAAAGTGGTGGTTGGTTATGAGGCTTGGTTGGATGTGAAAGCCAGCGAAGGCAAATCATCTTTGCTATTTAAAGCACAGAGTGAAGTTGCTGGTCGTTGGTTCTCGGCCAATTTTGCCATGACTGCCAAACTGAGCTGTAGTGGTATTCCGGTGGGTATGATGAAGATGTACGGCAAGAGAGTGGGTAACGAATCAACGCCTGCTCAGGGTCAATTGATCGAAGTGCGGCATCAACTTGATCAGTGCCAACAAGTGCGGATCTTTCTGGCGAAGGAGGGCAATCTCAGCCGGCAGTTTTATACAAAAATTGAAAAAATTGATTTCAGTTTAAGAATTTATGCGGAGGCTGTTTGATGAAACGGATTTTTCAGACTGCGAGCGCGCTGTTGCTGGCTGTCAGCAGTGTAGCGGCATCGGCGCAAACAAGCACTATCAGTTTTAGCTTGGCGGATTTTCAACCACAAAACCAAGATTATCGGTTAACACTGGACCCGGCGCTGCTGGCGCAGAGCCCGTTGGTGATTAGGCTTTCTGCTGAGGTCAGCGGACAAGGCCGGCTGCAAAGTAGTCTTATCAATAGTTGCAGTTATGTCCAGGCCAATAGCTGCAGCGGGATCAACAGAGCTGTTCAGCATAGTCAGTTCAATTTTGAAGTGGCAGTGCAACTCAATTGCGATGACCGCGAGTTACTGGCGGCGACCTACCATGATAGCGAGTTTACGAATGAAGTACTGACAGCAACGGCTTCAGTGTTGCGGATGGAGGAGGCCGTGCTGGTGCAGAATCTCAGTCAATGTCAGCAAGCCGTGTTGCTGTTTCGTCGTTTGGACGGCCAATCACTGGACCATCTCAACGGCTACCTCAGTGTCGGTACCTCTAGTTCAACAACGGGTTTAGTGATTAAGGAAGTCAGATAATGCAAAAAACGATATTTGCTGCATGTGTGCTACTTCAGGCAGCGACGGTGCAAGCGGCGGCGATAGATATTGGCGGCTCGATTCAGCAATTAAAATTTTCCGACTTTTCCGAGGTGAAAGAGGATTATGCCAATACCCAAGCAGTGGTTGCTTATGAAACGACCCTCGATGTGTCTGGGGATGTGGGAGCCAATGTTATATTCGAAGTTGGCGGTGAGGTAACAACCCGTTGGTTTGCTGGCAATCTGGTGATGAATATGACTGTCACTTGTTTATCGCCCCGCCTCAGTTTGCCGCTGCTGATTGGGACTGATACCGATACCGGCTTCCGTTTCGAGCACCAGTCTTATAAAGTCCGGCCCGAAATTTCGGTGGAAAAAAACACCGGCGGTGATTGTCAGCAGTTACATATCCGGTTGGATAAAGTCGGGCCATTGAGCAGAAAGTTTTATACCGTGGTCACTGATTTACAATTTCGCGTCCATTTACTGGAACGCCACCCAGGTTAGCTAATTGCAGCGCAGTCTGCGGCTGCGCTGCTCACTCGGAGTCAAGCATGAAAGTAATCGCAGGATCGTTATTATTGTTGCTGGCAGCGCAAGTGCAGGCATTACCCACTTATATCGTGGGTGACCAGCTGACCCTCTATAGCAGTGATTTTAAAGTGTTGAATCAGTTCTATAAAAGAGAAAATGGTGTCGATGTTTATGCAGTAACAGGCTATGAAGCGGAGTTCGACACTTATGGCACCATCAATTTGACCAGGATGAATTTTGATTTATCCGGCGAGGTGGCTGCCAATTGGAGTTCGTCAAATTTTGCGATGGAAATCGAACTCTATTGTGATAACACCTTGATTGGGCGGGATCAGTATGAAGGTATTCGCCATAACAATGTCAGCTATCTGGTAAAACCGCAGATTTTAAAACCCAATCATCCTATTCCAGGCAAGTGTGAAAAAGTTAAAATCAGGCTGTTAAAACTAGGCAGTTTGTCACGAAAATTTTATACCCGTATCACCAATATCAATTTACGTTTGTATCTGAGTAGCAATTTCTTAGGCTGAAAAGCGCTCAAGGGTGGGCCGCTGTTCAAAGCTGGCGCTTATGGCAATGGCCAGTCAGACATCTGACTGGCCATTGTTGTTGACTGGGTGACTAGCTACAAGCACCCCAGTTCACCCCATCTTTGCTACATTCTTTTAAGATAGTCTGATCATCGCGGGTGGTTTGTTTCTCCCAGCGGCCATCGCTGAATTTATCAATTTGCACACGGTTTTTCGTTCTGTCATCGGTGGAGCGTTTGTACCAACTGTCGACAACAATTTTCGGTTCTTCATCAAACAGATAGCCTGAATTTTTCAAACGTTCGTATAAGGTCAGAATTTGCAGAGATGCCGCTTTATCTTTTAAATTCACCCAATCTTTCAGCTCGGCATATTCAGTGTTGCTCGGTCTGATACCAAAGCGTGTTTCATAAGAGATGCCGCCGCGATAATAGCTCGCGCTGTAGTATTTGACGTAGGGATTATCAAAACTGGCTGCTTGGCATTGGGTTGGATCTGAAACCTTGTCTGATTCGGCCAGGTTTTGCAGCGAAAACGTAACACCAGTCAGTGACTTAAAGGTAATTTCTTCCGAACCAGCGCAGCGGAAATCAGCTGTATCACCCAGATAATTCAGCACATCTTGGGTGTAGCTGTAAGTGGCATTATTCCAGCTTTGTCGCTTTTGCTCCCGCAGATACACCGGACGTTGTACTGTGCTCAGGTCATCCTGCATTTTCTCCAGTTTGGAGATAAAACCATTGGGCAACCAAATGGCGCTGTCACGATACCAGGCTTGTGGGTAAGCATTGTTGTTGTCTATTTCGCTACCTTGATAAAACAAGGTACGGATATAGGTGGCATCAGGATATTGTTTTTTCAGCGTATCGCGATAAGCAAAACTGGCTTTCAGTCCTGTCACTATGCTTTGGGCTAAATCGTAACTGGCCTTGTCGTTGCTTTGGATAAAGTCGGCAAAAATTTTCTCGGCCGAAATATTATGTTTTTGCACTATGCTACGGATTTGATCCTGTAATTCATAGCTGATGTCTTGTCGTAATGACTGATTGGCTTTTAAGGTTGCACAGCTGCCTAAGTCAGCATTTTTGGTCTGTAATTTTTGTAAAATTTGTTCATGCAGCACTGAGGTCAATGGCGAAATATGCAGCACATCTTCATTGCGCAGTGGTTTTAGTTGCGGTGGTCGAGCCATCTGATAAGCCGCTGTAACAGGGCCGTTATCTTCGTCAATAGCACCAACCGGTACATCCACATATAAGGTGGCATAAGCAGCACATTCCAGCTGCGCTGCTGTCATTTCAAGCAGGTAATTGCCTAGTTGTGTTGAGATTGCCGCAGGTTCATCAGCGTCTTTGTTTTTATTGCCATTCAGATCCAGCCAGACGGTGGCCCCCCTGACATAACCATCAATGACTTTGCCGCTGATTTTTTGGTCATTAATGCGGGCAAAACTGGCGCTGACGGCACAATTGGCTGTGACGGCCGTGGTGGTAAATTGATTGCCGGTTAAAGTGCCATCACAGCCGGTGGCGCTGGCAATTTTGTAGCCAGCAGAGGGTGTTAGGGTAAAAGTTGTGGTCGCACCATGCTCAACAGTGGCACTGGTTTGGCTCACTGTGCCACCTTCACCAGCGGCGGCTGCCACAGTGTAAGTATTTAATTTAAAACCGGCGGTGACGGTACAGTTGGCGCTGATAGCGCCAGTCGTGAAGATATTGCCAGATAAACTACCATTACAGCCGGAGACAGTGGCAAGGGCATAACCTGCCGCTGGGGTAAAAGTCAGATTGGTGCTGGCACCCTGATTGACAGAGACGCTACTCTGACTGGCACTGCCGCCAGTGCCTGTGGTCACCGCAACAGTGTAAACGCTAATTGGAGAAGGTGGCGGTGGTGGCGCTGTCGACTCACTGCCGCCGCCACAGGCGGTTAATAACAGCAGTAACGAGGGCGCTAACATAATGTTCGACTCAGACCGACAGAGCATAAAGTTATTTCCTTGTGAAAATGTCCGTTTTTTAAGCATGCAGAAGAAAAATATCATATAAATTTATAAAAATTAACTTTAAAAGATAAAAAACAAACAAAAGTTAAATTTTATCGACATGCCAATCGACGGTGGTCACGCGCAGAGGTGCCAGCTTTATTGCATGGCTGTCGGTTCTGCAACTAAACAGGCAATGCTCGCAAGGGCATTTTTGACTGCCTGTTCATCTGGCAGCCGTTTAGTTTTAACCCGGCTTTCCCAAAAATGACCACTACAGCCATCTTCGGCATTGGCTTTTTTGGCGATATAGTGATGTAAGCTACGTAAAAACCAACTGAGATCACAAAGCCGGTTGCGCCAAAGTTCCAGCAAAGCAGTGGTGTCCGGAGTGTCCGGCGGCGGCAGGGTTTGCAGAGCTTGAGGTAATTGATACAGCATCGACCAACGAGCGATAATTTGTTGTGGATCCAGCCGGTCTGCCGCTGGCGGATCTAAGCGCAGCACCAGCTGATATTGCCTGGGTTGAATGGCTAGTGCCACCACTTCCACCATAAACATATCGCTCAATAGCAACAACCGTTCGTTGAACCATTGCCGCCGATGATCATAATGATAATGTCCGGCAAAACCGGTTAAATAAGCAAAACGTACACAACGGCCGGTAATATGATAATAAAGCGCGCCATCATGTGAGGCCGATGCATTCAGTATCTGAGACATGGTAGTTCAGCTGGTGCCACAAACAGGATAAGTTAACTTTAATTGCAAAAGCATTGATTGCAATTTTTTTGTGAAAATAATGTGTGTTTTGTGAGGCTCCGGCAGTCGCTGCCCCTGACTGCCGGATAGGTGTGCCCTTAACCCAACCAAGGCATCGCCTGGCGACGCTTGGCTTCATAAGCACTGATTTGCGGCGTCAGGGTTTCGCTGGCGCCGATAAAGTCCAGTCCGGACAATAGCCGTTGTTTCACATCCTGATCGATCTGAAAACCAACTGCGGCGTTATTGCCAAGCAGAATTTCCTGGTTGGCCAGGTCAATCTGCCACTGTTGTGGGCCTTGTTTGCAGCGATTAAACAAAAACTCGATATTGCTGGCGCTGAGGCTAATCAGCAACATGCCGTTGTTGACGCTGTTGTTAAAGAAAATATCGGCAAAGCTTTCGGCAATAATGACATGAAAACCATATTGCTGAATGGCCCAAGGCGCGTGTTCGCGTGACGAACCACAACCAAAATTGGCGCGGGTTAACAGCACCGAAGCGCCCTGAAATTGCGGCTCATTCAGCACAAATTCCGGGTTGGCGCTGCCATCGGCCAGATACCGCCAGTCAAAAAATAGCGCCTCGGCAAAACCATCGCGGCTGACCGAAGTTAAAAACTGTTTCGGAATAATTTGGTCGGTATCGACATTGTTTTTATCCAGCGGGCACACCAGCCCTTTGGCGAAAATCTGGCTCATGCGTTTGCTCCTGGCTGAATGTGGCTGATATCAACAAATTTACCGGCAATAGCGGCGGCGGCGGCCATCGCCGGACTGACTAAATGGGTGCGACTGCCGCGGCCCTGCCGGCCTTCAAAGTTACGATTGGAGGTGGAAGCGCAGCGCTGACCAGCATCAACGCGGTCATCATTCATGCCCAAACACATGGAGCAACCTGGCTCCCGCCATTCAAAACCGGCGGCTTTAAACACATCGGCCAAACCTTCAGCTTCAGCTTGGCGTTTCACTTGGCCTGACCCTGGTACCACCAAAGCACGCACGCCTGGCGCTACTTTTTGCGTGCCTACCACGGCGGCGGCGGCGCGCAAGTCTTCAATGCGGCTATTGGTACAAGAACCAATAAACACTACATCAACGGCGATATCGGTTAGTTTTTGGCCAGCAGCTAAACCCATATAGGCCAAAGCGCGGCGGGCGGCATCAGCTTTAATTAAATCACTGAATGACTCAGGTGCTGGCACCGGCTGATCCACCGCAATCACTTGCTCTGGGTTGGTACCCCAGCTGATTTGCGGTTTGATTTGGCTGCCATCAAGCCGAATTTCGCTGTCAAACACCGCATCGGCATCTGAGTATAACGACTGCCAGTACGCCACGGCCGCGTCCCAATGCTCGGCTTGCGGCGCATGTGGCCGGCCTTTTAAATAAGCAAAGGTGGTGTCATCCGGCGCAATCAAACCGGCTTTGGCACCCATTTCGATGCTCATATTACATAAGGTCATCCGGCCTTCCATCGTCATGCCGCGAATGGCTTCACCACAGAATTCAGCGACATAACCATTGCCACCGGCGGTACCCAACTGGCCGATAATCGCCAGGATCACATCTTTCGGCGTGACAAAAGGCGACAACTGACCGGTCACTTCCACTTTTAAGGTTTTTGCCGTTTGTTGCGGCAGCGTTTGGGTCGCCAACACATGTTCAACTTCAGAGGTGCCGATGCCAAAGGCAATAGCACCAAAAGCACCGTGGGTCGAGGTGTGCGAATCGCCACAAACAATAATCATGCCCGGCTGGGTCAGGCCAAGCTCTGGGCCAATCACATGCACAATGCCTTGATCCGGATGATGTAAATCCAGCAGCTCGATGCCATTTTCGGCGCAGTTGGCTGCCAGGGCTTCCAGTTGTTTGCGCGAGGTTTCGCCAGCGGCAGCATAACTACGCACCTGGGTCGAGGTATTGTGATCCATGGTGGCGAAGGTTAAATCAGGTCGCCGTACCGGCCGGCCGGCTAATTTTAAGCCGGAAAAGGCTTGTGGGCTGGTCACTTCGTGAATTAAATGCCGATCGACAAACAATAAATCCGTGCTGCCATTTAACGAGCCAACCACATGACTTTGATAGATTTTTTGATATAAGGTTTTGCCTGTACTTGAGGTCATGCGGTTATACTCCGGCCTGAATTGCAGCGACAATGGCATCGCCGACAGCGGCGGTACCATATTGAGATGCTGGGTTGATATCACGGGTGACAATACCGTCTGCCAGCGTTTGTTCGACGGCGGCTTCAATGGCGCGCGCAGCGGCTTCTTCACCACAGCTAAACCGCAGTAACAAAGCGGCACTTAAAATTTGTGCCACTGGGTTGGCGATGCCTAAGCCCGCGATATCTGGCGCGCTGCCACCGGCCGGTTCATACAGACCAAAGTTGGAACCATTTAAGCTGGCTGAAGGTAATAAGCCCAAAGAACCGGCAATGGCGGCCAGTTCATCCGATAAAATATCGCCAAACAGGTTGTCACATAACAGCACATCAAAATGTTTTGGCGCGCGGATCAGTTGCATGGCGGCGTTGTCGATATACATATGTTCCAGCGTGACCGTCGGATACTCTTTGGCGATACGCTCAACCACTTCGCGCCATAGCACTGAGGTCGCCAGCACATTGGCTTTATCTATCGAAGTCACTTTGTGGTTGCGCTTGCTGGCGGCATCAAAGGCGACGCGGGCAATGCGTTCAATTTCTGCCACGCTGTAAGTTTGGGTGTCAAAAGCTGCCGTTTCGCTGCGGCCTTTTTCACCAAAATAAATACCGCCAGTCAGTTCACGTACGCATAAAATATCCATGCCTTGGCTACTGGTGCGTGGGTGTAAAGGCGATAAGTCAGCAAAAGCTGGATAAATTTTGCCTGGCCGTAAATTGCAGAATAAATCAAAGGTTTTGCGCAGCGGTAATAACGAGGCGCGCTCCGGCTGTTGCGCTGGTGGCAACTGGGTCCATTTCGGCCCGCCGACCGAACCAAATAAAATGGCGTCGCTGCGCTGACACAGCGCTAAGGTGGCGGCCGGTAAAGCTTCGCCATGGGCGTCGATGGCGGCGCCACCGACCAGTGCCGCTTCAGTCTGAATGGCAAAACCGAATTTGCTGGACACAGCGTCCAGCACCTTCAGTGCTTGCTGCATCACTTCCGGGCCAATGCCGTCACCGGCTAATACTGCAATTTGATAAGTTTTCATGCTGTTCTCTGTCTTTCACTGATTTTTATAAGTTAAGCCTGACGCCGGGCTTGCTTGACGGCGTCAATACGTTTGCTGCGTTCGATCAAATTCAGCACATGGACATAGGCCAGCACCGAAGCGCGCACGATATCGGTGGCTAAACCGGCACCGTGATAACGCCGGCCTTGGTATTCCACAATAATATCGACCTGACCTAAGGCGTTTTCACCTTCGCCTTTGGCCTGTAAGTTGTAATCCACCATTTTCAGCGGCTGGCCGGTGATGCGGTGAATGGCCTGAAAGGCGGCTTCGACCGGACCATTACCGGTGGCGGCTTCGGTCAGCATTTGTTCGCCAGCGCGAATACCTACGGTGGCACTGGCAACATGGCCGGTGTGGGTGCTGGAGCTTAAAAAATCCAGCTGATAGTGCTCATCGTCATCCTGCAGATTTTGGAAAAACACCAGTGCTTCTAAGTCATAGTCAAACACCCGGCCTTTTTGATCGGCTAAAGTGATAAAGGCGGCATAAATCTGTTCTAAATCATAATCTTCTTTGCCGTAGCCTAATTCGGCTAAGCGATGCGCAATCACAGCGCGACCGGAGCGCGAGGTCAGGTTTAATTCGTTCTGACGAATACCCACTTGCTCTGGAGACATAATTTCATAGGTATTTTGCGCTTTTAACATACCATCCTGGTGAATGCCTGAGCTATGGGCGAAGGCATTTTCGCCGACAATGGCCTTATTCGGCTGAATGGGCATATGGCAAATTTGACTGACCAAATGACTGGAACGGTAAATTTCGGTGCTTTTGATGTCAGTGTAAAACGGCAGAATATCGCTGCGGGTTTTGATAATCATGGCAATTTCTTCCAGCGAACAGTTGCCAGCGCGCTCGCCGATACCGTTGACGGTACATTCAATCTGGCGGGCACCGGCCTGAATGGCGCTAATACTGTTGGCCACAGCTAAACCTAAATCGTTATGGCAGTGCACACTGATAATGGCCTGATCAATATTTGGCACTTTGTTACGTAAGCCACTGATAATTTGTGCGTATTCATTCGGGATGGTGTAACCGACAGTATCCGGAATATTGATAGTGCGGGCACCGGCTTTAATCGCCGCTTCGACGATCCGGCATAAATCATCTAACGGCGTGCGGCCAGCGTCTTCACAGGAAAACTCCACATCGTCGGTAAAACGGCGCGCCAACTGAATGGCGGCCACCGCCTGTTCAGTGGCTTGTTCTAAAGTGCGGCGTAATTTGTATTGTAAGTGCAGCGGCGAGGTGGCGATGAAAGTATGAATACGACGGCGTTCGGCATCTTTTAACGCGGCGCCACAGGCTTCGATATCGGCGCTGACGGCGCGGGCCAGGCCACAAATAATCGGCCCTTTCACACTTTGCGCTATCGCTTGTACTGAGGCAAAATCACCAGGGGAAGACACCGGAAAACCCACTTCCATCACATCGACATTCAATCGGGCAATGGCATGCGCCAGCTGGATTTTTTGCTTATGGCTTAAACTGGCGCGTAACGCCTGTTCGCCATCGCGTAACGTGGTATCAAAAATCCAGATTTTATCTTGGCCGTTCATGTTGTGTTCCTCTTGCTGCAGTTGCTGTTTTTCTGTTCGCTGACAAGCCTGAGGCAACAAAAAACCCCGGCTTGTGGCTCGGGGTTTTTGCTGGATCCGGTAAACGCGTGTTACCAATGCACAAAACCCCGTGGCCTGAGTAGGAGCACGAGGAGGTTGAGCGCAATGATAGTCACAAGGTTTTGGCTTTGCATAAAATTCGGAAATTCGGTTGCCTGACTGGCGAATGTGATTAGTAATATCACGGCATTTTTGGAAATGCAACAGTATAGATGGCCAAACCAGCTGAAGATGGCTGGGGTATTGCTAAATACTCTTTTGATTCATCAGGTTGAAATACACTATTAAAGTAGGCGCTGGCCTGCACTTGCTTTGGCACAGGCCACATCATCACCGACCCGATCGTCTGATGCTGGTTTTGTCGTGGGTGGTGGCTTGTTATTTATCATCCGCTTCTATAGCCTGAGTGTGAGGTAACTGCCAGCAACAGTTTCACCCCAATCACCAGTTTCATCTGTCGTTTAGCCCAGGTTTTGTAACGGAATACCTATGCTGTTTAATTCTGCTGAATTTTTGTTTTGTTTCCTACCCTTGGTGTTATTGCTGTTTCATCTGGCTTATAGCCGTTATTCAGCGGCTGCGGCGATCAAAGTGCTGGCTTTGGCGTCGTTGTTGTTTTATGGCTGGTGGCAGCCAGCATATTTGCTGTTACTGCTCAGTTCCATTTTGCTAAATTTTTATCTGGCGAAACTCATCCATCGCCATCAGAGCAAAGTCTTGTTGGTGTTGGCCGTTGGTCTGAATCTTGCCAGTATTCTATATTACAAATACGCTAGTTTTCTGCTGGACAATCTGGCCGCGCTGACGCAACAGCCATGGCAGATTGAACAAATTCTGTTGCCGCTGGCCATCTCATTTTTCACCTTTCAGCAGATTGCTTATCTGGTTGATGTGTATCGTAAAGGTGAAATAGAACACAGTCTGCTGAACTACAGCCTATTCGTAAGCTTTTTTCCACAACTGATCGCAGGCCCTATAGTGCACCATGGCACTATGATGCCGCAGTTTGCTGATCCCAGTCGGCTTGGGGTACGCACGCTCAATGTCGCGATCGGTTGTAGTATCTTTGCGATTGGCTTTTTTAAGAAAACCGTGTTGGCCGACGGTGCGGCGGAATATGCCAATTTGCTGTTTCGTCAGGTGGATGCCGGTCTGCTGCAACCGGACTTTTTCCAAGCTTGGGGCGGTGCGCTAGCCTATACCGGCCAGTTGTATTTCGATTTCTCCGGCTATTCGGATATGGCGATTGGTCTGGGTTTATTGTTTGGTATTGCACTACCACTGAATTTTAATTCGCCCTACAAAGCGCTCAGCATCACGGATTTCTGGCGGCGCTGGCATATGACCTTGTCGCAGTTTTTGCGTGATTATTTATACATAGCGCTGGGTGGTAACCGACTAGGACCCTGGCGGCGTTATCTGAACCTGTTTCTGACCATGCTGCTCGGTGGGCTCTGGCATGGTGCTGGCTGGAACTTTCTGATTTGGGGGGCTTTGCATGGCAGTTATCTGATGATCAACCATGCTTTTAGCGCTATGAAGCATCAATTGCCGTTCAGTTTACCGGGTTGGTTAAGCAAACCGTTGAGCTGGGGGCTGTGTTTTGTGGCCGTGGTGGTCGGTTGGGTGTTTTTCCGCGCCACCACCCTGGACGGTGCCTTGACAGTGCTGGCAGGTATGGCGGGTTGGCATGGGATCAGTTTACCGGCCGGCATCATGGCACAGTTGCACTTTGCGAGCCCGGTGTTTGAATGGCTTGGCATTGTCAGTCATACCGGCGGCGGTGCTGTGCTGATCAAAACCTGGTTGTGGAGCTTGTCACTGTTGTTACTGGCGCTGTTGCTGCCGAATGTGCATGATTTATTTCACCCGGTGCTGGCCGCAGAAAGCAGAACCAAGCTGACCGGTACGTTAAAAGCAAGCTGGCAGTGGCAACCAAACAAGCGCTGGGCTTTATTGCTGGCGGCCATGCTGTTAGCGGGGTTATCTACATTAGGACAGGTCAGTGAATTCCTTTACTTCAACTTCTGATAGCAGCGCTGTTCAAAACCGCAGGATGGCAAGCTATCTGCGTTATTTCGCCGGATTTATCCTGTTGTTATTGGGTGGGCTATTGGCTGCCAGTTACTGGATAGATCCCTATGGTGTCTGGCAGGCAAATGACAGTTGGCCTCGTAAGGTGGCAGCAGCCGACAAGGGCAGGCAGATTAAAAGTTATCAGGGCTTGCAGCAGGATCCGGCGGTGCTGATTGTTGGCAATTCCAGGGTCGAAATTGGTTTACCTCCTACCCATCCCTTTTATCAGGGCCGGGTTTATAACCTTGGGCTGCCGGGGGCTGGGGTCGTGATGCAATACGACTATGCCTGGCATCTGATCCGCTCTGGCACAGGTGTCAAACAACTACTGCTAGCAGTTGATTTTGTAGATTTTTTAAATGTAAAGCCAACGGAGTTGACGCTGAAGGGGGACTGGCAGCAGCGTTTGAATTATTGGTTGGTCGCCCCTGATGAGCCTCAAACGAACCTGTGGCTGCAGAGCAAAGAACAACTCAGTTTGTTGTTTTCACAAACAGCACTACAGGACAGCGCTTTAACCCTACTAGGGCAGCAACGTGATATCAATGCGCTATCCGCCAATGGGTTTAATGACGGGCGCTTGTATCACAATATTGTCCGCACCGAAGGTTTTGCTGCTTTGTATCAGCAAAAAATAGCCGAATTACAGCAACGGTTGCAACGACCTGGGTTGCGTTGGGATTTAGCTGGTCATGAATTTTTGGCCTTAGAGACTTTTTTGCAATTAGTGCAGCGTGAGGGCATTGCAGTGACTTTGTTTATTAATCCTTATCAATACCAATATCTGGATTTAATTGAGCAGCATGGTTTACAAACCAGCTTTGTTTCCTGGAAACAAGCCATACAACAAGTGGCGGGCCGTTTTCATTTGCCGTTGTATGATTTTGCCATTCGCTCCGAACCTGTCAGCACCCCGGTGAACTTGGTCAGTAAGCAACTGCAAGATAATCGTTATTTCTGGGAGCCAGCTCATTATCGACGTGCTTTTGGCGAACTGATGCTGAATGTCTGGCAGCAGCAGCGCTGTCAGCTGGACGTTGAAGGCCGTGAACTGACTTTATGCCAGTTATACCTGCCTGCCGCGCAGCCTGCACCATGATGTCTGGTTGATTTTTGCGCAGTCAAACGTGCTGAGTGATAAAACAGATGACAAACTGCGTTTATTAGGCTTAAAATGCGCGCCGTTCTGCCAGTGCTTTTCAGCACACGCAACTCTGCCCGGGTGGTGAAATCGGTAGACACAAGGGATTTAAAATCCCTCGCTCGAAAGGGCGTGCCGGTTCAAGTCCGGCCCCGGGCACCATTTTCTGCTTTATTTCCCGTTATGTTCATCCCTATTTTTCCCTGTCGCATCTGCGCTGAACTGCTGCTATAACTAAAACCAGTTTTGTTTTGCAGTGAGTGCTGATATGCCTTTTTATTCCGCTGATTTTATTAAAGAAATGCCTAAATCTGATCTGCATTTGCATCTGGACGGTAGCCTGCGGCTGGAGTCGTTGCTGGAGATGGCAAAACGCAGTAAGTTGCAATTACCTTCCGACAGTGCCGCTGGCTTAAAAGAGCTGGTATTTAAAGGCGCTTATAACAACCTTGGCGAATATTTACATTGTTTTCAGTACACTTGTGCTGTGCTGCGCAATATGGAAAATCTGGAACAGGCCGCTTATGAGCTGGCCATCGATAACCAGAACGAAGGTGTTAACTACATCGAAGTGCGGTTTGCGCCACAATTGTTGATTGATTTACCGGCCGGTATCGACTTTGACCGGGTGATGCATGCGGTCAATAACGGTCTGTTACGGGCCAAAAATGAATACAATCGTCAGGCCCTGGTGATTGCTGGTGATAAACCGCCTTTTGCCTATGGCATTATCAACTGTGCGATGCGGATGTTCGGCGATAAAGGTTTTTCGCCTTATTACACCAATTTATTTCAGTTGATGCGTGATTTTGAACCCATGCAGGTGATTAAACTGGCGGCGATGGAGCTGGTACGTGCCAGTGTGCGGCTGCGGGATGAAGCAGGGCTGCCGATTGTGGCGCTGGACTTGGCCGGTCAGGAATCAGGTTATCCGGCGCATAACTTCAAAGAAGTGTATGAATATGCCCATCAACACTTTTTATTAAAAACCCTGCATGCCGGTGAAGCTTATGGCGCTGAATCGGTGTTTGAAGCCATTACCGAGTGTTATGCCGATCGCATTGGCCATGGTTATTCGATGTTTATTCCGGAGATGATCAAAGATCCGGCAATTTTAGATAAACAAAAATATATCAAAGAGTTAGCTTCTTATATTGCTGACAAACGTATCGCGATTGAAGTTTGTTTAACCTCTAATCTGCAAACCAACCCAGCCATTACTGACATCAAACAACATAAATTCCGCGATATGTTGGAAAACCGCATGGCGACTGTGATCTGCACCGATAACCGTTTGGTGTCTGATACTACCGTCAGCCGCGAGTATCAGCTGGCGCTGGATAACTTTGATATTCCGCTGAAACGACTGAAAGACATTGTGGCTTATGGCTTTAAGAAAAGCTTTTTCCCTGGTAGCTACGTGGAAAAACGTGAATACGCCAAACAATGTCTGCAGTACTTTGATGTCGTTGCGCGTAAGTATGGCTTTATTTATTAAAGCCTTTTTATTGAAACGGGGCTGTTTTTAGCCATGGACGGTCAATGGCTGGGCTTGTTGTCGGCATCGCAGCCGACTTTTGCTTTCATCCGCGACACGACGGATGCGTGTTTATTATTAGCTTGCAGCTAGCTGCTGTTAAAAGCGTTTCGCCTACGGCGAGTTACTTATTTTGCTTCGCCAAAATAAGTAACCAACAAAAGGCGACCCCTGATCGCTCGAAAGCCCGCAATAAAATCAATCGTTTGAGGCAACGCCGTAACTCGGCCGCCGCTAGCGTCGGCGGCCTCAGACACCCGGCGTTTTAAAACCTCAAACGATTAATTTTATCACGGCTCGCTTTACGGGGACCAAGAGCAAAAGAGTTTCCAAATGAGTAATTTATTGATTTTAAATAGATTTAATTCAAAGAGTCTTTACTTCGAGCTGGAAGTTTATTGGAGTTTGACCCTATCAATCTCATTTACAATCAATATCTTAAGTGCTCACTTTTTCTTGTAATTAACCTCCCCGTAAAGCGAGCCGTGATAAAAGCAATGGTTTGAGGTTTTAAGCTGGCGGGTGTTTGAGCAGTTCGACGCTAGCGAACTGCGAGTTACGCCAGCGCCTCAAACTATTGATTTTATTACGGGCTTTCGAGCGATCCCGGGGTCGCCTTTTCTTTGGTACCTTTCTTTTGGCGAAGCAAAAGAAAGGTACTCGCCAAAGGCGAAAGCTTTTTGAAGCCAGCCAGCTGCAAGCTGAAAACAAAGCCCTTAGCTGCAAGCTAGCAGCTAAAAAAAGTCCGTTTTCACGGACAGCAAAAGTCGGCTGCTATGCCGGCAAAAGCACAACGCCATTGACCGCTCGTGGCAAATCCCGACTCGCCTCTAATTAAGCTATTGATTTCAAATGATTTTTATTGGAAATTCATTTCCTTGGCAAAACTGTCGCAAATAAGATACATCATAACTTGTTGATTTTAAATGAATTAATCTTGTGGTCATAATAGCTGTCGCTAATTAGCAACAGATCCGGTCCAGCTTTGCGGGTAACTTTGTGCGCATTTAGATTGGGTTGGTTGTAACTTAATGAATTAATTGATTATTTAATTAATTTAAAAACTTGGCACAGCCTGTGCATTATTGGAATTGTCCAGGTAAATAACGCAAGTGATACACAAGGTTCCGCTTCCGTTTTTTACCTGATGAAACCAGGTAGTCAGAATTGTAAGACCTGCAACGGCAGGCACAGTCATAGAGGTGTAAGATGGACACATTTTTAATCGCAGCAGCAGCTTTCTTTATCGTGAATGCCTTTGTGTTTGTAACTTATTTACGCAAAATCGACGTCAATGGCCCAGCCGTACGTCAACTGGAAAAAGCTCAGTTTGCTGATGCTTACAATCGTCAAGCCAGCAAAATCCGTAAAGCCCGTGCTGCCGGTGTTGCTGCCCGCGCTTAATATCGCCCACCAAATTCCCTTCAGCCGGTCTATGACCGGCTTTTTTTTCGATAAAATTCTTTGACTTGGCGGTCAATCACGCCCTTTTCCATGCTGCGAAGGCTTTCGGACAGCGTTCCTGCAACAAGCCGCTTCAGAGTCGACAAAAATCCGTTATGATAGCGCGTTTACGACAGGCAGCTTGGGCCAGGAGAGCCGTGATCATGAAAATGCCGTTCCAGCCTGCATCGCTCAGGCAATTTATTTTACTCAGTTTTTTTCTGGCGCTGATCCCGTTGGCAGTGCAGTTATGGCAAAGCAATAGCGCTTTATCTGATGTCAGTCGTTTTGCCGTAGCCGAGGCGGAAAGTTCAGTCAGTAGCGTCAAACTGACTGAGAATATGCAAAATGTGGTGGTAGATATTGAGCGGGCAGTGCGCCAATACAGCATTTTGCGCACTGAAGCGCTGAGCCGACTGGCCGGCACCCATCTGCACAATTATCAGCAAATGCTAAGCGGGGTTTGTCAGACGCTCAATGCCGCCTTATTGTGTGAAGAGCAACAACGTCAGGTCGCGGTGTTGCTGGAAATTTATCCCAATAGTGGCATTGAAGAGTTAGCGCCGTTGTTATTGAAAATTCGCCAGTCTCAGGTGCAACTGACGGAATATACCTGGGATCAGTTAGAGCAACGGCTACAAATTCAGCAAAATTATGTGGTGGATGCGCAAAATCAACTGGCCTGGCAGAGTATAGTGTTAGTGATCCTGACGTTATTATTGGTGTTGTGGGCCTCAGCCCGGATTGCATCGCCGATTAAACAGCTCGATACCATGATCCGTTCTATCGGTCAGGCCAGCCATCATTTCCCGAATGAAAAAGTGGAAGGCCCGCGCGAACTTACCGAACTGGGTGAACAACTGCGCTGGCTGGCATCCAGGTTGCAACAATTGGAAGCGCTGCGGCTAATTTTATTGCGCCACGCCTCACATGAACTGAAAACGCCGTTGTCGAGTATCAAAGAAGGTTGTGCTTTATTGTCTGAGCAGTTGGTGGGGCCATTAAATGATCCACAAATGGAAGTGGTGACTTTACTCAATGGTAGTGCCGATCGGCTTAGTCAGCTGACTGAGCAACTGCTGGATTACAATAGACTGTTGCAGCAGGCCAAACCCGAATTCACCTGGCAGGACAGCCAGCAACTGCTGCAAAGCTGTTTTAATGATCATGCGTTATCGTTACAACAACGGCAGCAGTTTATCGAACTGGATTGTCAGGTCAGCCGGATTTATACCGATGCGATGCTGTTTCGGCGTATTCTGGATAACCTGATTAATAATGCCCAGGCCTATGGCGGCCAAGCCAGCCCAGTCTGGGTGGTACTGCGCCAGCATGATAAGTTTTTATTGTTAGATGTGGCCAATAATGGCACGCCAATTCCGGCCGAAATGCGGGCCAAACTGTTTGAACCTTTCCAACGCGGCACAGCCCCAAGATTTGATGCAGTGCAGGGTTCAGGCCTTGGTTTATCTATTGTGGCGGATTGCGCCAGATTGTTAGGCGGGATGGCGGAAATTGTCGATGTGAATTATGCCGATGTCTGTATTCGGATCCGGTTACCTTTAGTTGAGGGTTCTTTATGAAGTCGTTTTTGCGTGTCGCGGCCGCGTCTTTGTTATGTGGCACTGTGCTGGCAGGTTGTCAGCAGAAGCCGGTACTGTTACCTGTGATCAGCAAACCGCTGCCGCAACCGGAAAAAGTAGTCGAACTGCCGAAGCGGGCACCGGAGCCGGTCAAGCCGCAACTGGCGTTACAAGACAGCGCCGACACTTTACTAGCCTGGACCGAGTTTCGCGCTACTTTGCTCGGCATGTCACAAAAAGAACGTGATGCACTGAGTCGCAGCCTGCCAGCGACCACTGTGGCCGAGCTGCAACAATTACTGATCCGCACCCATCCGGAAACCCCATACGCGATTCGTTTTAAGGCGCAGATGCAATTGGCCGAGCAATTACAGACCCTGCCAAAAGGGCTGGCTGATTTACTGCGCTGGGATCATGCTTACAACCAGAAGTTACTGGAGGCTGAATCTGCCGTTAAAGCTTTAGGTCGCTTGAATGGTCAGCAGCAAGACCAACTAGAGAGGCTGCAAAAGCGCAATACCGATCTACAGAAGAAGATTGATGCGTTGACACAAATTGAAGCCAAATTAAATGCGGCAGGCGGAGGTTAACCATGAGTGGCAACAATGCCCGGCTGTTATTGGTCGATGATGATCCAAGTTTATTGCGCTTGATGACGCTGCGGCTGGAAGGCGAAGGCTATCGGGTGATTAGTGCCGATTGCGCCGAAACCGCGCTGACTTTGCTGGGGAAAAATCCGGTGGACGTGGTGCTGAGTGATCTGCGGATGCCGGGTCTGGATGGCATGGCACTGTTTGATGAAATCGCCAAACGCAATCCGGGTTTACCTGTGGTACTGATGACGGCGCATGGCTCTATTCCGGAGGCGGTGGCTGCCACCCAGCGTGGCGTGTTTGGTTTTCTGACCAAGCCACTGAATAATGTCGAGCTGCGGGATATTTTGCAAAAAGCCGTGCACCAGTCGCATGTACCCAGTAAAGACGAATGGCGACAGGCCATTGTTACCCGCAGTAAAAGTATGGAGCAGGTGCTGGAGCAGGCTTATCGGGTAGCGCAGCGCGATGTCAGTGTGTTAATCACTGGCGCCAGTGGTACCGGTAAAGAATTATTGGCCAATGCCATTCATCAGGCCAGTCCGCGCGCGCGGCGAGCTTTTGTCGCGATTAACTGTGGCGCTTTGCCGGAACATTTGCTGGAATCTGAGCTGTTTGGTCATGCCAAAGGCGCTTTTACCGGTGCCGTGACTGAACATGCCGGTTTATTCCGTGAAGCCGATGGCGGCACTTTGTTCCTCGACGAAATTGGCGATATGCCATTGCCGCTGCAGGTAAAATTATTAAGGGCTTTGCAAGAGCGACAAATTCGGCCGGTCGGCAGCGCTAAGTCGATCCCGATTGATGTACGGTTGATTTCGGCCACCCATCGCGATTTAAAACAAGCGATGCAAGAGCAAAGCTTCCGGGAAGATTTATATTACCGGCTGAACGTGGTGAATCTGCAATTGCCGACGCTGCGGGAAAGAGCTGAAGACATTCCGTTACTGGCGCGCCATGTGCTGGCGCAAAGTGGCGAACGTCATCATGTGCAGGTCAACCGCTTTTCCGAAGATGCCATGCAGGCGCTGGTGACGGCGCAATGGCCTGGCAACGTGCGGCAACTGGTCAACGTGGTGGAGCAATGCGTGGCGCTGACCAGCAGTCCGGTGATCAGCCTGGCGCTGGTGGAGCAGGCGCTGGCACAAAACCGCAGTTTCTGGCCGACGTTAAGCGAAGCGCGCGATCAGTTTGAACGACAGTATCTGATCCGGGTGTTAAAAATGGCGGAAGGTAATGTCACGCGCGCGGCTGAACTGGCCGGGCGTAACCGTACTGATTTTCATAAATTACTGAAAAAACACGAACTGAGTGCCGCCCAAGTGTCAGAACAGGAAGATGCATCCGATTAAGGCGGCTCGGTCGCAATGGCTGCCTCATATTAACTTAGCAAGAAGTAAACTGATGAACGAAAATTTTACGGTTGAACCGGAAGTCTTAAAAGCAAAAATTACCGCTGAAACAGCACGGATCAACTGGCTGGAACTACAGAAGTTTTATGCTGCCGGTGCAGTGCTACAGGTTGCGGCTGGTTTGGATCTGGTCGAGGTGGCATTTGCTGTCGCCACTGATGATAAAAACCGGGTGGCGGATTGGCTGGCGCAGCAACAACTGGGTGCCGTCAGTGACGAGCAAGCCGGGCTTTGGTATCAGGCCAAAACTGAACTTTGGGCTGTGGTGATTTCGCCTTGGGTGTTGGTGCAGGCGCCAGCGTTACACTAACAGCAGTGCTGCTCTGTTTGTGGCGTATTGGGCTAAAAAAAGGGGGGATAGTTACAGGCTATCCCCCAAACTGCAGAAAAGCATAAACACCGTGGAGTTTGGATCCCTCCGCAAACCGTGCAAGTACAGTTTTGTCGTCCTGACGTAAAAGACTATAACCCAGCCTTTTTCGCATTGCAAATGATTCTCATTTAATTTATGCTGATTTTGTCAGTGATAGCTGCTGGCCGATCAAAGGCAAGCTGTCATCGATTGCTTTGTGTTTGGTTGCTTGTGGCCTTGACTGGATTGCCAGCCAACACCAGGTCGACCAGATAAAAGGACAACTGTACAACGTGTTGGTTGAGCATAAGGGTAGAGCAAGGAGAGAAGCATGGCGGGAATGGCAAATCTGGCGCTGATCCAATTGACATTGTTACTGCTGTTTTTGTTACCTGCATTAGTGTTAGTTGGCATTGATTATTTGATTTACCAGTCGTTGGACCGGAGAATTTTGTTATTAGCGATGGCGTTGGGACTGGTTTTACTCTGTTGCTGTGCGCTGGAACAATGGTTGATGCATTAAACGCCAGCCTGGCGCACAACTGCCAGTTGCAGACCTGGGCAAAAGCTATGATACTGCTAGATAATCTCGGGCAGTAAAGGTCGCCAACAGATGCGGTTTGGGTGGTACTGGGTTTGTCTTGTTTGCTGCTTGCATCTGTGGTTGTCACTGACTGCAATCGCAGCCCCTGTTGTCAATACTGCAACCTCTGCTGTCGTCCCACCTGCCGCTGAAGTGTATGGCCGCTTTATGCAGCTCAATCGTGACCACCCACAATTATCCCAAACCACGGCACTGGTGCAGGATCAACAAGGTTTTCTCTGGATCGGTACCCAACATGGCTTGTATCGTTATGATGGTCATCAGTTAGAAGCTTTCCGTGCCGATCCGACCAATCCGAATAGTTTATCTGCCGACTGGATTTCCAGCTTGCTGGTCGATCAGCAGGGTCTGTTATGGGTGGGCACCCGCTATGGCGGTCTGAACAGATTTGATGCCGCCACCGAACAATTTCGCCGTATCCCGTTGCCACGCGATCAAGGCGCTGTGCAGCAGGTCGAAATCAGTGTGTTATATCAGGATCCGAAACTGCGGATCTGGGTCGGTACCTTTGGTGCCGGTTTATATCGGTGGCAACAAGCTGGCCAACTACTGGAAGAAATTCAACTGCCGGTTGCTGCGAAAACCATTGATAGCCAATATATTAATGCGCTGCAACTCGATCAAGAGGGTTTTTTGTGGTTAGGCAGTGGCAATGCGCCGCTGCGCAGTCGGGGGCAGGCTGAAGGTGGTGCCTTACGCTGGCATCCGGAGCGGCTGGAAAGCCAAATTTTCAGTATCCACAATTCCGCTTTAACTGCCGCCGCTGTCACGGCCATCAAAGCCGATAGCCAAGGCCAGATCTGGTTGACCAGTTATGGTGGTGGTTTATGGCAGTTTGAGACAAAACGACAGCAATTGCTGGCAGCGCCCGGACAACCTGAATTATTACAAAAGTCATTGCTGACCGATTTGTGGTTTGCTTCGGATGGCGCTTTGTGGCTCAGTAGTTATGACCGTGGCTTGTGGTTATTGCCAAAGTCGGCAGCTAACTGGCAGCTGTTTCGGGCCAATCCGGCGGTGAAACAGCAGTTGCCTAGTAATAATCTGACTGGTTTACTCTTTGATCGACAACAAAATTTATGGTTAAAAAGTCCAGCCGGCATTTTTGCCTTAAGTGCGATGGCACAACAAGTGCGGACAATCGGCGCTGATGCCAACAATAGTAACATGCTGGCACATCCGGACGTATTTGGTATTGCTGCCAAAGCGCCCGGACAATTTTGGCTGGCCAACCGTGATGGTGGTTTGGCTGAAGTGGATCTGCCAAGCGGAAAAATCAGACGCTGGCCCATTCAGCCTGCGGCCACAGTGGTGCATAAGCCCAGTTTGCTGCGTGCCGTGTTACAGGATATCACTGGCAAAGTCTGGTTAGGCACAGATGCCGGTTTATTCTGGCTTGATCAACACACCGGCGATTGGCAGTTGCAACCGCTGGTGGCTGGAGATGTACAACCCCACATCGGTGTACTGTTGCTGGACCAACAACAGCAACTATGGGTTGGCAGTCGCGGCGACGGTTTGTTTCGTTTTAATCGCAATGGGGTCAGTCAATATCGTCATGATCTGGCCTCCGATATTGGTTTAGCCAGTAATACCATCAGTGTACTGCAAACCGATGATTTGGGTGATCTCTGGATTGGTTATGCGGATCAGGGTATTTCACGGCTGGACCAACAAAGCGGAAAAATTCAGAGTTGGCGCGAAGGCACACCGAATGCGGCTGGCTTGACCTTTAACGGTATTCAGCTCATTTACCCGCAAGATAAGCTGCTCTGGGTGCGGGCTGGCGGCGTCAACCATAGAGTGCTGCGCGATCCGCAGCAACCGAAACTCATCCGCGGTTTTAAACCTTATCTCAATCAGGCTGATCAGGACACTGAGCTGCGTCAGGCCAGCCACTTTCTCTGGTTGTACCGCAACCGGCTGGAAGGGCAAGAACTGGTGCAATATGGCGAACCTGATGGTTTTCAGAGTACGACCTGGATAGGATCCTGGCTGGTGACACCGGAAGGCATGCATTTGCGGGGTGGTAACCAGGGGCTGGATTATTATTGGCCGTTACAGTTACCGCAACAAAGTACTCCGCTGCAGGTGCGTTTTACCGGTTTTAGTTTATTTAATCAAAAAGTGAAGCCGGATCAAAGCAGCCCCCAGCCGCTGCTGGAGCAAGCCATTGGTTACGCTGAGCAAATTAGGCTGCAATATCAGCAGGATATGTTTAGCCTGCATTTTTCCGCCTTGGATTTTGTCGAACCTGGTCAGATCCGTTATCGCTACCGCTTGCAGGGTTTTGACCGCGATTGGATTGAAACTGATGCCACGAGTCGGGTGGCCACCTACACCCGACTGGCGCCTGGCAGTTATGTGTTTGAAGTGATGGCGCGCCAACCCGGTCAGCAGTGGCAACAAGCGCCGGTCAGCACCATCAAAATCATGATCCAGCCACCCTGGTGGCTGACGCTTTGGGCCAAAATTCTGGCTGGGTTTGCAGTGGCGGGGGCGATTTGGTTGTTTTTACAATTCCGTTTAAGGTATGAGCGGCAAAACAGCAACCGGCTGGAGCAATTGGTGAACGTGCGTACCACTGAATTGCAAACACAAAATCAAGCCTTGGCCGATTCGTATCGGGATATGACCTTGCTGCAGATGCTGGCGAAACAAATTACCGCCTCGTTGGATCTGCAGGAAATTATCTATTTATGTCAGCAAAATCTCAACCAAATCATGGATGTGCATGTGCTGGCTATCGGTATGTACCATGCTGAACGGCAGGTGTTGCAATTTAGTCATTGGCTGGAAAATGGCCGCAGTATGCCGTTTTTTGAACTCAGTTTGCAGCCGGAACAACAGCTGGCGGCGGTTTGTTTTAATCAGCAGCGTGAGATTAATATCCGCAACCGGGAAGAATTTTTGCACTACCTGGCGCTGATCCCGGCGCCAGTCAGCGGTGCAGCGATGCAATCGGTATTATATTTCCCGTTAACGGTCAATGGCGAACGCATTGGCTGTCTGAGTCTGCAAAGTCCGGTCCGTAGTGCTTTTAGCCCGCAACAGATAAATCTGGTGCGCACTTTAGCCAGTCATATTGCGATTGCGGTGGCCAATGCCAATATTGTGGCCAGGTTACAACAAACCCAGCAGCAGTTGGTGATGCAGGAAAAAATGGCGTCCTTAGGTGGGTTAGTGGCCGGGGTGGCGCATGAAGTCAATACACCGCTTGGCATTTGCGTGACAGCAGCCAGTCATCTGCACGCTGAACTGCTGGCGCTACAACAGGCGCATCAACAAAAAACCCTGGGTGCGCAAGGGTTTGGCCATTTTTTGGACACCGCCTTGTCGGCGGCGGATATTCTGACTTCCAATACCCAACGTGCCGCTCAGTTAATTAACAGCTTTAAACAAGTGGCGGTGGATAAAACGGCGGCGACGCAGCGTGAATTTGAACTGACATCTTATTTGCAGGAAGTGCTGAGTTCGTTGCAGCCAGAGCTGAACCGGAAAAAATGTCAGTTTAAGCTGCTTTCGCCGCCAGGCATTCAGCTCTATACCGATGCGGGTTCGCTGGCACAATTACTGACGCATTTAGTGATGAACTCGTTACAGCATGGTTTTGCCGACTATAGCGGGCCTGGTGCTGAAATTAGTTTAGTGGTCAGTCGTAGTGCTGGTCAGGTGTTGTTGGAATATCGCGATAATGGTGCTGGTATGAACAGCGATACCCTGAAGCGGTTGTTTGATCCATTTTTCACCACCAAACGCAGTGAAGGTCACACGGGGTTAGGGGCGCACATTGTCTACAATCTGGTGACGGCGCAGTTGCATGGCAATATTTATGTCAGTAGTGAGCCAGGGATGGGCGTGCATTATCGCATTCTGCTGCCGTTACAACGCCGACCCGATTAATTTCTGCTCTTTAGGTTGCAATTATCTTTCGAATAGATAAAATGCCTTTCGAGTTTATCCAATATCTTTCGAATCGAAACATAAGCGAATGAGATGAACAAACGCAATACCCAACAACGCCGGCGCGCTATCGTCGATTTGCTGAATGAACAGGGCGAGGTGAGTGTCGATGCGCTGGCATTGCGCTTTGATACCTCGGAAGTGACGATCCGTAAAGATCTGACGGCGCTGGAACATAATGGCTTGTTGTTGCGCAAATACGGTGGCGCAGTGCCATTGCCGCATGAGCTGATGACTGAAAACGGCGTTGATAAAATTTCGTTGCGTAAACAAGCGCTGGCGAAAGCGGCTGCGGCGCTGATCCGTGATCATTACCGCATTATCATCGATAGTGGCAGTACCACAGCTGCCTTATTGCCGGAACTCTCGGCCAAACAAGGGCTGGTGGTGATGACCAATTCTTTGTATATCGCCAACAGCCTGCGTGAGTTAGAACACGAACCTAAATTACTGATGACCGGCGGCAGCTGGGATGCCCAGTCGGAGTCCTTTCAGGGCCAACTGGCGGAACAGGTGCTGCGGGCCTATGATTTTGACCAACTGTTTATTGGTGCTGACGGCATCGATTTACAACGCGGTACCACCACATTTAACGAACTGACGAGCTTAAGCCGGGTGATGGCGGAAGTGGCGCGGGAAGTGGTGGTGATGGTTGAATCCGATAAAATCGGCCGCAAAATTCATAATCTTGAACTGCCGTGGACGTCGATAAAAATCCTGGTAACAGACGACAAGTTACCCGACACGGCAAAAAGGCAAATAGAACAGCAGGGGGTCAAAGTGATTTGTGCCCCTGTCCAACTCAATATGGAAAAACCGGAGTAAATATGTGCGGAATAGTGGGCGCAGTAGCGCAACGTGATGTGGTGGATATCCTGGTCGAAGGTTTACGCCGGTTAGAATACCGTGGTTATGATTCAGCTGGTGTGGCGGTGATCGGTGCCAACGGTGAATTACAACGGATCCGCCGGTTAGGCAAAGTCAAAGAGCTGTCCGATGCGGTAAAACTGACACCGACACCAGGCGGCACTGGTATTGCTCACACCCGTTGGGCCACCCATGGCGAGCCTTCAGAGCGCAACGCTCACCCGCATGTCTCGGCGAAAATTTCGGTGGTGCATAACGGTATTATTGAAAACCACGGTCCACTGCGTGAAATGCTCAAAGCCAAGGGTTATGTCTTTAACTCTGACACTGACACTGAAGTGATTGCTCACTTAGTGGAAGAAGAGCTGAAAACCGCCGGTTCTTTGTTAGCCGCAGTGCAAAAATCAGTGAAACAATTCAGCGGCGCTTATGGCACTGTGCTGATGGACAAAACCGATCCGTCGCATTTAGTGGTGGCCCGTTCTGGTAGCCCGCTGGTGATTGGTCTGGGTATCGGTGAAAACTTTATCGCCTCTGATCAATTGGCGCTGTTGCCGGTGACCCGTCGTTTTATGTTCTTAGAAGAAGGCGATGTGGCTGAAATTACCCGTTTCAGCGTCACTGTCTATGACAAAAACGGCGAAAAAGTAGAGCGGACTGTCACTGAATCGAACGCCAGTTATGATGCCGGTGACAAAGGTCAGTACCGTCACTTTATGTTAAAAGAAATTTATGAACAGCCGCATGCCATCAATAACACGCTGGAAGGCCGCTTAAGCGCTGAATCTGTGCTGGATGAGACTTTTGGTAACGGCGCGGCGGAACTGTTCAAACAAGTGAAACACGTGCAGATCGTTGCTTGTGGTACTTCTTACCATTCAGGCATGGTGGCTCGTTACTGGTTAGAATCTTTAGGCGGCATTTCCTGTAATGTCGAAATCGCCTCGGAGTTCCGCTACCGTAAATCTTTTATCCAGCCAAACAGCCTGCTGGTCAGCATTTCGCAATCAGGCGAAACCGCCGATACCTTAGCAGCACTGCGTTTAGCCAAAGAAGCCGGTTACCTGGGCAGTTTAACCATTTGTAACGTAGCTGGTTCATCACTGGTGCGTGAATCGGATCTGGCCTTTATGACCCGCGCCGGCACTGAAATTGGCGTGGCTTCTACCAAAGCCTTCACCACGCAGTTGGTGGGTCTGGCTATGCTGACGCTGGCGATTGGTAAATACAATGGCCTAACAGCGGCTCAGCAACAAGAAATGGTGACGGCGCTGAAATCCTTGCCTGCCAAACTGGAAGAAACCCTGACGCTGGCTGGCAGTATTGAAACGCTGGCAGAAGAATTTGCCGATAAACACCATTCCTTGTTCTTAGGTCGCGGTGATCAATACCCAATCGCGATGGAAGGTGCGCTGAAGCTGAAGGAAATTTCTTATATCCACGCTGAAGCTTATGCCGCCGGTGAATTAAAACACGGCCCGTTAGCGCTGATTGATGCTGATATGCCAATTATTGTGGTGGCACCAAACAACGAACTGCTGGAAAAACTGCAGTCGAACGTCGAAGAAGTGCGCGCCCGTGGCGGTATTCTGTATGTGTTCGCCGACGCCAACGCCCACTTTAAATCCGACGCCACCCAGCGCGTGGTGAACGTGCCGCACGTCCACCCGCTGATCGCGCCAATCATCTACACCATCCCGCTGCAACTGCTGAGCTACTACGTCGCCATCATCAAAGGCACAGATGTGGATCAGCCGCGCAATTTGGCGAAATCTGTCACGGTTGAGTGATTTAAGGTGTTGATTTAACATTAATTGTGGGATGGCAAAATAGTTCTAAAATGGACAAAATAGATCTAAAGCAAGACAAAATAGATCTAAAATAGACAAAATATTTGTAAAATGAAAAAGTCCAGTTATGCTGATTAAAAAGCATACTGGATTTTTTTATGGGCAGATCTCAGCAATCTCTCTCTGAACTTCAAATTGCGCGTCGAATTAAAGACGGTCGTGGCCAAGGAGTTGGTAAAAAGTACACGCCTTGGCTTTATGTACAAGATGTTCCCTCCGAAGGCCGCTCGCACCGAGTGTATTCACATAAAACCGGCAGAATTCATCATTTATTGTCAGATCTAGAACTGGCAGCGTTTTTAGTGTTTGAGTGGGCATCTCATATCGTTGATATTAGAGAGCAATTCCCGTTACGAAGAGATGAAACTCAAGCAATAGCTAAAGACAATTGTCTGAGGCATCCCAGCATACGCGCTGTAGATCAGGTGATGTCATCCGATTTCCTCGTTGATTCTCGTATTGGCCCTCACCGGCAGTTTGCTGTACAGGTGAAATCATCTGAGTCGTTCAATGATACGAATATTATTGAAAAACTTGAAATCGAGCGTCGTTATTGGCTATCGAAGCAAATCCCATGGTTTTTAGTGACGGAGCATGAAATTGACCCAGTCATCAAACAAAATATCAGTTGGTTGTACCCGACGAAATCAGATGGCTTTATTGATGTGGAGCTGATTCAACAGTTGCCTATCCTTCAAAGTGCCTTTAGTAAATCGCCCCAGTCAAAAATGATTGATGTATGTAAGCAAATGGATACCGCTTATGATTTGGAACTTGGACAAACACTTCGAGATGTAAGAACGTTAATCGCGAACGGCTATTTAAAATTTAACATGTATCAAGCTTACAGAGTGCTCACAGCCTCAGATCTAGTTTTTTGTCCATTCAGTGATATAGAGGATTTGCTGCATGTGGCAAACCAATGAGGTCGTGAAGTTTGACGGCAAACTTTACCGCATTTTACTGGTGTTACCTGGTGAAGTTGTTTGGATCTGTCTTGAATCAGAGACTGCACAGCCTGAATACGTTCATGAATTGACTTTAAACAGTTTCATCGATGATTCGCGTTTATTTCGGCATGACGATCCCTTTGAAGCAAATTATTTGGATGAGCCTGCATTCGGCTCCGTTGCTTACAAAAAACGGGAACTGGGGTTGAGTGCGATTAAACCGATTATTGTGGATACAAAATGCTTTGACCCTAAAGTTCGTGCTCAGCGAGTTGAGGTAGTTCGTCAGTCAGGGATCGCTTCAATCGCTACAATTTATAAGTTGTTACGTCGCTACTGGCAGCGCGGGCAGAATCCGAATTCATTGCTGCCAGACTACAAGAAAAGTGGAGCGCCAGGAAAAAGTAGAGCGGCGAGTGGCCAGAGAAAAATTGGGCGTGTTCGTCAATATGGTGACGGCGAGGGGATGAAAGTAACCCCCGATATTGAACGTTTATTCAGAATCGCCATTGAGAAACATTTGCTGAATAAAAATGCAGAAAAAACGACCGTTGCCTATCGTCGTTTTGCGGATTTGTTTGAGCAGTACTTTCCCAATATTTCAGTCTCGGATAGGCCAACGATTAGACAGTTTCGCTACTTTTACAATCGGGAATATAAACAGTCTGAACGCCTAATCGCCAGAACAGACCCAGGAATTTATAAAAAAGATATCCGCCCGCTTTCAAGGACCGCAACAGCACATGCACTTGGTCCTGGCAGTCGTTATGAAATTGATGCCACCATTGCAGATATCTATCTGGTTGATGATCAAGACCGTAGCAAGATTATTGGACGTCCAACGGTTTATATTGTGATCGATGTATTTAGCCGAATGATTGCAGGCTTTTATCTTGGTTTTGACAATCCGTCTTATGTCGTTGCCATGCAGGCGATTGTGAATGCGTGCATCGACAAAACTAAGGCCTGTAGTGAACTTGGTATTGAGATCAACTTTGAAGAGTGGCCATGCGTCGGTTTGCCAGATGTCATCTTGGCAGACCGTGGGGAGATGATGAGTCATCAGGTTAATGCTTTGATTGCTGGATTTAACGTTCGTATCGAAAGTGCTCCACCGCGCCGCGGCGATGCTAAAGGCATCGTTGAAAGCTGTTTCAGGACTTTACAAGCAGAATTTAAACCTTATGCGCCTGGAGCCGTCGAAGGCAATCGGATAAAAAAGCATGGTGAACGAGATTATCGCCTTGATGCAGTGATGTCGATTACCGATTTTGCTCAAATTATCCTGCGGACCATCCTATTTCGGAACAACTACCATGTTCTTGATAAATATGACCGTGATGAAGATCTACCGGCTGACATTCCGTCAATACCCATAGAGCTATGGAAATGGGGAATGCAACATCGAATGGGCAGCTTGCGCCAGATTGAAGCTAAGCCTCTTCAAATCGCCTTATTACCGCGTGCAAAGGTTACGATTTCGCCGTTTGGTGTGAGATTGTTTGAAATGTTTTATTCCAGTTCTGAGTTACTCAAAGAAGGCTGGTTACACCGTAGCACGGAAATTTACCGGCCAGACTCACTGGAAGCGGCTTATGAACCAGGTTGCGCAGATAGGATTTATCTTTTTCCACAATCCGGCAGCCGAGTTTATTGGGAATGTTTGTTAACGGATAAAAGTCGTCAATTTCGTGGGCTGAGTTTCTGGCAAGTTTGGGAAATACAGGCGGCTGAAAAGCACCACAAAGCAAATGCAAAATTTGTTGCAGATGTGAAGCGTCGAGAATTAGACGCTTTTATCCAGGAAAAAATCTCAACAGCAACCAAGCAATCGCCAGTCACTTCTGCAAGTAATCGCGAGCGTATTCAACAGATCAGACCCAATAAAAAAGCGGCAAGGGATGCAGAGCGGCTGCAACGAGTTCGGCCTGTGATTGCAGAAAACGAAAAGCCGCTTGCCGATGTGGTGGCACTAAAACCTGTTGAAGAAGATTATAGCTTGCCAACCTTTGTACCTGGGCTATTTGAAGATAACGAAGAGAGCTAGGAATGACTGCCTCAAAAATATCCGCAATATATCGTGATACTGGTGTTGCCGCTTATGCCGGCAATCCGTTTATCGAAGCATTGCCACCGCTACAAGAATCGTTCGATAGTGCCGCGGCGCTGCGCTCAAGCATGCGCTTTCAGTCAGACGATTTACAAAAAACCAGAGTTACGCGCGCCCACAATATTTGTCGGATTTCCGATGAGTTCTTTCAACCACTTGGCGGACATATGCTGTTAAGTGAAAGGGTTTCATTGATGATCCGAGGCGGTTATGTTGGCCGAAATCCAAAAACTGGCGATTTGCAGCGACATTTACAAAACGGGTATGAAAGAGTTCAGACTGGTGATTTGACAACCTTCAGATTTGAAGAGGCAAAATCTACTGCACAAAGTATGTTGTTAATTGGTTGCTCTGGCAGTGGTAAAACTACGTCATTGGAACGGATTTTACAGACCTACCCTCAGGTTATTTATCACTCGCAGCTCAACCTTGAGCAAGTGGTTTACCTGAAAGTTGACTGTTCACATAATGGCTCACTCAAAGAGATTTGCCTGAATTTTTTCCGGGCACTCGATAAGGCGCTGGGGGCAAATTACGAGAAAAGATATGGCCTTAAGCGACATGGTATCGAAACTATGTTGGCGTTAATGGCCCAAATTGCCAACACGCATGCGCTGGGATTGTTGGTGATTGATGAAATTCAGCATCTTAGCCGGTCAAAGTCAGGTGGCTCGCAAGAAATGTTGAATTTCTTTGTCACCATGGTCAATACCATAGGTGTGCCGGTCATGTTGATTGGTACGCCAAAAGCGAGAGACATTTTTGAAGCAGATTTGCGTTCTGCTCGCAGAGGTGCTGGCCTTGGTGCCATTTTTTGGGAACCAATGGCTCAAGGGCGAGCCGAGCAACTCAATCAAGAGTGGGTTGCCTTTACCAACAACCTCTGGAAGCTGCAGCTACTGCAAAATCGAGATGTGCTACTGACCGAAAACATTCGCGCGGTATGGTACGACTTGAGCCAAGGCGTGATGGATATCGTGGTAAAGCTGTTTGTATTGGCGCAACTGCGCGCACTTGCAATTGGCAAAGAACGCATCACGGAGGGATTGTTGCGTCAGGTATATGAAGATGAGCTCATACCGGTACACCCTATGCTTGCGGCGCTTCGTTCAGGCATACCGGAGAAAATCGCACAATACTCAGATTTAATGGTTCCTGAGATGGATAAGCGGCTTATCCAATTACAGCAAGATATTGCTGCTATTAAAGAGAAAACGACCGAAGAAAAGGCTCTTCAGCAGCTTGCAACTGAGGATGAAAGACGGTTGTATTTGTTGCTTAAAGATGTTTATGACTCCAACCTGTTAGTGCCCACAGTACGAAAAGCTTTTGCAGAAAATCCGCAGCTGACCATGGTTCAACTATTACCAATTGTCTCGAATTGGATGTCATCAGGCGCTAACAGCAATACTTCAATGAAGGGAAAAAGCTCAAAAAACAAAGAAAAGTCAACGGTTATCAAACCCAATAGCTGGGATGAGTTGCCATCAGACGACCTTCGTTTTATCAAGTCGCAGTGCAAGAACTCAACCGACGTCCACACAGCACTCAACAAACAGGGGATGCTGTTAGATTTAACGACCGTGCTGAATTTGGCTGGGTAATACCATGCATAATTTCCCTGTGCCATATCCGAATGAGCTGATATATAGCACAGTGGCGCGTGCCAGCATTTATCATGGTATTACAAGCCCCAAGCAGCTACTGGACGAGATTTTTAACAACCGCAAAGTGATTGCCACGTTAGATTTACCCTGCCATTTACAGTCATTATCGGAACAGTTAAAAAACACTGGACGCTTCTCGTTAGAGGAGTTGATTTATAGGCACACAATGTTTCCACTTTATGCGCCATTTGTAACAGAGCTTCACAGAGTACGCGCTATGCAATTGATGGCTGGACGTTCACAAGGCGCAGTGCACTTGTTACTTGGGGTTGCCGCATCAAGGGTTAAGACCGATAACCGTTTGCGTTACTGCTCAGAATGTTTAAAAGTTCAGTCCCAACAGTATGGCGAGACTTTCTGGCAGCGTAATTGGTTTTTCCCAGGTTTGAATCTTTGTCCTGAGCATGGAGCTCTTCATCTATTTGCAGTTGGCACAACTGAACAGCGTCATCAATTTCATGCGTTAAATGTTAAAATTCCAAATTTGATGAATGATGTGCCTATCAATTCGGATTTAATGCACTTAGCGAAATACGCCAGACAACTCATAGCGATGGAGCCAGAATATTCGCCAAGCTTTTCACAATGGACAACTTTCTACCATGATCTAGCTTTAGACCTTCGCTTGTGCAGGGGCAAGCACATTAAGCACGATGACGTTTATTCAAGAATCAGTGATGCATTCCATCATAAAACCTTTGAGCAACTGCGTCTGCAAATCAATCCCTCGAGAGATTCTTGCTGGCTAAAAAGTATTTTCCGCAAACATCGAAAGGCTTTTAGTTACTTAGAGCATGCATTAGTTTGGAGGGCATTAATTCCCGATTTATCCACAAAAGAAATTGTGGCACTGGTTTGCAAAATTAAGCCAAACAATAAATTTTTTTGCAGTACAACCGAGCAACAGAAGGTAAATAATCAGGATTTACTGCGCAAACGCCAGCTTTGGCAGCAAGCCGTACTAGAGATGGGGGTAACCGCAGCGCGTAAATTCGGCAAAGGTAAGGCGTTATATGCTTGGCTTTATCGAAATGATAGAACTTGGCTGCTTCAATTTAATGCAGAATACCATCAGAGAAAACCCAACCCCCAGCTGAAATCTGATTGGCATAAACGTGATCTAATACTTGTGAGGCGTTTGCTTCGTTGGTTTCGGGCAAGTGAAATAGACTATTCTGTACCACGCTTGTCAGCAAACTACCTTTTATCGCAGCTGAAGAATAAAAGCACTGTTGAAAAAAACTTGAACAAACTGCCATTGGTTCATACGTTTTTGCAGCGATATTCCGAAACCATTACCGAATATCAGTTGAGGCGATTAAGTAATGCCTGTATCCAGGCTTACCGAGAAACTAGCCAACTAAAAAGTTGGGTTATTTTGCGTCAAGCAGGGCTAAGTAAGGAACGGTTAACCGCTGACAGCAAACGTGTTTTGGCTGAATTACGTTTATTTTCCTAGGAGATTGAGTGACGAGCATCAAAGGATTTGGCAAGGACGCTACTATAGTTCATATCGGGGATTTCTTTCGGTACAACAATGTGCCTGAATGGTCAATTGCCGTTTGGTGCTGGCCTACGCAAGATAAAAAACATGCCAGATTATCGAATTTACCCCTACTTAGCCGAGGGAAGCTGCCGAATAGTCAGAAAAAACAATCGCGCCGTATAGACAGAGTAATCACATTTGAACCTGGCTATAAGCTTATCGAAGCAAAATTGGCTGATTTCCCAGAGATCAGCAGCTTTAAGTCAATCCGAGATAAAGATGGAATTCAGAATGCTTTCTGCTGTTGGGGTAACAAAGACGATTGGATTGTTATACCACAGCTTGAACTTGCCAGGGCTATTTTCTTGGTCAATTCCTATCTCTGTCGGGCATGTTTGAGCAGTGCCACCTTACCCTTAGAATTTGATGTTCAACTCGTACCTGAACAAAATCATGTCAATATTCATGTGCTACAAACCAGTACTTTTCCAAAATCTGCGTTTGATCAAAGTGGCACTAAGCAACTTTTGGCATGGCTACTGACAGATCCTCAGGCATTGGCCTCTTACCAAAGCATCTTCCAACGCTATCAAGAAACGCGTGAGTTCAGAGATCGTTTGGAGAGCTGGCGTTTTAGCTTTACGCCACCTACGATGACAAACTGGAAATTACATGTTCGCGGTAGGTACAACACCGGTAAAAGCCATTATTTAGTGGAAGAAATTGTCGGGATTGATTTTGACGTCAATTTGCCAGAGAGCGTTGCGTTCATTCATCCGGATTTTGTCAACAACAAGCAAACTGACAGCAAAGCTCGCAGTGGCTCTGGCGGTACCGCCTGGCAACAAACTGACGAAGAGTTTGAAATTGATGACGAACAATCCGCTTCTGATGAAAATGAAACATTGATGCTAGAAGGAGACTTAACCTGGTGCCGCTTTACAAAGCCCAGCAGGGTTTACAAACAGGAAGTGGTTAAAGAACGCCCAAATCTGATTTTTGATGAACTTGCCGAAAAAGAGGCAGGCAGGGACGTGAGCACAGGAGAACCTCATCAAGGCGGCAGCTTGCCTGCGGCAGATGTTGGTGGCAAAGAGGACGTTACGGACCGAGAGCGACAATTTGCAAGTCGTTTCAAGAGTTTCGACCGAATGCTGCAGGTTTTAAAGTTCAAACATAAATGCCGAATTCTTCATGAAGAAACACTACCATTGCCTAAGGTCGGTCGCAGCAAACAACACCTTCTGGAGAATGGCACACAAAGGGCGATTAAGGCCGTTCGGCTTCGTTACATGCAGACTGATGTAGTGCTGTTAGAAGTTGATACCTCAGATGGTATCAAAATGCTCTCAACCAAAGTGATTTTTGGCTCAGATGCACGGGATTGGATCGAGCATTTCACTCTTATCCGCAAAGGTGTGGTCGCAAAATCAATATCTTGGCCTAACGAGTTATTGGATGGGTTGTTTGGTGAAAACTGTCACATCGGCATTAATCACCCCAAGCACCAAGGGGCAGAGGCTGGAAACATTCCGGTTGAGTCGATTGAGAGTTGGGCGCAACGCTTTACACAGTGTTTATCGCATTAATTTGATGGTTTTTTATAAGTGCATCAAATTGGCGCTCGCTTTACGAGATAAAAGGAAAATTATCTATCCAGTGGTTAACCCGGCACTCAATGGCTTCGCCAATTTCACTCGAGAACACCGGCAATGCTCCCACGTTAAATTATACCTACATTATTTTTTTTGCATCAAAAGCGATGAAACAACTTTAGCTTGACATTTAATCAACACAAGTAGTGTTTTTTTAGCAGATTAATTAAATGCCCTTTTCGCAATGAGGGGCATCACATTACACCTAATGAGAAATCAAATTTGACTAAAAGTTGATCTTTCATGACTGTGAATTTTTATTCAGACTAGCTTTGTGACCTGTAGCCGGGCGCGATAGCCAGATTTTCTACACCATAGAGGGTGGGTGGTTAATTCCATTTAATACACCACCTATTTGCAAGTCGGTTGCACCACTCGTTGCAAACTGACAGCACCACCTAATTCACTAAAAGTACCACTGTATCGAATAGTGGCTTTGTGCCAATTGCGGACATTGGTTGTACATCTGGACGAATAAACAGCGTTATTTGCTTTTACCATAAAACAAGCAAGCTTTGAGCAAATCAGCAGGCACATTTATTTGTTGCTGAAGAAGGAAAAACACTCTAGTTTAGATACTTATCTTGGATCAACCAAAAAATAACAGCACAAATAAAAGTAATAATGTGCCAGCACGCTTTTGGTCGCAGTTAGCGGTGGCTCACTATAATTAATTACTTTTTATCAATAAGTTAACGCCGACCATCCATCTGGTAAAACCAGAGAAAGCGTGCCGGCACAATATACAAATGTTAAGTGCTCAGGAGATTACATTATCGAAGATCTGTTTAGGAATTGGGCATCAAGCGAGTTATTTGATAAGCAATCTTTCATATCAAAACTTCATGAGTCTCACATATGGGACGATGATGAATACTGGAAACTAGATAACGCGATCTACGACCTTGCAATAAAACATGGCGACGATGATTACATACCTAGAGAGATTGCTTGGCCGATAGCTAGAATCTTTAGCTATCTAATGATGACATTTGAAGCACACCACAACAAAAATGACTTCTTCGCCATTAAAGACTTGGATTCTGACCAGGTATTTGACCGCAGAGAAAGAGTGCAGCTAGTTTTTGAAGGCTTTTTTAAAGGTGAAATGATTCCGAATGATAGCTTCGACTATTTTGACCCTAGCAGATAATGCACTTAACAAGGCAAGGCAGCAACGCACCTTCGGTGCTGGACTCGCTATCGCTCGCCGCTGCTTGCGGCGTTAATGTCTGCTATTCGCTCATAGCAGGCAATCAAGTAACTGGATGATTGCTGAACATGGTGGTTCCGTGAAAACACAACGGGTGGTGATCAACCAGTGGTCGTGGTGGTAAATTCGGGTGCCGTTATGCAGGTGGGAGTGTTTTTAAGCCACAAATGAAACTCTGCTCCCTGTAACTCATGCTCAGGTGAGCAATCAATGTTCCAATCCCTTAAGACGTACCCGCGAGCTGATTCTCTTCAGAATGCTACGTAATGGTACTTTCGGCTGTACTCGTTTAGAGCAAGAGCGTTTACCTATCGATTTTGTTTATGAGAAACTTCGGTTGTGGGTCGGTTAAATAGTTAAACAAATAAAAGTTGATTTAAAACAGATGTTTAACCATGTCCTGATATCATTTTAGATCTATTTTGTCACTTATTGGGTGCGAGATTATGGCAAGCTTAAAATTTATTTTAGATCTATTTTGTCATTTATTTTTAAAGTAGAGCCAAAAAATATGGCTTGTAGCGTAGTTTATTTTAGGACTATTTTGTCATCCCACATTAATTGTGGGGTGAAAATAGAGTTTCACCCCACAATATAAAATTTCATCATCGACTACATAAAGCTGGTCATATCTGATGCCGTTGCTGGCATGTAGTTGGGCAGCATCAACCAACCCTCTGATTAACCATTTGATTACAAAAGTGAGTTCTTTTATGATAGTCAGGTCTCCAGCCAAAATATAACGGCAATATCTGCATCAGATGGCAATGTCGCATCCACCTTTTCAATTTTTATCTCCCTTGCCAACTGCCACCAGCGCAGTCGCGAGCCTTGCAAACATCCAACTCTATGCAGATACTTCGCAACGATTGATTTTCACTCAAAGTGATATTGCATTGGCAGCTTATCAACAAAGTGATTTTGTTGATTTAAAGCTAGATTTGCCGTTATCGATGCAACGGGCTGTTGCCAAAAGGCAGGCGGAATACCTGGCTGGGCGCTATCTGGCACGCCTTGCCATGCAACAAAGTGGTTTGTTTGATACTGACCCGCCACAACTGACAATAGGTCACTTGCGTGCGCCAGCCTGGCCGGCACAGGTGACAGGTTCCATCACCCATCACAAGCACAAAGCATGTGTGGTCGTGTTAACTCAGCCTTTATCAGCAGAAAATTTTGTCGGCATTGATACTGAACTCTGGCTTTCTGTCCAGCAGGCCAATGAAATTGCAGCATCTGTCCATCATGCCGATGAGCAGGCGATATTGGTCAAGGCAGGTTTTAGTAACGCCATGGCTACCAGTCTGTTATTTTCTGCCAAAGAAGCCTTGTTTAAAGCGATCTGCCCTTTTGTGAATGGTTATTTTGGTTTTGAAGCCGCTGTATTAACATCCTATACCGGGTCGGCTGAACCAGGCACGACTTCTTGCCGCAGTGGTTGGTTGCAACTACAACTGGTGACGGATTGGGTGATAACGAAAGCTCCGCAACGAAATTATCACTGTTGGTTTCGTTGCAGCGAGTCCGATGTGTTGACATTGGTCTGTAGTGATGCCTTGCAGCAGTTATGGTTTGGGTCACAGCGGTCATATACAGGCTAAGATTATGCAAAAATGGTTTCTGTCATGCAACTGATAAACCTGCGCCAGCGCCCGGCGGCGATTGCGCTGATTGCGCCCTGGCATTTTGCCGAGTGGGGGGCTTTATTTCCAGAGCGGACGCTGGCGGATTTTGCTGCTGAATTGGCGTTGTGTTTGTCGACTGATGTGCTGCCGCAGACTTGGTTGTTACAGGATGCGGTGGGTGAGATTGTGGGTACTGGGTCATTGTTATTACAGGATATGGCAACCAATCAACAGTTAAGTCCCTGGCTGGCCAATATTTATCTGGTGCCCGAAGTGCGGGGGCAGGGCTTGGGGCGCTTCCTGGTGCAACAACTGATGCAGCAGGCGGCTTCACTGCAGATCCAAACCTTGTATTTGTTTACCGAAGATCAGCAGGCGTTTTATCAGCGGTTGGGCTGGCAGTGCCATCATCACGAGTTTTATGAAGGTCATTGGGTTAGTGTGATGCAGTGGCAGCCTGAGTAAAAGACTGCCACTGCTGACATGTGCGGTTCTATCCGCCAAAGCGGGCCTGTGCCAACGCTAGCGTCAGAACTTATACATCAGGCCCAGAATAAAATTGCGCCCACTGGTGGTGTAAGACTGGGTGCGGTTATCCTGGAATTGACGGATATGCTCATCGGTTAAGTTATTGCCTTCAAAGGTCAGTTGCAGACTGGCTGACCAATTATAAAAGGCTTTAAAATCAACGAATGTGCTATCGTCAAAGCCTTCAACGATATTCTGGCTTTCGCCTTCACCGCTGATAAAGTCGTCGCGAAAGGCCTGGGATAACCGTAAGCCCCATAGCTCAGTTTCATAATACAGCGTGATGTTATAGGCCAGTTCTGACAAACCAGGCGGGGTGACTTTAAAAGGTTTAGCTTCGTTAAATAAGGTGGTTTCGCCGTCAGCCAACGTCAGATTGCTGGCCAGACCCAGGTTTTTCCAGTGGCCCGGCAAGAACCGCAGATCGGCCTGGGCCGACAGTTCCAGCCCTTTGACAGTGGCACCTTCGCCATTGATCGGCTGATTGACGGTAAATTCAGT
>CAZGHW010000009.1:93063-123152 GCA_964525695.1 uncultured Rheinheimera sp. | reverse complement strand
CCAGCCCACAGCAAGCCTCAGCGGTGCAGTTACTGACAGATGCCAGTATTGGCAATGGCAAACTCAGCGGTAGCCTGAATCTGCCGCTGAATATGCACGGCACTGCCGAACCGCGCGACAAACATTTATTGACCACCTTCCGGCCAGCAGATGCCAGTAATACCTTGCCGACGCAGGTTGAATGGTATCAGCTCAGCGGTGACAGTTATGTGTTAAAAGAAAAGTTTGCTGAGCAATGCCCTGGCCTGCACGGCAGTTTCTCCAATAAAGATTACAGCTTGTTTGGTTGTACCGACGGCGTTTTGGTGGTGGAACAGAAAGCCGATCAAATGGTGGCAAGTAAAATTGCCAATCCTGCAGGCATGACCGGTCGGATCGGCACTGTCACAGGCCATAAAAATCTTAGCACTATGATTGGTTTTGCTGGTCAGGACCAGTACCTGCTGGATCCAGTGGCAAAAACCATGACATTGATCAACTGGCGCGGAGCCAGTACTGCCACTCGGACTGCTTACGCGATGTCGGGTGATGGTGACTATTTTGTACAACTGGACAACAGCGGCAAACTGATAGTGCAAGATGTCGGCGCTGGCTACAGCACAAAAGGCAGCCTGCAACTGATCAGTAAAATTGACACGGCCAACCCACCGGTGATCAGTGCCAATTTGCAAAATGACGACATTTTCATCACAGATCCAGCCAATCAACAATTGCAAAAAGTAGATCTGGCGACGATGACCAACAGCACTTTGAAACTAGACTTCACACCAGCCAAAATGAGTTGGGTTGGCATTGCCAAACCGGCAAAATAACGGTTCATTGCTGGCTGAATAGACGGTCAGCACATGTTTTCATCACACCACGTTCCTGGGAGATGATTTTAGCACCTGTTCGCAGGTGCTTTTTTTATCTGCTCTGAACGTGCAACTCAAAGGGACAGCCACAAACCGCATCCAAACGAGCTGTAGTGAATTGTAAGCTTGGCTACAAAGGTCTGGCCTTTGCTGGATTTTGCCACGCCACGCCAAAATCACAATGTTTAAAAAAACACCAGCAAAACAATTATCTTTGTTTGATCACTCTGATTTTAGCGGGTTCGGTATTTTGATGAGTCTAATTTTCAGACGTTTAGCGATTGTCAACCCGCCAAACCCCAATAAATTTGTACTTTTGTTTAAATATTAGCCTTTGCTTTGCTGGAAAAAATCCGTAAACTTAGCGCCCCTTTGGGGTAGAGCCTAGAGATATAGCGGTGCGCATCGGACCATACCAATTATCGAACAATGTAATCTGTGCGCCGATGGCTGGCGTGACCGATTACACTTTTCGTCAGCTTTGTCGTCGTTTTGGTGCAGGTTTAGCTGTGTCTGAAATGATGTCGAGCAATCCTTTGGTGTGGCAAAGCGAAAAGTCGCTGAATCGGATGAGCCATGGCGACGAGTCTGGCTTAAGGTCAGTACAAATTGCCGGGTCGGATCCGGACCAGATGGCTGAAGCTGCCTTGTTTAATGTTGAACATGGCGCTCAGATCATCGATATCAATATGGGATGTCCAGCCAAAAAAGTGAACAAAAAATTGGCAGGTTCGGCACTGTTACAGTATCCGGAACTTGTTGAGCAAATTGTTCAGGCTGTGGTCAAGGCGGTTTCAGTGCCGGTGACGCTGAAAATTCGAACCGGTTGGGACACCGATAATCGCAATGGTGTGCAGATCGCACAAATTGCACAAGACAACGGCATTCAATGCCTGGCGGTTCATGGCCGAACCAAAGCCTGTATGTATAAAGGAGAAGCGGAGTACGACACCATCCGCGCTATCAAACAGGCAGTGTCGATCCCGGTGATTGCGAACGGAGACATCACCTCACCGCAAAAAGCCAGGTTTGTGCTGGATTACACCGGTGCTGACGCCATCATGATTGGGCGGGCAGCACAGGGCCGGCCCTGGATTTTTCGGGAAGTGGTGCATTACCTTGCCACAGGGGAACTGTTGGCACCACCCGACCTGCAGCAGGTCAGGGATATTTTGCTGGAACACGTTCAAGGCTTACACCAGCTGTATGGTGCAGTGCTTGGCCCGCGTATTGCCCGCAAACATGTGGGTTGGTATCTGGCTGAACACGATGCCGAAGGCGCGTTCCGCAGTGAATTTAACGGTATCGAGCAGCAACAAACGCAGCTTGATGCTTTGTGGAATTATTTCGAACAACTAGCAGCAACTAACGTAAAGAGACCTGGTAATGTTTAATCAAAACGTGACTTCGCCATTTATCACCAACGCACATGTACAGACTCAAGAAAAACCGCAGCCTTTAAGTAATGCGGTGCAGAAAGCGGTGGCGAACTACCTGCAACAGTTAAACGGTCAGGACGTCAACGACCTGTACGAACTGGTGTTGTCAGAACTGGAAAAACCATTACTGGAAGAAGTAATGAAGTATACCCGCGGTAATCAGACCCGCGCCGCCAATCTGATGGGCATCAACCGCGGCACGCTGCGCAAGAAGCTGAAACAATACGGCATGAGTTAATGCCCCCGCGGGAGGAGTCCCGCCAGAAAGCACCTTCGGGTGCTTTTTTGTTTCTGGGCGCTGGCAAATTGCTGCACCGGTGCCATAGATACCCGCGTTGCTCAGTACAATGATTTTCCGGCTATGCTTTCGCCATCATTGCCCTGACAGCGCAGACAAAGCAGAATTTTTTATCCCTTGCTTATCGAAGATACTAAAGAGAGAACCGATATGACCTCAGCTCGTCCAATCCGTCGTGCACTTTTGAGTGTGTCTGACAAAACTGGCATTGTTGACTTCGCCCGTGCTTTAGCGGCACAAGGCGTGGAACTGTTATCAACCGGTGGTACCGCCAAATTACTGGCTGAACAACACATTCCGGTTATTGAAGTCTCTGACTATACAGGACATCCGGAAATTATGGACGGCCGGGTCAAAACTCTGCATCCGAAAGTGCATGGCGGCATCTTAGCCCGCCGTGGTCAGGATGAAGCTGTGATGGCCGCCAACAACATCCAAGCCATTGATCTGGTGGTGGTGAACCTGTATCCGTTCGCCGACACCGTGGCTAAACCAGGCTGCACTTTGGCTGATGCGGTAGAAAATATCGACATCGGCGGCCCGACTATGGTGCGTGCGGCGGCAAAGAACCATGCCGATGTCACTATTGTGGTCAACGCCACTGACTACGATAAAGTGTTGGCAGAAATGGCGGCTAATCAGGGTGCAACCACCCACGCCACCCGTTTTAGCTTAGCCATCAGCGCTTTTGAGCATACTGCGCAATACGACGGTATGATTGCCAACTACTTTGGCACTATGCTGCCAGCCTATGATACGAACGATGCCCAACCGAGCAAATTCCCACGCACCTTTAACAGCCAGTTTGTGAAAAAACAGGATTTGCGTTACGGCGAAAACAGTCACCAACAAGCAGCCTTTTATGTAGAGCACAATATTCAGGAAGCATCGGTAGCAAGCGCCACTCAGCTGCAAGGCAAAGAGCTGTCGTACAACAATATCGCGGACACAGACGCTGCGCTTGAGTGTGTGAAAGAATTCGCAGAACCAGCCTGTGTTATTGTGAAACACGCCAATCCTTGTGGTGTGGCCATTGGTGACGATATTCTGGCCGCTTACAACCGCGCTTATCAAACTGACCCAACCTCAGCCTTTGGCGGCATTATCGCTTTTAACCGCGAATTAGATGCAGTCACAGCCGAAGCTATTGTCAGTCGTCAGTTTGTTGAAGTCATTATTGCGCCAACAGCAACAGCTGACGCCGCAGCTGTAATTGCGAAAAAACCGAATGTGCGTTTATTGGTCTGTGGCGAGTGGGCAGCCAAAACCACAGGTTTTGATATCAAACGAGTCAATGGTGGTGTGCTGGTGCAAGACCGCGATCAACAGATGGTGAGCCTGGATGACGTCAAAGTCGTCAGTAAACGTCAGCCAACTGCTGATGAATTGCGCGATTTATTGTTCTGCTGGAAAGTGGCTAAATACGTCAAATCGAATGCCATTGTCTACGCCAAAGACTCAATGACTATTGGCGTTGGTGCCGGCCAAATGAGCCGCGTGTACAGTGCTAAAATTGCCGGTATTAAAGCCGCCGATGAAAACCTGGAAGTGAAAGGCTCAGTGATGGCCTCTGATGCGTTTTTCCCATTCCGCGATGGCATTGACGCCGCAGCTGCGGCAGGTATTAAAGCCGTGATCCAGCCGGGTGGTTCCATGCGGGATGCTGAAGTGATTGCCGCCGCAGATGAACATGGCATGACCATGGTCTTTACCGGTGTTCGCCATTTCCGTCATTAATCATTTGTTTTAGCCTTAGGCGATGCTCAGCACGGCAGCTTAGTCTGCCGTGCTAAATTCAGGGAGCTCAGATGCAGACAGTGACAGACAGGTGGCAATATCCACTGCTGCTGAGTTATCAGGGCCAGCCCGAGCTTGAGCTGATAGTCAACCCGGCCGCTTTTACTCAATTACAACTGGATAATCCTTTTTTGTTGCCAGACGCTGATCGCTTGATCGACTTGCAAGGTCAGGTCTATCAGTGCAATAGCGCGAAACAATGGTATCTTTGTCCGCAGCAATTAGATCTGGCGGCAGTGACAGAATTGTTGCAACAACATTTTTTTGCCTGCGCCCAAAGTTGTGTGCTGAAAATCCACCCCCCCGACATCGCCAGTGCTTTTAGCATGCTCACAGCCTAGAATAGCGCAACCAGTTCTCTAGGCTATTTCAGTCGAATATTGAACTATTCCCCAAAAAAACTGACAAAGCCGCGTTATTGCATTTAAGTGCTTGATATTTCTGCCTGAAATAACGTTTCTAACAGGCACTCAATTAAATATTCATAAAAATATATAATTGATTTTATTTGAAAAATAACCCATAAATACCTATTAAGACATAGAAATAGAAATTTGCGTCTGGATCTGAATTAAATCCAAAGAATACAAAGTGAGTGACCGGTCTATCCGTCCGGTCAAAGGAGGTCGCCATTGGATGTCATCACAATCAATAACTTACTGCTGATCGGAGCCATCCTGGTCGCATTTAGCATCATGATGAGCTCGTTTGCCAGCAAAGTTGGTGTGCCTATTCTGGTAATTTTTTTATCCGTCGGCATGCTGGCTGGCGTAGACGGCCCTGGTGGTATTGTTTTTAACGATTATTCGCTGGCCTATCTGGTCAGTAACCTGGCCTTGGCGGTGATCCTGCTTGATGGCGGCATGCGGACCAGCCGCAGCAGTTTTAAAGTGGCGTTATGGCCGGCTTTATCACTGGCCACTATCGGCGTGATGATTACTGCAGGTCTGACGGGTATTGCTGCCGCCTGGTTATTTAATCTGAGCCTACTGGAGGGTCTACTGATTGGCGCCATCGTTGGCTCAACCGATGCAGCTGTGGTGTTTAATTTGCTCAATGGCAAAGGTCTCAATAAAAGGGTTGGCGCCACACTGGAAATTGAGTCCGGTAGCAATGACCCGATGGCGATGTTCCTGACCGTCACCTTAATTGCGATGTTAGTAGCCGGCCAAACCAGTTTTGACTGGTCAGTGCTCAGCAGTCTGGTTCAACAATTTGGTGTTGGTATTGTGTTGGGTCTCGGCGGTGGTTGGTTGCTGCTGCAATTAATTAATAAAATTCAAATCGCCGATGGCCTTTATCCTCTGCTCGCGGTCAGTGGCGGTATTATCCTGTATGCCCTCTCTGGTGCCGTCGGCGGTAGCGGTATTCTCAGCGTCTATGTCTGTGGTTTGGTCCTTGGTAATAACCCAATCCGCAACCGCCACGGTATTTTACATATGTTTGATGGCTTGGCCTGGCTGAGCCAAATTGGCATGTTCCTGGTGCTGGGGCTGTTACTGACACCAAGTGAACTATTGCCGATTGCAGTCCCAGCGCTCTTGCTATCACTGTGGATGATTTTATTCGCCCGGCCATTGTCAATTTTTATCGGCCTGTTGCCGTTTCGTGGTTTTAGCTTGAAAGAGCGTAGCTTTATTTCCTGGGTTGGTCTGCGTGGTGCCGTGCCGGTGATCCTTGCGGTGTTTCCACTGATGGCAGGCCTGCCAAATGCCCAGTTATTTTTTAATGTAGCGTTTTTTATTGTGTTGGTGTCTTTGTTATTACAAGGCACCACGCTCGGACTGGCAGCACGCAAAGCCAATGTGGTGGTGCCTTCAGTCCCCTCGCCTATTTCCCGCTCCAGCATTGAAATTAACCTGAAAAGTCAGTGGGAATTATTTGTCTACCGACTCAGTGAGGAGAAATGGTGTATCGGCAGCGAACTGCGTAGCCTCAGCATGCCGGAAAATACCCGGATTGTGGCCTTGTTCCGCGATAATCAGTTGCTGCACCCGTCAGGCAGCACCATGCTGATGGCCAGCGATGTGTTATGTATTGTCGGCCATGATGCAGACTTGCCAAAACTGGGTAGAATGTTCAGTCAAACACCGGAGAAACAGTTCGACAATGAGTTCTTCAACTTTGATTTCTTTGGTGATTTTATGATCGATGGCAACGCCAAACTGGATGATCTGGCGATGTTCTATTCATTAGATCTGTCCGAATGCGCTGCATGCAGCCAAATCAATGAATTCTTTGTCAAAAAGCATGGTGGTCAACCCGTAGTAGGTGACTTTATTCATTGGTCTGGGATGGTGTGGACTGTGGCCGAACTGGAAAAAGATCAAATCAGTAAACTTGGGGTCAAAGCACTGCCCGATCTCAAAGCGCCGCAATGATATCACTAAGCCAGCGCTGCGGCAGCGCTGGCTCAGCTGACTTAAAGTAAATCCGGTAAATTGCGACCGTAAAAAATCTCCCGCATTTCACGTTTCACTTTTTTGCTGATTTGCCGTTTCTCATCGTCAGAAAGCGCATCAATACTGGCACCAAACAAATAATTACTCAGTTCAAACTCTTTGAGCATCATTTTGGTGTGGAACAAATTTTCCTGATACACATTCACATCCACCATCTGGAAAGCATTTTTGGTGGTGTCATCCATAAAGTTCTGGATTGAATGGATTGGGTGATCGATGTAATGTTTAATACCATTCACATCACGGGTGAAACCACGTACCCGGTAATCGATGGTCACGATGTCCGACTCAAAACTGTGGATCAGATAATTCAACGCCTTCAGCGGCGAAATGACGCCACAGGTGGACACTTCGATATCAGCTCTGAAGGTACAAATACCGCCATCTGGATGATGTTCCGGATAAGTATGCACACAGATATGGCTTTTATCTAAATGGGCAACAATCGCATCCGGTAAAGGACCTGGCTCAGCCGCATTATCATGCTTACCTTCAATGGGCTCTTCGCACACCAGAATGGTGACGCTGGCACCTTGTGGATCATAATCCTGTCGCGCCACATTCAGAATGTTCGCACCAATAATATCCACCACTTCACTGAGGATATCGGTCAGACGATCAGCGTTATATTGCTCATCAATATAAGAAATATACTCTTGCCGATCCTGCTCGGTCTGAGCATAACAAATATCATAAATACTAAAACTTAAGCTTTTGGTTAAATTGTTAAAGCCATGCAGTTTCAATTTTTCAAAAGGTTTTACCACGGTATGCGTTCTCCACTGACAGTCGGCCAGTCCAGCCGGCAAGACTGTCAGTATAGTTTATTCAGAAAGAAGATTTAACTTGCAGGCGCCACTTCAGATGCATGCACACTAAATGAATGCGTCACTGTCATCGCCTGTTGCAGCATAATAGAAACCGAGCAGTATTTTTCCGCCGACAAATTCACCGCCCGCTCGACATGTTTTTCACTGACATCAAAACCAGTCACTTCAAAATGCAGATGAATTTTACTAAATACCCGCGGCACAGTATCAACACGATCACCGCTGAGCACCACCCGACAGGCGGTCACTTGTTGTTTGGCTTTTTGTAAAATACTGACCACATCGACAGACGAACAGGCACCAGCGGCCATCAGCAGAGTTTCCATCGGTGTTGGTGCCACGCCGCTGTCCATATTCGAATCGAACATCACCGCATGACCTGAACCGGAACGGCCAATAAAACTGCTGTCACCAGCCCAGGAAACGGTTGCGTGTAATTGGTTTTGACCTGCCATCATTGCTGCTCCATCCAGAATTGGACTGACATTCTACGAAAAATGTCTGCAGCAAGCCAGCATCGGCGGCAAACAGCTGCGTTTAATCCATCAGATGCGCGATGGCAGTGTCAAATAAGTTCTTGATTAACAGGGCGACTTCGTTAATCAGTTCAACCTGCTCCTGGGTGGCAGGTCTATTCAGTACCGAAGCGAGCACTTCCTGAAAATCATACATGATACCATCCACTTCACGGATGATTTGACTGCGGTGGATCGTTTCCAGCTCAGTATGCTGGGTGCAAAGCTGAATGATCTGCTCAGCAATTTGCTCTTCGATAATAACACCCAGTGTTTTACCATTATCGGTCGCTGTACCTGCCTGTTCAAACAGCGCCAAGTGCTCCGTCAGAAACTGGATCAGATGTTCATAACCGGGTTTATCTGTGACCATGGGGACAACCAATGAACCAAACTGAGTTAAAGAGTAGTCAAATCTGCCACAGATGGGGAACTTCGGTAAAGCACTGAGCGAAAATATTTTTATGCCGTTGTGCCGCAATGTGCTGTGACTGATTGCTGAGTGTATATCAAGCCGCGGTTTAACTGAGGCTAAACCGCGCTCTGAAGTGAACCTTACTAAAAGTGCAGACCCGGAGATAATTGCGTTGGCAACTCCAACTGCGACAGTTCCACTGAAGCCACCGGATATGCACAATAATCCGCAGCATAATAGGCACTGGCGCGATGATTACCGCTGCCGCCAATACCACCAAAAGGCGCCGCCGAACTGGCGCCAGTGATAGGTCGATTCCAATTGACGATACCGGCCCTGATCTGCCGGAAAAACTGCCGATACAGCTGTTCGTCATCTGACAACAAACCGGCGGACAAGCCAAAGCTGGTTTGATTCGCGGCCACAATGGCCTGACTAAAATCGGTAAAGCGGAACACCTTCAGCAAAGGGCCAAAATGTTCTTCATCCGGTAAGGCTGTCACCGCTGAACATTCGATAATACCTGGCGTTAATAAACCGGTGCCTGCGGTTAATAACCGCATCGGTAATAATACAGTGCCACCTAACTGCTGCAACTGCTGTTCGACCGCCAGCATGCCAAGTGCCGCCTGATTAGAAATCATCGAGCCGATAAAAGGCTGCTCAGGCGCATCGTAGAGCCCGACGGTTAAACGGGCGGTCACCGCCAACAAACGCGCCAGGATAGCATCGCCAGCGGCACCAGCAGGCAAAAACAAGCGGCGGGCACAGGTACAGCGCTGGCCGGAAGATATAAAAGCCGACTGAATAATATCATGCACAGCGGCATCAATATTCGCCACATCTTGCACAATCAATGGGTTATTACCACCCATTTCCAGTGCCAATATTTTATCTGGCCGACCGGCAAATTGCTGATGCAGATAATGTCCGGTGCGCGAACTGCCGGTGAAAAACAATCCATCCAGCTCTGGGTGCGCCGCCACGGCTTTGCCAGTGTCTACTTCTCCCTGCACCAGATTCAGCACCCCAGCTGGTAAACCCGCCTGTTGCCACAACTGCAGCGTGGCTTCGGCCACTTTCGGCGTCATTTCACTGGGTTTGAATACCACAGTATTGCCCGCCAGCAAGGCTGGCACTATATGACCATTAGGTAAATGCCCGGGGAAATTATAAGGCCCGAATACCGCCACCACACCGTGCGGTTTGTGCCGTAAAAAAGACTGTCCTTGTGGCATTGGCTGCTGCTTCTCGCCAGTTCTTTCCTGATAAGCACGAATTGAAATGTCAATTTTACCAATCATCGCCGCCACTTCAGTGCGGGTTTCCCACAAAGGCTTACCGGTTTCTGCCGCAATCACCCCAGCCATCTTCTCTTTGTGCTCAGTCAACTGGATTGCAAATGCCTGCATCAAGGCTGCGCGGGCACTAAAACTCAATTCAGACCAACTGCCAAAGGCCTGGCGCGCAGCCTGAAACGCAGCGTCAACCTGAGCTGGACTGGCAGCACGGCCTTGCCACAAAATTTCTGCTTTGGCCGGGTCCATTGATTGAAACTGCGCCCCTTCGCCCTGTTGCCACTGACCGGCAATAAAATGTGTTGTCATGCTGTTCTCTTTCACAATGCAATATGATTGAAACAGGCGCCGCCAAATCTAACAGCAACGACTGCAATAGCTCGAGATACCTACCTAGCACCAGCTAGAGTCTGGCCAACCGCACCCAGTCGCCGTCGGACACTAGCAAGGCAGCAGCCAATTCAGCCGGTAAATTCACTTCTTCGCTGCTTTCGCTGACATGCAGATGGGTCCAACTGGCGCGGAAGTTTTGTCGTTCAGTGTTGCAAATCAGATAAGGCTGACCGCCACTCACTTCGGCCACCCGCACCTGTAATTTGCGACTGTGCCGGGCAGTGCGGATATGTTCCAGCTTCGCCTCAACCGTCGGGCCGGCATCAAAAATATCGACATAACCTGTGGTGGAAAAACCTTCCGATTGCAACAAAGCTAACGCCGGTTTGGTTTTATCATGCACTTGACCGATCACGGCTTGCGCTTCTGGGCTGAGTAAACTGACATAAATCGGATATTTCGGCATCAACTCGGCAATAAACACTTTTTGGCCAATACCGGTCAGGTAATCAGCGGTGGGGAAATCGACTGAAAAGAAGTGTTCTTCCAGCCATTGCCAGAAGGGGGAATTGCCCTGCTCGTCAGATACACCGCGCATTTCTGCAATCACCCGGTCCGCAAAACGCTGGCGGAATTCCGCCATAAACAAAAAGCGGAAACGGGATAACAAGCGGCCATTGTTTTTCAGCCGTTTTTGTTCGCGTAAAAACAAGGTACAGAGTTCAGTCGCACCGGTGTAATCGTTACACAGGGTCAGCACATCCACCGTTTTATACACACCAAGGGCTCTGGAGGTGTGTACCACTTTACCCAAATGATAATGGTAAAAGGCATCATCCAGCCCGACCGCGGCTTCAATCGCGCTGGTGCCACAGATATCTCCGCTCTCAGTGTCTTCCAGGACGAACAGATAACCTTCATCGCCGGGTTGGCTAATCTCTTTACGAAAAGAACTTTCCGAGCGAGTAATTTTACGCTGCAACAATTCATCATTGACCGGCAGTGAGGTAAAACCATGGCCGGATTCCACTGCCATATCATATAAGGCAGGATAATCTTCGGCACGGATTGGGCGAATAATCATCATGACCGCTTACTCCAGATTGTTGGCGGGTGCTTCATTCCCGCCCTGTTATTTTGCTTTACAGATCTGACCTTATTATTGTTTTTGCGTCAGATCTAGCTTCGGCCCAACTTGTCTTAGGCTGGTGGCAGAGGCTTGGTTGCCCTGAAGGACTAGCTCTGCACCACCTGAGCCACCGCCAGTTCAAACCGGCGCATGCCTTCAATAATATCGGCATCCGGGATCACCAGGCTTGGGGCAAACCGCACCACGTCATAACCCGCCATGAGGACAAAAACGCCTTGCTCTGCACTGGCAAGCAGGAAATCACGTGACCGGCCTTTGTAGCTGTCATTCAGCGCTGCGCCTAACAGCATGCCCTGGCCCCGCACTTCACTAAAGACTTGGTATTTATCATTAATGCGGTTTAATTCCTGCCGGAATAATGCCTCTTTATTGACAACACCCTGCAATACTTCAGCTTGATTGATGGTATCCAGCGCCGCTTCGGCCACTGCACAAGCCAGCGGATTACCACCATAAGTGGAGCCATGGGTGCCCACTTTTAAATGTGCGGCAATGGCAGTCGTGGTCAGCATAGCGCCAATCGGAAAGCCGCCACCAAGCGATTTCGCCGACGTCAGAATATCCGGCACCACGCCGTACTGCATATACGCATATAAGTGCCCCGTGCGGCCGACTCCGGTTTGCACTTCATCAAAAATCAGCAGCGCATTGTGCTGATCGCAGAGCTCTCGCACCCCCTGGATAAATTCAGCGGTCGCCGGAATAATGCCACCTTCGCCCTGGATCGGCTCCATAATGACGGCACAGGTGTTGTCTGAAATCAGCGCTTTCAGACTGGCTAAATTGTTATATTCAGCATGGAAAACCGCACCTGGTTTAGGACCAAAACCATCCGAATAAGCGGCCTGCCCACCCACAGTCACAGTAAAGAAAGTACGGCCATGGAAGCTCTTACCAAAAGAAATAATGTCTTGTTTGTGCTCACCATGCACATCCAACGCCCAGCGCCGCGCCAGCTTTAATGCACCTTCATTGGCTTCAGCACCAGAATTGGCAAAATACACTTTGTCAGCAAAAGTACTGTCGACCAGTTTTTTTGCCAGTCGTAAAGCAGGCTCATTGGTCATGACATTACTTAAATGCCACAACTTATTTGCTTGGGTGGTCAGCGCATTGACCAGTGCCGGGTGGCAATGTCCCAGACAATTGACCGCGATACCACCGGCAAAATCGACATACTCGCGTTCCTGTTGATCCCACACGCGAGACCCCAAACCACGCACCGGGATCAGTGCCGCTGGAGCATAATTCGGGACCATGACTTCATCAAACAAAGCGCGGGTGACAACCATAGGTTCAGACATCAGAGATTCTCCTGGAGCAAAATAACGACTATTCCGGCGGAATAATCAGCAATATTCAGCAAAACGCACCGACCAGACACGACAACCCGGACGGCGGACGCTGTTTTTTTATTCAGACTGAAAATTATTATTGCAGAATAAAAGCGGAAAGTCTTGAAGCAAAATGGCTAAAAGCCAAGAAAATCAAGGCTTACAGATAGATTTGCAGTTCGGATGAATAACTAAGCAACCCGGTTGCAGCGCTTGTGGCTTGCCACACTGAACCGCTGACCTGACTGGCACAACTATCCGGTGTCCAGTCAGGTCGGCGCCTGCTACTGCATGAATATCGGAAAAAATTTCCCGGTTTAGTCCAATGTCAGACGATCCAGCCGGGTATTTTGCAGAATTTGCAGATAATCAGCCCGCAGTTGTACCTGCTCCCGCCAGAGCTGATCTTCCGCTTCTGTCAGTAATTTGGCCTTGCGTAACCATTGTGACTGGGTGAAATATTCAGCTTGCTGCACCAGCCGGGTCAGATCTGTCGCGCGTTGATAACTCAAGCCTTCCGCCAATTGATCCAAAATTTGGCCGAGTGGTAACCGGCGTAACTGCCATTTAGAGACTAAATCAGCACTGATAATGGCAGAAAACTCCTGAAAACAACTGGTGAGAAAACTTGGATCGGCATCCAAGCTATCCAGCGCATCCGTTAATACGGTGTCTCTGGCATCCCGCGCTTGTAGCAAGGCAGATTGTTTGACCTGTAGATAAGTACGCAAATAAGTACGAGTCACCACAAAATAGCCCAGGCTCTGGAATAAACCGGCACAAAAAGCCACAAATGCATTGGCGCCACTTTCTTCTGCCAGCCGTTGTGCTGCGATGGCTATCGACAACGAATAATCCCAAAGATTGCTTTTAAAGCCGGTAAAAGGCTCGGTTGAATGCGGTAAACAACGCTTCAGTGCCAGCAATGGGATCAACTGCTGCAGGCTTTCAATCCCTAGCATCCCAAGCGCCGTTTTCAGCTCTTTGACATAATTGCCACTGGAAATTTTCTTTTTATATTGCGGCTGGTTAGCGATTTTGAGGATATCTTCTTTCAGCCAATCTACTTTACTGATGCAGTTTTCCAACTGGCTTAAGGTGACAGCTTTGGCGCTCAAAGTATCCAGTACTAATGGAAAGCCTTCCGCCAGACTAAACACTGTGTTGAGTACCGTGTCTATTTTGCCCAGCTTTAGGAATAATTCTTCTGCCACCTGATCATGCAGATGGGCCTGAGTAAATTCCAGAAATTGCTGCTTCGCCACCAATCCAGCCTGCCGGTCTTGCTGTGCCTGCAATTCCACCGCCAGCAAAGTCCGATCGGCAGGTTGCTGAGCAGCAGTTTTATTTCTTTTCACGCCAAACCGGGCTTGTTGCGGATTCACTTCCAACAGAGCATCGAAAAAACGCTGCTGTAATACCTGACACATCGACGACATTGTTATTATAAGTCCCTGCGTTACCACGAGCAGGCAGTGTGCAATCAGCCCTGCCGACTGTCAACTGATGCCGCTTGATGTTGCTGCAGTAATGTTAAAAAATTCGCTAATAACTGATGGCCCTGCTCGGTCAGGATGGCTTCCGGATGAAACTGTACACCCCACAGCGGTAACTGCCGGTGCGCCAGTCCCATTATTTCATCCATCTGGCCGTCAGCTGTTTCGGTCCAGGCCAGAATGTCAAAATCCGTTGGTAAGCTAGCAAGCTCGACCACCAGCGAGTGATAGCGGGTCACACTTAATGGATTATTCAGGCCCTGAAACAAAGTCAGCCCTTGATGCCATAGCGGTGAATTTTTGCCATGCATCACCTGACGCGCTCTGACAATCCGACCGCCAAAAGCCTGTGCTATCGCCTGATGACCAAGACAAACGCCTAAAATAGGTAACTTGCCAGCAAAATAACGGATCGCCTGCAACGAAATACCGGCTTGATCCGGACTGCAAGGACCTGGCGAGATCACCAAACCGGTTGGCGCCAGCTGTTCAATGTCAGTCAGGGTAATTTCATCATTGCGAAAGACCTGCACCTGCTGACCTAACTCTGCAAAATACTGGACCAGGTTGTAGGTAAAAGAGTCGTAATTGTCGATCATTAACAGCATGATAGCCCGAACCTGCAGAAATTCATCCACGTGCAATATTGCACCCTCAGGGCGTTATTCTAACGCATTCGGACCCGACAAGCATCCTGGCGCTGGGAGCCAAACCAGATGCCCACGACGTCAACCGAGCAATAACAAGTCAACCCAATCGCTATTCTGACCTTCCGCTGCCAATAAACATAAACCAATACCAGCATAACCACTAAGTAAACCCTGTTCCTCCTGAGCAGTCAGCTCATCCGCGCGCTCGACCTGTTTGTGTAAAGCAACCAAGCCATGTGATTGGTACTCATTGAGTAGCTTATGTAACCAGTATTGCCTGGCCGCAACCAACTCTGGCGCTTTGTCATACTGACTCAACAAACCAAAAATCAGCACCAAACCAGCGTAGCCGTGACAAAGTCCGGCATCAAATACCATTCCTTCTTGTTCCCGACGGCGGCTGCAATGCAAACTCATTTGTCGCGCCAGTTCGGTGTACCGAGGTTCTGCCAGCAGTTCACCAGCGCGAAACAGTGTCAGAGCCAGGGTCAGATCGCCATAACACCAACCAAGACGTGAACAAGTGGGCCGGTCAGCGGCATTAGCAAAATAACTACCAAAAGTGGTCACAGCTTGTTGTTGCTGCAGTAGCCAATTGCAACCGGCTTGCAATAACTGCCGAGCTTGAGTTTGATCAGGTAAATGCGGCATCAAGCCAAGCAAAGCCGCCAATACGGCTGGCATACCATGCGCCAGTCCAAGATTATACTCAAGGTCGGTCGTGTCTTTTTGCAGACGATAGGCTGAGCCCACCGGTGTTGGCCAACTGCATTGATCAGGTTGTAAAAATACCGCCCGCTCTGCGATAGCCGACAACAGTAAAGTCGTTGCTTGTTTAGCTTGGCCATACCTGGCACGTCTGGCTAAATACACTGCCAGACCGCTAAGTCCAATCACAAATTCAATATCGGCTTCTGGCGGCAACTGTTGCAGGTAATGCAACAGCAAGGTATCAGTACCGGCATTAAAATCCGCCTGATAATCGTCATCGGCAAGTATGTACTCAAAAAACCAGCCTACACCGCTGATGCCATAACCAAAGGAGCGGATATCTTGCTGGCGGACACCATACTGCTGCAACAACAGTAATTGCTGATTAAACAATGGCTCGTCGACCGATTCCGGAAACATTTTGGCCGCTTGCCACAGAAAAAGTAGTTGACCGGACAAACCTGATAAAATACCACTTTGATAAGGGGGTAATAACTGCTGCTGGGTTTGTTGAATTAATGCAACTAGCAACTGTCTGGCTGGAGGGATTGGCTCTATCACAACATCATTCCTGTGTAACTTCTCAACACAGGACAGCATAACAGTGCCGTCCTGTCAGACCTGTCTTGGCTGTTATGGCACCATACAGCAGTTCATCGTGCCACCATTGCGATCAGACGGGCAAGTATCAGCATTCACAGTTTCAGGCACATAACAATCGAGAGTGTAATTGGTATAACCAGGGTAGCTGGATTGTACTGCAGTTCCACCGGCAACCTGAGGTGTCAGTTCAGCAGGCAGCACATTATTATCTTTAGACAGATTGACCAGTGATGTTTTATTCAGGGTAATTTTCATGTTATTTCCTCGGTTGGGTTGTTGTTAAAAACAGCCACAAACGTAGCAATAATGTTTGGATAAAAAACACTGGAAAATGAATTTATTATGAAAATATAAGCAAACAATCAATAATTTGCGACTTACAATCAGCAGCTGTCACCGAGTGCTGAACAGGCAAAAAAAAGCCGCTGCACCTATCAGGTTGCAGCGGCGCTGACTTCGTAAAGTATTATGGGATTTGGCAGCAACGACGCGTCTGACCAGTGCGGTCAGAAGGACAGGTATTGGCGTTGGCTGTCAGTTCGCCGCAAAAGCGGGTCGCCGCGTTCACCGCATTTTCGTCAACTTTACCACCGACCACTAACGGCGTCAGTTCGCCTGGGATGATTTTGTCGTCATTGGATAAATTGACCAAAGAGGCTTTGTTTAAAGTGATTTTCATAATTATTCCCTGTTGTGAGGTTTTTCATGTTTTGGCAAAAGCCAGTTTTAAGCTACCAAATCACCACAGAAAAAAACGGCAGAAATAAATAAGTAAGCAAAACATCACAAAAGCTTCAGCATTTTGCCAGCGTCACTCTTCCACAGCAAAGATCCATCAGCAAACCGCGGGGATCGTCATGTAATTGAGGATCCCAGGCGGCAATTGATATTCGCCGCCATGCCAACCACGAAGGTGAAATACCTCAGAAACGATGCTCTATCCCAATTGCCAGATAATCACTATCAACTTTGGCATCAAAATCAAAACTACTGTACCAGGCAAAGACTTTGGTATTCTCAGCTAGTTTATAGTCAACACCTAAGCTTAGGCCTTGATCATCTTCCAGCGTTTGAAATTGGGTCTTTAATTCATATTTCCCCAGCGGATAAGCCAGACTGCTGTACCAACCATCGGCTTGTTTGCCACTGAGCACCACTTCTTGTTGCTGCCAGCCAACCGCTACTTTTGCACCAAAAAGTTTGGTTTGTGCCGTGGCCCGCCGGTTGTCATAGCCATTGATGTCGTTATCCAGTGCCAGACTAGCGAACCAGGTTGATGTTTTTAGATTCTCATCACCATAGAGCAGTGCCGCCGACTGACCATCAACACCATCAGCGCTTTCTGCCATCACATGGGTGAATAACATCGAAAACCCCTGCAACTGTGGCGTCTGGTACACCACAGAATTATTGAGCCGGTTTTCGCCTTTCCATAACACTTTTAAATCGGCTTCATAGTCGTTAAACAAATCAGTTTTGCCCTGGGATAATTTCAAGGCACTGTCGTTGCGACCTGCTTTGAGGGTACCAAAACTGCCGGTCAGGCCAATATACTGATCGCGCGACTTCAGGTTTTTCTCTGCATCATCCGCTGGATCAACTTCCCACTCCAACTGATAAATCAAAGTTAAACCACCATCCAGGGCATAATCACCTTTGACACCAAAGCGGGAAGCATTACTTTTTAGTTCACTGAACGAGCCCTCGCCTTCATCGACCGATTGAGCAGTCAGATTCACTTTACCGTACAGCGTGATAGGCTCGGCCTGCACCAAAACGGGTAATGTAGCAACTAAAGCGACAGCAAGCGTTTTTACAACAACAGTGTGACGGATAACCATAGTTCAGTCCTTCTCAGCCTGTGGGCATGATGCAAATTTCAGAGTGAAACAGCCGGAGCAGCACAAAAATGCTTAGCCAGACTGTCAAGCTTGCTCTGTTGCATTTGATTTCAACGGCTTAACCAACTTTTTCCGCTGTTTAATTAAGCTTTGATTTCATTTGCATGGCAGAATTAGGACTATTTTATGTCGAATAAATGACAGAAATATGACAATAGGTATGATTCGCTGTGGGTTCGCATCGCCGTCGTGGGTGGCAACGGCAACCAGCCATTGCCACCTGCACAACCAAGGTTAAGGTAAAAGAGGAAAAGCGCGGCATTGTTGCTCAACAGGCGTGTGGTCAAAATCCTGCCCTGAAGACAACAAACGCTGAGTTGGCTGAAAAGCCGGTGCCGCAAAACTTTGCGCTATTTTTTGGCCCGGATAACGAATTTGCGCTAAATCCAACATAGTTTCAAAGGTTTGACTGGTCATCAGCGGTGCCTGCTGTCGTTGTTGTAGCAAGGCCACTTGAGCTGGATAAGCCTGATGGAACTGCTGTGAGCCCCACCACAAGGCTGCCACCCGATAATCAAATTCGGTGTGATGACCATGACCACTTTTATTGCAGTCACCATCAAAGATATTTTCGCCATGGTCGGACACGTATAACAAGCTGCTGATCGCTTGTTGCTGTTGCAACTGCTGGATCAGGCCAAATAATAAAGCATCAGTAAAAGCGACACTATTATCATAAGCGTTGTTCAACAACTCTTTATTCACAGGGTTATGCATACTGACGGCTTGACCTTTGCCGGATGGCTGAAACAAATCAAAAGCCGGTGGATAACGGTCAGCATAACTAAAATGACTGCCAAGGGTATGCAGTACTATCAGATGTTTCTGCTGTTCTGAAGCCAGCACCCGCTGCAGCGCTTTGAGTAAAACATCATCATAATACCCTTCTTTTTTATAGCCAACCGGATTTAAGTACTGTACCTCGTCGGCTTCGCTGGCATGCAAGGCCACTGAGCTGTCATGCACGCCGAGCGGGCTTTGCGTCGACAACCAACTGGTATAAAAACCGGCTTCTTTAAAAGCCGCCACTATAGAGGTTTCGCGGGAAAAATAACTTTGATCCTGAGCTGATTTACGCGAAATGATCACGGGCACTGACATCCGCGTCCAAGCCCAAGGACTGATCATATCGCGAAAACTAACAACATCACCCAGACCCGCCAGGCGCGGCGTGGTAGATCTGGCATAACCATTGAGTTGCAGCCGATCTGGCCTTAAGGTTTCACCAATCACCAGCACATAAATTTGTCGTTGTGGTACATGCAACTGCTGCTGCGCGCCAAACTTAAACTCGGCCACAGTGGCCGCCACCGCAGCTAAAGCTGCCCGCTGCACGCGAAATTCATTGGCGGCCAACAGCAAATTCAGTGGGTAACTTTGATAAAACAAATTATGACTTTGTGGCAAAGGTCGTTGACTTAACGCCGTTTCAGTGGCGTTGCGACCAGCCTGCTGCGGATAATCCTGCCGGTACTGCATTTCCTGCTGCCAGACCCAAGCTGCGCCCAGCAAACATAACAGCCAGACCGCAGGCCTGGCATAACGCGGCCAATGTAACTGCTGGACTTTAAACATGGCGCTACAGAGGGCAAACAGCAGCAGTAACAACAGCACAGCCGGAATAATTAACCAGCCCAACCCCGATAAATAACCGGCAGCTTCGGCCAAATCAGTTTCAGCAATAATCGCCATCGCATGCGCATCGGTCGATTTTTGATAAGTCGACAGATAAAATAGTTCCTGCGGTGCCATCAGGGCAAACGGCAGCCACAACCAAACAGAACGATGCAAATAACGACTGCAACTGAGCAGCAACAGCAGAAACAACACGGCTGGCAACAATCCATACCACAACACCTGGCCGAGCGGTTTATCAGGCCATAGCCATATTTGCGGCGCGAGCAACAACAGCAATAACCCCAAGACCAATGTTCTGGTCAGTATTTTCGAAGCAAATATGCTTTTCATCGCGACAGCTCACACCCCTGAATTAACCACAGCCCCCTTCATTGTGAATGCCCAACCACGAACCAGCTCCAATTCGGTCTGATTCGTCAGGTTATAACGATTGAGAAGGTTTCTGACTTTGCATTGAAATCAATTTGTTAGCAAAAAGTCTTAAAACCAGCATTGCTGCAACTTTCACCAATAGCAGATTTCTTCGTTTTTGCACTGGTATTCTGTCATATTTTTATAGTATGGTGCTTCGGTCTGACATAAATATATGACCGGCAATTTTCAACGCCAGCGGGTATCCAGTGGCTACTGACCGGTCAGTTCATCTAATCTGTAAGGAACTATCATGCTTGCTAAACCAGTTGCCTTAAGCAATGAAAACCATAAAGAATTCAAAATCCTGCCAAAATTTTCATTGGAAAGTGTTGCTGAACGCCACATTACCCCACTGATGCTGCAGGAGTTTGTCGCCGCTGCGCCACATTACCCAATTTTCTTCCTGAAAAATGCTGACAGCAATGAATACAATGCCGTGGCAGTGTTTGGTTTGGTCGAAGGGCAGAATTTATTCGTTAAAGACGACAAATTTGAAGGCCAATATGTGCCTGCAGCAGTTCGGGCTTACCCATTCACACTGGCACAAGCCTCGGATGACCAGTTAGTGCTGTGCATCAATGAACAGTCTGATATCGTGAGTCAAACTGAAGGTCAGGCTTTGTTTGATGCTGAAGGTAAAGCAACTGAATTTTTTGAAGGTGTGAATTCATTCTTCAAAGATTTTATTGATGCCAACAACGTCAGCCGCAATATCACAGCGCAAATTGCTGAAATGGATCTGTTTAAAGCAGATGGTCTGCAATATCGCGATGGCGCTGGTGCTGAGCGCCGCGTTAATGGCTTTTATGTAATTGACCGGGAAAAATTTGACGCCCTGACTGACGAGCAATTCTTGAATCTGCGTAAATTTGGCGTCTTACCAGCTATTTACGCTCATTTCTCTTCACTGGACCGGATTGGCTCTGTGATCGCCCGTCTGCCAGTTGAAGCTGCAAAAGCTTAAATTGTTATTAGTGTGATGTGATGAAGCAGCAGTCTCTGACTGCTGCTTCATTATTTCTGCGGTACGCACACATCCTCATCTGTCTTTGCATCAAGCTGAATGCGACTATGAAAAGCAAAGCCAAGCTCAACAAATTAGCACAACTGCTGACCTTGCTGTCGTTGATAAATCAGCCGATCCGCCCGACTTAACAAATGCTCCAGACTCGGCGTTTGACTCGGTGGGGCATGTACCGCCGCCACGTTAAACTGCAACAGACTACAGCCACTTTGCTGCTGTTGCGCCAGCGCCGACTGACGTAATCTTTCAACAATATCGGCAGTTTTTTCCGCCGAGCTATTAGCCAGTAACACCGCAAACTCAATTTCACCCAATCTGCCAATCACATCACAACTACGAAAGGTTTGCCGCAATAAGGCACTGAATTTCAGTAACTGCCGGTCCGCTTCGGCCTGGCCATAATGCAAAATCAAAGGCGCAATCCCAGTTAGTTCAAACTGTAATAACATGGCGGGCAAACCTTGCCGCTCTGTGGTGTTCAGAACCAGCCTGGCCATAGTTTCAAAACCACGCCGGTTGACCAGCGTCGTTAACTCATCAATCACCGCCAGCTGTGCCATCGCCATTTCCTGCTCGGTCAGCAAGGCTAAATCTTTCAGTGCCGCCAGATCATCGGCTGAGATGTCCCGAGGCACCCGGTCCATCAGACATAAAGTCGCCACTTTACAGCCATTAAAAGCCCGCAATGGGATCCCGACATAACAACGGATCCCAGCCTCGCCCTGCACCAGTGGATGATCATAAAAATACGGATGATGACGGGTATCCTGCACCACCAGCGCCTCGTCACCCAAAATGGTATAAGCACAAAAAGCACTCTGGCGGGGTTGTTGACTGCTATCCAAGCCTTGCGCTGCCAAAGCCTGAATATGCTGGGCGTCCACCAGATTCAATTGGCAAATCGGCATTTGTAGCAGCCGGCGTCCAAGCCGGGTCAGGCGGTTAAATTGTTCATTGCCACGACTATGCAGCAATTGAGAGGTATGCAAAGTTGCAAGCCGGAACGGCTCGTTATCCGGAATAGTGGCATGGATCATGACGGTGACTCCTGTGTAAAAAAACCGGGTGTCACGCGCACCATCAGGTGTATTTCAGCACAACAACACCACAACAGAATAGCCGCATGTCAGGGTGTGACTGCCAACATAGCACTGAGGTTCAATTTTGTGTTCAAACAATTCGTTCGCCAGCCGATACCCTGAACCTCTATTGCCAACTAAGCTTGACAGCGTCAATGGTCTGACAAACCAGACTGGCACTGGATTTGCTTAGTTTATATAGCTTTTTGGCGCCGAGCAGGATGGGAACAACCAATGATTAGCAGTTGGCAAAAAATAACGCAGCAACAAAATTATACCGCGCTGGCCCTACTGGCTTCTGGCTGGCTATTGTGGAGCTTAGGTGCTTTGTTACTTGGCTTTGCCCTGTTACAAAATCAAGTCCATGCTGAAAGCGCGCATTGGTATCAGTGGCAAAGCAAAATCAGTGGCAACACCATCTGCCGGCAACAGGATCCTGGTACTGGCTGGCAAAAAATTGCCGGCCCTTATCTGGATGGTGGTTGTCGGCTGGAGTTAACAACAACCCCAGCCCTCAGCTCAGCAGCCTAAAGGTTTCAGCACGAGTCAGACCCAGCCGGGAACACTTGCAGCGCCAGAGCGGCAACTTGTTGCAGTCGCTCCGGGGTGGCACCATTGGCTGCCAGAATTGCCATACCATGCAGCTGCACCGCCAGATAACTGGCCAGGGCAGCACAATCGGCATCTGCAGGTAAATCACCAACCTCTTTAGCTTGTTCTAGCCGTTGCCGCATTTGCAGCTCGCCCTGGCGACGTTTTTCAATCAAAGCCTGTTTAACATTACTGGCATTATCACTACAGGACAAAGCGCCCTGCACCACCACACAACCATTAGGTAAGTTTGGATCGGCATTGGCTGCTGCTGCGCCAAATAACAGGTGTTTCGCCACTTGGTAAGCAGTAGGTTGTAATAACGCTGGTTGAAAAAAGGCGCAAGGCCGGTTTTCATACAATTCGATAGCTTTTAAAAATAACTGTTCTTTATTGCCAAAGGCAGCATACAAACTGGGTTTATTAATGCCCATCGCCTCGGTCAAATCCGGCAGTGAAGCACCTTCATAACCTTTAGCCCAAAACACTTCCAACGCCTTTTGTAAGGCTTTGTCGACATCAAAAGCACGGGGGCGACCAACAGGGGTCGAATTCGCCGTCATCAGCAAGCTCCTTTATAACCACAGCAGGTTCAGGGTTATCAATGAATGGGCACAGAGTAATCAGGTTTCCAGGCCTTGTAAAGTCCGAGATACTTACCAAACGGTACAAAACAGAGCCACACTGTCAACTGCTCTGTCCAGTGAATAGGCAGATAAAGTGACATTTCAGTGACTTAAACCGTACTGCAGCGACGGAACTGCCAAGGTCATAACCAAAAGATAAAAAGCGCTAAAAAAAGTTATTTATTTTTTTACCAGTCAGTACAAAAAAAGATTGACTGCCAGCTAACTTTCTATATATTTACCGACCAGTACAAAATACCAATCGGTACATAACACAGCAATCATCAATGATTGCCTTAGGTTTATCAAAAAAGGACCTTGCCATGAGCAACCAATATCCAGTCAGAAATTTTTTACTCGCCAGTATCGCCGCCCTGGTGCTGACCGCTTGTGGCCAGCCTGAAGCCGCGACTGCAGCCCAAGCTCCCAGCGCGCCAACTGTGGATGTCGCCACTGTGGTACAACAAAAAATCACCGAATCAGATGAATTCACCGGTCGGTTACAAGCACCGGAAACTGTCGCCTTAATGCCACGGGTGTCCGGTTATCTAGACAAGGTGTTATTTAATGAAGGCGCACTGGTCAAAGCCGGTGATTTATTGTTCCAAATTGATAACCGCGCTTTTGTCGCCGAAGTGAACCGCTTCAGTGCTCAGTTACAAAACGCCCGCAGTCAACAACAACTGGCGCAGAGCGATTTACGCCGGGCAGAAAAATTGCGCGGCCAAAAAGCCATTGCTGAAGAGCTGCTGGATGCCCGCCGTGCCCGGTTTGAGCAAGCCAGTGCAGAAGTGGCCAGTGTACAGGCCGCGCTGGTGAAAGCTCAGTTGGATCTGTCACATACTGAAGTCCGCTCGCCGATCAGCGGCCGGGTGTCCAATGCGTTGATCACCGCCGGTAACTTTGTCCAGGCAGGACAAAGTCAGTTAACTTCGATTGTCTCCACCAATCAGATGTATGCCTACTTTGATGCGGATGAACAAACCTATCTGAAATACGTGGCACTGGCGGCGGCTGGCCAACGTGAGGACAGCCGCAGTAACAGCCCGGTACTGATGGCACTGAGTTCAGATCAGGAATTCAGTTTTCGCGGTGAACTGGATTTCCTGGATAACAGCGTCAACCCACAGACCGGCACTATCCGCGCCCGCGCTGTATTCCAGGATCCACAAAACCGCTTGATCCCGGGTTTATTTGCCCGGTTAAAACTGGCAGGTAGCGCCAGCTACGACGGTATTCTGATTGATGACAAAGCCATTGGCACTGATCTGAACAACAAATTTGTGTTGTTACTGGATGACCAACAGCAACTGCAGTATCAACCGGTAACGCTAGGCGAAAAAATTGGTGGCCTGCGCGTGATCACCTCAGGTTTGAAAGCCAAAGATCGGATTGTAGTCAATGGCTTACAACGGGTGCGTCCATCCATGCACATTACTCCCAATCCGGTGGAAATGGCCAAGCCTGATCAACTGAGTCAATTACGCCAGTTACAACAAGCGTTGGACAGCGCTGAAGTCACAGCAGCCCAAGCCGTGACGACCAGCGCACAGAAGCGCGGCTAACCGCCACCAATAGTGCGCTGCAGTGTTACCTCAGCGCCATGATCCCGACCAAACAGGAATAACCTAAGCTGCCGCACAGCGGTCGCTGGGACAACTTCATACAAAAAACAGGCTCTGAAGGACCCCGTATGCTGTCACAATTTTTTATTAAAAGGCCGATTTTTGCCGCTGTGCTATCGCTGCTGTTTATCATCAGCGGCGCCATCGCAGTCTGGCAACTGCCCATCACTGAATATCCGGAAGTGGTCCCCCCCACTGTCGTAGTCACGGCCAATTATCCGGGCGCCAATCCTAAAGTTATTGCGGATACTGTGGCTTCGCCATTGGAACAGGAAATTAACGGCGTGGAAAACATGCTGTATATGTCTTCCCAGGCCACTTCAGATGGTCGGATGACGCTGACCATCACTTTTGCCATCGGCACTGATGTTGATCGGGCGCAAACCCAGGTGCAAAGCCGGGTTGACCGTGCCAAACCAAGGCTGCCACAAGAAGTGCAGCGACTGGGGATTGTCACCGAAAAATCCTCGCCGGATTTAACCATGGTGGTGCATTTAACTTCGCCGGATAACCGTTATGACATGTTGTATCTATCCAACTATGCGGCGCAGAACGTTAAAGACGAATTAGCCAGAATTAAAGGCGTTGGCGCAGTACGGCTATTTGGAGCTGGTGAATACAGCCTGCGCGTTTGGCTGGATCCGCATAAAGTCTCTGCGCTGCAACTGACGCCGCAAGACATAGTGGCCGCCATTCGCGAACAAAACCAACAAGCCGCCGCCGGTAGTTTGGGCGCGCAGCCGTCAGGTAGCAGCGATTTTCAGCTCTTGATCAATGTCAAAGGCCGGCTTAGCACAGTGGCCGAATTTGAAGACATCATTATCAAAGTAGGCAGTCAGGGTGAAATCAGTCGGCTCAAAGACGTGGCCCGGCTGGAACTGGGGGCCAGTACTTATGCGCTGAAATCGTTGCTGGATAATAAAGATGCGGTGGCGATCCCGGTGTTTCAGGCCTCAGGCTCGAACGCTATTCAGATTTCGGATGATGTGCGCGCTAAGATGGCCGAGCTGTCGGTCAACTTCCCACAAGGCTTGAGTTACGACATCGTCTATGACCCGACCGTGTTTGTGCGCGGCTCTATTGAAGCTGTGGTCAAAACACTGCTGGAAGCCGTGTTGCTGGTCGTGCTGGTCGTGGTGCTGTTCCTGCAAACCTGGCGTGCTTCTATTATTCCTTTAGTGGCAGTGCCTGTATCCTTGATCGGTACTTTTGCCTTTATGCATCTGATGGGCTTTTCGCTCAATGCGCTGAGCTTATTTGGTTTGGTACTTGCCATTGGCATAGTGGTGGATGATGCCATCGTAGTCGTCGAAAACGTTGAGCGTAATATCGCCGATGGGTTATCGCCGCTGGCGGCGACCCAAAAAGCCATGACTGAAGTGACAGGCCCGATTGTAGCAACTACTTTAGTGCTGGCCGCGGTCTTTATTCCAACCGCCTTTATGACAGGCTTGACCGGCCAGTTTTACAAGCAATTTGCCCTGACGATCACCATTTCGACTTTTATTTCCGCCATTAACTCGCTGACATTAAGCCCGGCGTTGTCGGCTCTGTTGTTAAAAGCCCATGATGCGCCAAAAGACCGGTTAACCCGACTGATGGACAAAGCGCTTGGTGGTTGGTTATTCCGGCCTTTTAACCGGTTATTTCAGCGCGCTTCTGATGGTTACAGCTTATTGGTCAGAAAAGTCATCCGTTTCGGCGCTCTGGTCGGCATCATCTATCTGGGCATGCTGGTGCTGACCGCAGGTCTATTCCACAGTACCCCAACCGGCTATGTGCCAGGTCAGGACAAACAATATCTGGTGGCCTTTGCCCAATTACCAGATGCGGCTTCACTGGAACGGACTGAAGCTGTGATTAAACAGATGTCTGAAATTGCGCTGGCGCACCCTGGAGTGGCCAACTCAGTGGCATTTCCTGGTTTGAGTATCAATGGTTTTACCAACAGTACCAACAGCGGCATTCTATTTACGCCCCTGAAAGCTTTTGACCAGCGTACTTCGCCTGAACTGTCCGCCAATGCGATTGCGGCCGATCTAAATGCCAAATTTGCCGGTATCCAGGATGCCTTTATTGCCATCTTCCCACCACCACCGGTGCAAGGGCTTGGCACTATCGGTGGTTTTAGATTGCAAATTCAGGACAGAGCGAACTTAGGTTATGCCGAACTGGCCAAAGTGACACAACAAGTGATGATGAAAGCCTGGCAAAACCCAGCCCTGACCGGCGTGTTTTCCAGCTATCAGGTCAATGTGCCGCAACTGGAAGTCGACGTTGACCGGACCAAAGCCAAAGCACAAGGCGTGTCGCTCGATAGCCTGTTCCAAACGCTGCAGGGTTACTTAGGCACCAGCTACGCCAATGACTTTAACCAGTTTGGCCGCACCTATCAGGTCAATGTGCAGGCAGATGAAGCCTTCCGGCAGGATCCAGCACAAATTACCAGCTTAAAAGTGGCCAACCAACAAGGCGACATGATCCCACTGGGTTCTTTTGTCAAAGTTAGTCACAGCGCAGGGCCAGATCGGGTGATGCATTACAACGGCTTTACCACGGCGGAAATCAACGGTGGACCTGCCGCCGGTTTTAGTACCGGTGAAGCGCAGGCGGCGATTGAGCAAATCCTGGCAGAAACCCTGCCCAAGGGCATGACTTACGAGTGGACAGAACTGTCGTATCAGCAAATTCTGGCCGGTCACGCCGAATACATTGTCTTCCCACTGGTGATCTTGCTGGTATTTATGGTGTTGGCTGCCCAATACGAGAGTTTAAGTTTACCGCTGGCAATTATTCTGATTGTGCCGATGACGCTGTTATCCGCCATCAGCGGCGTGCTGATTTATGGTGGCGACAACAATATCTTCACCCAGATTGGCCTGATAGTATTGGTGGGGCTAGCGACCAAAAACGCCATTCTGATGGTCGAATTTGCCAAAGAAAAACAAGACCATGGCATGGCGCCTTTGGCTGCCATTTTAGAAGCCGCCCGCTTAAGGTTAAGACCGATCCTGATGACGTCGATCGCCTTTATCATGGGCGTGGTGCCGATGGTGTTCTCCAGCGGCGCTGGGGCTGAAATGCGCCAGGCCATGGGTGTGGCGGTTTTTGCCGGCATGATTGGGGTGACAGTGTTCGGTCTGATTTTAACACCGCTGTTTTATTACCTGCTGGCCAAACGTGGCCAAAAAACGCCAGCAGCGACAGATCTGGAGCAACGCCATGTTTAAGTCAATCTTTTCAAACCCACGTCGACTACAAGGCCCCTTCATGCTCAGTGCGCTGAGTCTGGCTCTGCTACTGACGGGCTGTACTGTGGGTCCGGATTATCAAGCACCGACCACCTTATCGGCCAGTCAGTCGATGCCAACTCTGGCGGCTGACAACCCTGGCGATGCGGCCAGCACAAGCGCCTTAACGCAGTGGTGGCAGGGTTTTGCCGATGCAGAACTCAGTCGCCTGATCGGCACCGCGCTGGAGCAGAATCAAACGCTGGCAGCGGCCGAGGCCAATGTGGCACGCGCTTATGCCGTCTTTACCGACAGTGACGATAACCACTGGCCGAAATTACAACCTGGGGTCAGTTACCAGGCCAGCGCCACACCGGCGGAATTGTCGGTCAGCGGTCAACGCAGCATTAATCGCCAGTTACAAACCGGTACTGGCCTCAGTTGGGATCTTGATTTAGCCGGTCAATTACGCCGCGCCAGCGAAGCAGCCAGTGCCCGCGCCGATGAAGCCGGTTTTGCCTGGCAACAAGCACAGCTGAGTTTAATTGCGCAGGTGGCACAAAATCTAGCGGATTACCGCGGCGCAGCTTTACGGCTCAGTGTCGCCGAACAAAACCTGCGTAATCTGGCGCAAACCAGTGAGCTGGTCAAAGCGCGGCGTGATGCGGGGATGGCCTCCGATTTGGAGCTTACCCGAGTGCAAGCGCAGCGCTATCAGTTAGAAAGCACCCTGCCCGACTTTGTGCTGGCAAAACGGCGCGCCGAGTTAACCATCGCAGCCTTGCTGGGGCAATCGGTTGATAGCCTGCAACTGCAGCAGTCACTGCCACTACCGGCACTGGCCGCGCCGCAAGCACTGGCGGATGTCAGCGCCAGTTTGCAATACCGGCCTGATGTGGCCATGGCCGAACGGCGACTGGCGGCGGCTGTGGCTGACATTGGGGTCGCTACCGCCCAGCTGTATCCGTCTTTGTCGTTGAATGGTTTTCTTGGCTTTATCGCCGCGCCGGAGTTTTCTTTTGGCAGCGCGCAAAAAGCCTGGTCTGTGGCGCCGAGTCTAAACTGGCAAGGTGCTGACTGGGGCTCAGTGCAGGCCCGGATCAAAGCAGCCAACGCCAGTGAACAAATGGCGCTGGCTGAATTTCGCCAAACGGTGCAAGACGCGCTGGCGCAGATGCAACTGAGTCTGGATAGTTACAACTTAAGTCGTCGCCAGCAATTGTTGCAACAGCAACAATTACAATCCACAGAGCAAGCTGTTGCGCTGGCCAGCGCCAGGTTTCAGGCCGGTCATGCCGATTTTCTGGAATTATTGGATGCCCAGCGCGAGCTGCTCGCCGCCCGCGATCAACAAGCCAGACTGACGCAGCAGAATTTCAGCCGTTTGGTAGATATTTATCGTAGCTTTGCCGGTCAGTTGCCAACCTCAAACGCCGTAGCGGGCAACGTGGCTGGTAAAACGCAGGTATTGGCACAGCGTTAACAGTTCCTGCCAGGGCATATGGAGGGATCAATATCAGGCTTGACGGCAAAGCTTATGCGACCTTGTCCTTCGCTCCCACTTTGCTGTCAAGCAGGTTCACTTGATATGCCTTGTTTTCACCGTGCGCTGGTCGCACGGTGCTTTTTTTCTACCGTTTTAATGTCAAAAAGCCCAGTAGATAGGACTCGAAACGGCGCGCAGCGTCGGGGCAGTCCGCCATGATTCAAACATCAACTAAGCACTTTGCAAACGCAATGCCGGTTTCAAATTGGCCAACCGGTAAGCCGGATGGG
>CAZGHW010000009.1:0-92963 GCA_964525695.1 uncultured Rheinheimera sp. | reverse complement strand
TGCGGTAATGGCCGGACACTTCAAACTTATGACAAAAATAATCCAACACAGAATCGGCCGTTAACCGGCCAATTCCAACGTAGGGCGGACTCGACACGGCGCGCAGCGTCGGGGCAGTCCGCCATCATCAAGACGCTAGCTAAGCACTTTGCAAACGCAATGCCGGTTTCAAATTGGCCAGCCGGTAAGCCGGATGGGTGCGGTAATGGCCGGACACTTCAAACTTATGACAAAAATAATCCAACACAGAATCAGCCGTTAACCGGCTATGTGGCCAGTCATTGGCCTGCACCACCAGCTCTGCCAATTGCTGTAATAATTGCTGCAGCGACAATCCAACGGGCTTTGGTTGTTGATAAATGCCAAATAAATAACTTAGTGCCAGCCCAGCATAAGACCCTTCGCCCTGCCGGCGGATCAATTGTAATTCTTGTAACCTGAGGCCAATTTCACGAATAAGCTGCAGGCGCTGATGTTCTGACATCATCAAACTCTCACCAATAACAGATGTAGTCTGTATCGGTCAGGATCGCTGAAGCTTGAGCACAATTGGTGGGAAAACAGGAAAAAACCGCCAAACCAGGAGCTAGCCTGACGAGACGGCATTTTTCAGCAGCTTGTTTTACAAGATTATTTTGCCTGACGGTGTAAATTTAACGCCCGGCTTTGTTCTTTACTCAGCAGCACCACCTGAGTACCGGACAGTTGGTCTTGTAACGCCAGCCCTTTGCCAAAACGGATCCAGAGCCAGAAATTGCCAAGGCCAAACAAAGCGGTGAACGCCCGCAGCAACGCCTGACGCCAGGTCACCGGCTGGCCATTTTGTTGCAATAACAATAATCGCCAGGCGCGCATGCCCAGTGTCTGACCGGCTTTACACCAAAAATACAAATAAAACCAAAACAGCCACAGCAGCAAATAACCTTGGAACCACAGTGCATGCTGCTGAATATAATCAGCACTGTCCTGATAACCCTGCAAGGAAATCAACCCCAAACTGGCCAGTCCGCCCACTGCAGCCAGCGCCAGCGTCATGGCAAACATCAATAGCGCCACCACAATCAGCGCATCATATACAATCGCAGCCAGACGACGGACTAAACCGGCCCGCGGAGCATCACTCAACATAACTTTTCTCGTTCAAAATCAGCCACCATGGCAGGAAAAACCCAGTTTATCACAGCACAGCCCTGACGCCAGCACCTGGGCAACTGTGACGGTAAGCTCTGTACCGCCAGCATTTAATCAGTGATGGCCACAGCATCACCGGCAAACACCACCCGGTTACGGCCGGTTTGTTTCGCTTGGTACATGGCCGCATCAGCCGCCCGCAATGCCGTTTCGATAGCTGGGTCGCTGAGCTGCGCCATAGCGCCACCGACACTGGCAGTCACAGTGCCAACTACCGGCACCTGGCACTGCGAAAGCGCCAGACATAATTTTTCGGCAAATTGCCGGGCGCCTTGTTCATCTGTGATTGGCAATAACAGAATAAACTCTTCACCACCAAACCTGCCGATAAAATCAGTGGCCCGCAGTTGCTGTTGCAGTTGTAACGCCACAAATTGCAGCACCTGATCACCAACCTCATGGCCAAAGGTATCATTGATGGACTTAAAGCGGTCGACATCTAATAACAGCACGGCATAGCCCGCAGCTGTCCGTTGCAACCGCTGGAACTCCTGTTGTAACCGTTCATCTACAGCACGACGATTCGGGATGCCTGTTAATGGATCCTGCCGCGAAATTGCACGTAATGCATTGTTTGCCTGCACTAAATCAGTTGTTCGTTGTTGTACTTGTTGCTCCAGATTGGCATTGGCACTTTGTAACGCCTGGCGTTTTTCGGTCAGCGTAGCCATCATCTGATTTAACGCATCACCCAGTTGCTGTACTTCAGCCAATGAGCTTTCACTGTGAAATTGTGCCTGCCCCGGCCCGCTATTCATCAGCCCGGCGGTTTGCACCAACTGCGCGACCGGCCGGCTAAACTGAAACGCCAACCGATAGGCCAATACCATCCCAAGCAGCATGGTCAGCACGCACATCAGCATCAACTGGTGCTGTAGTTGGATTAAAGGCAGCAAGGCTTGGGATATTGGTTGGCGCAGCACCAATTGCCAGCCCAATTCATTGCTGGTATTGGCGGTAACATTCACCCGACTGGTCAGGTATAAACCGCCATCTTGCCAACTGACCAGGCTAAACATGCCTGGTGCCGGTAAATCGGCAGGGACTGCTAAAGAACCAATATGTTGCTCTGGATATAACCAATGTGCGGTTTGCGTCAGAATAAAGGCTTGCACGCCACGTGCTGAGTACTCAGATGCCAATGATTTTTTCAGCACATCATCCACCCAGGACCAATGCACATGCGAGGCAATCACGGCACGCAGTTGCTGCTTGTTGTCATAGACAGGGGCCGAAAAATCAATAAAACGCAGCGGCTCATCCGTCAACGGTTTACCTAACAGCTTGCTGAGTAACACGGCTTCATGCACATCTCCAACAAAAGAACCGGTTCGACCCTGCTGAAACCAAGGTCGTGCTGTCACATTTTGCTGCAATAATAAACCATCCGAAGCCGCCAGCACTGTGCCATCCGCGGCTGCGAGCCCAAGCCAGGCATAAAATTGATAAGACTGCTTAATTTGATCCAGCCAGCTTTGGACGGCAGCATAGTCAATATCGGCCTGAGTTAATAAATAACTGTTACTCAGCAGCGCGATCTCGCGCTCGCGTTCATTCATGGTTCTGGCCAACACCAAAGCCGCGGAATTACTGACCTCAAGTAAGGACTGGCCGCTGGCATTGCTTAGTGCCGCCGACGCCACCCGATCCAGATATAAGGTAAGCGCCAGACTAAAAACCAACAACAAGCCACCAAAACAAGCCGTCATCCGCACATGAATACTATTTAACTGCATGGATTACCGCGCACATTCAGTTTTCAACATTAGGCGAATGTAATCGCATGTTCAGCTGATTTTTTCAAGTGCAGCCTGCCGCAGATTGACCAGTCAGGCACAGATCAACCAAAAATAGCGGCCAGCCTCCAGCTAAAATGGCTACCAAAACCAGCCAAACGCCGCACCAGACCAAAGCCAGCAGACCCGAAGCCATGTCAAACCAAAGCAGCAAGCAACAGCTGACACCAGCATTTCGCTGAAAAAACACGCAATCGATTGGTGTGATTGATTTTTTACTTGCAGAGCCGCCGAAGCTTTGTATAATGCCATCTGTTTACTTCCACACTCCCCCTATGCCTAGGTGGCGAAATCGGTAGACGCAGCGGATTCAAAATCCGCCGTTAGAAATAACGTGTCGGTTCGAGTCCGACCCTAGGCACCAATAAATCATTTTCATATCAATATTTTCTTTATCTTAACAATCAAGTTATTTTTTTGTGGTGTGTTGCTAAACCACGTAAGAGTACTTGCACTGTCATCACGAGTAATTTCATTTCGTCTAAATGATTATACATGTTACAGTTTTTGGTCAGTCCTACCACTTCAATTTACCTAAATCTATGATAGTGTTCTGAAGATTATTATTGCTAATAATGAATGCTGAACTCTAAGGAGGGAGTATGAGCGCAACCTATCCAACTAAAGTCTTTCTTGCTATGAAAAGCGGAAACGTTTGCGCTTTCAAAAGCTGCCGTAGAGCGCTTACCTCTGATGGAGTCAAATCCAATCCTGCAGTTATTGGCGAGGCCGCTCATATTTATGGTGAAAGCCCAGGAACCAACACGAAGCCTGCATCTGCTCGTTACAGAGCAGATATGACTGACGATCAAAGAAACCACTACAACAACCTAATTTACCTATGCCCGACTTGCCATACGAAGATAGATAAACAGGAAGCAGATTATCCTGCAGCACTATTGTTCACAGTTAAGAGTGAACACGAGCTTTGGGTAGCGGCGCAGCTTGATCAAGGTATGTCTGAAGTTACATTTGCTGAGCTTGAAGTTACAGCAAAAGCGATCGCATCAGGTAAACATTCTTCTAATGGAGATGGTTTCGATGTTATTCCTCCTGAACAGAAAATTCAGAAAAATGGTTTGTCTGATGCTGTGCGTTCAGATATAGCAATGGGGTTAAGTAAGAGCCATGAAGTTGAGAGATTTCTCGCCAATATGGCCACTAACGCCGATGACGAGTTTCCTGAGAGGCTAAAAAATGGGTTCAGAGACAAGTACATTGAACTAAAGAAAACTTTATCAGGAGATGAGCTTTTTGCGTCAATGCTTGAATTTGCAACAGCAGGTCAGAAAGGTTTTAAGCAGCAAGCTGCTGGATTAGCAATATTAAGCCATCTCTTCAGCCTGTGTGAGGTATTTGAAAAGTGATAATGCCATCAAAATTCCTTCGTGAGGATGAGGCGTTAATTGGCGTTAGTGCCTTACTACTTCCTCTTGTTGAGAAGAATGGGAATCTAACAGCTCTTTGGGAATCTGCAAAAAGAATTGATGCAGTTGGAAGTTTTGAACGCTTTATTCTTGCACTTGATTTTCTTTATCTGCTGGGGCTGGTTGACTTACATGAGAATAAGATAGTGAGAGTAAAGGAATGATTCAAAAAATATGGGCGAACGACAGACGCTTTAAATCGGTTGAGTTTGAAGCGGGTTTAAACGTTATTCTCGCAGAACGAACTATTGAGTCTGGCCAAAAAGATACTCGTAATGGTGCAGGTAAAACTACGCTACTAAACGTTATCCACTTTTGTCTTGGTGCTGACCTGCACCGTCTTAGTTTGCCCAAGGACGATCTTCAAGAATGGGAGTTCTACATTACCCTCGAACTGTGCGGGCATTCCATTACTGCTAAGCGTAAAATCTCAAACTCTAAGATAATCGAAATTGTGGGGGATACTGCCAACCTCCCTGTGGTGGCAGAAATTGATTCGGCAGGAAATTCATTTTACAAAAATGATGATTGGAAAGCGTTGCTAGGAAAGTGTTTATTCAAACTTCGTACCGAGATTTCAGCAAAATACACACCTACATTCCGTAGTCTAGTTTCGTATTTTACTCGTAAAGGCGCTGATGCATATACGGATCCATTCAAGCATTTCAGAAATCAGAAAGCTTATGACCTGCAAATCAATAATGCTTATCTTCTAGGGTTGAACTGGTTGCATGCTTCGGCAGGACAGGAAATAAGAGACAAAGAAAGCGCCTTTAAAGCGTTAAACTCCGCAATCAAGGCTGGCATTGCGGCAACTCAGGGTGAGCTTGAAGCAGAGCGGGTTCGGATTGAACGCGAGCTTGGACGGGAATCCGAGGCTGTAAAAAGTTTCAATGTGCACCCTCAGTTTAGAGAACTTCAGGAACAAGCAAATAAGTTAACCAGTGAAATACATGAGCTTACCAATAAATCTTTGGTGCTAAGTCGCAAATTAGAGCGATACGAGAAAACAGTATCGGAAGAGAAAGCTCCGGTGGACGGAATGATTGAAAAGCTTTTTTCTGAGGCTGGGGTCCATTTTGCTGACAGTGTTAAAAGATCCCTTGATGATGCAAAAGGTTTTCATAAGGCAATAGTACAAAATCGCAAGTTTTTTCTGGAAGCAGAAGTTACACAAATTAAGAACGAACTAGCTTCGAACGCAGAGAGCATAAAGATTTCCTGTGACAAGCGAGCTGAACTTTTGAGGCTACTCGACACCCATGGTGCACTGGAAGAGTTTTCAGTTCTCCAAGGGAGAGTTGTTGAGAAAAAATCTCAACTTGAAGTCATTAAGAATAAGATCGCTGATATTCGTGATATGGCGCAAAATCTAAAGGATATCAAAGCGTCAAGAATCGAGTTGGAGTCCAAGTTACAGCGAGATTACGAGCAAAATCGCCCTGAATGGGAAAAAGCGGTTTCACAATTTAACGAAAACTCTCAGGCATTGTACGATGTGCCTGGAAACCTAATTATCAACACAACTGATAATGGTTACAAATTTGACGTTGAAATTAACAAAAGCAGCAGCGAGGGTGTTGGGAAGATGAAAATCTTCTGCTATGACCTGATGCTTGTCGAATTAATGCGACAAAGAAGCGGGATTGATTTCTTGTTTCATGACAGTAGTATTTTCGACGGTGTTGATTCGCGTCAGCGAGCACTCGCACTAATGTACGCACACCAAAAAGGGGTAGAATGTAATTTTCAATATATATGTACACTAAATTCAGACATGATTCCTAGTGATGACTTCAAGGAAGGTTTTAGTTTAGGGCAGTTTGTCCGGCTGACTTTGAAAGACCAAAAGCCTGAAGATGCGGCTCTAGGCTTCCATTTCGAGTTGACTAAAAAATCGAAGGTAAGAAAGCGCAAATGAATATCTGCGTTACTTCAGCTGGTTGCAACATTAAACACCTCATTTCAACGAAATCTAACCATCTAATAAGAGATCTAAAGCGCTTCCCTTTACCCCAACCTCACCAACCCAGCCTGATTCAGTTGCTGAAGTAACTTCAGCGCGCCTGCGGTAATATCGTCGCGGTTCAGGCCGGGGGCTAAGGTGGATAGTGTGTCGGCGATATCGGTCAGGCTAAGCTCAGCTTCTTGCAGCAGCTGAATAGTGGCGCAGCTCATTGCGTCCAACTGCATAAAATGCACTTGATCATCCTGGCCCCGATAAATGGCTAAAAAAGTAGGTTGCTCTGGCGCAGTCATCGGCTGGTAAGTCACAGACAACTGATGAACTGGAAACTGGTAAGCCGCCACATCTAACAAGGGCGATATTTGTAGTTGGCAGCCAGCGAGCATCAGGGTGGCTGCCGCCTGCGCTGACAGTGCCTGGCTGGCTGTGGCCGACCAGTCAGCTGTGTCGCGGCGGAATAACTCCAGTTCCAGCCATTCGTAATGGGCGAGTTCCAACGCAAAAGGCGGTAAATCCGTGCAGTGGTCTGGCAGCCATTGCAAAAAGGCTGCCGGAATTTCAATAAAATATGGGCTATCTAACTGACTTTGCTGAAAAAATTGACTGATTTTCTGCTCAAATACCTCGGGCGGACAGAGCTGGCGTAACACCGGGAAGGTGCTGCGGACAAAATTGGCGACATTATTGATCACCAACTCGCGATATACCGTCAAACGCTCGGCGTCGATACCGGCGGGCACTTCAGCCGCATGATCCCGAACCGCGGCGGCAAATTGCTGTTGAATAGCAAATAATGACGTCATCCTGCCACCTGCTGTAAAGCATTGAGCTTGTGTTGTTGCTGGATCTGCTTGATCTGTCTTAGTTCAGCCGTTAAATCAGCCAATTCAGGCAGATTAAAATCACGTTCCAGCAAGGTCGGAAACACGCCATGGCACTGATAGGCATAAGCCAGCAGTTGCCAAACCGGCGGACAAACATCGGCACCATGGGTATCAATCAGTAACTGCGGATGCTGCTGATAATGACCAGCAATATGGCCATAGCGGATGCGTTTCGTCGGCAAAGCGCGAATAAAAGCATAGGGATCATAGCCATGATTGACTGAGTTGACATAAACATTATTGACATCAAGCAGCAATTGGCAATCGGCCTGTTCCAGCACTTCCAGCAAAAACTCCAGCTCCGACATCTCGGCGGCCACCGGGGTGTAATATGAGATGTTTTCCAGCACCAGCGGCCGCTGTAAAAAATCCTGCACCTTATGAATACGTGACACCAGATGCTGCACCGCATCACGTCGAAACGGCATCGGTAACAAGTCATACAGCTGTCCGCCAGCAGCGGTGTAACTTAAATGTTCGCTGTAGCACAACAGCGGAAACTGCTGAAAAAATTGGCGTAAATCGGCTAAAAAACGCTGACTCAACGGATCCGGACCGCCAATATTTAACGACAAACCATGACAGAGCAATGGATATTGTTCGGCAATAGCCGCCAGTTTTTTTCGTAATAAGCCGCCAAAGGGTAACCAGTTCTCCGGCGCCAGTTCCAAAAAGCCAATGTCCGGATTTGCCGTGCTGAGCAGATCATGCAAATGTTCACGGCGTAAACCAAGGCCAACCAAGGGTATAGCTGGCAGTTGGGCCTGAGGTGTTGTGGCTGGTATTGGCATCATCGCTGTCATTTGATCCTGTATTCGAAAAACTGACGACCGCATCTGTGCCGTCAACGCTATTGACGCATTCAGCGCGACTCTTGTCAAACTGGACCCTGCCACGACCAAAAAACTTTCAGCATCGCACGGTGCTTTGCTGCGCAATGCTGTGGGCAGCAAAGCAAGTTAATGCCGAAACAGTGCTGCCGTTTGCCGTAACTGTGCGGACAGCCCGGTCAGCGACTGGCTGGTGTCCACCACAGCCACATTGGCGGCAGATACATGATGACTCAATTGCTCAAATGCCAAAATGTCATTGCGCAGTTGTCTGGATTGATGCTGCGACTGTGCCGTCAAATCAGCGGCCTGCTGGCTGACTGTCGCCAGTTGCAGTATCACCTGGCGCCCGCCTTCCAACGTTTGCACCAATAAATCTGCCAACTCGACCGAGCGCTGAGCGGTGGCACGATTTGATTGCATATTTGCCACGGCAGCCTGGATGGAGCTGACAATATTCGCCAGCATGGTATTAATCTCCACCGTCGATTGTTGGGTCCTAACCGCCAGGGTGCGCACTTCATCGGCCACCACAGCAAAACCGCGGCCAGACTCGCCAGCTCTGGCTGCTTCAATGGCGGCATTTAACGCCAACAAATTTGTCTGTGAAGCAATTTCGGCAATGCTGTTGACCACCCCAGCCACTTGGTCGCCGGTCGATTGTAAGGTTGATAGCATCTGCGCCGTTGTCTCGATGTCTGCCGACAACTGGCTGATACTGCCAGACGTTTCCAGCACGGCTTTTTTACTTTGTGCCATCGATGCCGCCCCCGCTTGCGCCGAGTCAGCAGCATGGTTGGAACGACTGACACTGTCTTCCATCTGCTGTTCCAGTTCGGTCATACTTTGCACCAGTGACAGCAGTTTCTGCTGCAATTGCGCAATGGCGTTGGACGATTGGCCTGAACTGCCAGAGAGTGAACTAACAGCATGATCGATGCCATTAATTGCCTGATGCATTTCAAAGATGCCATTTTTAAACACGTTCAGCAGATGATTGACGCTGCCTGCCACATGATTCACTTCAATCACTGGCGCTGCATTCAGTCCTTTGGTGAGATCTCTGGATTGGGCAATCACCGCCAGCTCGTCTGATAACCGCACTATGGGTTTGGCAATTTGCTGTTGGGCCAGTAAATAAAACGCCACAGTCACTACAAAAATCAACAGTAACAAACCGAACAGGGTATAAGAGTTGGCGGCCAGTGCGCTATTAATGGTTAGCGTGTTGATTTTGGCCTTGGCAGTGATCCGTGTCGCCAGTGCTTCAGTGGCCTGATTAAATTCAGCCGCACGCTGATTGATCACCGTTAACTGTTCCCTCGCAGCATCCCAGTCGACAGGATCTGCTTGCATACCTCGACTCAGTTGAATCAGGGCTTGATCCAGTTGCTGGGAGTGCATTGCCACTGCTTGGCTGTCGTAACCGGACAATTTCGCCAATTGCCCTGCCAGCACGCCACTCAGTTGCTGTTGTTGGGTGGCAAAGTCGGCCGCTGAGATGGTGGTGCCATATAACTCGTAGCCGGTGAGGACATATTGTCTGGCTGCGCTTTGGGTCGTATTAACAGCCTGCAGTGCTGGTAAAGAATCATCGACAAAGCCATTCACTTCCTGAGTGACGGTTTGATTACTGTGATGCAGGAATAAAGCGGCAATCAGGCTAGCCAGCAAAATGGCAATATAGCCGGTCAGAATACGACTTTTTATCGAATGTAAACGCATGGACATGTCCTTTGTGCTGAGGATCCGGCGGGTGAACTCACTATAGACCGCCGGGCACTGCAGTACCTTTCGCCCTGAGCATAAAATAAAAAATATCCGCTTTACTGCACATTTCATGAAATCAGATCACACTTAGCAAGGTCTTGTTTAATGCCTCTGCCACAGCGCAGTGACGATACTCAACTCAGCGAAAGGAAAATGATGATGAACACTGTGATGAAAAATAAATCGACTCTGAATGCGTTAGTGCTGGCTTCACTGGCTACGGTCACTGTGGCAAGCGGGACTGCTTTTGCTGCAGTGCCGATGGGCGCCGGTTATGAAGTGGCCGCGATGGAAGCCGCCTGTGGTGCTGACAAACAAAAAACCGATACTGCGGATAAAGCCAAAGAAGCGAAATGTGGTGAAGCCAAATGTGGTGCCGATAAAAAAGCCACCGCAGACAAAGCCAAAGAAGGCAAATGTGGCGAGGGCAAGTGCGGTGCAGATAAAAAATCGACCACAGACAAAGCCAAAGAAGCCAAGTGTGGCGGTGCAGCTTAGTTAAGCAATCACAGCAATCAAAGGCGAGCCGGTTCTATGCAGGGCCGGCTCTTTATTCTGTGATCAGCACAGGCTGTAGACATGACGCTCGCGGGCTGCTCAGAGTGATGGCCGCTCCTGATGTTTTAAGCCGTCACTGACTGCGCTCATTCGAGGTCTTCCAGATGAATATCATTCACAGCTGCTCCCAGCGCTATCAACACATTCTGACCACTGTGCTGCGCTTTGATGGCGTACCGGCTTTATTACTGCGGCTCTATTTAGCACCAGTCATGATGCAGGCTGGCTGGAGCAAATATCAGCACTTCTCTGATACAGTGGACTGGTTTGGCAATACCGACTGGGGGCTTGGACTGCCGTTTCCTACCGTCTTGGCCGCACTGGCAATGACAGCCGAACTCTTGGGCGCAGTGTTATTGCTGATCGGCGCCCTGACCCGGCTGGTCACCATTCCTCTGATGATCACTATGCTGGTAGCTATCTTCGCCGTGCATTGGCCGCAGGGTTGGCTGGCGATTGCCGATGCTTCCAGTTGGCTGGCCGACGGCACCCTTTTCAGCAATGCCAGTGTGCAGGCGGCACCGGAAAAACTGGCCGCAGCCAATGCTATCCTGCAACAGCATGGCAATTATGACTGGTTAACCAGCAGTGGCAAACTGGTGATCCTCAATAACGGCATCGAATTTGCCGCGACTTATTTGGTGATGTTACTGGCGCTGTTTTTTATCGGCGGCGGTCGTTACGTCAGCGTTGATTATTGGCTCAAACGCCGTTTGGGCTAGCCAGCGTTCCTCAGTAGCAACTGGAAACAGTCTTCTGTCAGCACTGGGCCAGCCAGTTGCAATGGCTGCGGGACAGACTCCTGAGCCGAATGACAGAAACTGAAATCAGCCAAGCTCAACTCCTGACTACGCAATTATTGCTGTTGCAGTAGCGCAGCTCCCATCCAACCTGAGCCTCCCGGCAGCGCGCTGATGCAGTGCTTGTGGCGACAACAAACATCTTTGACTGCAGCATAACCGGTACAAGCATAGCGGTCCCTGACTACTTCAAGTTTGCGGCCAACTGCTGCTTGGGTTTATAGTCGGTCCACCATGACAACGACGGAGATCCTTTGTGTTCAAATTCAACAGTTCCATCACAGCATTGCCGCAACTGCTGCTTTGCCTTTTGCTGCTGGCACTCTCGCCTGCCGCCCTTGCCAAGGCCACAGCCAGTGACCAACTGCAACAAGTGATTGCTGATCATTGGCAATACAGCTTACAAGAGGATCCAATCACCGCTGGCCGGATGGGACTGAGTGGTTATAACCATCGTTTACCCGGCGTGACCGCCGCAGATCGGGCCCGGCGTTTGGTCAGTGAGCAGCAGTTTTTACAACAACTAACCGCCATCAAGCCAGCTCAGTTAAGCCCGGCTGACCGCGTCAATCAGCAATTACTCAGTTGGGTGCTGCGTAATTCAATCAACGCCAATCAGCTGTTTCTGGACCGGATCCCGGCCAATACCTTTTATAGTTTCTGGAGCTCAGCTTTAGAAGCCAGCCAGGGCCTCAGCATGAGCACAGTGGCTGATTATCAAGACTATATCCGCCGCATCAGGGACTTCGAGCGTTATTTTAGCGAAAACATCGCCAATATGCGCCAGGGTATCCAGGACGGTTTTGTGCTGCCGAAGATTGTGGTGCAGGGCATAGCACCAACAGTGCGGGCTCAGGTCTATTCGGATCCGACCCAAAGCAGCTTGTATCAACCCTTTATGCAATTACCGGCCAGCTTCAGCCAGGCTGAGCAACTTCAGTTACAACAAGCCGCCAAACAGGCGATTGCCGAAGTTGCCCTGCCCGCTTTTGCCCGCTTAGCTGACTTTCTCGAAGGTGAGTATCTGACGGCAGCCACCGACAGCCTGGCGGCAGAACAACTCCCAAACGGCAAAGCTTATTATCGCCATGCCATCAATACCTATGTCACCGCAGACATGGACCCGGCTGACATCCACGCCACGGGCCTGGCCGAAGTCAAACGGATCCGCTTGGAGATGGATGCACTGATTAAAAGCACCGGTTTTACCGGCAGTTTTGCTGAATTTACCCACTTTTTACGCACTGATCCGCAGTTTTATGCCAAAACGCCGCAGGAGTTACTCAAAGAAGCGGCTTATATCGCCAAACGGATTGATTATGTGCTGCCACAGTTTTTTGGCACCTTACCACGACTGCCTTACGGCGTGGTGCCGGTACCGGCGGAAATAGCACCGAACTACACCACGGCGTCCTATAATCCGGCCGCTATTGGCGGCACTCGCGGCGGCGCTTATTGGCTCAATACCCATGCGCTGGATCAACGGCCTTTGTATGAATTGGTAGCACTGACACTACACGAAGCGGTGCCGGGTCATCACCTGCAAAGCGCCTTGTCGCAGGAGCTGCAAAACGTGCCACAATTTCGGCGCAATTTATATCTCAGTGCTTATGGTGAAGGCTGGGGTTTATACGCCGAGCGGCTTGGCATCGAAATGGGTGTTTATGACAATGCCTATCAGCACTTTGGCCGCTTGAGCTATGAAATGTGGCGTGCTTGTCGCTTGGTGATTGATACCGGCATCCATGCCAAAGGTTGGAGCCGCCAGCAGGCACTGGACTATTTATCTGACAATACCTCGTTATCTGCCGCCAATGTCAGGGCAGAAGTGGATCGTTATATCTCCTGGCCCGGACAAGCACTGTCCTACAAAATGGGCGAAATCAAAATTCGTCAACTGCGGGCTCAGGCTGAGCAATCGTTAGGCAGCAAATTTGACCTGCGCGCTTTTCATGATGCGCTGCTGGCCAATGGTGCCTTACCGCTGGAAATACTAGACGCCGAAATGGCGCGTTTTATCAAGCCATAAACCCACCAAAGCGGCGCGCCTCTCGCCAGGAAAGTCGCGCCCTGGTTGCAGCTCACCCCATTTAACTCAAAGCTGGCGCAAGCGCTTGTGAGCAGCTGTTGCTCGTTTTGTTATAAAATCCCAAAAATACGGATGTAATACGCAATTTTATCCAATTAATTAAATTAAACTCTGCGGTTATAGTAGTTCCATCAGCTCAACAAGCTGCAACACAACAGAGAAGGTGGCTACGATGAAACATGCAATGATGAAAAAAATACTGGCAACAGACACGACTGTCGCTGCACTGGCACTGCGGGTGCCGGTCGGCATTATTTTTGCCGCTCACGGTGCGCAGAAATTATTTGGCTGGTTTGGCGGTTATGGCCTGACCGGTACCGCCGGCTGGCTGGAAAGTATTGGCTTAGCCCCAGGTCTGCTGATGGCATTATTGGCCGGTGGCGCCGAGTTTTTTGGTGGTCTGGCGCTGATACTGGGGCTGCTAACCCGCCCTGCCGCTTTTGCCCTCAGTATTGCCATGGTGGTGGCAATCTTCAGTGTGCATTTCAGCAACGGTTTATTTATCAGTAATAATGGTTATGAATTTGGTCTGGCGTTGTTAGCAGCCAGTCTGTCGTTACTGGCCAGCGGCGGCGGTAAAGCTGCGGTCGACTCTTGGCTGGCAAATAAATTCTAACGTCACCCTGTGGCATCTCCGATTAATAAATTGGCAGGAAAGTATCATGTTTGAAATTATTCGTGCAGAACAACGTGGCCGTGCCCACTTCGGTTGGTTAAAAAGCCAACACAGCTTTTCTTTCGGCGATTATTACAATCCGGCGCAAATGGGCTTTTCAGCGCTACGGGTGATAAACGACGATGAAGTCGCGCCTGGGGCTGGTTTCCAGACCCACAGCCACCGTAATATGGAAATTATCAGTTATGTGCTCGCAGGCAGTATTGCCCACAAAGATTCAGCCGGTAATCAGGAAGTGCTGCCAGCCGGTGAGTTTCAGCTGATGAGTGCCGGTCGTGGCATTTCCCACAGTGAATTTAACGCCAGCGCCAGCGAGCCATTGAAGTTTTTGCAAATCTGGATAGTTCCGGCCGAAACTGGCACTGAACCTGGTTACCAGCAAAAAGACTTTGGTCAGCAGCATGGTTTAACGACCGTGATCACGCCGGATGGCCGCGACGGCACCCTTCAGATCCGCCAGGATGCCAGCTTAGGCCAATTGTTGCTGGACGCTGGGCAATCATGGCAACTGCCGCTAACTGCCAAGCGCAGTTATTATCTGCAACTGATTGAAGGCGAATTGCAACTAGCCTTGCCGGAAGGTCAGCAGCAGTTAAAACCGGGCGATGGCATCAAACTAGCAGCGCTGGATACTGAATTAACAATGCTGGCCCAGACCACTGCAGTGCGGGCTTTATGGTTTGAGTTACCACCGGTCTAAATAATGCTGGCTGTGACTGCAGTCACAGCTTAAAACGTAAAGACGCCGGGGCGACCACAGAGTAGCCCGGCTGCTACCGATCCCTGCTGGGTCTTTTATGGTGGAGTGATGGAATGGATCTGGCGATGATCGGGATGCTGACGCTGGTGGTGATACTGGCTGGCGTCTCTAAAGCAGCTTTTGCCGGCAGTCTGGGTTTATTGGCCATGCCGTTATTATTGCTGGTGTGGCCGCCGCAACTGGCACTGGGGGTGATGTTACCCATTCTGATACTATTGGATGGCTTTGCCCTGCGCAGTTACTGGCGACGCTGGAGCTGGCCGTTATTAAAGCAATTGTTGCCAGCCGCGATGGTTGGCGTGTTGGTCGCCAGTCTGTTGTTGCAACAATTATCGGTGACCATGTTCCAGCTGTTACTGGGGCTGGCTTCTATGCTGTTTGCGCTGCGGTATTTTTTGCAGCAAACTTTACTCAAACATAAAGCCAATAGTCTGCATTGGCTTGGCAGTCGCAGCGCAGGTCTGCTGCTTGGGTTGGTCAGTGGTATCAGCTCGACCTTGTTTCATGCCGGTGGGCCGCCCCTGACCATGCATTTAGCAGCCCGGCAATTGCCGTCCAGCAGCTATATCGGCACTGCAACCTTGTTCTTTGCCGTGCTGAATCTGCTCAAAGTACCGGCTTTTGTGCTGAATGAACAACTGAGTTGGCAACAACTGGTCTGGGCTTTGCCTTTTACCCCTGTCTGTTTTCTTGCCATTCAACTGGGAGTCTGGCTGAAGCAACATTGTCCGGAGCGCTATTTTCTGCCATTGATCCACCTTTTATTATTCTGTACCGGGCTGAAACTGGCCGCAGAGGCGCTGCAGTAACGCAGGTTTTGTCAGACACTACAAGGAAATCCGATGCCACGCTCAACTCTGGAACAATGGCGGATGTTTAAAGCCGTCGCCGATCATGGCGGTTTTCAGCAAGCGGCTGATGCCATTTATAAAAGTCAGTCCAGTATTCACCACGCCGTGCATAAAATGGAACAAGTGCTGGGGGTGATCCTGTTCCAGACCGAAGGCCGAAAAATGCGATTAACCGCCGCTGGTGAACAATTATTGCGCCGGGTGAATTATTTGCTGGCAGAAGCTGAGCGGATGGAAAACGTTGCTTTGAATCTGCAGGTTGGTGTGGAGTCCAGCTTGCAGATTGCCGTAGATGAAGCCTTTCCGCGTGCTGAGCTGTATCAAGCCCTAGCGGCAGTGTCCGCTGAATATCCGCTGATCCGGATTGAGCTGTTGGAAACCATCCTGACCGGCGCCAACGAATTATTAACTCAGGGCAAAGCCGAAATTGCCCTGTCGCCTTTTACCCTGCCGCATCATTTATCGGAAGATTTATGCCAGGTTGAATTTGTCGCGGTGGCGGGGAGTACCCATCCGCTCAATCAGCCGAAACGACTACTGGAACTGGAAGCCCTGAAAAATTGCCGCCAAATTGTGTTGCGTGATTCAGCACTGGAGCAAAAAAAAGATATCGGCTGGCTGGGATCAGAGCAGCGCTGGACTGTTAGTCATGTCGCCACTTCAGTAGAATTGCTGCGCAAAAACCTGGGGTTTGCCTGGTTACCCCGCCATGCCGTGCAGCCTTATCTGGATGATGGCAGCCTGCAAATCCTGCAATTGCCACGCGGCGCCAGTCGCAGCGCCACCTTTTATCTGAATTTTGATGACGCCGATTTATTAGGCCCGGTGGCGCGCAGCTTTATCGGTCATATCCGTTATTTGACGCTGACCAGCTAAGCTGGCCAGTTAAGCTGACTAGTCGACGACTTGCGGCGATTTACCCAGCCTGATTGGCCAGTCGCGCCTTTGGCCTGATATGGTACATCTCCACTGCCGGATGATCGAAAAAGCCCACTTCCCACGGGTTTTTCGCAATAAACAATTCTTTCACCGGCACAAACAACGGATGCTGGCGTGGGATCAGACAGACCTCACCGCACACCAGGCTGTAATTCCAGTCGATGGCCTGAACGAAGGTAAAATCGGCTCTGGAATCAATGGCAAAGATACAATTCGGATCGCGCGCCAGTAACTGGGCTTTAAAGGTATTGGCAAAGGTAATAAAGAAAATATCGTCCTGCGCCGAGGATAAAAACGCCATCACTGTGGTATGGGGTTGTTGCTGCGCTTTGGTGATCAGCACCCCGACTTTGTTGTCGTGTTCAGCGGCATCAATCTGTGGTAAGGCCGTCAGCGGCGTCTGGGCAATAGCTTTAACCGGTCTTTCATCCGGTGGGTAGCTATAACCTGGCGCTTGATATTCCAGCACCTGCCGGTTGCCATAAAATACACTAAATTGCAGCGGCTGCAGCAACACTAAATCATGCATCACTTGCTGTACCTGGCCTTTGTAAGAGCAACGATAGACCGATAAATCGGCATCATAGTCACTGACCCCGGTGCGGTTATCCAGATGTACAGTTAACAGATCGCCGGCCTGCAACGCATGCCCTTTTGGAAAAGCGCAATGCAGCTGATTGTGCGGATGCACAAAAACGCCGCAAACCGCAGCGCTCAGTTGCTGCTGCTGATAACTGCTGGCAACGCCCAGCACCTGGGCACCCAGTAACGATCTGAGACTGCTTACTGTCATAGACACTCCTGTGTTGTGGATTGCTGGCTGCAACTTTGTTCATCAGCTTAGCCGCTGACGTTAAGCCTTGCTGCAAATTTTTGTTTGCCCCTCTTGGCCGCAGCAGTTGCAACTTCGAAGTATCTAATTTAGGAAAACACTTGACTCGCGAATGCAAATCACTATCATTCGCGATTTTTTTGCAAGGATATCCTGATGAAGCTGTTTTCTCCCTCCTTACTGGCTATTGCTGTAGCCAGTTGCTGCCAGTCTGTCGTCATCAGCGTGCATGCCGCTGACCAGCCAGCACACAGCAATGCCAAGGCTGAAGCTGCCGCAGAACATATCACCGTCTATGGCCGGGCCAACGATCTGGTGATGAGCTCAGGACTGGCGACAAAATCACAAATGTCGTTGATGGAAACCCCAGCCGCCATTGTAGTGCTGGATAAAGAACTGCTGGACTCCATCGGTGCAGTCAGCTTGCAGGATATCGTTGGCCAGGTCAGTGGTCTGACCCAGGCCGGTAATAACTATGGCATCGGTGACAACCTCAGTCTGCGTGGTTTGGATGCGAACTATACCTACGACGGTATGTACGGCGGTGCTGGTCTTGGCAACAGCTTTAACCCCACTCGCTCCAATACCAACGTCGAAACTATTGAAGTGTTAAAAGGCCCGGCCACCGGTTTGTATGGTATGGGCAGCGCTGGTGGTATCATCAATTTGATTGAGAAAAAACCGCAATTGCAAAGCGCCACCACCCTCAGCACTGAATTAGGTCAATGGGATAGCTACAGTGTGATGCTCGATAGCACTGGTGCCATCAGTGCTGATAAAGCAGTGCGCTTGGTGGCCAAACATGCCCGCAGTGCAGGTTTTCGTGACATCAGCACCGACCGCGATGAAGTATATTTATCCGGCAAATATTTTATCAGCCAACGACAAGACTTAACCTTCTCCGCCGCTTATATCAATGATGCGGTGCAGGTCGACTCTGTCGGCGACCCGATCCGAATTTTTAATGTCGATAACACAGGTATCAAAACCCCGGCCGATATTGGCTGGCAGGATTTAGTCAACGATAGCAAAAATCGTGGCCTGAAACTGACCCCGGCCCAGCAGCAACAACTGTATCAATCTTTGACCGCCAGCGACGGCCGCACGCCTTATGCGCTGGGCGAAACCAGCCTGGTGTCGCCATTGACGCGGCCAAACCAGGGCGAAGAGCTGCGACTGAAGCTCAATCACAATATTGCGCTGACTGAACAATTACAGCTGAATCAGCAATTACAGCACCGCAATTACAGCTCAGAATATGTCCGCCAAACCGGGGCTTATAACTATGTGTACTGGAACCGCGCTGGTGTGATCAATGCCGATCCACGCTCGCCATTGCTGATCAACGACACCTTATATCCGTTTTCTGCCCGCCGGCAGGAATATCGTAAAGTCGATGCTACCGAACAATCCTGGCAGTACTTTGCAGACTTACGCTACGACCTGAGCTACGCCGGTATCAACCACGAATGGCTGCTGAGCGCCAATGCTGAAGATCGCAGTATTGAACTGCAAGACTGGTCAATTTGGGATGCCGATCAAGTCGTGAAAAACAAAGCCGGCCAGACCATTTATCAGGGGAAACTGCCGTACATCTATGATATCCGCCAGCCAAACTGGGGCGATGGTCAGTTTGAAGACTATGATCCATTACTGACCAGCAATTACGAAAAAGGCGTTAAAGCCTGGGGCATCGGCCTGCAACAGGTTAGTTATCTGAGCGAGCAATGGACCAGCCGGCTGGGCCTGGCGGTGAATACCATTGACCAGTCTTATCAGCACTTCGGCACCGATGCCCGTCACAGCGCCAGCGCCGCCAGCCCAACCCCAAAACAGGATACCTCGGATCATGGCCTGACCTATGCCGTTGGCCTGACTTATCAACCACTGGAGCAAGTGTCGATTTTTGCCAATCATGCCAAAGGTCGCACAGCTTACAGCGTGTTAGGCGCGATCAGTGGCAATGAAAAAGACCGCAAAGACTCCGAATCCCTCAGTTATGATTTGGGCCTGCGTGTCAAAGGAGCCGATGATCAGTGGCTGGCTTCGGTGGTGTTATTTGATACCGCCCGTACTAATTTACGTTACAACAACGTCGATTATCAGGTCGGGGTGTCGGATAGCAGTGTGCCGGAGTTCTTCTATAACGGCAGTGACCAAAGCCGCGGCGTCGAGCTGGATTTCAGCGCCAAACTGGCCATCTCATGGCAGCTGAATCTGAATGCGGTCTATCAGGATGCCCGCAACAAGCAGCAACCTGGCACCACCAGTTATAACACCCGGCAAAAAGGGGTGCCTTATGTCAGCTCTGGTGCCTGGGTCAGTTATCTGGCGGACTGGTTGAGCTTGCCAGCGCCACTGCAACTGAGCCTCGGGGTGAAATATGTCGATAAACGCAGTGCCGATGCCAGCAGTTTTGGCATTCCCTTTGGTTATGTGCCCTCTTACACCTTGTGGGATGCTGCGGTTAAATATCAGCAAGACAACTGGAAGGTACAGCTGAATCTGGCCAATTTACTCGATAACGAGTATTACAGTCAGGCCATGTATTTAGGTGGGATGCCAGGTAAAAGCCGCAACGCCCGCCTGAGCGCCAGTTACAGCTTTTAACTGAGACGCCGTCAGTACTCTGCTACTGACGGCGCTGCTTTATTTAACCTGGGCCTCAAAATCAGCCGCCTGATGCCGCTCTGGCAGTTGCAGCGCGGCCTCTCCCCAGTTGCGGTTAACGCGCCAGCCACGCTGTACCGCTGGTCTTTGCCAAACTTCGCTGGCCCAGCGTTTCAGATGGACATAACTATCGACCTGTAAAAACTCGGCCGCATTATGCGCCTCACTGACATACAACTCGCCCAGTACCAGCGCGCCATACCAGGGCCAAATGGCGATATCGGCAATGCTGTAGTCATCACCGGCAATAAAATGATGCTGCGCCAGCTGTCGGTCCAACACATCCAGTTGTCGTTTCACTTCCATGCTGTATCGGTCAATCGGGTACTGATATTTCTCCGGCGCATAGGCAAAAAAGTGGCCAAAACCACCGCCAAGAAAAGGCGCACTGCCCATTTGCCAGAACAACCAGTTCAGGGTTTCAGTGCGCTCAGCGCCCGCTCTGGCTAAAAAGGCCTGAAATTTATCGGCCAGATAAAGCAGCATCGAACCGGATTCAAATAACCGCTGCGGCGGCTCTGTCGTGCAATCTAATAACGCCGGAATTTTACTGTTGGGATTGACCTCAACAAAACCGCTGCCAAATTGCTGGCCCTGGCGGATATCAATGAACCAGGCATCGTATTCAGCGCCGCTGTGACCTGCCTGTAACAATTCTTCCAGCATGATTGTCACTTTCACGCCATTCGGCGTCGCCATTGAATACAGCTGCAAGGGGTGCTGACCGCGGGGTAATTCCTGCTGATGGGTGGCACCAGCTTGTGGCCGGTTAATGCTGGCAAAGGCACCACCATTGGGCTGATTAAAAGTCCAGACTTTCGGCGGGATATAACGGGTTTGACTCATCACCATGCTCCTGAAAAAGACGAAACCAGCAGGCGGCCACTGTAGCAACCCGCTCTGGATCAAAACTGCGGCCTGCCCCTGCTAAAGTCAATAGCGCTGCGGCAAAACAATAGCTGTATTGGTTTAAGCGCCAGCAGCTATCACTCAGACAACAACGCTTAGCCGATGGCTGACGAGCCGCAAGATTGCAGCTATGCTGATCTTAAGTCAATCAAGCAGGCTCATTCATGGCGGTATCCTATCACTGGCAGATTGCTGGCATCAGGCGCGTTTTGTTACGCTGCTGGCTGCTGCTCTGTTGCACGCCATTGGCCGCGACGGAGCTAAGGCTCTGTTATGAAGCTGCCAGCCAAAGCCCGAACTTGCCGCTGTACCAGGTGGGTGCCAACCAGGTTGCAGGTTTACATGCCGCCTTAACGGTGGCGGCCTTACAGCAACAACAAGTGCAGTTTCAGTTGCAACGCATGCCGTGGCGACGTTGTTTAAAAGCCGTCAGCACAGGCCAACTGGACGCCGCTATTGGCGTCGGTTGGACGGCTGAGCGTGCTACTCAGTTACAATTTCCGCTAGATGCCAAAGGTCAGCCTGACGCGCAAAAAGCGCTGTTAACGCTGAATTATCATATCTACACCAAAGTCGACAGTCCACTGAGCTGGGATGGCCAGCAATTGCAGCAACTGCGTTATGGCATCGCTGCGCCCAAAGGCTTTATCACAGCCGATAAACTGGCGGCGCTTGGCGCGCTGGCACAGACCGACGCCGACATTGATGCCGGTTTGCTGCTGACTTTGCAGCAGCGGATTGACGGTTTTGTGCTGGCAGAAGGTGCAGTGGATCAACAGCTGCAACAACATAAACAACACCATCTGATTAAAAAACTACAGCCACCGTTTTTGCGCCAGTCTCTTTACCTGGTGTTTAGCCAGCGCAGTTATGACCAGCACTCAGCGCTGATCCAACAACTCTGGCAACAATTACCGCAGTTAAAACAACAGTGGCAACAACAACCGCCACTGAGAATAAACACAGACAACGTCATCGCAACGCCATCCGGTTAATCGACAATAGCCACTGTAGTTGGCAAAATCACAATATACGGTTAATATACGTTTTATATATAAACCATATAGAGCTGTTGATGGGTATTGTAAAAATAAACGATGAGCTGCATCAGGACTTACGCCTTGCCAGTGATGCCATGATGCGCTCCATTAACGCTCAGGCCGAATTCTGGATCAAAATTGGCATGTTGGCGGAGCTGAATCCCACCCTGACCTATCGCGATATCCTGCAACAACAGTTGGGCTTATTAGCCCCTGTGGTCAGGCCGGAACTCCATGCTGGGACAGAGTCGATATGACAACAAACAGCATAGTGCTGAAAAGCCCGGCGGAACTTGCCATCATGCGACAATCCGGCCAGTTATTGGCGCAGGTGTTTGCGGATATTGATCAGTGGATCGGCGCCGGTTTATCCACATTAGACATCAACCAGCGGGTGGAACATTTTATTCGCCATCAGCTCAACGCCAGGCCAGCCAGCCTGGGCCAATATGATTATCCCTTTGTGCTGAATTGCTCAATCAACGAAGTGGTTTGCCATGGCATGCCGTCCGCCAGCCAGCGCTTACAGGATGGCGATATCGTCAATTTGGATATCACCTTGGAACAACAGGGGTTTATCGCCGATTCCAGCAAAATGTACCTGATTGGTCAGGTGTCAGCCGCCGCACAACAATTGAGCGCAGTCTGTTATCAGGCGCTGTGGTTGGGTATTGGCGCTGTGCGGCCAGGCGCCCGCCTGGGAGATATTGGTTTTGCCATCGAACAACATGCCCGCCGGCATGGTTATAGTGTGGTACGGGATTATTGTGGTCATGGCATTGGCCGCCTGATGCATGAAGAGCCGCAAGTGCTGCATTATGGCAAAGCTGGCACCGGCTTACTGCTGAAAGAAGGCATGACCTTCACCATAGAACCGATGCTCAATCAGGGCAGCGCCAGAGTCAAAACAAAAAAAGATGGCTGGACTGTTGTGACTGCCGATAAAAAACTGTCAGCGCAGTGGGAGCATACGGTCGCAGTCACCGCCACCGGTGTCGAAGTGCTGACCCTGAGGCCGGAAGAACAGGCCTGTTGGCCATTGCAGCAAGCAGCAGCGGCAAATTCAGCCGATTGACTTTATGCCAACGCCTTTGCCAGTCCATCTGGTAGATCGGCACCGCGCTTATGTGAAAGCCGGATTGCCGTGCTTTGAGCAAACACATTGCTACAGTGAATAAAAGCCGATGCAAGCAGGCGCTATCTCTGCCACAATGTTCTGCATCTGACACGCATAGGGACATCGCCGCTTGGTAAATAGCAACAGCACCGCTTTGATTACCCCATGGCTGCTTACGAGCCTGACTCTGACACTCAGTCCTGCCGTCCTCGCTACAGCGCAGCAAGACGCGGCGGTTTGCCGCCAACTGAGCGATGATCGGCAGCGGCTGGCTTGTTACGATCAACTGTTTGCCACAGCCCCCAGCACCGCCACTCCAGAGACGCCAACAACTTCGCCAACCGGCCAGCAGCCCGCATCCGTTGACAGCTCAGCGCAGCGGCAAGCTGAACAGGCGCTCGCTGTATTACCACCAGCGCCTGACAGCATCAATATCAGTAGCGAACCCGTGCTGGAAGTGGCAACCATTTTAGATAAATACTGGGAGCTGACCTCAGCGGAAAAACGCGATTTATACGTGTTTCGCAGTTATCAGGCCAGTTTCTTTCTGCCCTTGCATTACAGCTCCAACATCAATCGCCAACCGCAAAGTCCGGTCAAACAACCTGCAGCTGCCAACGATAATTATCGCCAGTTAGAATCCAAGTTACAGATTTCGTTACGCACCAAAATTGTCAGTGATTTACTGTGGCACAATGCAGATTTATGGTTTGCGTTTACCCAGCGTTCGATGTGGCAACTATGGAATTCACAGGATTCAGCGCCGTTTCGCAGCACCGATTATCAACCAGAATTGATTTATGTGCTGCCGCTGGCGAAAAAATTAGGCACTTTACCAGGTGGCTGGCGGGTACGGATGTTACAGGCGGGGATTGCCCATCAGTCCAATGGCCAGAGCGATCCATTGTCGCGCAGTTGGAATAAAGTCAGTGTTGGTCTGGCGCTGGACAAAGACGAATTTGGCCTGAATTGGCGCTACCATCAGCGTTTACCGGAAAACAGCGCGGACGACGATAATCCAGATCTGATTGATTTTATTGGCAGTCACGAACTGACGGCGACTTGGTTACCGGGGCTGGCAACCGCCAGTCTGGTCTGGCGTAATGATTTTTCCCATCTCAGCCGTGGTTCCTGGCAATTGGATATGACCTATCCGTTCACCCGCGAAAAACTGGATGGTTTACGTTGGCACTTACAGCTATTTTCCGGTTATGGCGAAACGCTGCTCGATTATAACCAGCGGCAACACAGCATTGGCCTGGGTGTGATGTTGTTTAATTTTTAGCCGAGAAAAAGGAGCTCAATTGAGCTCCATATCCAAGCAAATTCGGACAAAAACAACCAGGACAGCACAGACAACAGGGGAGTTGTCATGGCGCTTATGTTGCCTGGCAAAAACGACAACGGCATGACTTGTCGATGAAAGAATTTTGACAGCGAACAACCAAAAGCTAAGTAATCAGCAGCACAACGCTGGCAGTGAATGGCACCACCAGCCACACCGGCCATCGTCCATACTGCAATGCCACAAAAGCCAATAGCGCCAGCACGGCATCCAACCAACTACGGATCCCATGACTGAGTACCGGCTGGATAAAAGCAGCCAGTAAAAACCCCAGCACCACCGCCTGAATACCGGCACAAGCGGCCTGTAAGCCTGGTTGTCGCAACCCCTGCAACCAAAAAGGTAAGGCTCCCACCACCAGCAACCAGGCTGGCAAAAAGATTGCCACTGTCGCCAGTATCGCGCCCTGCCAACCGCCAGCCAGACCACCGATAAAAGTAGCAAAGCTAAATAAAGGTCCAGGCACCAACTGAGCAGCCCCATAACCTGCCAGAAATTGCTCATCACTGAGCCAACCGGCCGGTACCGCTTGGGCCTGTAACAGTGGCAACACCACATGACCACCGCCAAACACTAAAGCACCTGCCCGATACAGACTATCGCTCAGTTGCAGCCAAAGGACTGGCTGTTGCTGCGCCAGCAGGGGTAACAGCACTAACAACGCGGCACAGAGCAACAGCCAGCCTATCGCAACCTGCCGACTCGGCAGATATGGCTCCACCTGCCGCCAGTCGAGACTGGTATTGGCTGGCATCTGTGCATTGCGCCGATACCAAGCCCAACCAAACCCAGCCCCCAGCAACAAACAGAACAATTGCCAGGCCCAATGCTCGACCCATAACAGCAACAAAGCGCAGCCCAGTGCCGCTGCACGTCGCGGCCAATCTGGTGCTAAGGTCCGGCTCATGCCAACTAAGGCCTGAGCGACCACAGCCACAGTGGCCACCGCCAAGCCCTGCCCTAAGCTGCTGAGCCACTGCCCATCATTAGACAGCAGCAACCAGGCAAAAGCCGCCAATAGCAGCGCTGAAGGCAAGGTAAACCCCAACCAGGCGCAAAGCGCCCCCGGATAACCAGCGCGCAGTAAACCAATCGCCATTCCGGTTTGACTACTGGCTGGCCCTGGTAAAAATTGGCACAACGCCACCAGATCGGCATACTGGCCTGCACTGAACCAACGGCGCTGTTCAACAAAGACCCGGCGGAACACCTCCAGGTGCGCCACAGGCCCACCAAAACTGCTGCAACCGAGCCAAAAAAACAAACCAAAAATCTGCCCATATCGACCATCTGGCGGCACCGCGTTGGCGGCTGAAGTTAGCTTTGTCACAATCTCTGCCTACTCAAACCCATATCCGGCCATCGCAGTACTGCGGGCCATTTTGTCCGTCAGTGATTGTAGTGACAAAGTGATGACATTGATATGACCATCAATCAAGCACAGTTCAGGCTGCGCTATACCATAATAAGGCGGTTTTTTTACCTTTACGCAGCAGCCAATACTGCTGTTGCAGTGCTGGCTGTGCCGCCAGAGGTTGCGTTAGTTGCGCCGGCTGGATTGGCCTGTCATTCAGTTGTAAAGCCCCCGCCTGCAACAGTTGCCGCAGTTGTTGGTTTGAACTGACCAAGCCACTTTGCAACAACAATGATGCGAGCGCCAATTGCGCATCCACTTGCTGCGCTGGTATACCGTCCTGCTGTAACTGTGCCAAATCACTGCCAGTTAACTGGCTACACTCCGTCTGAAACAACGCCTGACTGATACGTTGCGCCGCCGCCAGCCCGGATTGACCATGCACCAAGGCGGTCAGCTCAGCCGCCAGCAACTGTTGCGCTTGCGGTTTGCCATCTTGCTGTCGGTCACTGTGCTCTAAGGCCGCAATCGCCTCAATGCTCATACTGCTGTAAAAACGTAGCAAGGGATAGACTTCCACATCACTGACATTCAGCCAAAACTGATAAAAACGATATGGCGATGTTAACGCCGGATCCAACCAAAGGGTGCCAGTTTCGGTTTTCCCAAATTTAGTGCCGTCGGCTTTGGTGATCAAGGGTAATGTCAGCCCATGGACTTGTTGCTGATTCATCCGCCGGGTTAAATCAATACCACTGACAATATTGCCCCACTGATCCTGGCCACCAATTTGCAACTGGCAACCATAGTGCCGGTTTAACATTGCAAAATCATAGGCCTGCAGTAACACATAACTAAACTCAGTGAAGGATAAGCCTTGCTCGGGGCGTTGTAGTCGCTGCCGTACCGAGTCCCGCTGCAGCAACGCATTGACGGAAAAATGTTTGCCGACATCGCGCAGCAATTGTGGCACCGTCATCTGACTGAGCCAGTCGGCATTATTCAGGATCAACACTGAACCAGCGCCTTGTTGCGGTAATAATTGTCGGATCTGCTGCTGTAGCTGCTCAGCCCAAGCCGCCACCTGAGCAGCGGATTGCAAACCGCGCTCGCTGGCTTTAAAGCTGGGATCGCCAATCAAGCCGGTCGCGCCACCAATCAGGGCGATCACCTGATGACCTGCCTGCTGAAAGCGCCGCAACAACAACAAAGGGACTAAGTGGCCAATATGTAAACTACCTGCGGTGGGGTCAAAACCACAATAGAGCCGCACTGGCTGCTGCTGTGGCTCGGCCAGTAACTGCTGCAGTTGTGGCAATGGGGTGGACTGCGCGATCAGACCGCGGGCGGCCAAATCATCCAGTAACGACGGACTATGCATGTGACTTCTCCGACAAAGCGCAATGAAGAATGGGGGATTGCTCCGCAGTGTCGCATGCAAAAGCTGCTTGGCCAGATATCCCATTTGGGATAATCTGCACAACATTTCAGGCCAGTTTCAATAGAGTAGTTCGCCATGCGCAGCAATCCACCGGCCTTAATCAGCACTGACTCGGCAGCGGCACTGACTGCATTAGCAGCACTGGTCGAAAAATTGGCGCAACCCGGCTTTGCAGCGGCCCTGGTGAGTTGGTTTCGTAGCCTGACCGCCCTGCAGCAAGTGGTGCTGCTGGCGATTGATCAGCGGGAGCGGCCTGTTTATCTTTATGATGAATTGCAGCAAGCACGTGATTTATTGTTTGAGCACTATCTGCCGCATTATTTTCAGCAGGATCCGGTGTATCAGGCGATTCGGCAAGGCATCCAACCGGGTTTTTATCTCGCCAGTCAGCTCGCCAGCGATTATGCCACTGATGTTCGTGCGCTGGCGCAACAACCCTACCAGCAGCAATTTTATCAGCATACCGGCTGGCAGCATGAACTGGTTTGCTTGTTGCAGTTGCAGCCTGAACTCTGGTGGGTATTATCGATGAAGTTGCCTGATGCGGCGGCAGCGGCGCGGGCAACAACAACGTTACAGCCTTATCTGCAACTTTGTCAGACCTTATGTCAGCAACATCAGCGGCTGTTTCAGCCAAGCACTGGGATACAAACGATATCGGTGCAGGTGCCATCTGCGCTGTCACAATTTGGCCGGGCGATATTGCCAACAAGGCCTTATCAGGTGCTGCAGTTGTTATTGCAAGGACTGGATAACCACGCAATAGCACAACGCTTACAGCTCAGCACCGGCACAGTGCGCAACCACCGGAAAACGGTTTATCGCCAGTTAAGGGTCAGCTCGATGGCTGAATTATCAGCCTTAGCGCTTTCCTACTTACAACAGGCGACCGCACAGAGTTAACCCTCTGCTAACCGCCCACTGTGACCTGATCGCTCGCGTCTGCCAGCGCGTTGGGGTTTCACACTATAATTTGAAGCTCGCTAACGAGGCTTTCATTTGCGTTGCCATTTGCCGCAATTGCAAACTAGCGGCCGACAACTGACTGAACTTACTGCTGGTACTTTGCACAGCACCGGCAATATTTTCCATGTTTTCATTGATTGTGGCCGACACCACTGCCAGTTGCTCAGTAGCACTGGCGAGTTGATCATTCACGTCGGTGATACTGCCGACCGCGCTGCTGATCCGTAATAACGCAGTATTAGCCAGTTGTGAACATTCAATAGTGCGGCTGGTATCCTGTTGACTTTGAGCCATCGATTGTACTGCCTGGGCTGAGTCTTGCTGAATGCCGAGTACTTTTTTACTGATATCGACCGTTGAATCCTGCGAACGTTTGGCTAAAGTTCTAACCTCATCAGCCACCACGGCAAAACCCCGCCCCATATCGCCAGCTCTGGCTGCTTCAATGGCGGCATTCAGGGCCAATAGATTGGTTTGTTCGGCAATAGCGCCAATCACATCCGTCACGGCGCCAACTTCCTGCCCGCGTTTAGATAACAAGCTAATCACCTGACTCACCTGTTCCAGTTGATTTTTTAAACCATCAATGGCGCTGATGGTCTGCGCCACCGCAGTCACACCAGCTGCAGCTTCGGTACCAGCCTCACGGGTCGACCGCGCCGCCAACGTGGCGCTGCGGGCCATATCTTCACAAGTGGTACTCATCTGATGCACAGCAGTCGCCACTTGCGAGGTCTGGTGCATGACATCCTGCATAATATGTTGTGTTTGCTGACTGCTGTCATCCAACAGCGCCGACTGATCAGCCAACTGGTCCGCTAACTGACTTTGCTGACCAATAATGCCACGTAGTTTTTGTACCAGAGTACTGAGTGCGGCTAACAAACTCTGTTGATCGCCGGCGGCCAACTGAAACTGCACGGCAAAATTGCCGCCAGCCACTTGTTGCACCAAAGCCGTCGCAGTGCTGACTTCGCCACCCAAACTTTGTAACAACCAACGCCGGATATACCAGGACAAAGCCGCAGTTAACAACATCGCCAGCAGCACCAGCCCGGCAATTTGCCGCGCCACCTGCCAAAAAGCGGCTTTGACATCATCAATATAAATGCCCGAACCCAGTACCCAACCCCAACCAGGCTCTTTGGCGACATAAGACAGTTTCGGATAACGCTCTGCAGTCACCCCGCCCCCAGCGACAGGTTTTGGCCATTGATATTCGACAAAGCCCTGGCCAAAGCGCTCGGCGGTATCGACAAAACTGACAAATAAATTGGCATTGTCCAGCGGTTGCTGCGAACTGCCATCGACATTGCGCAATAAAGTTGCATGGTTAAAATTTGGACTGTCCAGCGGTTTGCCATCCAGCGCCGGGACTGTTGGATGCATCTTCATAATGGGGTAAGGCCGGCTGACATCATTGATCCAGATATATTCAGTCCCTTCATAGCGAATCGCTTTGATAGCAGCAATAGCCTGTTGCTGCGCCTGCTGCTCGGTCAGGCTGCCATTTTGCTGCAGGCTCTGATAATGTTTGACCAAACTCAGGCTACTGGCCACCACCGCCATCACCTTCGCTTCCCGTCCCTGCATCAGACTGTGCTGTAAAGCATTCAGTGCCACCGCCGCCAATAACACAAAACCGGTCAGGGCTACCAAAGGTATTAATAACAAACGCCCGCCCACAGTGTGGAAAAAAGTCATAGGACCTCCTGAATGTAAGCGCGCCAGGCGCGACGACTCTTGCGTGAGGCTCAGCCAGATGCAGCGTTGAGTCACTCAGCCAGCGTTCGTAAACATTGATGCGAGCGAGGGCTGCCGCAGCGCTGACACCTGCACGACCCCCTTGCGGTGATCTGAGCAGATGCATCATTAAACACTGCAAACTATAACGCTAATTTGCTGATTTACCAGCCATTCTGTACTGGTTATTTTTTCGATGACACATCGACCCCATCTTAACGCACCCAAGCCAACTGCTGCCAATGGGTGGTATAAGCCGGTGATAAATACTGCCGCTTCATTTGCCAGGCTTGCCGTATGCCCTGACCGGCAAACCAGACTTTACCGCGGCCGCTTTGATTAATCAGATCCAGCACTTGCATCAACTCGGGACCACGCCCGGTCGGATCGGCATTGCTACTAGTGGCAAACAGATCTGGTTGTACCTGCAGAGCCGGATAAAAATCGGTCAACATCACACCAGCTTTGCTGTAATGATGGCCATCTCGCCAGATCGCGGCCAATAAGGCTGGCATCAGTTGCAAAAAATCACGGGTGTCACTGCTTGGTAATGTCAGGCGGCCAGAGCGGCTGTCGGCATAATAAGGCTGCCTGGCAAAAGGACTGGTGCGTAAAAACACGGTGAGTTGACATGCCTGTTGCTGCTCCTGCCTGAGCTTCTGGCAAGCGCGACTGATATATTCACTCAGCGCCTCACGCATCTGTTGTTGCTGACAGATCACAGCGCCAAAAGAACGTGAACTGATAATTTGTTGTTTTGGCGGCGGCAGATCTTCCAATTGCAAGCACGACTGGCCATTTAATTCCTGCACTATCCGCTGCTCCACCACCGAAAACTGCTGCCGGATCCAACCGCTATCTGCCGTAGCCAGTTGCAGAGCGGTATCAATCTGCAATGTCTGTAACCGCTGACTGAGCTTATTACCAATACCCCATATCTCGCCGACCGGCGTCAGCGCCAGTAACTTGCGCTGCCGGAGCGGCTCGGTCAGATCCACCACTCCGCCAGTGGCCGGATATTGTTTCGCCGCCGCATTCGCCAGCTTGGCCAGCGTTTTACTAGGCGCCATCCCAACACAAACGTTGATCCCCAGCCACTGCCAGATCCGCTGCCGGATCTGTCGACCTAGCTGCGCTCGATCCGCAGCCGACAGTCCGCTCAGATCGAGAAAAGCTTCATCAATGGAATACACCTCAATAGCTGGTGCCAGCTCTGCCAGTATTTGCATCACCCGGGCTGACATATCGGCATATAAGGCGTAGTTGGAGGAAAACGCCACCACAGCCCCCGCCTCTAGCAAGGGCCGCAATTGAAAAGCCGGAATGCCCATCCGCACGCCCAGCTGTTTCGCCAGCGGGCAACGCGCCACCACACAACCATCATTATTGGATAACACCACCACGGCTTTATTCGCCAGATCCGGCCGGAATAGTTTTTCGCAGGAGGCATAAAAGTTGTTGCAATCGACCAAGGCAAAGGCTGGCGCCACAGTTGTGCTGGCACTCCTGGGGTTGCTCGGCAGGGAGAATGCCATGATTAAAAACTCAGCGCAGGCAACAGCGTTGCTGGACACAGCCGAACTTGTGCGCCACAACTCTGGGCGACAACAGCAGCATTTAGCTGTGCCGACGCCGACATTGCCGCACCACCGTTGTCACCACGCCAAAAATTTGTAACTCCTGATCAGGCGCCAGCTCAATCGGGGCATAGCGTGGATTCCTCGGTAACAGCCGCACAGAAGGCGTTAATTGCAGTTCTTTTACCGTCAGCTCGGCATTGATACAGGCAATCACCACATCGCCTTGCTGCGGGGTCAGCGAGCGATCAACCACCAGCACATCATGCGGATAGATCCCCGCGTCCACCATCGAATCACCACTGACCCGAACAAAAAAAGTGGCGGCAGGCCGACTGATACATAATTCATTTAGATCCAGTGCCTGCTCAATATAATCGGCGGCCGGTGATGGAAAACCGGCCGCGACCCGATCGGCAAACAGCGGCAACGCCAACCCATGCTGTGAACTGGCCTGACCTAGTAATGCAACTGTTGACATCACAACCTCCAAAATTACTGTTTATATATACAGTATATCTTGGATTTTGCAGAACGCCAAATGCCAATCATCGCGACGGATTGACGACCCCCAGTGGATTGGCGCTATTGGCACTGCGCTGACAATAATTTGGCTAATAAACGACAATCCAGTCGCAGCTGCTCTGCATATTGCTGACATCCTTGCAGCAAGACCTCAGCTTGGGCTGGTAAAGTGGCGGCCACTGCTTGTTCAAAACACACTGAACGCCGATCACCACGACTGTGGGCCAGAGCCAGCGCATCAGCACAAGCGCTGGCATAATCCAGCAGTTGTTGGCCGGGTGCGGTTGGATGCCAACAGATATCCACCGGATCTACATCGACATTGGCATGGTGCAGCGAGCGCACCAAATAATGGGCACCAGCAAAATAATGTTCATCCAACACCAGATCAGGCCTGCGCTGCATCAACCTTTGGCAGTCCACCGTCAGGTGGGCGTCATTCAATTGGTTGACCGGATCCAAATCCGCAAAAAAATGTAATGGTGCCGAGCGCCGCTGTTGCTTCGCTTCCACCACATGACATAAGGCCAGATCTGCCGGCTGTCCTGCCGTCCGCAGCGCTTTGGGGCCTACCAGCAAATAATAACGTTGTAAGTTCATTGACCCTGTCCCCGCCCCTTGCCGGCTGACAATATCGAGGATCTCATCATTGACATAAGGCCGGAAACTGCTGGCCACCTGCTGATAATGCTCGGGGGATAAACGTAAAAATTTGGCCGGGTCCTGTTTAAACTGCAGCGGCTTGGCCTGCAGATCCACCAGTTTGGCCAGGGTGCTTTTGGTTAAAAACTGCTCTCCTGTGGTGGCGCGACGGCGGGCTTTTTTTTGCGCCTGATGCAGCACATGCGGTTTGGCAAACGCCGGTTGTGCCTGATACCTTAATTCTGGATCTGCAGCGATTTTCTGACATTGACGGGCGTATTGATGAAAAAACAACAATACGGCAGCTGCGGCTTGGTCAGCTGTCGCGGCCTGTAATGGCGGTTGTGCTAAGCTGCGGCTCGCGAGTTGCTGCTGTGACTCATCCACCGCCAATAACAAACTAACGGCAAAACGACTCAGATCCCAAACGGCATGGCCAATACAAGCATCGTCAAAATCATTGGGTGCAAAAATCACCTCAGAGCCAGAGCTACCTTCTTCGGTAAAAAAGCCAAAATTCGACAGATGACAATCGCCCATCACTGTCGTCAGCGGCCACTGGAGCAGACTGTCCGGCAGTGACAACAGGCCGCTGGCAATATCGGCATAAAATAACCCCGAACTGCCACGTAAAAATCGAAAGGCACTGCCTGCCATTTTTTGATGTTTGCCGAGCACTTGCTGACTAGGGTCAACGCCATCAGTGCGACTAAACTCAGTGATTAATGTTTGTACCCTTAATGATTCCTGTTGTGACATTATTATTTCTCCTGTGTTATCGCTTAGCATGCCATAAAAACGCCAGCAGGAAAAATAGCCTGACCCATTTCGTCAAGCTCTAAACAATGCTAGGCTTGGCTAAGTTTTAACCAGCCCCCAGTGTCTGATGATGCCCATGTTATTGCCTATTTTGCTGTTCAGCATCCTGCCTTTGTCTCTGCTCGCTGGCAACGATCCTAGTATCGAAGTTCAACCATCGAAGGTCTTGCCAGCACAATTTTCAGCCAAGCCAGTACAGGTCATGCAAGCTGAACTGTTGCAACTGGTCGCAGCTGACGCCCAGTTTGAACTGCTGGCGGAAGGCTTTGGCTGGGCCGAAGGGCCAGTGGCGGAGCCAGGCACTGGCGCCATCTTGTTCTCCGATGTACCAGCCAATAAAGTCTATCGCTGGCATCCCAGCCAAGGAATAGCGTTGTATCTAAGCCCGTCTGGAGCCACCGGACTATGGCCGGATGACGACTTAAAACAAGGTGCCAATGGCTTGCTGTTTAATCAGCAACAACAACTGGTGCTGGCGCAACATGGCGACCGCCGGCTGGCTGTGTTGACGGGCTTTCAAGAAGGCAAGCCGCAGTATCAGACGCTGACCAGCCAGCAAGCTGGCGCTACAGCGCAGGATCAACGCCGGCTGAATAGTCCAAATGATTTGGTGCAACATAACGACCAATCTTATTATTTCACCGATCCACCTTATGGCCTGGCCCAGGGGGATAGGGCCAAAGCCAAAGATTTAGCCTTTAATGGTATCTGGCGCTTGACGCCTGATTTAGCACTGCAATTACTCGACCGCAGCCTGACTAAACCCAATGGCCTGGCATTTTCACCGGAGCAGCGTTGGTTATATGTCGCCAACTCAGATCCGGCCGCTGCCCAGTGGTGGCGTTTTGCCGTGCAAGCCGATGGTTCACTGGCGGCTGGCGAATTGTTTGCCGATGCCACCAGTGTCGTCAGCAGCCAGCCGGGCTTACCTGATGGGCTGAAAGTGCTGCCATCCGGTCAGATCCTGGCCACAGGCCCCGGTGGTATTTGGGTCTTCAGCGCCAGCGGTCAACAGCTGGGTTTATTGCAGTTACCGGTGGCGGCGGCAAATCTGGCGCTGAGCGAAGATCGGCAATATCTCTATATCACCGCCAGCAGTTATTTCTTAAGGATGGCATTAAAGCCGACAGCAGCGCTTGTGCCAGGCGGGCACTAGCGATGCTGCGACCATGCTTGGGCGCTCTGCTACTGAGTCTGAATGTACTCGCGCTGCAGCCCGCGATGGCCGCACCGCAGCCACAGCTGACGTTATATACCGAACATTTTCCACCCTACAGTTTTTTGCAGCAACAACAGGTCAGGGGAATTAACGCTGATTTGTTAAGGCTTGCCTGCGAACGGGCCGCCATCCAGTGCGAATTTGTGCTTTATCCATGGTTAAGAGCCTTTGAACTGGCACAAAAAAACCCGCAAGGCGGCATTTTTTCGATAGTGCGCACGCCCAAAAGAGCGCCTCTATTTCAGTGGCTAGGCCCCTTGGCATCGTCAAAAGCCTATTTATACCGGTTAAAACGCCGACCAGAAATCAAGCTGCAACAGCTCAGTGATGCCAAAGCCTATTCGATTGGCGTGGCGCATGGCGATATTTATGAAGAGTTTTTCTTGTCGCAGGGTTTTGTGCATGGCAAAAACCTGGTGAAGTTTTCCACCAAATCTGAACCTGTGCCATTGTTTTTAAAAGGGAAAATTGATTTACTCATTGCCTCGGAACTGATGCTGAGTAATTGGTTACCGCAAACGAGCACGGTAGCCGAGGTCGAAGCTGTGTTGGATATCAGTGATGTGGGCCAGAATTTTCTGGCGCTACACCCGGCAGTGCCTGCCGCAACAACACAGGCACTTCAGCAGGCTTTGACTGAATTAACCGCGGCAGGCCAATTAGAGCAACTGGTGCAAAACTATCAGCAACAGCCGATACCGGGACCATAGTTATTTTTTCTGCATCAGATAACTGGCGACACTGATAAACAACAGACTTGGCAACACAGCGCCTAACCAGGGCGGTAACTGATACACCAGTGCCACCGGGCCAAACACTTCATTCGCCAGATAAAAACCAAAGCCGGTTAAGATCCCCATCAAGACCCGGGCCGCCATCGTGACACTGCGCAAAGGTCCAAAAATAAACGACAGCGCCATCAACATCATCGCCACAATCGTCAAGGGCTGTGTCGCTTTACGCCAAAATGCCAGTTGATAACGGCTACTTTCCTGCTGATTACTTTGCAAATAATCCAGATAACTCGACAAGCCCCGTAAGGACAACAACTCAGGCTTGACACTGACCACACCGAGTTTATCCGGTGTCAAACTAGAGCGCCAACGCTGCTGTGGCCAGCGATGCTGCTCGACTTTATCATCACGAAAATGCAACCGGCTCACTTGCTCCAATTGCCACACCCCACCACTGAATACGCCACTTTTGGCATTCACAATCGCCTGTAGCACCAGCTCAGGTGAGAATTCATAGATGGTGACATCTTTTAATTCACCGCTATCCGACACCCGTCGGATATTGACAAAATCATCGCCATCTTTGGCCCAAACGCCCTGCTGGGCTGCAAATAAGTTACCACCAGAAATCGCTTTGGTTTTCAGCTCACGGGCAAACCTTTCTGAGGCTGGAGCGCCCCACTCGCCAATCGCCATCACCAATAACATCATCAGCACCGAAGTTTTCATCACGGACATGATGATATTGAAGCGCGACATCCCCGCCGCCTGCATCACCACCAGCTCACTGTTACTGGCCAACATGCCAAGCCCGATTAAAGCCCCAATCAGCGCCGCCATCGGGAAAAATAACATCACATCGCCCGGAATACTGCACAGACTGAAAATCGCCGCCGTCAGAATGGTAAAGTCACCCCGGTCAATCAGCCGCAACTGGTCAATAAAACGGAACATGCCGGACAAGGCCAGCAACACCGATAACGACAAGGCCGACGTCGATAAGATAATCCGGCCAATATAAATATCAACAATACTAAGCATGATCCCCCCGGCCAAACAGACGGGCTTTTAAGCGCTGGGCACCGGCACGGTGCTGCAAAAACAAGGCTGCCGCTAACATCGCGGCCAGGGCGTGGATCCACCACATCCCCAGCGCCAAGGGTAATTTACCGTCTTCCAGCAAAGAGCGACTGATAATCAGTAAAATGTAATAGCCAAGAAACAAACTGAACGCTGGCAACAACCGGCCAAATTTACCCTGCCGTGGATTGACCCGACTGAGCGGTACCGCCAGTAACATCAAAATTGGGATCGACAGTGGAATAGCTAAGCGCCAATGCCATTCGGCACGGGCTTCAGCGCCAGACTGCTGTAATAATTCCAGCGTCGGTAAACTACTGAGTTTACGCCGGCGCTGCTCGGCTTGTTGCTCACGGATTTGTAAGTCATAACGACCAAACTCCAGCACATCATACATAGGTGCATCCACAGCCCCGGAATAACGCCGGCCCTGACTCAATACCAGTCGTTGCGCGCCAGAACTATCTTCCTTCACCTGACCGGTTTCGGCATAGACCACCGAATGCGGCATGCCTTGCTCTGTGGCTTGTTGTGCCAGAAACACTTTGGATAAGGTACTACCATCCCGACTGATGTCATGCACAAACACCACGGCTTTTTCATTAGACGTTTGCTGAAAACGCCCGGGGATTAAGGTCGACAAACCGGAATCAGCCGCTGCTTTTTCCAGCAGATGATACTCGCGCTCAGCGGCCCATGGACTGACATACAGCGTTAAACCAGCCGCCGCCAAGGCAACAACGAACGACAGGACCAAAGTGATGCGACCGACAAACCATTCGCTGATGCCGGTGGCATGCAGCACTGTCATCTCACTTTCCGCATAAATCCGGCTGTAAGCGATTAACACGCCTAAAAAAGCCGCCAGCGGTAAAATCAGAATCGCCATCTGCGGCAGCTTCAATGCCACCAGCGTCAGCACCAGTTGGCCTGGCAATTCGCCTTCAGAAGCATCAGCGAGAATTTTAACAAAACGTTGGCTGAGAATAATAGTGATCAGGATCAGGAACACCGCTAGCTGCGATTTAAACACTTCGCCAATCAAATAACGAAAAACAATCAAAATGCCCCCCAAAAACCAGTCTTTTTGCTGGCACGCTGGCAATTTTTAAGTAAACTGGATATTTATAGCAATTATTATCGACTAAAGTCCGATGAAATCCGAGCTTTTTTATTGATACCAGCCGCTTCAGGCCGGTTTAAACTCGGTTTCACCCCGAACATCGTCTGTTAGAATCAGGAGTTGACATGGAGTTCAGCGTTAAAAGCGGAAGTCCGGAGAAACAACGCAGTGCTTGTATTGTCGTTGGCGTGTACGAACCGCGCCGCTTATCTGCGGTGGCCGAACAATTAGATAAAATCAGTGAAGGTTATATCAGCAACCTGCTGCGCCGTGGAGATCTGGAAGGCAAACCGGGCCAGATGTTGTTATTACACCATGTACCGAATGTACTGAGTGAGCGGGTGTTGCTGGTTGGTTGTGGCAAAGAACGCGAACTGGACGAACGGCAATACCGGCAGATCATCGCCAAAACCATCAGCACCTTAAATGAAACCGGTTCGATGGAAGCTGTCTGCTTCCTGTCGGAGTTACACGTCAAAGGTCGCGATACCTACTGGAAAGTGCGCCATGCGGTGGAAACCACCCAGGACAGCCTGTACGTGTTCGATAAGCTTAAGAGCAAAAAAGACGAAACCCGGCGGCCATTACGCAAAATTGTCTTTAATGTGCCAACGCGACGCGATTTAACTATCGGCGAAAAAGCGGTCGAACATGGTTTAGCCATTGCTGCGGGCATTAAACAATGTAAAGACGTTGGCAATATGCCACCGAATATCTGCACACCGGCCTGGCTGGCTGACCAAGCGAAAACCCTTGCCAGTATCAGCGAAAAACTCAGTATTGAAGTACTGGGCGTGCCGGAAATGACCGCACTTGGCATGCATTCTTATCTGGCGGTGGCACGCGGTTCTGACAACGAAGCGAAGATGGCGGTCATTAAATATCAGGGTGCGGCCGACAACAGTGCCCCTGTAGTGCTGGTTGGCAAAGGCCTGACCTTTGACACCGGCGGCATCAGCATTAAGCCTAGTGATGGCATGGATGAAATGAAGTACGACATGTGTGGCGCTGCATCTGTGCTCGGCACCATGAATGCCGTCGCCAGCTTAGGGTTACCGCTCAATGTGATTGGCGTGCTGGCTGGCGCTGAAAACATGCCAGATGGCAAAGCCTATCGGCCGGGCGATATTCTGACCACCATGTCAGGCCAAACGGTCGAAGTGCTCAATACCGACGCCGAAGGCCGACTGGTGCTGTGTGATGCCCTCACTTATGTCGAACGCTTTGACCCGGATGTGGTGATTGATGTTGCGACCTTAACCGGTGCTTGTGTGGTGGCCTTGGGTAAACATGCCTCTGGTTTGCTGAGTAATCATAACCCGCTGGCGCATGAAATTCTCAATGCTTCAGAGCAAAGTGGCGATCGCGCTTGGCGCTTACCGCTGTGGGATGATTATCATGACCAGTTGGAAAGCCCCTTTGCTGATTTCAGCAACTTAGGTGGCCGTGCTGCTGGCACTATTACCGCCGCTTGCTTCTTGTCAAAATTCACCCGTAAATATAACTGGGCGCATTTGGACATTGCCGGTACAGCCTGGCGCAGCGGCGGTAAAGACAAAGGCTCAACGGGCCGACCTGTTGCTTTGCTGACGCAGTTTTTAATTAACAGAGCTGGGGCTCATCCGGAGCATTAACCGGCCCTAAGCCCTGTTGCAATTGTGACCATCCACTGGCCCGGTTTTCCTGGCCAGTGTTGTTTTGGTGCCATCGCGGTATCCGCGTATTCAACAGAGACAGCGCCCATGCAAGTACAGTTTTATCTGCCGCCACCGCAGCCGGCTGAGCAGCACAGCATTGATCCTGCAGCGCTGGCAGCTGAACTGCGGCTACAACATATTCAGCGAGTCTGCCAGTTATGCGCCAACCTCTATCGGCAAAGCCTGAAAGTCTTTGTCTACTGCGCAAATCAGCAAGACGCTGAACTGGTCGATGAGGTATTATGGCAGTTCGATGCGCACAGTTTTGTACCGCATAATCTGGCCGGTGAAGGTCCGGCCCGGGGGGCGCCAGTGGAAATTAGCTGGTCTGCGCCCAGAACTCAGCGTCAAGTGCTGATCAATTTAACCTCGACGGTGCCGGACTTTGTCCAAAGGTTCAGTCAGATCATCGAATTTGTGCCAGCGGCCGAGTCTGATAAAGACATCGCCCGGCAAAAGTATAAACACTATCGCCAGCTAGGTGTGACACCGCAAACCGTGCCGGCCAGCTGAAACAGGTATCGCAATGGAAACTAAATTTAACCCAAGTCAAATCGAACAGGCGATGTATCAAGCCTGGGAAAGCAAAGGCTATTTCAAACCTTCAGGTGACAATTCAAACGGTGCTTATTGCATTATGATCCCGCCGCCAAACGTCACCGGCAGCCTGCACATGGGCCATGCGTTCCAGCAAACCATCATGGATGCGCTGACTCGCTACCAGCGGATGCAAGGGAAAAACACCTTATGGCAAGTCGGTACTGACCATGCCGGTATCGCCACCCAAATGGTGGTAGAGCGCAAACTGGCCGCCGAAGGCAAGCCGGATCGCCACGCCATGGGCCGTGAGGCTTTTATTGAAAAAGTCTGGGAATGGAAAGCTGAATCCGGTGGCACCATCACGGAGCAAATGCGCCGGTTAGGCAACTCGGTGGACTGGGACAAAGAACGTTTTACCATGGACGATGGCTTGTCAAACGCCGTGCAGGAAGTGTTTGTGCGGTTATACCAGGACGACCTGATTTACCGCGGCAAGCGCTTAGTCAACTGGGATCCCAAACTGCACACCGCTATTTCTGATTTAGAAGTAGAAAGCAAAGAACAACAAGGTAGTTTCTGGCACTTGCGTTACCCGCTGGCCGATGGCGTGGTCACCGCCGATGGCAAAAATTATTTAGTGGTCGCCACCACTCGCCCTGAAACTATGCTGGGCGATACCGCTGTGGCGGTCAATCCAGATGACGAGCGTTACCAGTCGTTGATTGGCAAAGAAATTCTGCTGCCACTGGTCAATCGTCGTATTCCGATTATTGCCGACGAGCATGCCGACAAAGAAAAAGGCTCAGGTTGCGTCAAAATTACCCCAGCGCATGACTTTAACGACTACGAAGTGGGTAAACGTCATCAACTGCCGCTGATCAATGTGCTGACCAAAGACGCCACCGTTCGTAGCGAAGGCGAGTGTTTCTTAACCAATGGCGAAGAAAACCCGCATTTAACGGCCCCGATCCCAGCCGAATTGGCAGGCCTGGACCGTTACGCCGCCCGTAAAGCCATAGTGGCAGCTTTTGATGCCGCTGGCTTACTGGACAAAATTGAAGCGCTGACCAACACCCTACCCTACGGCGACCGTTCTGGCGTGGTCATCGAGCCGATGCTGACCGACCAATGGTATGTGCGGGTAGCCCCTATGGCGAAAACCGCCATTGAAGCGGTGGAAAACGGCGACATCCAGTTTGTACCAAAACAGTATGAAAACATGTACTACAGCTGGATGCGTGACATTCAGGACTGGTGTATCAGTCGTCAGCTGTGGTGGGGTCACCGCATTCCGGCTTGGTACGACAACGACGGTAAAGTCTATGTCGGTCGCGATGAAGCTGAAGTGCGCGCCAACCATGGTTTAGCCGCTGATGTCGCGCTGCGGCAGGACAATGACGTATTGGATACTTGGTTTAGCTCTGCGCTGTGGACCTTCTCGACGTTAGGCTGGCCAGAAAACACTGAAGAGTTAAAAACCTTCCACCCAACCGACGTGTTGGTGACAGGTTTTGACATTATTTTCTTCTGGGTCGCCCGGATGATTATGATGACGATGCATTTTGTCAAAGACGAAAACGGCAAGCCACAAGTACCGTTTAAAACCGTTTATGTGACGGGTCTGATCCGCGACGAAAACGGCGATAAAATGTCGAAATCTAAAGGTAACGTCATCGATCCACTGGATATGATTGACGGCATCAGCCTGGAAGATTTATTAGCCAAACGCACCAGCAATATGATGCAGCCGCAGTTGGCCGAAAAAATCGGTAACCAGACCAAAAAGCAATTCCCGGATGGCATCGATGCTTGTGGCACCGACGCATTGCGCTTTACTTTAGCGGCACTGGCCTCAACGGGCCGCGATATCAACTGGGATATGAAACGGCTGGATGGTTATCGCAACTTCTGTAACAAGCTGTGGAACGCCAGCCGTTATGTCACCATGATGACCGAAGGTAAGGATTGCGGCTTAGCGGGCGGCGAGATGAAACTGTCGTTAGCCGATCAGTGGATCTTAAGCCAATACCAACAAACTGTGGCGCAGTTCCGCCAGTATCTGGACAGCTATCGTTTTGATATGGCAGCCAATACGCTGTACGAGTTCACTTGGAACCAATTCTGTGACTGGTATCTGGAGCTAACCAAACCGGTATTATTTAAAGGCGATGAAGCGCAGCAACGTGGCACCCGTCATACCCTGCTGACGGTGCTGGAATCCTTGTTACGCCTGATGCACCCGATTATGCCGTTTATCACCGAAGAGATTTGGCAGCGGGTAGCGCCGATGATCCGCACCGATCTGAACGCGGGCGATAGCATTATGCTACAGGCCTATCCACAAAGTGACGCTGCTTTGATCAATGACCAAGCCGCTGCCGATATTGAATGGGTGAAAAACTTTATCGTCGCCATCCGCAACATTCGCGGTGAAATGGACATTGCACCAACCAAACCATTACCGGTCTTACTGCGCAATCTGACCGCAGACGATAGCCGCCGTTTAAGCGACAACCAGCCGCTGCTGCAAAATCTGGCCAAGCTTGACAGCATCACAGTGCTGACCGCTGCCGACACCGCACCAGCCAGCGCCGCTCAGTTACTGGGCTCGATGGATATTCTGATCCCAATCGCGGGTCTGATTGACAAAGACGCTGAACTGGCTCGCATCGCCAAGCAACTGGAAAAACTGCAGCAAGAAGCAGCCCGGGTCGCTGGCAAACTGGCCAACGAAGGTTTTGTTGCCAAAGCGCCAGAAGCCGTGCTCGCCAAAGAGCGGGAAAAACTGGCGGATGCAGAGGCGGCCATTGTGAAGTTACTGGCGCAACAAGCCGAGATTGCTGCGCTGTAAGCCGTTGATTTTTATTGTTCTTGAGAAAAGGCGACCTGCGGGTCGCCTTTTGTTTATTGAAAAAGGGGTCGAAGCTCATTAGCTTCCCCCGCTTCGCCTCTGGTCTGCCTGGACCGCATTTGCCTCATCGCATACCGAGAGCTTGTTCGATTTTTGTCCGAAAACGTCCTTTCTGTTCTGATTGAAATTAGTAGGTTGGACTCGACGCGCAGCGGCAGTCCAACATGGTTTTCGGAAAAAGTGATGCACCATTGTTGTCGGACTGCCCCGGCGATGCTGGGTCGAGTCCGACCTACCGTAAATTCATAGGTCAATGGGATGGACTCCTCCACCCCGAAACGGCATCAATGTGCCAGACTGGAAGTGTCAACAAACAGTCGTCAGAAGCGAGGAGTCCACCATGAAGATTATGCGTATTGGGATCGATCTTGCCAAGCAAGTTTTTCAAATTCATGCCGTCGATTTTCAAGAGAAAACGGTTTGCCGGGTTAGAGTCTGTTGATCTTTGGTGATAATTTATTTGGCGACCTGATGGATTGGTATAATCACTTTCGCCAAAAACCATCATTCCAAGAGCAAAGTTATCAGATGAATACTGGTCAACGCTATACGCGTCACGCCAACAAACATGGGCAGAACCACTTCATGGTAAGCTAGCCCAGCGGCGGCAGATGCTCTGCCCAGGTATGGTTTGCATTCTCGCCTTGCGCTTCCAGCGCGGTGCTGATGAACTCAATAAAAACCCGGACTCGCGCTGGCAAATAATCGCGTTTGGGATAAATGGCAAATACGCCATTGTCGGGTTGCGGTGGCCGGTAAGAGCGGTACAAAGACACCAGCTCACCACTGTCCAAACCGGCTTTGGCCAAAAAATGTGGTAACTGGGCAAACCCCAGTCCATCGGCACACCACTGCGCCATCGCTTCGCCGTCATCGGTGATATGGCGCGGCGTTAAGGTAAAAGGCTGATAGCAACCCTGCGCATCCGGCAGAAAAATCGGTTGCAGCTGTTGGCTTTGTTTGATGCGAAAACCAATCCAACTGTGCTGCTGAAAATCATCGGCGCAAGTTGGGGTGCCATGCGCCGCCAAATAATGCGGCGAGACACAAACCAGAAAATCCATTGGGCTGAGCCTTCGCGCAATCAACCGGCTATCTTTGACATAACCGGTGCGCAGCGCAATATCGATATTGTGTTCGATGATATCAACATGCAGATCATTGATTTGTAGCTCAAGCTGAATGGCCGGATAACGCTGACAAAAAGCCCTTAGTAGGGGCCGCAAGTACAAGTGACCATAACAAACGGCGCTATTGATCCGCAGCACGCCACTGGGTGTGTCATTTTGCTGCTTCAGTTCCAGCTCACAATGGTTGAGCTGTTGCAGCAACTGACGCGCAGTGTTGGCATAGTGCTGACCGGCGGCCGTGATCTGTAATTGCCGGGTGGAACGTTGCAGCAGCGTCACCCCCAATTGTGCTTCTAGCCGACTGATGGCTTTACTGACAGTGGAAGGATCAGAGCCACAGGCTCTGGCGGCGAGGGCAAAACTACCGCCGTCGCAGGTGGCTAAAAATAACTCTAATACACGCAATTTATCCATGCCTGCCCCGCTCCCTGCGCTTGGTTTTTCAGCAAAGATACCATGTTATTAATGAATAGTATTCACGACACAAATGGCTTGTTGCCGATTTTTTCCGCAGCGGTGGCCGCTTATGATCGAGCCCTCAACTTACACTTTAACAACGAGGATCGATGCGAATGCCAAAGGATCAGCTGCAAACCACCACTCAGCACCCACTGAGTGACTTATTGCTCGCGTTTATGGCGATGAGCGCCCTGTCTTATCTCAACTTCTTGCCGGGCCTGGTGAATGCGCTGGCGGGCGGCATCGGATTTAGTGACGCCGCAGCCGGGCGAATTGTCGCGCTCAATGGCTATGGCGCCTTGCTTGGCAGTGCCATGGCTATTTTTCTGGTACGTCGTATCCGCTGGCGGCCGCTGCTCCTGCTGTGTTTGCCTGTGTTGGCGGCAATGGATATCAGCAGCGTTTGGCTGAATACTGTCGATGAGATGCTCAGTTGGCGCTTTGTTACCGGCGCTATCGGTGGGTTGGCGTTTGGACTGGTGGTGGCGCAGTTGGCAAAACAAAGCAACCCCGATCGCGCCTTTGGCACTTTGTTATTTTTGCAGTTTAGTCTGGGCTCTGTGGTGATGGTGCTGTTACCGACACTCGAGGCGCAATTTGGCGCTGATGCCGTATTTTGGGTGATGGCTATCCTGTCCATCCTGAGCCTGTTGCTGCTACTTGTAATGCCTGCATCAACAGAGCAGCCAACAAGCCCCACTGCAGCCGCTGTCAACCCTTTAGCACGGCGGCACTGGTGGCATGTCACCCTGCTGTTACTGGCTATTGCATTTTATCAACTGGCGGCCAGCGCGATTTGGGCTTATGTCGGCTTGATCGGGCTTGCTGCCGCCATCAGCCCTGCGCATGTCAACAGCTACATCGCCGCCACTGGCTTACTTGGACTGCTGGGGGCTTTGCTGCCGATAGTGACGGGTCAGCGTTACGGCCGCCAGCCTTGGCTGCTCGCAGGCATCACACTGTCTGTCAGTGCCGCCATACTGCTGAATTTTGCCAGCCAGCACTGGCTGTATCTGTTGGCGCTGGCACTGCTGTTTTTTGCCTGGCCAGCCATCCAGGCTTATCTTTTCGCGGTATCGGCGGCAATGGATGGCAGTGGCCGCTTAGCAACCAGCGCCACGCTGGTCGCTTCGGTTGGGCTCGCCACTGGCCCGCTGATGGCCTCACAGCTGCTTGCTCCAGACAACTTCTCGCAGCTGCTTTATAGCTGCGCGGCGATTTTCCTGCTCAGTTATTTATTGCTGCGAAAGCCCGTCACAGCGCAAGAAAAAAGCGATCTGAGCAATAACAAAGTATCCGCAACAGAAACCGAACCATCTTCGCAACCACTCCACGACTGAAGGTCAACCCTATGCTGCGTTATCTATTGAATAAAATACTACAGTCATTTCAGCGGCGTTATGCCTATGACATTCGTTATCAGCAAGAGATCCTAACCGCCGATCTGGCGGCTTTTTTGAAATTTACCGCCTTCCAAACCATGGCCAGCCATGCTGGAAATCTGCCCGCTGGACCGTTATTTGCGGCCAGACTGCGCGCCATCATTGCGGAAGACTGCGGCCCCAGCACCCAGTTAGTGGTTAATATGGCGCTGGAAGCCAAGCTAGCGCCTGAACTCGTCAGGGCGATCATTGAGCGGGATCTGGCACAACTACCCGAAGAGATCCAATTGGTAGTCAATTTTAGCGATCTGGCACTGGCACGTCAGCCGCAGGCCAATGACCTTCGTCTGCCAATCCGGGCGCGCTGGGGCCAGCCAGGTTTGATTGCCATCGCTTTTGCCCTGAGCAGCTATCGGGTCTATCCAGCGTTAAAATACAGCTTGGGTTATGGCGAAGCCTGTCACAAAGTGATGGTCGAGCAAACCGCAGTTTTGATCCACAAAGCCAATCACACTTAACGACAACAGCCAGTTGGCTCAACAGGGCCGACTGGCTTTATCACTTATCTTTGAAACTAAAGCGCCAATTCCGGCGCTATTTGCCGAACAGTTAGCGACATTCGCCACTTGGCGTTTAAAACCAAGGTTCGACAATACAGAGAAATCCATTACTTTTCATGACATTACACTGCAATCACCTTTGGTATGCAGCTTGCAAGCTCCCGACTTTTAGTCAACAGGAAGGGAATCATGAAAAAAATCATCGGTACGATATCGACGCTGATCGCAGTGATCGGGCTATGTTGGTGGTTGCTGCCAACACAGCAGCCATTGAGCCAGAACTCCAGCAAACTCGAAGAATTTATTCCGGCATTGATGACTGAAGCGGCCATTCCCGGCCTGGCGATAGCCAGGATTAAACATGGTCAGACAGTGCTGATCCAAACTTATGGTAAGGCAAATATCGAAACCGGTATGCCGGTGACCCAAAACACCTTATTTAATCTTGCATCGATCAGTAAACCCATCATGGGGTTGGTGCTGTTGCAGCTCGTTGATCAGGGTAAGCTCGATTTAGATCAAGATATTAATCACTACCTGCCGTTTAAAGTCGATAATCCTCATACCCAAGATGAAAAAATCACCTTACGCCATCTTGCCAGCCATTCCTCTGGCATTGCCGATTATTATGACAGTCAAAGCTACACCCACAATGGCGACTCACCGACATCACTGGCGCAACATCTGAAAAATTTGTTGACGCCAGAGGGTAGCCAGTATCAACAAGGCGCTCATTTTTTGGCGCAATCACCGGCGACCCAACGTCAATATAGTAACCTAGCAGCAGGCTTAGCTGGTTACCTGGTTGAAGCGACGACCGAGCTGTCGCTGGCGCAATACAGTAAACAGCAGTTATTTCCATCTTTGGCAATGACACACAGCAGTTGGTTGCTACATGACTTACAACTCAACGACATCGCAGTACCGTACGAAGTTGAACAATGTGTACCTTATTTACCGCAAATTGCTGGACTGAGCTGTGCCGACACCGAGTCGCCGGAACTCAACGAGCTGCTCAGTCGTTATATCAACCCACCCGCTGCTGACAAAAACTTCAAACCTTACCCGCATTTTGGCAATCCACAATATCCGGATGGTGGCATGCGCAGTAGTATTTTGGAGTTAAGTCAGTTTTTGGTCGGGCTATTGAACAATCAGGATCGCCATGGTCAGCCGCTATTGTCACCGCAGATGTATCAGGAAATGTTTAAATTGCAGCTTGATCCAGCCATCTCCAACAACCAGCGTTTTTTCTGGCGTGATAACAGCATGGGACTCACTGGTCATATAGGCTCTGATTTAGGGGTTTTTACCGCTATGTATTTTGACCCGGCGAGCAAAGACGGTTTTATTATTCTGATGAACCGCGGTATGGACGCCAAAGCCACAAGCGCTATGCAGCAAATTGCCAAAAAACTCGCAAAGATTTAAATCGCTGCTTTTCAACGTCGCGCTCAAGTTGGCTGAATTTTTAGCGCATTCAGCCAACCCCAAGCAGACGTTAAACCTCAGCGGGCAACAACTCCGGCACTATTTGCCGCAAAAATGGTTTGGTGACTAAACTCACTTCGCGGGCAAAATCACACCAGTTTTGCGTTTGGGATTGATTTTGACCGCCACTACCAACGGCCATTTTTGATAAATCACCAACAAACTTTGCGCGCCATCAGCCCCCCCACCGTGATGCACATAACTCAGCTGTTGCAATAATAAGTTGGCGCGATCGCAGTACAAGAATTGTGCTCAAAATGCCGCGAGCTGAGCGCGCCAAAAATACCAGTGTTATTCTCCGTCGGGTGCCTATTTAGCCTTAAACATAACAGCAGGCAAGGCTGCCAAGCCGGATAGCGAATATTTTATCGGCAGAATAGTTGACTAAATTACTCTGACTTTGTTACATTCGCGCCTTCCCAAGGGGGAGTAGCTCCACGCCGGCTTATCGTCATGCCGAAACCAATAGGTTTCCGGTAACCGGGTCAGATGATCTGATGAGCAAGACCTTTGCCATGCTGGCAAAGATCCCCCCTCTAAACAGGACATCCGGCCAGTGTGGGTTCGGACCGTGCTGGTGATAACCAGCTCTGTTATCCTGTTTGGAGTGAATTCATGGAAACAATTGCCAATCCCTGGCTCTGGGCTGTCTTTTTCAGCCTAGTGCTCATCATGCTTGCGATCGACTTATTTGTGGTCGGTGGCGGTAAACAACACAAAGTCTCAGTCAAAGAAGCAGCTATCTGGTCGGTCATTTGGGTGTCTGTCTCCATGCTGTTTGCGGCAGGTTTATGGTGGTACCTGCGCGATACTGCCGGCGCGGAAGTTGCCAATGCCAAAACGCTGGAATTTGTGACCGGTTATTTGATTGAAAAATCTCTGGCTATCGATAATGTTTTTGTCTGGCTGATGATCTTCAGTGTCTTTGCGATCCCACCTGAATTGCAAAAACGCGTGCTGGTGTTAGGCGTGCTCGGCGCTATTATCTTGCGTACCATCATGATTTTTGCTGGCGTTTGGCTGATCACACAGTTCCACTGGTTGCTGTATGTATTTGGTGCTTTCCTGTTATTCACCGGTATCAAAATGTGGTGGGCAGCTGACAAAGAACCTGATTTGGCCAACAATCCGCTAGTACTATGGCTACGGCGACGTTTTAACATCACCGAGCAACTGGAAGGTGAGAAATTTTTTGTCAAACGTCAGATCAATGGCCGTTGGGTGCGTTATGCCACGCCGCTGTTTTTGGTGCTGGTGCTGGTGGAATTTTCCGATGTGATCTTTGCCGTGGATTCAATTCCGGCGATTTTTGCCATCACCACAGATCCCTTTATCGTGCTGACATCGAACATTTTTGCCATCCTAGGTCTGCGGGCTATGTACTTCTTACTGGCCGACATGGCGGATCGCTTCAGTTTGTTAAAATATGGCCTGGCATTAGTGCTGATCTTTATTGGTGGCAAAATGCTGCTGATTGATCTGTATAAAATTCCGGTCAGTGTCTCTCTGGCGGTGGTTGCCCTGATCATCGGCTCTTCAGTGGTGCTGTCATTGCGTCGCAGCCGAAGTCGTACAGCTTAAGCAGATATCATAGGCAAGTGATAAAGCCAGTGGGCCACTGAGAGCCGACTGGCTTCGAGGACCAAACTAAAGCGCCAATTCCGGCGCTATTTGCCGCAAAAATGGTTTGGTGACTAAACTCACTTCGCGGGCAAAGTCACACCAGTTTTGCGTTTGGGTATTGATATTCACCGCCACCACCAACTGCCATTTTGGATAGATCACCAACAAACTTTGCGCGCCATCCGACACCCCACCGTGATGCACATAACTCACGTCTTGCGACAATAAGTTGGCGCGATCGCAGTACAAAAAGTTGTGCTGAAAATGCCGCCAGCCGAGCGCATAAAATTCCTCATTGACCTTGCCATCCGCCAACACTTGCGGCGTCCAGAACTGTTGTTGCAAAGACGCGGGTATAAAACTGGCGTCAAACCAAGCTGAGCCTAAGGTCACCAAATCGACCGAACTGGCCGCCAAGCCACCCGCCGCCCACTTTTGGCTTAGATTCACTGGGCGATGCAGCTTCGCTCCCCCAGCACTGCTTTCATAAAAACGCACTTGCTGTGGATGCGGCTCGTCTGCTGCCTGCAGCGAACGCAAGCCCAAAGGCGTGCTCAGTTGTTGCTGCAAATAGCTTAAAAAGGGTTGTTTGGCGGCACTTTGCAACACGGCGCTCGCCAGATTGATATCAAAAGAGCTGTAATGAAAACGCTGCCCTGGTGGCGCTAATAACGCTGAATCATCAAAGAGCGCCAACGCCTGGTCGACATCGGTAAAATTGCCCCACTTTAACCAACTGCGAATAGCACCAATCCGATCAGTATTGCCGTCATAGCCTGGAAAACCGGCGGTATGCGACAACAGTTGTCTGAGTGTCATCTGCTGCCAGGCTGGATTGGGTAAATCCGGTTTGTAACGATGAATAGGCGTATCCAAATCGACCACGCCAGCGGCCACAGCCCTGGCCACTAAGGTCGAGGTCACCGCTTTTGAAGTACTACCGAGCCGAAATTGCGACTCGATGGTGACAGGCTGTTGCGCGGCTACATCGGCATAACCAACCGCCCCAGCCCACAACAATTGGCCGCGCCAAGCAACCGCGGCCGTCATGCCTGGCCACTGCTGCTGTTGACGCGAAACTGCCAATTGTTGCGCCGCTGCTGTGGCGGCGTCGCTAAAACGGGCTGCCAGCGGCGACGCAAAAACCTTGCTTGCTAGCGGCGCATCCTGTGGCACAGGTTCGGCAGCCGACCACAAGGTACAGGCACTTAATCCGAGTGCAATACAGACGACTTTGTATTTTAAGACTTGTTTGACCATCACGAGACTCCTGTTGACTGTTTTTGGCGTGTAACTGGCCGCAACCGCGATCAAGCACGGCTGAAACCTGAGAAAAAGCACTATCCATCAAGGTCGAGGCGACATTGCGGCAGCAGCAAGCCGTGACGCTAAAAGCGCCTACATCGCACATCACTTGAAGGGGAGATCACTAGCCGTTTACAGCCAAGACGTTGTGGTTAGCGCAACGCGAAGCACTGGTGTTTTGCTGCAGCGGTTAGTGTGAACAAGAAGGAAACTAAGGCGACATTAGCGGGCACCCCGCGCGAGCAAAAATTCCCGCATCGCAGGCGTGGCAGCTTGATTAAGGGCGGAGCGCCAACCGCTGCCATCGGAAATCGGCGTTTGCACCTGTAGATTCACCAGCGCACCACGGTCAAGTAACAGCAGCGCCATTGCTAAATCGCCTCGCATACTGGCATTGATCAATGCCGTTTCATCCGCGAACACAGCGGCGTTGACATCAGCACCGGCATCTAGCAGCAAGGTTGCGAAAGACAAATCACCTTGCTGAGCGGCAATAATCAGCGCATTGCCATCACCACGGCTACTCAGGTTCGGATCGGCACCTGCCTGCAGTAACATAGTCGCCATCTGCGGTAACTGCTGGCGCACGGCCACCATCAGCGCCGAACCTTCGCCCGGTTTGGCCAGGTTCAAAGGGGCGCCGCTTGCCAGCAGCTGACGTACTTTGCCTTGATCATTGGCCGCCACGGCCGTCAACAGCTGCGTCAATGGCGCTAACTCAGCCAGCCGCACTTTGGCGTGGCGAGCCGGCAACTCCGCCAACTGCCATTGCTGTGCCAGCCATAGGCTGCCCAGCAGCCATAACAACAGGGTTAACAACAGCGCATACCAACGCCAGCCTGATTGCAACTGCGGTTGCAACACCAGTGCGATCCGTTGCGGCAATAACGCTGACTGCCACCAACGTTGCGCTAGCACTGGCGTCGCTGAATCTGGCTTGAGTTGCGCGCAATCCAATAAAGTTTGCGCATAATGATGCGGTGCTGACAAAGTGCGACTGACCAAAGCGTCACACCGCAACTCCCGCCAGCGATTGAGTTCAACGGCAATTTTATGCCAGGCCGGGCTCCACCAGAGCAAAGTTCCGAGTAATTGCTGCAGTAGATAACTGCGCAGATCTCCTTGTTGCTGATGACAAACCTCATGCTGCAGCACCAGCGCTAATTGCGCTTGGTTAAGTTGCTGCAAATAACACTGCGGCAACAGGATCAAAGGTCGGCGCCAGCCCAGCAACATCGCGCTGGTGATACTTGAGTGCGATTTCACCGGTAGCGGACAACCTGGCAAAGTTTGCCGGATTGGGCTGGCTTGCTGGCGTAATTTTACAGTCGCCAGATAGCTGCCTAACAGCTGCAATCCTTTGATTGCAGTGACAATCGGCAACAGCCACCAGCACCAGGGCGGCGGCGTTAACCAGACCAGCATTTGTGACAGCAAAGGCCACTGCACCTGGACCATAGCGGAAGATGGCAAAGGCTGCTGCATGGCCAGCGTCTGGGCTGAACCTGCAGACAACACTGTCGTCTGAGCAGCACCGACCACTTGCTGAATACCATGGCTAAACCAAGGCAGTAGCAGCGGATCCAACGCCCAGGGCTGTAACAACAACATCGGTAATAAGAACAGCAACACAGCACAGAGCATCCATAACCTGTACATCGATGCTGGCGACAACAACGCCAGTTGGCGACTACCGAGAACCAAGGCAGGCAACAACAATATTGTTAACAACAAATGCAACCAGATATAGAAGGCTAACCAGTTGATATCCATCGACACCCTCTCCAGATCACTGCGTTGCTAGCGGACCGGCTCGTTCGTTGTAATTGGCTCTGCCTTCGTTGCGGCCTGCTCAGCCGCGGCATCGACCTGCGCCTGTAACTGCGCCGCCAGTTGCGGTGAAACCGCCCGCTCTTGCAATAAATGCTGCGCTAATAAATCCGGTGAACCGCCGAAAAACTTTTTCAATAGACTCAATAACGCTTGGCTGCGGGCTTCTTGCTGCACTGTGGTCGCTTGATAGATAAAAGCTTTGCCTTGTTTTTCAGCCTGCACATGACCTTTATCCAGCAAGATGCGGCAGAGGGTTTGCACCGTGGTATAAGCAACAGGACTGTCTTGGCTCAACATGGCGGCGATCTCTTTGACCGAACTTGGCCCCTGCAGCCATAACACTTGCATAATTTTTTGCTCAGCGCCGGTTAACTCGCTGGATTGTGGTCTGGCCATGAAAGACTCCTACTAATGAATTAGTATTAAAATAGCCAAGCGAGATTTTAATTGCAACTAATTCTTTAGTTTTAATGCCAAACAGAGGTCTGAGTGTCGATATTCAATAAAGATCAAAGGCCTCCATAAGCGGCTACAGACGTCTTCAGATCCGATGAAAAAACCAGCTCAAGCGCCAAGCCGCTGGATCTGCTGCAGCAATTGAATAAACTGCTCGACCTGCTGCTCAGTTTGCGCATCGATAAAATACTTTTGATGAAACCCCAGTGTCAGCGTCACGCCAGCAGCGAAAAAATATAAATCATAACCATCAAAACCAGTCGCGACTTGCAACCCTTGCAACTGATAACCGGCACCAACCGGTGTCGTGGCCGCTTGCCCCAATTGTTCGGTCAAACTAAACACCCGTAGCAGCATTTTGGCGTCGATTAAATTTTGCATCAAATTTCACCTTTGATTCACTGTGATTCGTTACGCCACATCCTCTTCACAGAAGCGGCCGCAGGCACAATTCCGCTATTGCACAGTCAGCGTTTTGCTTGGCAGACAACTGCGCAATGCCACTACCGATGCCACTGCAAAGTTCAGCTACCACAGCGGCGTCTGGCCAGTTGCTGTATCTGTCGCAACCAATCTTCGCGTTTGGCAGCATCTGCACTGATCACCGGGCCAAAATAATGAGTCGCCTGATTTTTAATGCCGACAAAATCTAAAATAGTGCGGGTTAACTGATAATACACTGGCTGCCGTTGCCACCATTTATACCAGAATACCGGAGTATCCAGGGTCAACAATAACTCGGCGGAACGACCCCGCAACAACTTTTCCGGCACAGTCCGACCCTGGTGATATTTAAAAGCAAAACCTGACAACAGTACCCTGTCAAATAATCCTTTTAACTTGGCTGGCATGCCGCCCCACCACACCGGACAAATCAATACCAGGTGGTCAGCCCATAACAATAACTGTTGCACCCGCACTAAATCGGCTTCTAACGCTTGTGGCTTATCGTAACCCTCGTGCAAATCTAGCTGAAACTGTAAATTGGCCAGATGGAGCAATTCAACCTCCACTAGTTCACCGACAGCCGCGACATAGGTTTGGGCTATGGCATGACAGAAACTACTCGATTTTGGATTGGCATTCAGTACTAAAATTTTCTTCACCGGCAAACTCCTTTGGTTGGGAGTTGCCATGCTAAACCCTGACCCTAGGGTCAGAGTCAAGCCTATTTGTCAGAGCCTTAAGCAGCGGGTGGTCGCAGCTTAAAGCTGGGCTTCGGCGCAAACAGCCACAGCAGTCAGGTCGGTCGCCATACAGTCGGCAATCAACTGCTGATAATAGGCAATCCGCTGCAACTCCGTTTGCTGCTGGCTGATGTGCCACGCTAAGGCTTGATATTTTTTCGTCAATAACTGATGCAGCGCTGGCCAGTCCAATTGGTTGTTGGGCCTTCGCAATTGCTGTAACTCGCTCAGTTGCACGCCCAGACTTTGCGCCTGTTTAATTAACTGCACAAATTCAATATGGGACTGATCATAAACCCGGTACTTGCCCTGTCGCCGCACTTGCAGCAACTGCATACTTTCATACAATCGAATTGCTCTGGCTGTGCTGCCGGTCGCAGCCGCTAATGCGCCTATATACACGATGATGCTCCTATCAGCAGAAAAAAACCGGTTTAACCGCACAAAAAGGTAGGCTCAGCGGAAAAAGTTCCGCTGTCGCTCCAGTCAGCTTGTAACATTTTCCGACGCCGTGCTAGCTTTGAGCTTTTGCTGCCACTGCAACAGGTTCTGCTTATGTTCAAACACACCATGCTGGCATTCAGTTGCTCGCTCGCTTTGACGCTGCCATCAGCCATGGCAACCGGCACTGGTTTATTACGCCAGCCCGATATTTCTGCCAGTCATTTGGTGTTTGTCTATGGCGGTGATCTTTGGCTGACCGATCGGCTGGGCCAGCAACCACGCCAACTGACTGCTCATCCAGCAGCAGAATTTGCGCCCAAATTCTCACCTGATGGCAAATGGATAGCATTTTCAGCAAGTTACGACAATAACACTGATGTCTATCTCCTGCCAGTGGCTGGTGGTCAGGTCAAGCGTCTGACCTGGCATCCGGGCGCCGACATCGTCAATGGCTGGAGTCCGGATGGCAGCAAGATTTTATTTGCTTCCAACCGCGAGGTCGCCAATAGCCGCAGTAATCAGTTGTTTGAAGTGGCAGTGACTGGCGGTTATGAGCAAAAAGTAATGGCGGCAGTGGCTGTGGAAGGCCGCTGGTCGACCGATGGCAGTAAACTGGCCTATCGGCCGAATAACGCCGCTTACAGCGGCCCAAGTGGCTGGCGTTTATATCGGGGGGGCAGCACGCCACCGGTGTGGATTATTGATCTGAACAAGCAACAACTGGAAAAAGTGCCGCATCCAAATGCCAATGACAGCAACCCATTTTGGCTCAACAACAGGTTGTATTTTTTATCCGATCGCGACAACAAAGCAGTTAATCTCTACCAATATCAACAGCAGCAAGTCAGTCAGTTAACCCACAGCACCGACTGGGATCTACGCAGTGCCGCAGGGCACGGTGACACTGTGGTGTATGAAGCTGGCGGCTTTTTATATCAGTTGGATGTCAGCAGCGGCCGCAGTAGCCCAATTCCGGTGCAGATCGACACCATGTCGGCGCAGCGCCGGCCGCAGTGGAAAGATGCCAGTAAAACTATCACGTCAACCCAGTTATCAGCGACAGGGCAACGCGCGCTTATCTCAGCCCGTGGTGAAATTTTTACCCTGCCGCTGAAAGAAGGCAGTAGCCGCAACCTGACCCAAAGTAGTGGTGTGCGCGAATTTGATGCGCTGTGGCGGCCGGACGGTCAACAACTGGCGTACCTGTCCGACCAGGGTGGTCAGCACCAATTAGTATTGCGGGCGCAGGATGGCCAGGGTGAACCCAGCACTATCCCTTTGGGGAAAACCGGTTATTTTAATCTACTGGCCTGGTCACCTGACGGCAAGTATCTGATTTATCAAGATAATCATTTGAACCTTTATAAACTGGAGCTCAGCAGCAAACAATCACAGGTCATCGCCACCTCCAAGCGGCGGGGGCCGTTCCAACTGTCGTTCTCAAAGGACAGCCGCTATCTGGCTTATACCTTGATTGAAGCCAATTATTTCTCGCAGATTTATCTGTTTGATCTGAACAAAGCCAACAGCCGCCGACTGACGGACGGTTTAAGTCATGCCGCCAATCCGGCATTTGGCGATGGTTATTTATATTTTACTGCCTCGGTCAATACAGGTCCGTCACAAGTCGGACTGGATCTCTCCACCCAGGAGCGGCCGTTGCGCCAAGGCGTTTATGCCGCAGTGTTAGCAGCAGATGGCAGTTCCCCGCTGGCCACCGGCACTGGCGATGAACCTGTGGTCGCCAACACCACAGCCCAGCACAGCACGGCGAAAACCAGCCCAATCCGGCTGGATCTGGCTGGTATTGAGCAACGCATTGTGCCGCTGCCCCTGGCAGAAAAAAATTATGGCCAGCTCAAAGTGGCCGCCGATGGCGCACTCTGGTTGTTGGAATATAGTCAGCCCGGTGTCAGCAATGAAGGGCCAACGGCCGATCTGCGCAATACCGCCACATTACATCGATTTGATTTTAAAGAGAAAAAACTGAGCATCATCCAACAAGGGCTGGCCGATTATCAGTTCAGCGCCGATGGTAAACAACTGCTGACACTTAAAGCGCCAAGCAGCTTACAGCAAGGTTCAGCCAGCGCCAAAGCAGACTTAACAGCATTGGATCTATCGGGACTACAGGCTTATATCAATCCGGCAGCAGAATGGCAGCAAATCTTTGACGACACCTGGCGGATGCAGCGGGATTATTTTTATGATGCCAAACTGCATGGCATCAACTGGCAGGCAATGTATGACAAATATCAACCGCTGCTGCCATTTGTGCAGCGGCGGGAAGATTTAAACGAGCTGTTGGTCGAAATGATTGGCGAATTGCAGGTCGGTCATAACCGCATCGGTGGTGGCGATATCCATCAGGAAACGCCCAGCAAAGTCGGCCTGCTCGGCGCCGATTTTGTTATCCGCGATGGCCATTATCAGCTAAAAACAGTTTATCAGGGCGATCGCTGGAACCCATTTTTAACAGCACCGCTGGCAACGCCAGGCCAAACGGCCAAAGCCGGAGATTTTCTGCTAGCGATCAACGGGGTGGCCCTGGATGCGCGCACCAACATTTATAAGTTGCTGGACAACACTCAGGGTAAACAAGTACTGCTAACCCTGGCAGACACTGCCGATGGTAAAAACCAACGTCAGATCCGGGTTGAACCTATTGCCAATGAAGCTGAGCTACGGTTATGGCACTGGGTGGAACAAAATCGGCAACAGGTCGAACAAGCCAGTCAGGGCAAAGTGGCTTATGTTTACCTGCCCAACACAGGCGCTGGTGGTTTTTATTTCTTTAACCGGATGTTTTTCGCCCAGGTTGATAAACCAGCGCTGATTATTGACGAGCGCAAAAATGGCGGTGGCCAGGCAGCAAACTACATCACGGATATTCTATCGCGGCCATTTTTAGCCGGTTGGAAAGATCGGGATGGGCTGATTTTCACCACACCGGGGGGCGCTATTTATGGTCCAAAAACCATGTTGATTGATCAAGACGCCGGTTCAGGCGGTGACTTCCTGCCCTATGCTTTCCAGCGGCTGCAATTGGGCAAAACCATCGGTACCCGCACCTGGGGTGGTTTAATTGGTGTTGCCACCAATCCACCGCTGATCGATGGCGGTTTCCATACAGTGCCGTTTTTCCGCTTTTATACCCCGGAACAACAATGGCGAGTGGAGAATGAGGGCGTGACACCAGATATCGAACTGGAACTGGATCCACTGGCGGTGAATCAGGGCCGGGATGTGCAACTGGAACGAGCCATCAGCGAAACCTTGCTGCAACTGCAACAACAACCAGCGCGCTATCCGGTGCCAGCACCAGCGATGCCAACGCAGTTGGGGCAATAACCGGTGTCATGCAAAGGTCAACTCCAGAAAGGAGCTTTAATGGTCAATAAAATCAAGCTACTGCTCCTCAGTCTGCTCACCCTGAGCGCTTGCCAGACTCAAGCACCAGTCCATAGCACCTCGGCAGTGACGCCCTCACCACAGAGCGAAGCCCAACTACTGAGGCTGGATTACACCAGTCGCATCGACCAGCAAGCGCGGCAATATTTTGTCTACTTACCTAAAGGCTATCAGCAACAAGACAGGAAAAAATGGCCTGTGCTGCTATTTTTGCATGGCAATGGCGAGCGGGGAAATGGACTGGATGAACTCGACTACACCCTGATCCATGGTCCTTTGTACGAAGCCTGGGTGCAAAAACGTGATTTGCCATTTATTATCCTGGTGCCACAATTGCACATGTTTGCGATGGCAAAATTACCTTATATTGCCAAGCGCAGCCGGGCCGATATTCCACATCGCCAGGCGCAGGGGGTACCGCCCCGACCTGCCATGTTTAGCTCCAGCGCTGCCATCAGTCCGGCCAGTCAGGTCGATTCGATGGCGCAAATCCCCCCCTTATTGCCAGATGGCTGGGAACAAGCAGAACAAGATCTATTGGCGATGCTCAATACGGTCAAACAGCAATTTAACACGGATCCGCAGCGCTATTATCTGACCGGTATCAGTTATGGCGGTTTTGGCAGTTGGTATCTGGCCAGCCGCCAACCTGAGTTATTTGCCGCCGTCGCGCCCGTAGTGGGCTGGGGTCATCCGGATCTGATGGCTCCGATCGCCCGTGCCCGGATACCACTGTGGGTACATGCGGCAGGTCGCGATTCGGCCATCAATAAAAACTACTTTTATCCAGGCATCGAAAAACTGCGTCAGCTTGGTCATCACAATGTTCGTTTTAGCATGCTGGAGCAAGCCGAACACGATGCCTGGCGCCAGGTCTATGCCGGTTGGGATCTGTATCAGTGGTTGCTGGAGCAGCAAAAAATCCCGGCAGCCAGATTAGAAAATTGACCTCATCTGTCATAATTTTGTCACCAACTAATTTTAGGCTAGAGCTAATCATGCATAAACTTAAACCGGAGCCTCGATGCTACCGCATAAAAAACAATTGTTACGCCGCAACGCTTGGTATCGCCAGCAATTAGCAACGCAACAAAGTGGCAGCAACACCAAGCAAAACGCTGCGGCACTGCCAAAAACTTTGGCAGACGGCGCGAACAATCCGGCCATGCCAGCTCAACACTAAGACCGCTGTCCAGATTTCATCACTACAGCCCCACTTTCCCTGAATCAATCATTGATGCAGAAAAAATATTTGTTATCATATCCGGCCGCAACTTCTGACAAATTGCCGGATATACATTCATAACTACAAAGGCCTCGCAGGCCACAATCTGCTTCAGCCCGAGTGAAATCAGACGATAAATCGGCTCAACAAAGCCACTTATCGTGGTGTAACCAAACCAGTCACCTGGAGTTTTTTGTAAGGAACCCCTGATGGATTCACCCAGTGCGTTAAGTTTAATTCCTCCCGTGGTTGTGATGGCCGTTGCCATCTGGCTGAAACGTCCAATTTTGGCGCTGGTTGTTGGCGCTATTGTTGGTTTGTTGATGCTTAGCCCCACGAACTCTTTGACCAGCTTCTCCGAGATCGCGTTAAAAGTGATGCAGGATGAAACCATTGGCTGGCTGATCCTGGTCTGTGGCGGCTTTGGTGCCCTGATTGGTTTGCTGATCCATACCGGTGGTGCCCTGGCATTTGGCCGCTTTGGCTCGCGACTAGCCACAGGTCCACGTTCTTCGATGTTTATGACCTTTATGCTCGGGATGATCATTTTTATTGATGATTATCTGAACGCTTTATCCGTCGGTGAAGCGATGAAAAGGGTCACAGACAAATACAAAGTGTCGCGGCAGAAACTGGCTTATATTGTCGATTCTACTGCGGCACCGGTCTGTGTCATTATCCCGATTTCGACCTGGGCCGTGTTCTTTGGTGGCTTATTGGTCGATAACGGCGTTGCTTCGGCGGAAGATAAAGGCATTAGCGTGTATATCAACGCTATCCCCTATATGTTTTACCCCTGGCTGGCGCTGTTGTGCGTTCTACTGGTTGCCTTGAAGTTGCTGCCAGATTTCGGCCCGATGAAAAAAGCAGAGCTGGCCACCCAGGCTGGTTTGCCTTTTGACTGCGAGCTGGCACAAGATCAGAAGAAAACCATTGCAGTGCCACATGCCCAGCACCATGCCTCGCAACAAATGCCTCATCACACCAGTGATGAATACGCCATGCATTCCATTGAAGAAGAATTTGAACAAGGCAATAAACAAGGCCAACTGCACAACTTTGTGGTACCGATGTTGGCGCTGATTGGCTTTACCATTTACTTTGATATCGATGTATTAAAAGGCGTGATTGCCACCCTGGTCTGCACCATTTTGTATTATTCCGCTCAGCGGCTGATGAGCATCACCGACATGATGGAAGTGATGATGAATGGTTTTAAAACCATGTTGCCAGCCATCAGTACTGTAGTGGCAGCCTTTATATTTAAAGATGTCTGCGACAAATTAATGTTGCCACAATTTGTCATTGAAAACCTGACGCCTTATATGACAGCGCAAATGTTACCGGCACTGGTGTTTTTGTCGATGGCCATCCTCTCTTTTGCCACCGGTTCATCCTGGGGCATTTTTGCCGTGTCTATCCCCATTGTGATGCCACTGGCGCAGTCAGTAAATGCGGATATTCCGCTGGTGATTGGCGCGCTGCTGTCGGCGGCGTCTTTTGGCTCACAGGCTTGTTTCTACAGTGACTCGACGGTACTGGCAGCACAAGGCTCAGGTTGTGATCTGATTTCACATGCGGTGACGCAACTACCCTATTGCCTGATTGCAGCAGCTTTGGCCTTTGGTGGTTTTATTCTGCTAGCGTTGTAATAACGAGCAACACAAAACCCGGCGCAATGCCGGGTTTTTTATCGCAGTGATAAACGATAGAACCAGTCCTGCATAAAAGCTGCTGGCGCCGATTGCGTCACTGACGATAACTTGGCATCATAGCCGCCGACCGCAACCGGCGGAGCCTTCAGAAGGAAATTTCAAATGGCCGCATTGTTCAAGCCACAATCTCATCGCCGTATTTCTGCCCGCCAATTGTTGCTGGCAACGTCATTGTTACTCCTCAGCGCCTGTAGCTCGGTCCCAAGCGACTGGAGTGGTATGAGCACCGATGAAATCAGCCAATGGCAACAAGTTGGTTTTAATGCCAAAACGGCGCAAAGCTGGCGCAGCGAAGGTTTTGATCCAGCCGCCGCCCACAGCTGGACGCAAGCCAATTTTGAATTGGATGATGCGTTAGAATGGCACCAACAAAAATTTCAGGCCACTGAAGCCCAGGCTTGGATCAAAGGGGGCTTTGATTTGGATGAAGCCATTGAAAATCGCGCTAAAGGTTTGACGCCAATCGGCTTGTAATCAACACGACAGTCTGCAGTTCAACAGCACAGTCTTAAGACTGTGCTGGCATAATCCGGATCAGTTCGACATCAATTTCAGGCGATTCCAAAAAGTCTTTTTCAACTTCGCCATAAATTTCAATCAAATCGTGTTCATCGAACTCGGCCGCCGGGAAATCTTCCGGTTCAATTTCCACCCTGATTTTGTGCTGACCATCGGAAAACCAGTATTTTTCATGACTGAGTTTCTCTATCAGGTACCCCTTCAGCTGCACGCCCTGATTATCGACCGGTTCAGCCAGCACTGCGGCAATATCGCGCTGCAATGGCGCCTGTGGCCCTTTATAATCGGCCATTGCAGCGCTACTAACCAGCACTAACACTGTGGTTGCCAACATTCGCTTCATCCTGTTACCTCACGACTTATCGCCACGAACTGGCACTGCCACAGTAGTTGCCGGCAGTGCCGTTTGACTTAAAAATGATAAACTGCCGATAACATCGGGCCATGACTACGCAGCAGGCTATCTTGCTGATATCGATAACCAGCCCGCACTGACCACTGCGGGTCCAGTTGCAGCGTCAACTGGGCTGCAACGCTAACGCCTAATTCTGACTGTTGCTGTTGGCTGGCTGCCAGCATCACATCTTGTGCATCTTCATTGTCCAGACTATGACTGGCACGGATGTCATACCGGCTGTACAACAGACCGGCACTGAGCGAATAATGCAGCGTTGCACTCAGCTGCTGCTGCCACACTGCCGCCAGGTTCAAATGACGACCGTCCAGTTCAGCCTCCCATTCTTCATCCTGCAGCATGGATAACCGGTTTTCTATGCTATCACCACCCTCTTGCTGCCAGCCACTGACCTCCACAGCCCAGGCCGGAGTCAGTTGATAACCCAGCAACAAGGCTGCACTACCGCGACTACCCTGCTGATTTAAATCCAGGGACCGGCCACCGATTAGAACGGCAGCATCTGCGCTTTCCACAGTTGGATTTAAATACTGGTAACTCAGCCCCAGATAAGGATTGGCTAACAGTGCCGGGCTAGCAACCAGTAACAGACCAAGTGCGATTTTTTTCATGATGATTTCCCTGCAAAAGTGCTGCTGTTGGCGCTGCGGCCAGCTCAGCAGTATTAAAAACTGCCAGCATTGCAACAGAGACCGCGTGAAGTGATTGTGAAGTTTGAGACTAAAAAACATATTTTTTTGCGGGGCTGGTATCAGGCTGTTCAGATGCATAGACTAAGCGGCAACTTAGTCAGTCGGTGGATTATCGATGAAAGTTTTGCTGGTAGAAGACAATCAACAAGTGATGGAAACTTTAACAGATTATCTGGAAATGTCTGGCATTAGCGTCGATTGTGCGTATAACGGCATGGCGGCTTTAAGCATTCTCAGCCAGCAGCAGTTTGATGTGATTGTGATGGATATCATGATGCCAAAATTGGATGGCATCAGTGCCGTCAGCCAAATCCGCCAGCAATTATTATGTCAGACGCCGATTTTATTCCTCACCGCCAAAGACAATCTGCCAGATAAAGAAGCCGCCTTTGCCGCCGGTGGCGATGACTATTTGGTGAAACCTTTTGCGCTGAAAGAATTGCTGCTGAGGTTAGAAGCGCTCTGCAAACGCGGGCAACGGCAGGATTTAAGCCGGCTGACACTCGGCCAGTTACAGCTGGATGCGCAGAGTCTGCTGGCCACTAAAGCGGGCCGGCCGCTGAAACTGAGTCGGATCCAATTGCAAATACTCAAACTGTTAATGCAAAAAGCACCGGCGATGGTGAAAAAATCCACCGTGGTCGAACACATTTGGGGCGACGAAGAACCCGCCAGCGATGCACTACGCAGCCATATTTACGCTTTGCGTCAGGCTCTGGCACAAGATGATAGCCCTCCACGACTGGAGACTGTACATGGCCAGGGCTACAAACTTGTTGGCTAACCGCAGTTTTTTCCGTCAGCTCACTCTGACATTCGGCAGTCTGAGTTTACTGTTTATTCTGCTATTTTGGGGCGTCATTCTGGTGGCAGAAGATCAGATGGAAGTGATCAGTCTGCACCATTGGCTGGATGCCGAAGCCCGCATGTTTGAACGCGATTATCTGCTCAGTGGCGAGGCCGCCGACTTACCCAACCATTATGAATTTGACAGTTACTGGAGTGAAGCAGAGCTGCCAGCCTGGCTGCAACCTTATCAAACGCCGGGGTTTTACGAGCATCATCTTGGCCCTGAAGATAAACACTTTCTGGTCAGGCCACATCCGTCCGGTCAGGGCTTATTTTATGTGGTGTTTAAAGACAATGCCGATGATTATCTGGACGAATATGAATCCCGACTCCATCTGGTGACCTTGGCACTGGGTTTTACTATCGCCTTACTGGCGCTGCTGTCAGGTTTATGGATGGTACGGCGGATGGCGGAGCCGCTGCGTAATGTGGTCAGCAAAATCAACCGGATGTCACCCGATCAACCCGCGCTCGCGGTCGAAGCCAAATTTGCCGAACTGCGCACTATCGAACAAGCGCTGTCGGATAGCCAGCGTCATATAGCAGCTTTTTTCCAGCGCGAACAGGAGTTTAGTCGTTTTGCCGCCCATGAAATCCGCACGCCGCTGATGGTCCTGCAAGGCTCAGCTGAACTGCTGGAGAAAATGCTGCCAACGGATGCCCGCAGTCAAAAAGCCTTACGCCGGATTGAACGTGCTTGTCAGGATATTGCCTTGTTAACCGACACTTTTTTGTTGCTCGGTCGCGAACACATCGAAGCGCAACATTTTAAACAGCTGTCGCTGCAACAAGTGCTGACCCAGCAATTGCCAATTGCCAGCAATGCCGTGACAGCGCACAGTTGCCACTGGCAACTACAACTGCAACAGGATCTGTCGCTCTGCGCACCGGAAAGTTTCCTGCTGGTGGTGCTGCATAACCTGCTAAAAAATGCTTTTTTATACGGCGAAGGGGAAATCTGTATCCGGTTGCAACAACGAACCCTGACCATCAGCAACGCCTGTCAGCTGCAACAGGACAGCAAAGGGTATGGCTATGGTCTGGTCATCGTGGAACGGATCTGCAGTCGCCTACAGTGGCAACTGAGCCTGCAACAACAACCACAACAGTTTAGCGCCAGTCTGACATTTCCGGCCACCAGCACAGACTGACCACCCGTTAATCCAGTTTTTTCTTAAAGCGTAATGTCGCCAGCAATAAGCCAATACAGGTAAACAACAGTAACGCCAGCACATCAGGCCATAACTCCAGCCAGTGGGTATTGCGCAGCACCACAGCCCTGATCATCCGTACATAATGTGTGGCGGGTAATATTTCCGCCAGCCACTGGGCAATTGTAGGCATCGCCGCGTAAGGAAACATAAAACCTGACAGTAAAATAGATGGTAGCAACACAAAGACCGTCATTTGCATAGCCTGCAACTGAGTTTGTGCTTTGGTTGAAATCAGTAGTCCTAGTGTCAAACTGGCCAGAATAAACAACAGAGTGACCAACCACAACGACAACCAATCCTGCGGCAGCGGCACCTGGAACAACAGATGGCCCAACCCCAGGATCAACGCCGTTTGTAGTACACCGATCAATAAATACGGCAGAATTTTTCCCAGCATCAGTTCCAGTGGCCGGATAGGCGTGTTGATCAGAAACTCCATATTGCCCTGTTCCCGCTCCCGCACAATAGCTGCTGAGGTAAACAGGATCATCGTCATTGTCAGGATCACCGCAATCAGACCTGGCACAATATTCACGGCCGTGCGACGCTCAGGGTTAAAATAATGCACCACTGCTGCAGTGCTCAGCCCCGGGCCAGGCTGCAACATCGCCGTCTGTCCGAGCGGCAGCTGTTTCAGACCATGGATCACTGCCGATAACATCGGATCGCTGGCATCGCTGAGCCATTGCACCAGTTCCCGATCTGCCAGCCCCAACCGCCAGTCTGACAGCCGGCGCTCCACATCGGCCGGGATCACCAGCACTGCACTGACGTCCCCTGCCGTCAGGCCCGCCTCGGCCGCACTGATATGCGGATACTGCAGGACAAACTGTACCGCCTGACTGGCTTGTAACTCATGGACCAGTTGCCGCGCTGCCGCCCCTCCTTGCAAATCCACCAGACCCGCTGGCACCTGGCGTACATCCGTATTAATGGCATAGCCAAACAGCAGCAACTGAATAAATGGGATCATCACGATCATGGCGAAGGTAATCCGATCCCTGGACAACTGGCGTAACTCTTTGCTAATCACCGCCTGCATTCTACTGAGACTGAGCATAGGCCCTCCCGGTATGTGACACAAACACATCCTCCAACGAGGGTCGGACCACTTCGGCGCTGATCTCGACCGGTAATCGGCCTGTCAACCAGCTCAGTTCCGGCAAGGCACGCCGCAATAACAGCCGCAGACTCTGGCCTATCTGCGCGACCGACAGTACTTCGGGCCACAGCTCCAGTTCTGATTTCAGCGACCGCAGCCCGCTGCCGCGTAATTCAATCACCCGACCATGCAGTTGCTGCATCAACGTCGTCGGCGCGCCATCGATGCGTTTTTGTCCCAGTTCCAGGATAGCCAACTGATGGCAGCGTTCGGCTTCATCCATGTAATGGGTTGACACCAGAATGGTGGTGCCCTGCTCACTTAAATCAAATAACCGTTCCCAGAAATCCCGTCGGTTTTCCGGATCCACCGCCGAGGTGGGTTCATCCAGGAATAACAATTTCGGCTGATGTAATGTGGCAGCAGCGAGAGCTAACCGTTGTTTCTGACCGCCACTGAGCCGTCCTGCCATCACCTGCCGTTTGTCATCCAGATGATACAGCTGCAATAACTCTTGCTGTCGTTGCAGCCTTTGCCGACGCGGCAGGCCATAGATCTGGCCGACAAACTGCAAATTCTCCTGCACTGTTAAATTGTCGTACAAAGAAAACTTCTGCGTCATGTAGCCCACTTGTGAGCGCAACTGTTCGGCCTGTTGCGGTAGTTGCAGACCCAGCACCTGCAGACTGCCGCTGCTGGGTGTCAGCAGACCGGTCAGCATCCGGATCGAGGTCGATTTCCCGCAGCCATTCGGCCCGAGAAAGCCATAGATACAGCCGGTTGGCACTTGTAAATCTAACTGGCTCACGGCCTGATAATCGCCAAATTGTTTGCTCATGCCGTGCACATCAATCGCCAGGGCTGTCATAAGCGGGTTCCGTCAATCTGGCCGGTCAGCAACTGCACCGCAATGCCGGTGGGCAGCTGTGCAGCATCGGTTAGCTCAATTTCAGTCAGAAACATCAGCCTGGCTCTTTCACTTTGTTGCAGGCCGTAATAAGGCGTAAAACTGGCAGTCGGCGCGATATACCGGATCCGGCCGCTCAGCGGCTCAGGCCGTCCTTCAACCAGCACCTGCACAGCCGCCCCCAACTGAAACTGGGTCAGATAGGCTTGCGGCAGATAGACTCTGGCAAAAGGCGCACTGTCAGCAGCGATAATAGCCAAACTGGCCCCCTGCATCACCCGCTCACCAGCGTAATAAGGCAGATCTTCCAGCAGCCCGCTCCGACTGGCGGTGATCGACAAATCCTGCAGTTTTTTCTGCTCCTGCGCCAGTAACTGCTGTTGCACTTCCAGCGCTGCTTCGGCCTGCTGCAGTACTTCAGCACGACTGCCATGTTGCAGTTGTAATTGTTGTTGCTCGGCCACCGCAAGCGCCGCCACATTGTTTTTCAGCTGTGCGCTGGCATTATCCAGCTCGGCCTGACTGCTGAGGCCGCGGCCGCGCAACTGTTGCTGACGCTTTAATTGCTGTCGGGCCAATAACACCGCAGCCGTTAGACGCCGGACTTCAGCCTCTGCCCCCGCCAATTGCTCAGGTCGGCTGCCATTGCGCTGTTCAGCCAGCAGCGCCTGCCAGCGCCGGACTTCAGCCTGCTGCTGACTGACTTTTAGCAGCTGCGACTGGCTATCCAGTTGCAACAACAACTGACCCGCCTGCACTGACTGGCCCTTAGTCACCTTGATTGCACTGATCAATTCAGTCACTGGCGCTCTGAGCACGATCCTTTCCCGCTCCAGTGTCCCCAAAGCCACTGGCTTCACCGCTGGCTGACAAGCCAGCAACAGCAAACAGCACAGACTGATGCCAATATTACGCATGTGTGTCATCTCCGACCGGACCTAATCCCTGTTGCAATAACACCTGCTGATGTCGAGCAAGTTGCGCCAAAAAAGCTGGCGTCAATTCAATCTGCAGCAGGTTTTTCACCAGTTCAGGCAATAAAAATGGAAATACCGACAAACTAAGACAGGATAAAACAGCGTTTTGCGCATTCAGACCGGGCCATAACACCCCAGGACGCTGCAGCATCTGCTGTAAATTTGCCAGCGTTTGCTGTAAAAACTGGCCAAAGACCCGACTGACAATCTGATGTTCCGCCGAGGCCGGATCCTGCAAAGCACGAAAAATCAGTTTAGGTAAATCCGGTGCCTGGCCCATTAACTGGTAATACAACTGAATAAAAATAGCGGGGGGCAGTTGCTGTGGATGGTGCAGTTGCTGTTGCAATAATTGTGAAAGCGGAGCAATAGTCTCGGTCAGGACGGCCTCGAACAACCCTGCTTTATCACCAAAGTAATACCGGATCATCGCCGCATTGACATCACAAGCCTGCGCGATCTGCCGGGTTGAGACTTGCTGGTAACCCTGCGCCGCAAATAATAATCTGGCCTGATACAGCAATAATTGCCGGGTATCCGTTTCACCCATTGGCCTGCCGATTTGATTTGGCATCCGTTCCTGCGCCCTAATTAATCAACTGATGAATATCCTAAACAGCCAGCGCCTGACATACCAGCAGAATAATTATCCAACAGCACTGGTTTTGGATAACAAACAACGTTAAAGTACCCATTAAAAGTACAAACCTCGGTTATGCTAGCTTAGAAAAAGCCGTCAACAAGGAAAAGCATCATGCAGATTATGGTGATAGGTGCCAGTCAGGGTCTTGGCAGAGCTTTAGTTACAGCGCTGGCCAGTGATGGCCATCAATTGACTGGGGTATCGCGCACGGCACCAGCAGATCTGTTGGCAACCTCAGCGTCCATCCGCTGGATTTGTACCGATTTTGCTCAGCCACAACAGGCAGTCGCGCAAGTTGCAGCTGCCGCCCCAGCGCAGTTAGATGCCATTATTTATAATCTGGGTATTTGGGAAACGCAGGCTTTCAGTACTGACTACGACTTTGCCATGGATGAAGCTACAGAGATTATCCAGTTACTGCAGGTCAATCTGAGTGCCACCATTTTACTGCTGCAGCGTCTGTTACCAAGGTTACTCTGCAGCAGCAAACCACAGATTATCCTGACCGGCTCGACCTCTGGTTTACGCCAGAGTGGTCGACCTGAAGTGACTTTCAGCGCCTGTAAACACGCCTTAAATGGCATTGCAGATGCACTGCGGGAAGGTTATCGCCAGCAACAACTGGCAGTGACCTGCCTGCAACTGGGGTATCTGAATACCGAGGATCAGCTACATATCCCACTGAGCGAGGCTGTCGCCCGTGGTCAGGGCGAATTAATCCCGCTGCATGATGTCGTTGCCGTGGTTCGAACAGTGCTGAGTCTGTCCAATGCCAGTTTTATCCGCGAAATTACTCTGCCCGCGCTGCTGGACCCAAGGTTTTAGCCGCAGCCTCGTTCGCCGCGGCCTGCATCGCGGCCGCCCAGGCCGGATTGCCGTCATTAGCGGCGGGTTTTATCCCTAAGATGCGGCACATCAGGTTATAAAGTTCAATATTGGCAAAAGGCGGCAGTATGCGTCCAGCCACAAAAGAGGGACCATGGCCAATAAACAGCGCCTGCATCTCTGGGCTGGCATTATCATAGCCATGACTACCGGTGACGGCATTGGCACCATGGCTTGCCAGCCATTGTTGCTGTCTGGCTTGCTGCATCAAACGCCAGCCAGGTTCGGGGATCACCAGCAAAGGCGCAATCCGCTTTGACTGCTGATAATGCCAGCGCTCTGGTAACTCAGACTTTTTGTAGACTTTCGCTGTTGCCGGTAATTGTTGCTGTAACTGCTGGTAAATCGGCTCCAGTTCACCAGCTTTGGGGAAAATCGATACAATTTCCGGCGTCCACAGCACCAGCGCGGCTTTGCTGCTGTCAAACAGCTGATCAAGCACTATCACCTGCTGCGCCGGTACGGCCGCCATGCCGTGGTCAGAGACCAGCATCAGATCCAGTTTGCCGTACAGACCCCGCTCTTTCAGCCCCACCACCAGCAGAGCAATAGCTCGGTCCACTTCGGCAATAGCGGCCGCGACTTCCGGCGAATCCGGGCCATAAGCATGGCCAGCATCATCGACACTGCTGAAATACAACGTCAGAAACGCTGGCCGCTCAGCGGCAGGTAAATCTAGCCACTGCAGTACCGAACGCACCCGCTGTTGATTATCGATAGCGCCATCATAGGCTTGCCACAAAGCCGGTCGCACGCCCTGAATCGCCGCTTCTGAGCCTGGGTAAAAGAAAGTGGCGGTTTTCACCCCTTGTTTTTCCGCAGTGACCCACACCGGATCCCCCAACCACCAGCGGGCATTTTTTACTTCTTCCGGTTTATTTAACCGAAAAATGCTATCAAAATCAGCGTCATAAATATTGTTTTCCACAATGCCGTGATTGGCCGGGTATAAACCCGTCACTATGCTGTAGTGGTTGGGAAAGGTCTTGGTCGGAAAGGCAGGTTGCATTGCTTCAGCTGTGCTGCCGGCAGCCGCCAGCGCTTGAATGGCAGGTGCCGGATAACGTGCAAGGTAATTGCGGGCAAAACCATCGATGGAGATCAGCAACACCCCCTGCGATGACTTGGCTGCTGTTGGACTTGGCACCGCCGGATTGACCGGCGGCTGAGCAACCTGAACTGTTGGCGAGCCGCAACTGACTATCGACCACGTTGCGCCCAGCAAAGTCATCGTCAGCAGCCAACCCCGGAAGCTATTTCTGTTATTCCACATGCGTGTGTTGATCCTGCCTGGCAAAGCGCACATTGTATCGTAGCTTGTCGACAAGATAATGACAGATCCGGTCAGTGGTGGCTTGGATGCCATGAAAGGCAGGCTAAAAATGACAAAACCCGGCGCACCGGGTTTTGTTCAATCAATACAACAAATTACTCTTCGTCGTCTTCATCAAATTCGTCGTCTTCACCTTCAAAGTAGGTGCCCCAGCCGTCGTATTCAACATCGAATTTGCGTGCCAGCGCTTCGAGCTTAATCGCATCGGCCGTAATACTGTCAGCATCCAGTGATTGCTCACGAATGGCATCAAATACCCAGGCGCTGCCGCCATCTTCAAATTCAACTTCTTCAGCGTCTGTCACTTCAAAACCGAGCTTAAACACTTCAACTGCGACTTTTTCCAGCTTGTTAAAGTCAACATCGTAAAAGTGGTGCTCAATAGTATATTCGGCATCTGGATCGCTGCCGTCTTCGAGCAAAGCGCTGATGGTGTCGTTGGTAAATTCCTGCCAGTTTTCCATAAGGTTATCCTGCAACTGTAGTGGTAGGCGCAGTGTAATCGCTCGCTAACTCGCTATCAAGCGCGGCAATTTTTTCTGCCATTAAAGTCCGCACCTGTTGCGCCGCTTCCCGCGCAGGAACAGCGAAGTCTTCCGGTGCCAGCGGCGGCAGAAATTCGATAATAATTTTGCCGTTATTCCAACGATTGAGTTTAATTTTGCCATGGGTCTGGCTCATACAGATGGGCACAATAGGCACGCCAGCCTGCTGGGCGATATGAAAGGCACCAGTTTTGAACGGCAGTAAACCGCGGCCATAACTGCGGGTCCCTTCCGGAAACACCCAGACTGACACTTTATCTTTATTGATGCGCTCAACCGCGCCCTGCATAGTACCAACGGCACGACTTTTATTGTCGCGGTCAATCAGAATATTGCCGCTGAGCCAATACAACTGGCCAAAAAACGGGATAAATTTCAGACTCTTTTTGCCGATAGTGACAGTGCCTTTAATTAAAGCACCACTGATGGTAAACAAGTCATAGTTGTTCTGATGGTTGGCGACAAAGACACAAGGCATCGCCGCCGTGACACTTGGCGGCCGGCGAATTTCGACTTCGACGCCAAATAACCAACAGGCTTTACCATACCAGGACGAAAACAACCCGACATTATGCGGATGAAAAGGCCGTACCAGACAAATCAACAACCCCAGGCTGGACGCCAGCACAATAAACAACACCAGTAACACTAAACGGATCACAGCAAGCACGGGTACAACCTCAATACAGAAAAAAAGCCGCCTATTGTAGCGGATTATTGGCTTAGTGCTGGTTTGATCTGTGTGGATGGGTTTAGCAGTGAATAAAATCGTGCCAAGCGTTGGATGTTTAGCCTGTAGCCAAACGAAAAACAATTATAAATCAAATATTTGAATATCAAATTTGTAGGTCGGACTCGACCAGGCAAAGCCTGGGCAGTCCGACAATCCTGCTGAAACATTTTGTCGATAAAGCATGTTGGACTGCCGCTGCGCGTCGAGTCCAACCTACTCGTTATGAGTTTCAACTTCGATTTTTTAAACATACAAGGTCGGACTCGACATGACACGAAGCGTCAGGGCAGTCCGGCAGTAACAATGAAAGAAGTAAGACTCCCACAGCGAGGCTGGGTGAAACCCAAGCCACTGCGGCGCTAAACAGCGCCGCGCTTTAGCCGTTATTCCACTTCCCCGACCAGCAATTCATCAATCCGTTGCAAGCCACGGGGTAACTTATTGCCGCGACGACCACGTTCGCCGACGTAATGCGCCAGATCGACGGCTTTAATCGTCATTTTACGTTTGCCAGCCACCAAGGTAATACCAGAATCAGCCGGCACCACCGCCAGCAACTTGATATATTCCTCGCGCGACGCGGCACGGGCGGATGGAATACTAATGATTTTATTGCCTTTACCTTTGCTGAGTTTCGGCAGCTCCGCAATCGGGAACACCAGCATCCGACCTTCGTTGGAGATGGCAACCACCTGATCGGTTTCCGGCTGCTTGATGGGCAAGGGGGTCAGCACTTTGGCACCGGTTGGCAGTGACAACAAGGCTTTACCGGCTTTATTACGGCTGATCAGATCAGCAAAACTGGTAACAAAACCATAACCAGCATCACAGGCTAATAATAATTGCTGGCTGTCATCGGCCATCAATACATGTTCAAAACTTTCACCAGCGACCAGGGTGAAACGTCCGGTCAGCGGTTCGCCCTGACCACGCGCCGATGGCAGTTCATGCGCTTCGGCGGCAAAACAGCGACCGCTACTATCAATAAAAGCAGCGTATTGGTTACTGCGGCCAATGGCGGAGGACTTATAACCGTCGCCGGCTTTGTATTGCAAGCTGTTACCGTCAACATCATGGCCTTTGGCACAACGGACCCAGCCTTTTTCTGACAACACCACAGTCACAGCTTCGCTTGGTAATAACTCTTTTTCACTCAGCGCTTTAGCTTCACCACGTGACACCAGCGGGCTACGTCTGTCGTCACCATATTTTTGCGCGTCTGCGCTCAGTTCATCCCGGATCAGCTTAGTCAGCTTTTTCTCCGAGCCTAAAATACTTTGTAAATGATCCCGCTCTTTGGCTAAGTCGGCCAATTCGCCGCGGATTTTCATTTCTTCAAGCTTGGCTAAATGCCGTAACTTCAGCTCCAGAATGGCTTCGGCCTGGCGCTCAGTAATGCCAAAATGCGCCATCAGCACTGGCTTCGGCTCATCGTTTTCCCGGATGATGCGGATCACTTCATCGATATTCAAAAACGCGATCAGTAGACCTTCCAGCACATGGATGCGGTCTAATACTTTATCCAAACGGTACTGCAAACGCCGCCGCACCGTTTCGCGACGGAATAACAGCCACTCGGATAAAATTTCCAGCAGGTTTTTCACCCTTGGTCGTTGATCCAGTCCAAGAATATTCAGATTAACCCGATAAGACTTTTCCAAATCTGTGGTGGCGAACAGATGCTGCATCAGTTGCTCGACATCAATCCGGTTGGAGCGCGGTACTATCACAATCCGGGTCGGGCTTTCATGATCGGATTCATCGCGTAAATCGGATACCATCGGCAGCTTTTTCGCATTCATCTGCGCCGCGATTTGCTCTAGTACCTTAGCGCCTGAGGTCTGGTGCGGCAATGCGGTGATGACAATATCGCCATCTTCCTGGGTATAAATGGCCCGCATCCGCACCGAGCCACGGCCGGTTTCGTAAATGCTCTGCAGTTCATGCCGTGGCGTGATAATTTCGGCATCGGTCGGATAATCCGGCCCTTGCACAAATTGCAATAAATCCGGTACTGACGCCGTTGGATTGTCCAGCAAATGACAAGCCGCAGCGGCAATTTCCCGCACGTTATGCGGCGGAATATCGGTGGCCATACCGACGGCTATCCCGGTGATACCGTTCAGCAATATATGCGGCAATCGCGCTGGCAATACTTTCGGTTCATCCAGCGTACCATCAAAATTCGGCACCCAATCGACAGTGCCCTGCCCCAGCTCACTGAGCAATAATTCGCTGAAACGGGATAACTTGGCTTCGGTATAGCGCATGGCGGCGAATGATTTTGGATCATCCGGTGCTCCCCAGTTGCCCTGGCCATCAACCAGCGGATAACGGTATGAAAACGGCTGCGCCATCAACACCATGGCTTCATAACAGGCGCTATCACCATGCGGGTGGAATTTACCCAGCACGTCACCGACGGTACGAGCCGATTTTTTAAACTTGGCCAGATGGGATAAGCCCAGTTCCGACATGGCGTATATAATCCGGCGCTGCACCGGCTTCAGACCATCACCAATATGTGGTAAAGCCCGGTCCATAATGACGTACATCGAATAATTCAGGTAAGCGTCTTCAGTAAAACGCCGCAGTGGTAGTTGTTCCACCCCGTCTTGGGACAAGATAATTTCAGTCATTTCAGGTTCCAGCAAAGCTCAGTGTTCAGGCGGCAGCAGATCGCTGCAAAGCACGGCGGCGACGCCATTGCCATAACAGTAATAAAGATAAAATCAGCGAAGTACCAGCAAACAACCCAATCCATAACCATTGCATATGACGGTTATGCTCGATTTCCTGCAGGCGCAACGCTTGTAACTCATTGTCTTTTTCTAGTAACTCATTGCGGGCTTGTTGCCGTTCAGCATCAAAACTCAGCCGTAATTTCTGCACATCCAGATCGCGTTTATCATCTTGTAACTGAATATAAGACTGCACAAATTTATTCAGCGTCCGATAGGCTTTTTCATAATCGCCGGTATCGGCATACAGGCGCGATCGTAGTTCTTCAAAATATAAGGCAAAAAATTTATCTGAAGTATTCGTGCTGTCATCCAGTTGGGCTGAGGCCAGATCAACCTGCTGCATCGCCAGATTGGTTTGGCCTAAACTGCGATAAATCCTGGCCTTGGTAAAATGGTGTTCGCCAATTTGGAAAGTCGACTGCAAATGCGGCAGATATTGCTCAGCTTTTTCGATATAAGCCAAAGCAGCATCCAACCGTTTCACATCCTGACTGGCACGCGCCAGCCCCAGATAAGAAAAATACAGACTAACCGGATCTTCCTGCATCAGGCTGATTTTCAGCATTTCATCATAGATCTGCAACGCCCGTTCTGGTTTTTGCAAATACTGATAAATAGACGCCAGATTGTACCAGACCGATAATTTACTTTTTACCCAGCCTAATTCGTCCAGAATTTGATAAGAGGCTTCCAGAAACTGCCGGGCTTCATCATCCACGCCAAGTTGGGCATACATCATGCCGAGTTCTGCCTGCACTAAAGCCAGGGTTTCTTTGTCCTGTAATTTCAAAGCTCTGTCGTAAGCTTGTTTTAGCATATCCAGCGCTTTTGGATCTTCGCTTTCTTCAGCCCGCATTGCCGCCAGATTGGTCAGGCCTTCAATCATCAGTTTTTCGTTCTTGAGTTGGGTTGCCAGCGCCATGCCTTTTTCATAATAGTCATCGGCAACACCATATTCTTGCTGCATTTCCAGTGCAAAGCCCATGCTATACAGCAGCTCAACCCGCACCGGCTCAGACTGATTGCCCAGTAGCGCCAGACCCCGTTCAGCCACTGCGAGTTGCTCGCGGTGCCGGCCCAGCACTTCATAGATCGCCGCTAATTCATTCAGCCAGTGTGCCTGAACCTCTACCGGCCAGCGGCCAAATTCAGCTTCGTGCTGCTTGGCCAGCTGTAACATTGCTTCCGGCTGCTGGTATTTACTGCGTTTAATTTGCCATAACCAGTCGGGCAGTGTCAGCGCGGTTTCGTCGCTCCCGCTGCGACTGTCAGCTGCAGCAGGTTGCGGTGTACTCGATTGGGCAGCCGCCACTACTGGCGCAGCTAGACTGTCAGCCAACAATGGCTTGCTGGCCAACAACAAGGTGCAGAACAAGACCGATACTATCCGGGCTTTAGCCAATTCGATGCCCCTTCTGTGCAGTAATTAGCGGGTGACTCAAAATCAGCCAATAATGGCTCGATCGCCTTTTTGTTCCAACCATTCACGCCGGTCTGTGGCACGTTTTTTTGCCAGTAACATATCCATCATTTCGATGGTTTGTTTCGCATCATCAATGGTCAGTTGCACCAAACGGCGGCTATTTGGATCCATGGTGGTTTCACGCAGTTGCAATGGATTCATTTCACCCAAACCTTTAAAGCGTTGCACATTAATTTTGCCGCGTTTCTTCTCGGCCTCCAGTCGATCCAGAATACCGTTTTTCTCTTCTTCATCCAGCGCATAATAGACATCTTTGCCCAGATCAATCCGGTACAAAGGTGGCATCGCCACAAACACATGGCCCGCATCGACCAAGGCACGGAAGTGTTGCATAAATAGCGCGCACAATAAGGTCGCGATGTGCAAACCATCCGAATCGGCATCAGCCAGAATACAAATTTTGCCGTAGCGTAATTGCGTTAAGTCGGCAGAATTTGGATCCATGCCAATGGCGACAGAAATATCATGCACTTCCTGTGACGCCAGGATCTGTTCTGACTCCACTTCCCAGGTATTGAGAATTTTACCACGCAGCGGCATCACCGCCTGAAACTCACGATCGCGCGCTTGTTTGGCCGAACCACCGGCCGAATCACCTTCCACCAAAAACAGTTCAGAACGACTGACATCAGCGCCACTACAATCGGCTAGTTTGCCCGGCAAGGCAGGCCCGGCCGTGACTTTTTTCCGGACGATTTTTTTCGCCGCTTTTAATCGTTTTTGTGCATTGTTAATACAAAATTCCGCCAGCATTTCGGCGATTTCTGTGTGCTCATTTAACCACAGGCTAAAACTGTCTTTGACCACCCCACTAACAAAACTGGCCGCCTGCCGGCTGGATAACCGCTCTTTGGTCTGACCGGCAAACTGCGGTTCCTGCATTTTCAACGACAAAATATAACTACAGCGATCCCAGACATCTTCTGGTGTTAACTTAATGCCACGCGGCAGTAAGTTACGGAATTCACAAAACTCGCGCAGTGCGTCCAGCAAGCCCTGGCGCAAGCCATTGGTATGAGTGCCGCCCTGGGCGGTTGGGATCAGGTTGACGTAACTTTCAGTCACCAATTCGCCACCATCGGGCAACCACAGCACTGCCCACTCAACTGCTTCATGACTGGCGGCGAAATTACCGGTAAAGGGCGTTTCCGGCAGTGCCGTCATCTCTTTCACCGCATCAATTAAATAGTCACGAATACCGGCGATGTAACACCAACTGTAACTCTGCTCGTTGACTTTATCGTCAAACTTCACCGTCAGGCCAGGGCATAACACCGCTTTGGCTTTGAGCACATGTAATAAGCGACTGACCGAAAACTTATTGGAGTCAAAATACTTCGGATCAGGCCAAAACCGCACCCGGGTACCGGTATTGCGTTTGCCAACAGTGCCGGTGACACTGAGTTCACTGACTTTAAAACCGTGCTCAAACGCCATTTCATAGACCTGGCCATCGCGGCGTACTGCCACTTCCACCCGTGTCGATAAAGCGTTAACCACCGAAATACCTACACCGTGTAAACCGCCGGAAAACTGATAGTTTTTGTTGGAAAATTTACCACCGGCATGCAAGCGACATAAAATCAGCTCGACCCCACTGACACCTTCTTCCGGGTGAATATCGACCGGCATGCCACGACCATTGTCGATGACTTCTAACGAGTGGTCGGCATGCAAGATCACCTGAATTTGATCAGCATGACCGGCCAGTGCTTCATCGACGCTGTTATCGATGACTTCCTGCCCCATATGATTTGGACGGGTGGTATCGGTATACATTCCGGGGCGGCGCTGCACCGGTTCAAGCCCGGTCAGTACCTCAATCGAATCGGCATTATAAAGTTGTTCAGTCATGATTTTACTCTGGGTGCTATGGGCAATCCGGCTACGCTGGAGCGTACCGGTGCAAAGTCACTGTATTGATCACCAGTGTTTTACGCTAATTGGCAGAATTTGACAATATCCGGCAGCCGGTTGGCATAGCCCTGATAGCTGTGATCGCCGCCTTCTTGTACATCTAACTGACAATATTGATAAAAATTAACCGCATCACGATAATCCAGCACTTCATCCGCGCTTTGTAAAAACACTTTGATTTGGTCAGGCGCGACTGGTTGTGCTGGTACTAAAGCTGCCAACACCGGCAAATGTTCAGCCGTCAATTGATACTGCTGTTGCAACACCGGATGCTGATAACAGCCCAGATGTTTTGCCAGTAATAAATGCGGTTTGACAGCTGGATTGATCAGCGCCGCCTGACACTGATGTTGCAGTGCCAGCCGGGTCGCCAGAAAACCACCTAAGGAACTGCCAATCACGGCATCTGGTCGGCGACCTGCCAGTGCCTGTTCAATTGCAGCCACAGCTTCGGCTGGGGTATAAGGTAAATCCGGCAGTAACAGCTGATGCTGCGGCAGATGCTGCTGGAAATAATCGGCCGTCAGCAGGGCTTTTTCTGAGCGGGATGAACTGGCAAACCCATGTAAATACAATACTAATTTTGATTCAGACAAAAGATTACTCCTGAAAATTTGACTGGGTCGATAAGCTGACTTGCTGCCAACTGACTTCGGCATTGGCCGAAAACTGCCAAATCAGGCCCTGTGGCCCTTGGTCTTCAGTTTGCCAGTCCGGCGTCAGTGAGAATTGCACCGAGGTGGCTGGGCAGCCCACCAACTGCAAGCTGCCCTGTTGCTGTGGATCAGCATAACGACGCTGATAATGATAATGGCAATGACCATGCGCCAAGCCTTTTACCTGCGGAAAACGCGCTAAGGTGCTAAGCAACAGCTCAGGTTGCTGCAGGCCATGCTGATCAATACTAGCGCCAATCGGCAAGGGTTGATGGTGACTAAACAGCCAAACCGGCCTGGTATCGCCATCAAGTTGGTGCGCTAACGCATGACAGCGCTCAGTCGGAAAATAACCAGCCGGGGTTTCGCCTTTGGTGTTCAGTAATATAAAACGCCAGTTTGCAGCAGTAATTTCGGTCGCAGCCACAAAAGGCGCGGCCGCAAACGCCTGCGCCATCAGCGCCGGATCATCATGATTCCCTGGCAGATACAGCACTGGCCCCGGCCAATCGGCAAACAGCTCAGCCAGTCGTTGATAAGAGGCCAGACTGTGATCCTGAGTTAAATCACCCGTTAAGATCACCGCATCAAAGGGTTCTGACTGCAACTGCTGTAACAGCCGCTGCAGGTGCCACCAGGGTTGGATCTGCTGATAAACGCCATCGCGACTTGCCAGCAAATGACAGTCACTCAGTTGTAACAAGCGATAACCGGTTTTAGCCGGCAGTTGATAACGCACAGTATAAAACTCCATGCCGACGGCAGGATAGCCACTGACTTTAACTCAGGCTTTCCACGCTATGATAACCCTGACGCTGACATAACAGCAGCCAGTCACGCAATAACATATTAATTTGCCGTTTTTCATCCGGTTGCATCATTTCCAGATTGGGATAATCGTACACTGCTTTAAAGCGGCGCATTTGCTGACAGGAAATCACTTCCGCCAGCCTGGCATCATGATACAACCGCACTTCAAATTGCGGTCTAAGCCAACCAAGCGCGGTTTGACTGACATGTTCAATTTTGATGGTGGTGGTGAACTTACACAGTTCCATTAACCGGATGCGGTAGCCTTCCTCAGGATTAATTTGGATCAACTGGCTGTCCACAGTGCTTGCCGGCGTCGAGCTCACACGATGACTGCCATTGCGATGCGCCGACAACGGCAACAGATGGCGAAGCTGGGCATAGTTCCTCTCGCATAACGACAGGAAGTCCGGTACATAAGGCTGATAACTGCGTTTTTTCGCCAACAACGTCATGGCTACTCCTTACTTCCAGGCGGCGCGGACTGTGGCGCCATGCAATTCCAACCATTGTAGTGCAATCACAGTGGCGGCATTATCAATTTTTCCTGTCGCCAACAGTTGCATCGCCTCAGCCCGGCTCAATAGATGCACTTTGATATCTTCATGCTCCTCGGCCAGGCCAAAAACCCCGGTCTGGACCGGTGCTATTAATTCACCTAACAACAGATGGATACGCTCTGTGGTGCCACCGGGGCTGGATAAATAACTTAACATGGGCTGCAACCGGCCTAAGGTTAAACCAGCCTCTTCCAGCGCTTCCCGTCTGGCCACCTCTTCCACACTTTCACCGGCGCCGACCATGCCTGCCACAGCTTCCAGCAACCAGGGCGAACTGCTGGTCGCAGCGGCGCCTAACCGGATTTGCTCCACCAGCACTAACTGATCACTGGCGACATCATAAGGCAACACCACCACCGCATGGCCGCGCTCAAACATTTCACGGGTGACGACTTCACTCCAGCCGCCATTAAATAACCGATGGCGGATTTTGTATTCATTGATCCGGAAAAAACCCTGAAAAACTGTGCGTTGGTCGAGGATTTGCAAATCCGCCGGATAAAAACTGGGATACTGGATACCCTTGATTTCAGACATATTCGAACTCACATTCTGTTACACTTCGCGGTATAACTTTTACGCAATTATTGTGACTTAGTGTACGCTAACACGATATTATTCGGTCAATTTGTTTATCCATAGGATTGGGTCATGAAGAAAAATTTATTAAATACACTGATTTGCGCTGCAATCGGTTTGTTCAGCCTGCAAGCCAGCGCCGAAAATTTACAGAACATTTATCAACTAGCCCTGAAAAAAGACCCCTTGGTATTAAGAGCTGCTGCGCAGCGTGATGCCAGTAATGCCGCTATTGATATCAGCAAAGCCAGTTTTTTACCGACTATTAGTTTCACCTCCAGAATTGATAAAGAGCGTACCAGCACCAGCCTGGCCAACGGCAGCTTGGGTACCAGCTATTCCAACACCATTAATCTGCAACAGACTATTTTTGATTGGTCAGACTGGTCCAAATTATCCACCGCTGAAAAACAAGCCTTACAAAGCCAGACCAGCTATAACGCCACTATCCAAAGTTTGATTGTGCGTGTTTCGCAGGCCTACTTTAATGTGCTGAGCGCCAATGACGATTTAACCTTTGTGGTGGCAGAAAAACGGGCGGTGGAGCGCCAGCTCGAACAGACTAAACAACGTTTTGCCGTTGGTTTAACCGCTATTACCGATGTACATGAAGCACAAGCGCAGTACGACAGCGTGGTAGCACGGGAAATTGCCGCCACCAACGCGCTGGAAAATGCCAAAGAAGCGCTGCAGGAAATTACCGGTGAATACCATTCACAATTATCACCACTGAATACCACCGTATTTAAAGCCACAGCACCGCAACCTGCTAACGCCGTCGATTGGGTGGCGCTGGCTGAAGAAAACAACTTGGATCTGAAAGTCCGCAAACTGGCGGTCGAAATCGCACAGAATAATATTGATATTGCCGATGCTGGCCATTATCCGACCCTTGGCTTAACCGCCAGCAAGGGCCTGACGGACAGCAGTGACACCTTGCAACGCGATCGTGATTCGATAGGTCTGGCACTGAGTGTGCCGCTGTACACTGGCGGCGCCACTGTCGCCAATCAGGACGTGCAACGCGCTAACTATGTGGCCGCCAGTGAAGATTTAGAATTAGGCCATCGCTCAGTACTGCGTCAAACCCGCAGTTTCTATAATACCGTTGGTGCCAACATCGCCGGGATTAAAGCGTTAGAGCAAGCGGTGATTTCTGCAGAAAGTGCATTAAAAGCCACCGAAGCTGGTTTTGAAGTCGGCACCCGGACCATCGTCGACGTGTTAATCAGTACGCAAAACCTGTTTAACGCCCGTCGTAACCTGACCAAAGCCCGTTATGACTACATTCTGGCAGTGCTGCAGTTAAAACAAGCTGCCGGTACCCTGACCGAAGAAGATCTGGCGTTAATTAACCGCTCTTTAAGCGCTTAATGTAGGACCAGCTCCATCAGGTCCGGCCTCTGGCCGGACTTTTTTTTGCTGGTTTGCCTGCTCATTTGCATTACAATGCCTGAGTTTGTTGTTTGAGGACCTGCTGTGATTAAAGCCCCCCCGTTTCAATGGTCAATGCTACACCCGCGTTTCTGGTTGTTATGGCTGGGTTTAGCCATCGGCTATCTCATTAGTTGGCTGCCATACCCTGTGCTGATGGCGCTGGGCCGTGGCCTGGGTTTGTTAATGCTAAAACTGCTGAAATCGCGGCGCAAAGTGGCAGCACGAAACCTAGAACTATGTTTTCCGGAGAAATCGGCGGCAGAGCGGCAGTTATTACTGCGGCAAAATTTTCAGCATACCGGTTGCGCCGCCATCGAAACCATCATCGCCTGGTGGTGGCCGGACTGGCGTTTTAAACCGCTGGCACACTTTAAAGGTTACCAGCATATCGAAGCTGAACTAGCCAAAGGCAAAGGTGTGCTGTTGCTGGCTTCTCATATGCTGCATCTGGAAGCAGCTTGCCGGGTCTTTGGTTTTACCCACCCGAGCGTTGGTTTTTACCGGCCGCATAATAATCCGGTGATGGAATTTTTTATGTACCGTGGCCGCAGCCGTGGCAATAAATATATGATTGGCAAAAGAGATGTCAAAGGCCTGATCCAGGCGCTGAATCAGGGTGAAGTATGTTTTTATCTGCCGGATCAGGACTATGGCCGCAACAGAGCTGAATTCGTGCCCTTTTTTGCCGTGGCAGATACCGCCACCACCACTGGCACGCTGTTATTTGCCAATGCCGCCAATTGCAGTGTGATCCCGATTTACAGCAGTAGTCTGCCTGATCATGCCGGTTATCAGATTGAGGCCTTACCGCCTTTGACCGATTTTCCATCCGGGGACGACAAAGCCGATTGTCAACGCGTCAATCAGTGGGTGGAACAAGCGGTGTTGCAACATCCGGAACAATATATGTGGCTGCATCGTCGCTTTAAAACCAGGCCAGATCCAGACGCCGCATCTTTGTATTGATGTAGCTTTAGCTGGTCAGCACCGGGAAATAAAGTTGGCAACCAGACTGATTTTGACTAGTATGGCGACAAGGGACAAGCAAGGAATCTGGCATTATGTGGTTTTGGGTCAAACACTTGGCAGCTGCAGTTATTCTAATAGTCGTAGCTGCTATCTTACTGTTATTCCCGGAAAAATTTCAAACAGTGACACCAAAGATTGCGGTCACGTCTAAAAATGCCGCCGTGCAGTTTACCGATTTTTATGAGCAAATCCGTTTTTCACTGGATTCCACCGGCAATATCTCCGAGGAGTTTATTGTCAAACTAAAAGACACCAGTAGTGAGTTGGAAGATACATTGCTAGATCGCACCAATACAGTCCCACCATTGGAAGCGAACTGGCGCGGCAAGGCGTTACAACGCCGTTTTCAACCCGGCAGTAAAGTTCGGGACGAAATGACCGCCTATGCTGATACCGAAGGCGTTGAATTATTGTGGACCTTGCCACGGGATTACATCGTCAAACATTATTTTCATACCGAAGGCGATTACCTCACCACGCTAAAAGAAATCGCCACCGCCATAGCGCCGGATTTTGAGAGTCCGATTTTGGTGTATTTCTGCCCGAATGAACGGGCAGCCGTCATTACCGATAAAACCAATGCCTTTGTGCAGGCTAACTGCCAGCGGCTGAATCCGGATCCGCAGGCGAAACCGCGAAAACCTGCCGCCAGCTAGCCTGCACCTGCAACATCGCAGCAGACACATCGGGCAACACCGCCTCTGCTGCCGGTTCCAGTGTCAGGCGGTGACTGATACCCCGTAAGTCCTGATAAGCCTGCTGTAATGCCTGCGATTCTGAGGCTGGCATCAAACCAACAGCAGCTGCCGCCTGCAGAATACGGATATTATCACTGTACTGATACAAAGCCGGCTGCTGACCGCCATAAGCCAACACCAGATACTGGCTGATAAACTCCAGATCAACCACCCCGCCGCTGGCATGTTTCACTTCAGTTGAATCTACCCCATGATGCTGGCGCAACTTTTCGCGCATCTCCTGCACTTCATGGCTCAGCGTTTTTTTGTCCCGTGGCAACGCCAGTACTTCGGCGCGGATCTGCTCAAAGCGTTCGGCAATAGCCGCATCGCCATAAATCAACCGGGTCCTGACCAGCGCCTGATGTTCCCAGGTCCAGGCATCCTGCAATAAATAATCGCGATAAGTGTCGATATGCACCGTCAGCAAACCGGCGTTGCCAGATGGCCGCAGCCTGGTGTCGATGTCATATAACACGCCACTGGCGGTCCGGGTGGTACAGAGGTGTAAGATCCGTTGTACCAGCTTTAAATAAAATTGCCGGGAATCAATCGATTTAACGCCGCTGGTTTCCGCCATCGAGTCACATTGATGTAAAAATACCAGATCCAAATCTGAACCATACCCCAGCTCTAAGCCACCCAATTTACCGTAGGCCACCACGGCAAAATTTTTCACTGCACCTGCCGCTAAACCAGCCGGATAGCCATATTTTTCCACCATTTGTTGCCAAGCCAGCTCCACCACCCTGGCCATCACTGCTTCCGCCAGCCAGGTCAGGTGATCACTGACTTTCATCAATGGCAGGATGCCGCTGATATCGGCAGCCGCGATCCGCAGCTGTTGTGCTTGCTTGTATTGGCGCAAGGTTTCCATCAACAGTTCCAGATCATCCTCAGGCACCCGCAGCAGCTGTAACCTGAGCCTGTCGTGATAATCCGCCACTGTGGCCACCTGATATAGTTGTTCCGGATCAATCAACTCATCGAGCAACATCGGGTAACGGGCGAGATGGGTCGACAGCCAACCACTGCGGGCGCAGAGTTTGACCAGTTGCAACAAAGCCGCCGGATTTTCAAATAACAGTTCCAGATAAGCAGTGCGGCTGACAATTTGCCGGAACACGGTCAGCACCCTCTCCAGTACAGCACTGCTGGCTTGCTCCTGCTGTAATAACAACACCAGTTGCGGCATCAGCCGGGCTAGCAGATCCCGCCCTCTGGGGCCAACACTGCGTTTCTGGCAATCCTGTTTAAATTGCCGCAGGTGTTCAATCAGACGCATGGCATCGCTGGCTCCCAACCAACCGACTTCTTCTGCCAACTCGTCGGCCGGTAACTCACTGTCCCATAACATCCGCCCCATGACACTGCTATCGCTATCGGCCTGTTCATCCGGCGCCGCAATCACTTGTTTAAACTGCTGATGGACGCTCTGCATCGCTTGGTGTAGCCGCGTCACTAACGCAGTCCAGTCACTGGCACCACAGGCCAGCACTAACCGGGCCCGACTTAATTCATCTTGTGGTAAGGTCTGGGTCTGCTGATCATCCATGCCTTGCAGCAACTGTTCAGCCTGGCGCAACAACAAATAATCCTGTTGTAGTTGACTGGTTTGGGCTGGCGTCAGAATGTCGTTATCTGCCAGCGCTTGTAACGCGGCAAAAATCGATTGTTGTTGTAACTGCGGGATGCGACCACCACGGATCAGTTGCAAGGTTTGCACAATAAATTCAACTTCGCGGATGCCGCCAGCACCAAGCTTAATATTATCCACCCGGTTACGACGGCGGTTTTCTTGCTCAATCAACTGCTTCATTCGCCGCAGGGATTCAATGGCAGAAAAGTCGATATAACGGCGATAAACAAAGGGTTTTAGTAGCGCTTGCAATTCTTCGGCATAAGGGCTGACCGGATTGAGGATCCGGGCTTTGAGCATGGCATAACGCTCCCAGTCCCGGCCTTGTGCCTGGTAATAATCTTCAAAGGCGGCAAAGCTCAGCACCAGCGGGCCACTATCGCCAAAAGGCCGTAACCGCATATCGACCCGATAGACAAACCCATCGGCCGTCACCTGATGCAACAGTGCTATCAGCTTCTGACCCAGCCGGGTATAAAACTGCTGATTATCACAGCTGCGCCGACCTCCGCTGGTATCGCCATTGTGCGGATACACCAGGATGAGATCGATATCGGAAGAAAAATTCAGCTCACGACCACCCAGTTTGCCCATCCCCAGCATTAACAACGGCATCGGCTGACCATGCACATCCAGTGGCTGGCCCCACTGCTTGGCTAGTTCTTGATAGGCCCAGTGGTAAGCGGCGTTAATCAGGGCATCGGCCAAGGCTGAGACTTGCAGCAGCGACTGCCTGATGCTTTGTTGCTGCCAGACATCGGCCGCCAGCAACTGGCAAAGCACTGCATTACGCTGTTTTCGCAGTGCAGTCATCGCTTGCGCTTCAGTCAGCATCTCTGGCAGTTCGATGGCGGTGCTGATTTGATTGGCATCCTGAGTCAACAACCTGGCATAAAGTTCAGGTTGCTGCTGTAACACCCGACCGGCAAAAGGGCTGGCCGCCACTAATTGTTGTAATTGCGCCTGCGCCGAAGGCGTCAGTTGTGTCAGCACCGGGATGACGCCGCACAGTTGTTGCCATTGCAACGTCAGGGCTTGTTGTAAGGCGACTGGCAAACCGCCTGGCTGAAGGTGCGCCATGTTAGCCTCCTTGCTGGCTTTGTTGATACATCCAGCAGGATAATTGTAATAACCATGACGCCAACTCACTCTGACTGGCACTGGCTAAATCCGGCATGGTTGCGCCAAGCTGAGGTGCTGCAGCACTGTGCTGTAAGCTCAGTTGTAATACTGACTGCTGCTGTTGCAGTAGCTTGGTGGCGGCCTGACGAGCTGTCTCTGAACTGGCTTGCTGTTGCAGCCACAGATTTTGCTGCACAGCACGCAGTATCTGACTGAGCGAAGCATCTGCCGGGCTCTGCTGTAACTGTAACGGCTGTTGTTGTGCCAGCCGGTAACCACGTTCTGCTTTGGATTGAAAGCCAAGCTGCAATGGCAACTGTCGGATCAGTTGCTGCGCCAGGCTAAATAACTGCACAGCATCGCCCTGCACTAACTCCAGCTCCAGCTCCAGAATAGCTTCAACCTGATCTGCCGCCAGCACCTGGCCCTGATCCAGCACTGCTTCCACCACAGTGCCATCGGCCAATGTCAGCAACCAACCCTGCCGGATAAAGTCGGTGCGAAATAGCTCCTGTAACTGCTGCTGCAACAAGGCAATATCAGTCCCCACTGGCCAAATTTCAGCAGGAAAGGCCGACAGTTGGGGGATAACGGAGTCACAGGGCAGATTATATTCAGGCCGGATGTGGGCGCCACCATGCTGTTGCCCCGCCAGTTTAATGGTTTGCTCATAGCGCCCCTGCTTCAGTCGGCTGCGTAAGCCGCTGTCATGCTGGCGGAACCATTGTGCTGTCGTGTCAAAATAAGCATTCAACAATTGATTGGCTGGCAACGGCTGGCACTGCTGAGCCAAGGCGGTTAAAACCTGCTCAAGCTGACGATGCAACGCCGGTGTCAGAGCTTCGGTCAGGGTTAATTTTAATTCAACTTCCAGACTCATGATTCAGGCCTCCAGGCCGCAATACGTTCAGATGACGGCAACATAGGATATCCGTCAGGTCGCAGCAAGTGTTTTTACTTGTCAAGGCAGGGACAACTCCCTATGATCCAGCACATTATGAATGTGACTCGCCGGAATGTGGAAACTATATGTCTGATTTGATCCGTTGTGTGCTGCTGGGCACAACCCTGACCCTCAGCCTGCCTGCTGCAGCGCTGTTGCAAACGGCACCGGAAACGGTCCCTGCAGCAACAACAACGCCGCAACAAGCAACAACAACTGCTGCCCCCCAAGCTGCCACCAGCAGTCCAGCCGACAAAGCAACAATACAGGAAAAACCTGCCTTTATCATTGATAGCCTGAGCACACCACTGCGTTCTGGTCCTGGCAATGAATATCGCACCATTTCCAGTGTTCGCGCCGGCGAAAATGTCACTTATATCGGCCAGAATCCGGCCAATGGTTTTATTAAAGTGCGGGATGCCGATGGGGCTGAAGGCTGGCTCAGCGGTGAATACATCACTTATAGCGCCAGTCCAAAAGCCAGCACTGAAAGTTTAAAACAGCAGTTACGGCAACAGGAAATGATCGTGGCGCAGTTTGAGCAGGAACGGCAGCAACTGCAACAAGCCGTGACAGCGGCAGAAACTGCTCGTGATCAGGCGATACAGGACAGCGAATTAGCCAAACAAACCACGGCCGCCCTGACCCGGCAACTGGCGGCAGAAAACCCACCGCTGGCGAAAAACAAAATGATTATTGGCGGGGCTATTTTAGCCGCTGGTTTGCTGCTGGGGTTATTACTGCCGGTGCTGATGCCAAATCGCCGCCGCAAAGACCGCTGGATGTAAGCTTCTGAGCCATCATTACAACTCATCTTCAAGTTGGACCCGACGCCTGGCGCCCTGAGCCAGCGTCAGGCCAACTGGCCGGACCGCAAGATTCGGGTCGCCCTCCCCTTATCATCAGCGCGATACTTTGCTCAATCACATAGCAAAGGATCATCATATGCAACAAGCTACCCCTTCACCAAGCAGTTTTTCATTACAGGGCAAAGTCGCCATGATTACCGGTGCCAGCTCAGGTATTGGGTATGCGTCAGCGCTGTTATTTGCCGCTGAAGGCGCCAAACTGGTGCTGGCAGCCCGCCGTGAGCACGAATTACAACAACTGGTACAGCGGATTGAAGCGCAAGGCGGCAAAGCCATTGCGCTGGCTGGTGATGTCGCCGACGAAACTTATGCCTGCGCCCTGACAGAGCTGGCTTGCAACAAGTTTGGCAAACTGGATATTGCTTTTAACAATGCCGGCACCCTTGGCACGCTAGCCCCTTTGCCGCAGTTAACACTGGCCGACTGGCAGCATTGCCTGCACAGCAATCTGACCAGCGCTTTTTTGCTGGCAAAATATCAACTACCGGCCATGCAAACCAATGGCGGCGGCTCGCTGATTTTCACCTCCAGCTTTGTCGGTTACACTGCCGGAATGGCGGGGATGGCCGCTTATGCCGCCAGCAAAGCTGGCTTGATTGGTCTGACCAAGGCACTGGCAGCCGAAGTGGCACCACAAGGCATCCGGGTCAATGCATTGTTGCCTGGCGGGACTGATACGCCGATGGGCCAGAGTGTGACGCAAGATCCAGCCAGTCTGGCGTTTGTGCAGCAAATGCATGCGTTAAAACGTTTGGCGCAACCAGAGGAAATTGCCCGTTCGGCGCTTTATCTGGCATCAGATGCATCCAGCTTTACCACCGGCAGCGCGCTGCTGGCCGATGGCGGTATCTCGGTGTATCGTGGTTAGCCGCTGACCACTTGCAATAACACAAAATGACCCTGACCAGGAGGAATCAGTCTGATGTCCGATTATCAACGGATCGCCAGGGCGATTGAGTTTATTCGTAGCCGGGTGACGGAACAACCCAGCCTGGCCGAAGTCGCTGCGCATCTTGGCCTCAGCCCTTACCATTTCCAGCGGCTATTTAGTCGCTGGGCTGGCGTCACGCCAAAACAGTTTTTACAGGTGATGACAGTGCAAAAAGCCAAACAGTTGTTACAACAATCCTGGCCATTGCTGGCGGTGGCAGATGAGGTTGGCCTTAGTAGCGGCTCGCGGCTGTATGATCATTTTATTCAGCTCGAAGCCATGACACCGGGGGAATACAAGCGACAAGGCGCTGGGCTTCAGGTGAGTTATGGCGTGATCCCAACGCCTTTTGGTGCTGCTTTTATCGCCAGCACAACGCGGGGCATCTGTAGCCTGGCGTTTTTAACCGAGCAGCAACAGACCCTGTCAACGCCAGCACAGTTACCGCAGCTACAGGCGCTGCAGCAACAATGGCCTAATGCCAGTTTCAGCCATCAGCCTGCCAGTTGTCTGGCACTGGGTCAGCAGCTGTTTAGTGCAGCGCCATCCGCCGAGCGGCCTTTGTCTTTGTTTGTCACAGGCACCAATTTTCAAATCAGTGTCTGGCGCGCTTTGCTGCAGATCCCTGCCGCCGGGTTAGCCAGTTATAGCCAGATCGCCAGCGCCATCGGCCAGCCTGCCGCTAGCCGGGCTGTTGGCATGGCGGTTGGCGCTAATCCGGTGGCCTTATTGATCCCCTGCCACCGCGTGATCCGACATAATGGCGAAACCGGCGGTTATCACTGGGGCGAACAGCGTAAACAAGTGATCCAAAGCTGGGAAATGGCCAGAGCGCCCTGAGCAGTGTTCTGCAGGCTGAGAGCTCCAGTGCTGCGTCTGAGCACGCTGTATTAAGCCACCAACACCTGATGAAAAAATTTCACTAAATCAATGCCATAGTCTTCAGGTTTGACGATAGCTTCGATGGCATCCTCAACTTTACTGCTGGCTAAATCCAATTCTTGCAACTCGAGATAACGCTGAAACTTGGCGTGATAAAAGGTTTTTAACTTGGGCTTGGTGGCATCATCCCAGTTGGTTTCGGTGACCAGACCAATTTTCTGACTATTTAGCCGCACCAAAGTACCAGGTGGATAAATACCAACCGCACTGATAAAGCGATTCACCAGCTCAGCATCAAAATGACTGCCGCTGTCTTTGCGTAAAATTTTCAGCGCCGCCAGGCAAGTCTGACCTTCTTTGTACACCCGTTTAGCGGTAATGGCATCATAGGTATCAACAATGGCAATCATGCGGGCGTATAACGAAATTTGCTCCCCACAAAGACCCAACGGATAACCCCGACCATCCAGTTTTTCATGATGGGCGGCCGCTACATCTAAACTAATCGGCGACAGCCCCGGCACTTGCTGCAAAATTTCGCGGCTATACACCACATGATCGCGCATCAGTTGAAATTCAGCCTCAGTCAGCTTGCCGGGTTTATGCAGAATATGATCCGGTACTTTAATTTTGCCGATATCATGCAACAAAGCGCCGGTCGCCAATTGCTCAATCACCTCGGTAGGTAGTTGCAAATGCTTCGCCAACACCGTCATCAAAATCGACACATTGACCGAATGCTCCAGTAAATAAGCATCTTTGTCGCGAATACGGCTCATACATAACAGTGCGTCCTGATTGCGAAATACCGACTCGATAAAACCTTCAGCGCACTGACGAAACGGCTCAGCATCAATACTTTTGCCAGTGGCAATATCGGCAAAGGCTTTGCGTTGTAAATCCCGCGCTTGTTGATATAAATGTTTGGCTTTGCCGAGTTCCTGCGTCAGCTTCACTTTCGGCCGCCCCGGATGCACCGGCTCGGCAGCGACTGCAGCGAGCGTCGTCGCTTCAGCAGTTGTCTCTGCAAGTTGACGGTCGGGGTCAATTTGCAGCTCCAGCACACCTTTTTGTTTGAGTTGCGCCAGCATTTGCTCCGATCGGATCCAGCCTTCGGACTTCACCGCCACATTGCCTTGCTGTCGACTGACCGCCAGCACATACATGCCAACAGCGGCCTCTTGAATTTTGATTGTTTTCACTGCGTGGTGCCCACCTCAAACCTGCTATCAGCAACATAACAAAACAACAGCGCCGACCCTATCAGCATTTGCTAATTTTTCTGCTCAATCCGCCTGTTTGCTGGTTATTTCGCCAATTTTACAGCGGCAAACCAGAGTCCTGCTTCACTTTTTCAATCACCACATAAGTATGGGTTTGTAATACGCCAGGTAAATCCACGATCCGCCCTAATACGGCACGGTAAGCTTCCATGCTGGAGAGGCGTAATTTCAACAAATAATCAAAACCGCCGGCTACCATATGGCACTCGGCCACTTCAGGAATATTCACCACTGCATCACGAAATTGATCAAACACAGCGCCCGTGGTGCGATCGAGCGTGACCTGGATAAAAGCTGCGGTGCCAAGCCCCAATTTAGAGGCACTCAGTTTGGCACCATAACCTTCAATATAACCTTCTTGTTCCAGCTTGCGAACGCGGTCAATACAAGGGCTTGGACTTAAGTTGACTCTTTTTGCCAATTCGACGTTGGAAATCCGGCCATCTTTTTGCAGAGTGTCTAAAATTGTCCGGTCGATCCTGTCGAGTGGACGGGTTTTGTTCTGTTCAGTCATAACCGTATTTTTTCTGGTTGTAAGTTCGTTAAACCGAATTATATAGGGTTATAGCAGTAAATAAACCACCAAATACGGCAGCCTTTTCACTAGAATGCAGCATTTATTTCTGTATCAACCGGGACAATAATTATGCTATTTGACGGTAACCTGACCGCGACCAACCCGCTGCGCCAAACGTTACGTGATTTTTATCGCGCCGACGAAGAAAAAGTGCTGGATTTATTATTACCGCTGGCCGATGTCGGCGTGCAAGCACGCTCCAGAGCCTGGGAAAAAGCCCGCCAGTTGGTGGTCAATATCCGTCAAGCCCAGGTCGGTAAAGGTGGCGTTGATGCGCTGCTGAACGAATTCTCGTTGTCGACGGAAGAAGGTTTAGTGCTGATGTGTTTGGCCGAAGCCTTATTACGGGTGCCAGACAGCCACACCGCCGATAAATTGATCCGCGACAAATTATCGCAAGGTGACTGGAGCTCGCATCTGGGCAACAGCGAGTCCTTATTCGTCAACGCTTCTGCCTGGGGTTTGTTACTGACCGGCAAACTGGTCAATTACAGCGATGATCAGAAAAAACACCAATTTGGTCTGTTAAAACGCACTTGTGGCCGCTTAGGCGAGCCTGTTATTCGGCAAGCGGTGCGTTATGCCATGCAAATCATGGGCACCCAGTTTGTCATGGGTACCACCATCGACAAAGCGGTGGAACGGGCTGTTGAACTGGAAAACAAAGGCTTTACTTACTCTTACGACATGCTCGGTGAGGGTGCGCGTACCATGGCCGATGCTGAGCGTTATTTCCAAAGTTATATGATGGCGATTAACGTCATCGGCAAAGCCGCGCAAAATCGTGGGCCTTTTAAAAGCCCGGGGATTTCGGTGAAGTTATCAGCCATCCACCCACGTTATGAATTCTCGCACCGTGACCGCGTGATGAACGAATTAGTGCCAAAGCTGAAAACACTGGCGCTGGCG
>CAZGHW010000008.1:0-126290 GCA_964525695.1 uncultured Rheinheimera sp. | reverse complement strand
TTTGCACCGGCTATCAGTTGAAATTCCCGTTTCTACAGTTACCAGTGCACAATATGCGTGATTTATATAAACAAATGTTTATCCCTGAAGTGGGTGCCAGTCTGGCTTTTGTCGGTTTTGTCCGGCCACAGCAAGGCGGCATCCCAGTGATTGCCGAAATGCAATGCCGTTATCTGGCGATGTTGGGCCGTGGCGCTGCCAGCTTACCTGCAGTGACAGAAATGCACGACATTATCCGACATGACACCAGACACTGGCAGACTGAATACAAGATCACGCCGCATGTGCCATCCCTGGTCAATTATTGCCATTACATGGACTCGATAGCGCAATTGGTCGGCTGTATGCCAAAAATTCCCGGTCTGCTGCAGGACCCAATCTTAAGGGTCAAATTGCTGCATAACCCCCAGTTTGCCGTGCAATATCGGCTGGATGGGCCAGAGAAAATGACGGAATCGGCGCGCCGTTTTTTACTGAGCTTCCCTAATATCAGTTCCTGGCCACGGATCCTGTATTTTGAATGTGCCTTACTTGGTCAAAAGCTGTTGTCCTGGTTGCGGTTGGATGGCCTGAGGCAACTGAGTAAGTAAGCTGAACTCGGGTTCAGTAGTTTCGTTGCGATGGCAGGTGTATAGGCTAGTGATGCACTTGCTGTTGTGGCTGGTCAGGCGATTGACCAGCGGCACATGACCGATAAGGAACCTTATGATCATCCTGAATCAGCATAACCAGCAAAACTTGCGGCTTGGTCTGCAAAGTTCAGCCTGGACTGACCATCAGCTGACACAGTTACAGCGCATTATTTTGGCCAATGATGGCACTGTTACCCAACTCATCGAGCAGTTGGTCGGTGAAAGATTGCAAGTATATAAGCTGTTTGAAAGCGAGCCAGCACCCTGTCCGGAAGATAGCAGCAGCGAGCGCTGTCAGCGCCGGATTGTGACTCTGAACGGTGCCGACAGCGGGATCCCGTATTTATACGCCGACTCGCTGGTGTTTCATGACCATTTGCAGGTCAATTTCTCTCGCGCTCTGCTAGACACCAGAATGCCCATCGGCCGGGCCTGGGAAAAATACCGGGTTGAGACGTATAAAACGATGGCCAATTGGGGTTTTGAACCAGCGGATGCGCTGGCGCTAAAGTTCGGCATTTTACCCGCTGAACTGCTGTTATATCGCACTTATTTTGTGTATTCACAAGGTAAAAAAATCTTCCGGATCACGGAAAAATTTCCGATTGCCTGGTTTCGCAGTACGCAGCAATTGACCCCCAACACAGCAATCCCTTCACTTTTAAGCGGAGTTTAACCATGATGAATTCAGCAACTGCAACTCTGAACCCGACGGCAGTCCCAACAAGCACACAAGCACGACAGTTGCCGCTCCTGAGGCAACAATCCGCTGATGCGCATGCCTTTATGTGGGAAGATGATTTTCATCTGACCATCAGCCGGCTGGCAAAAAAACATGGCAATATTTATGCGGTTGAAACCAGCAAAGGGCCCTTAGTGGTGCTGACTGAGTACCATCTGATTAAAGAAGCACTGGTAAATCAGAGCCATATTTTTAATATCAGGGCTGATTTCGATATTCTAAAAATATCACCCCAAAAACACTTTCTGGAGCTGGAAGCCGGGCCGGCCTGGGTGTTGCACCGCAAAGTATTTGCCGAAGCAATGCGGGATTACTTCAGTAGCCGATGGCAAGAGGTGGAACATTGGATGACCACGGAAATCAATGACATTGTTTCGGTGTGGCGTGCGCAGGGGGAAGTGGTGTTTGACCCAAACCGGGAAGTGTCAGTGAAGTTGGCCAGCTTTTTACATAAAGTGATGTTTGATGAACGGTTTGGTCCGGAGGAAAAACGCTTCTTTGATGAAAAAAGCCTGAGTTGGTTGCCCAATGGTTTTATTAATAGCACCCGCTATGAGTTGCTAGCCGCAGCGGAACAGGCTGATTATCAGGTTCGTTATGGTGAGGCAATTGAAAAGTTCAGTACCAATCTCAACGGCTTGGATGCTTATGTCAGTATCAATGTCGAGCGTCGTCAGGCCAGTTTTCAACCTGGCCATTTCCGTGATTTAACGGACTATTTGCTGGCTGCTAATCAGCAAATTCCAGCCCAGAGTAAAGCAGAAACCGGCATCGGTGATCGCGAAATACTGGTGGGTTCACTGACGCAGGTGGCTGGTGCTGGCGGCGGGGTGGGTGCTTTTGCCATGCGCTGGGCGCTGTTGTATCTGGCTGCTTATCCGCATTATCAGCAACTGGTGCAACAAGAATTGGATCGGGTGGTTGGCCGTGACCAAATCCCACAGGCTCAGCATAAAGCCGATTTACCCTACACTCAGGCATTTCTGAGCGAAGTGTTACGGCATTGCTCAATTACTGCGATGCCTGCGGCCAACTATGCTGCCAGTGCTGATACTGAACTGGCCGGTTATAGCATTGCAAAAGGAACACCTTTTGTCATCAGTAACTACAGTATGACCAGGGATCCGGCGTTGTGGCTTGAGCCTGAAACCTTTAATCCGGCACGTTTTCTGGATGAAAACGGCGAATTAAGTAAAAAACAGCAGGGCAAAGCCTTTCCATTTGGTTTGGGTCAGCGTCGTTGTTTGGGCGAGAACTTTGGTAAATTTATTATTCATACCTTGTTCACTCAGTTAGTTCATCAATTTGAGTTCAGTCTGCCTGCTGGCTGTACCACAGATTTGCGGGCGATTTCCGGTGTTTTTCTGGTCCCGGCCAGCGTGGAATTGATAGTAAAAGCGCGCTAAACCAGCTGCAAACAGCCCGTCTGTGGCGGGCTGTGTCTGATAAATTCAGCCTGATGGTGTTGTCATGCACTAAGGAGCGAAAAAAAAACGACCTGGACTGATCCAGCTGCAGCGTGCGACTGTAAAGCATTGTATCCACGTCTGTGATCAACATGAAACTATGACGATTAAAATTGGTATCAGTGCCTGCGTGTTAGGCGAAAAAGTCCGCTATGACGGCGGCCATAAAAATTCAGAATTTTGTAGCCAGGTGCTGACGAAGTTTGTTCAGTTTGTGCCGCTCTGTCCGGAGCTGGCGATTGGGATGCCATCACCGCGTCCTGCCATCCGGTTACAACAAAATAGCGATGGTGAGATCCGGCTCGTCAACAGCAAAGACAATCAAATTGATTTTACCGAACAAATGCATAGTTTCACTGAGCGGGTATTGCCTCAGCTCCAACAATTATCCGGTTATATAGTCTGTGCCAAATCTCCCAGCTGTGGTATGGAGCGCGTGCGGTTGACCGCTCCCAATGGCGCTTTGCTGGGTAAAGTTGGCACTGGCATGTTCACCCGCCAATTGATGCAGCGTTATCCTTGGTTACCCGTGGAAGAAGATGGCCGGTTGTTGGATCCGGCGCTGCGGGAAAATTTTATGACCCGGGTGTATACTCTGGCAGCCTGGCAGCAATTGCTGGCGTCTGGCTTTAGTATTGGTAAACTAGTCGCCTTTCACAGCCAGTTTAAGTTTTTAATCATGGCGCATCATCCGGTGGCCTACCGCAGCCTGGGTCGTTTAGTGGCACAGGCGAAATTATTCACGCCAGCCGAGTTAGCAGATCGTTACTTACTGGAATTAATGCAAGCTTTACAGCAACTGGCTACCCGTAAGCAGCACGCCAATGTGCTGATGCATTTGCAGGGCTTTTTCAAAAAAATGTTGTCGGCTTCCGCCAAACAGGAATTATTGGAGCTGATCCATCAGTATCGGTTAGGGCATGCACCTTTATTAGCACCGCTAACCTTATTAAAACATCACTTGCGGTCCTTTCCGCATCAATATGTGGCGGCACAACGCTATTTGCAGCCATTTCCGCTTGAACTTGGATTAAGAGCATGACCCAACTTTCCACAGCCCAGCCTGGTTTTGCGCTGGTTTGGCTGCGCAATGATTTGCGCGTGCATGATAACGCTGCTTTGTATCAGGCGCAGCAGACCGGCTTACCAGTGTTGGCCTTATTTATTGCCACGCCAGGCAGCTGGCAGCAGCATCAGATGGCACCCATCAAACAAGATTTGATCCGGCGCCGGGTGCGACAATTAGCGCAGGAGCTGGCCGAATTTGGTATTCCACTGTGGCAAATCGAAGGCACTGATTATCACGGCTGTGCTGCCATTGTCAGCGCAGTGGCAGCACTTGGTGCGCGCTATCTGTTTGCTCAGCGCGAATACGAACTGCGGGAGCAGCGCCGTGATCAGCAGGTCGAACAACAGCTTGCCCGGCATGCTGTTCCTTGTCACTGGCTGGACAATCAATGTCGGTTTGCACCTGGCACAGTGCTGAGCAAAACCGGCGATGTTTATAAAGTCTTTACCCCCTTTAAACGGACCTGGCTGGAAAAATTCCGACAGCTGGGTGTGCAGTGTTTTGCCAAACCGGCAGCTCAGGCCGAACTCGCTTTAGCCATGCCTGCTGAGCTGAAGCCGATGCAGGATGGCGATCAGTCATCATTGGCTTATCCGGTGGCAGAGCAACAAATTTTGCAGCAATTACGCAGTTTTTGCCGGGAGCGGGTGCAGGATTACCACCAAGCACGTGATTTTCCAGCCAAGCCAGGGACCTCTGGTTTATCTGCTTATCTGGCCATCGGTGTGATCTCAGCCCAACAAGCCATGGCCAGATTACAACTGGAGGCAGGCGATACTTTATGGCAGGAGAAGTCTGGTGCCGCAGTCTGGTTATCGGAGCTGATTTGGCGGGAATTTTATAAACATATTCTGCTGGCCTACCCGGATTTGATTAAGCATCAGCCTTTTCAGCAAGATACAGCCGCTATCGTCTGGGGCAACAACCAAAAATGGTTTCAGGCTTGGTGCGATGGCAATACTGGCTATCCAATTGTCGATGCGGCGATGCGGCAACTGAATCAAACCGGTTGGATGCACAACCGGCTACGGATGATTGTAGCCAGTTTTCTGGTGAAAGATTTGCAAATTGATTGGCGCTGGGGTGAGGCTTATTTTATGTCCAAGCTGATTGATGGCGATTTTGCCGCCAACAATGGGGGCTGGCAATGGGCGGCATCAACGGGCACAGACGCCGCACCTTATTTCCGCATTTTTAACCCGGTGACGCAAAGCGAAAGGTTTGATCCAAACGGTGATTTTATTCGCTTACTGCTGCCGGAGCTCGCTGGACTGAACAAAAAACAGATCCACTGGCCACACCCGTTGCCATTGTCTGTGCGTTATGCCAAGCCAGTTGTTGATCACGCCAAGGCCAGGTTGCTGACCTTGGCGATGTTTAAAGCCGTAAAACAACATCAGCCAGAGGCAGGGGATTTATTTGATGATGCACAGTAATCAGCACGAGCAGCAAACTCAATCCGACAGCTTGTCAGATAGCTCGACAGCACTACAACGGCTGGAGAATTTTGTAAGTTTTTATAATGGCTTATCAGCGCAGGATTTATCGATACTGGCGCAGCTGTATCATCCAGAGGTGCGTTTTATTGATCCGGTGCACCAAATGGATGGCTTGGCTGCGTTGCAACAGTACTTTGCCCATGCCTATGCCAGATTAGATAGCTGTACCTTTGTCGCCCATGCCATGGCTGGGCAGCAACAGCGGGGCTTTGTCAGCTGGCAAATGCAGTTTTCGCATCAAGCGATTGCAGCTGGTGCCTTGATCAGCGTCGATGGCTGCACTGAGTTACACTGGCATCAGGATGGGCGGATTATTTATCACCGGGATTATTACGATTTAACCCAAATGGTCTATCAGCATGTGCCGGTGGTGGCATGGCTGACCGGTAAAATTAAACAAAAAATGGCGCAGGCTTAGGGGAATTTGATGCGGATTGCAGTAATTGGTGGCGGCATCGCCGGCATGATGAGTTGGTATTTATTACGTCAGCAGCACCAGGTGGAATTATTCGAGGCCAATGATTATCTGGGCGGTCATACCGCCACTGTGGATGTTAGTGTTGATGGCAAAAATTACGCCATTGATACTGGTTTTATTGTGTTTAATAACTGGACCTACCCGTTATTCCACAAATTCCTCGCTGAGTTAAATGTGCCTTTTCAGCCGACTGAAATGAGTTTTTCAGTGAAAAAAACTAGTGTTGACCTGGAATATAACGGTAATACGTTGGCGACTTTATTTGCCCAAAAGCGAAATCTGTTGAGGCCTTCATTTTGGCGGATGCTGTTAGATATTGTGCGTTTTAATAAATTAGCCAAGCGCTTACTGGCAGAGCAGCATACCGATTTAGACCTAAAAATGGATGATTTCTTACACAAACATGGCTTTGGGCTGGAACTGCGAAATCATTATCTGTTGCCAATGGGGGCGGCTATATGGTCGGCTGGTTTGACCGATATGCCTGATTTCCCGCTGCGGTTTTTTTTGCAGTTTTTTAAAAATCACGGTTTGCTCAATATCAGTGACCGGCCACAGTGGGCGGTGATCAAAGGCGGCTCGCGTCGTTATGTCCAAGCCATGCTAGAGCAGTGTGGTGATGAGGGCATCCACCTCAATGCACCCATCAAAGCAGTACGACGTTATGCCGATTATGTCGAGCTGGAATTGCCGGATGGTCGGCTGGAACGTTTTGACCAAGTGGTGTTTGCCTGCCATAGTGATCAAGCACTGGCTTTATTAGCGGACGCTACTTTGGCGGAGCAGCAGGTGCTGGGCGGAATTGCTTATCAACTCAATGATGTGGTGCTACACACTGACAGCAGTATTTTACCAAAACGCAAAGCGGCCTGGGCGTCCTGGAATTACCAACTCGGTGACAGTGCCAGTAGTAGAGCGACCTTGAGTTACAATATGAATATTCTGCAAGGCATCCAAGCCGAGCATACCTTTGTGGTGACGCTCAATGACACGGCAAATTTACGCCCGAGCAGCATTTTACGTCAATTCCAGTATGCGCACCCGGTTTACAACCACTGTACTTTACAAGCACAGCAACGTCGGCCTGAGATTAATGGTCTCAATCGCAGCTTTTATTGTGGCGCTTATTGGTATAACGGTTTTCACGAAGATGGTGTACGCAGTGCGGTGGATGTCGCGCGTCAACTTGGAGTGGACTTCTGATGCAACCTGGACATGGCTGGTATCAGGGCGAAGTCGGGCACCAGCGTTATCTGCCTAAACGGCATGGTTTTGCTTATCCAGTCAGTTATTTCTGGCTGGATTTAGCCAGATTGGCTGAATTGGATCAGTATGGGCCTTGGTTAAAGCTGGAGAAATTTGCTGCCTGGAGTTTTCGCCGTGCCGATTATCTGGCCGGTGCAGCGGATTTACGTCAGGCAGTGCTGGCCAAAGCGGCTAGCCTGGGGGCGATAGTATCGGCTGATTTGCAAGTATTTATGTTGACGCCACTGGCTAACTTTGGCGTGTTTTTTAGTCCCTTGACGTTATATTATGCTTTTGACTCAGACGGCGCGCCATGCTGGCAATTAGCGGAAGTGAGTAATACGCCTTGGAATGAGCGGCACTATTATTTGGTGCCTTTGGCTGCCAGTGGCGATACTGAATTTATCCAGGCAAAAAATTTTCATGTGTCGCCATTTAACCCGTTGGATATGCATTATCAGTGGCAGATTAGTGCGCCTGCTGCCGACTTTAAGCTCAGTATCAGCAACTGGCGCCAAGGTGAAAAAGTATTCAGTGCCTGGTTTTCTTTGCATCGCCAGTCACTGGATGCCCGCTCGCTGCAACAACAATTGATCCGGACACCATGGCAAAACGTACAAGTGGTTATCCGAATATATTGGCATGCATTGAAGTTACTGTTTAAAGGACTTCCGGTGTATGGCCATAAGCCGCCAAAGGACTCTGTTTTATGACATTATCGCTCACCCAGCATTCGGTGCTGGCCAATCTCGGTTTGCTGGATAAAACTTGCCGCAACCTGATGTTGCATTATTTAGCTCAGCTTACCGGTGGTAGTATCGAGCTGGTGGAAGATCACGATAAACAAATTTTAGGTGACAGCAAAGCCGACTTGCGCGTCACTTTGACGGTGGTCGATGCCGCTTTTTATCAAAAGCTGGTACTCGGTGGTTCTGTCGGCGCTGGTGAATCATATATTGAGGGTCATTGGCGCTGTGATAATTTAACCAAGTTAGTACAAATTTTTGCCCGTAATAGCCAGTTGCTGGATGCATTGGAGTCGGGCTGGGCCAGGCTGAGCAAACCGGCGTTAAAATTACTGAATTGGCGTAACCGCAACACTTTATCCGGTTCGAAGAAAAATATTTCTGCCCACTATGATTTGGGCAATAGCATGTATCAGCTATTTCTGGACCAAAGTATGATGTATTCCAGCGCAGTGTACCCAACGCAAGACAGCACGTTGGAACAAGCGCAGCAACATAAACTGAAGTTGATTTGTGACCGACTGCAGCTTAAACCAACCGATCATTTAATCGAAATAGGCACCGGCTGGGGCAGTTTAGCCATTTTTGCTGCCCGTAACTATGGTTGCCAGGTCACGACCACCACTATTTCACGCGAGCAACATGATTATGCCGCCGAGCAGATCCGTGCCGCCGGCTTAACCGGACAAATCACGCTGTTGTTTCAGGATTATCGTGAGTTGACCGGTTTATATGACAAGCTGGTCTCGGTCGAAATGATTGAAGCCGTGGGCCATGAATATCTGGACAGCTATTTTGCCAAGTGTTCATCCCTGCTCAAAGCGGATGGTCTGATGGTATTGCAGGCGATTACCATCGCTGATCAACGTTATGAGTTTTACCGCAAAGAAGTTGATTTCATTAAGAAATTTGTCTTTCCTGGTGGTTGTTTACCCTCGATGGTGAAAATGTCGACTGCGGTGGCGCAGCACACTGATTTGGTGATCCGGCAAGTACAGGATATTGGCCTGGATTATGCCCGAACTCTGGCAGACTGGTGTTCCAATTTTATGGCCGCGCGCGATGCAGTGCATCAACTGGGTTATGATGACCGCTTTGTTCGATTATGGCATTTCTATCTGTGTTATTGTGAAGGTGGTTTTTTAGAGCGTGCCACCAGCGCTGTGCATTTGGTGTTGACCAAGCCGTTACATCGTCAGCCGGTTTAACGATATTTTTTGTACAAAATCTCAGGTATTGTCTGGCAAACAGTACCTGTTTACACAACTCATTTACCTCAATGCATAATTTGTGTTATACCATCTGACAAAACAGACAAATCTTTCAGTCAGATGAGCAATTCAGCAGAACCAACTCCTCAATCTTTGGTGCAAACTCAGTCCGAAGCAACAGTGCTGCTGCAACAGCAAAATCAGCAATTAATGGCGCAGCGGCTCGAGTTATTACAGCAAAATCTGCAACTGCAGCAACAAATATCTGTGCTGCACCTGATCAATAGACTGGCCTTGCAGTTAAACGAATTAACTGAACCGAAGCAAATTTTTGCTTTTGTGGCTCATCAGGTGGCGGCTGGTTTAGGCTTTGAGGATTGTGCGATTTTTCTGGCCGATCAGCAGCAACAGACGCTTACCAGAGTGGCAGCGGTAGGCTCGCGTGATTTGCCAGCGACGGAAGGCATCGCCAGTCTGCACTTTGGTCAGGGCATCGTAGGGCAATGTGCCGCCAGCCGCCAGGCTGTGTTGGTGGCCGACACCCGGCAATCACCCGATTATCTATTAGATGTCAGCGAGCGTTTGTCAGAACTGGCAGTGCCTGTACTGGACCAAGGTGAGTTATTGGCGGTGATTGACTGTGAACAGTGGGAAGCCCGTTTTTTTGACGACACGCACCTACAAATTTTACAGCATGTTGCCAGCATTTTAAGCAGCAGACTGCGTAAACTCAGTGACTTAGCCCGGCTGGAGCAATCAGTACAGCAACTGGAATACGCCGAGTTAGTGCAAAAAGCCTTATATGATATTGCTTCGCTCAGTTACGATGCCGATCAGCCACAAGCCTTTTATCAGCAGATCCATCAAAGTGTCAATTCGCTGATTTATGCGCCAAATTTTTACATCGCATTATTTGATCCACAGCAGGAAGTGCTGCAGTTTCCCTACTTTATTGATACCACCGAGCACATTACACCGGACGCCATTTACCCAAAAGAAATTCTGTCCCACAGCCTGACCGGTTATGTGTTTCGTAATGAACAACCCCTGTTGGCGGATACCGAGCGCTTGGCGCAATTAACTGCGGATCAGACCGTGATTGCTTATGGCTCAGCCCCCCAATGCTGGTTGGGGGTGCCATTTCGCTCTGGTGAGCAGGTGCGGGGTGTGGTGGTGGTGCAAAGTTATGATCCGGGCGTTGGTTATGCCCAAAAAGATTTAGAGCTGCTGACTTTTGTCTCGCAACATATTTCCAGTGCTTTAGAGCGGGCATTTGCCCAGCAACGGCTTATTCATCAGGCACTGCATGATGCGCTGACCAATTTACCTAATCGGGTGTTGTTTTTAAATCGGGTGCAACATGCCTTTAAACGGCGGCAGCGCTTTCCCGATAAAGTCGTCGCTGTGATGTATCTGGACTTGGACCGTTTTAAAATGGTCAATGACACCTTGGGCCACCAGGTCGGTGATAAATTTCTGGTGACTGTGTCGCAGTTGTTGAAGAGCTGTCTACGTCAGGTTGATACGCTGGCGCGGCTGGGTGGGGACGAGTTTGCCATTTTATTAGAAGATGCCCAGAGTCTCCATGATGTGGTGGAAGTGGCAGAACGGATTGGTAAAGCTTTAGAGCAACCTTTTCGGTTGCATCAACATCAACTCAGTACCTCTGCCAGTATTGGTATTGCCTTGGCGGATGTAAACAGCAACTTTCATGATACCGATGAACTGATCCGCCGTGCTGATATTGCCATGTACCAGGCCAAGCAAGATGGGCGCGGCATCTGGCGTAGTTTCTCCGAAGAAATGGATCTCGCGACCACCCAACATTTTCAACTGGAGCAGGAAATCAAAACTGCTTTAGCACAACAGCAGTTTATTCTATATTTTCAGCCTATTATCGATTTAGCCAGTGAGGTCACCCAGGGCTTTGAAGCGTTGGTACGCTGGCAACATCCGGAGCGTGGCTTGGTCGGGCCGCAGGAGTTTATTCCCCAGGCGGAAGCGCTTGGCTTACATAGTCAACTGGATGATTATGTATCGCAACAGGCCATCACACAGTTGAGTTTGTGGCGGCATAGTTTTTCACAAGCTTTTTATATCAGTATCAACATTTCTGGCCGTAGTTTTTCCGATGCTGATTTTGCCAATCGTTTGTTACAGCAACTTGCCACGGCCGGAGTGCCTGCTGGCTATTTAGCGATCGAAATTACCGAAATGGCGCTGATTGATAATATCGCCCAAGCCCGGCTCAGTATCAACAGTCTGCGCTCTGCGGGTGTTAAAGTGCTGCTGGATGACTTTGGTACCGGCTATTCCAGTTTAAGTTATTTACATGAATTTAAACTGGATGTACTGAAAATTGACCGTTCTTTTATTGCCGGTATTCGACCCAGAATTCAGGAAAATCCAGTGGTGAATACCATTATTACGCTGGCAAAAACGCTGGGGCTGCAAGTGATTGCCGAAGGTATTGAAACCAGTCTGCAGCGCAAGTTACTGTCTGATTTAGGCTGTGATGCCGGGCAGGGCTATTGGTTCTCCCGGCCTGTGCCAGCCAAAGAAGCGGCGGCGTGGTTAAGATGATCTGTGTCGGCAGTTTTTGCTGCGCGCTTAGCATTGAGCAGAATAGCGCCACATGGCGGCGCGCCGATCAATGCTATGTGCTGGGCTGATCAGATGGCGGTTATTTCAACACAATCCGGCTGGGTTCAATATCAATTTTGCCGTCCTTGAGTAAACCGCCAATGGCTTGTTTAAACACTTTTTTGCTGATGCCAAAAGCGGCATAAATTGCTTCCGGTTCGCTTTTATCGGACAGCGGTAAACTGCCTTGATTGCTCTGTAGTTTTTGCAAAATTTGCTCGGCAACTGACAGGGTTTTTTGATAGCCGGGTTTTTCCAGCAACAAATCAATTTTGCCATCATCCCGCACTTTATTGATATAAGCTTTGCAGTGATAACCGCGACGCAGCGGTTTAAACACCTGATCTTTATACAACACACCCCAATGCTGACCGTCTACGACCGCTTTGTAACCAAGTTCTGTCGGTTCTGCTACCAGAATAGTCACTTCATCACCGCGCTGATAAGACGGTATGGTCTTACCGATAAACTTATCCAATTTACTGGACGCCACAATGCGGTTACTGCGATCAACATAACAATACACCAGGTAACTGTAATCCTGTTGCATTGGCACATTTTGCTCAGAAAAAGGTACCAGTAGATCTTTTTTCAGACCCCAGTTTAAAAATGCGCCAACTTTGGTGGTCGCGACTACTTTCAGTTGGGCCACTTGACCAACCATCACTAAAGGTTTTTCCGTGGTGGCGATCAGTTGATCTTCTGAATCAAGATATAAAAACACCACCACATCATCGCCAATTTCGGCATCCTTTGGCACATAACGGCGCGGTAACAGAATATCGCCCCAGCTGCGGCCATCCAGATAAACCCCAAATTCGACTTTTTTCTTGATAGTGAGTGTATTAAGTTGGCCTAAGTACATAGTTACTCCAGATTAAATAGCAGCGGGCTGGCAGTTTTTAACAGCACAGGGTTGATCACCACTGAACGCTCGTGATCAGCAAACCACAGTTGACCTTCCTGAATGGTACATTGTAGCTGCATGGTGCGCTGGCAGAGACTGGTCAGCGCTTGCGATTCTTCTGCTTTGATGGCGACCACGGTCAGATTATCCAGTTCTCTGGCAATTTTTTGCTGATTCAGCCACCATTTATCGACGATAGTACCGCCATAAGCCAAAATCATTGCTTGCCGGGCGCGATGGCTGGCACGACGGATCAGCTTATCTTCTGGCAAACCCAGTTCGATCCATAATTCAATGTCCCCGGTTAAGTTGTGTTGCCACAGATCCGGTTCGCTATCTTCAGAAATGCCTTTGCCAAATTGCAGTCGCTCATCGGCGCATAAAGCAAAGGCTACCAGTCGCAACATCATCCTTTCCAGGGTTTCTGAGGGATGTTGCGCCAGAGTCAGGTTGTGGGTCTGATAATAATGCCGCGTCATATCGGCAATCGCCAGTTCTGCTTTGTAAATGGTTGCTTTGAGCGCCATAACCGCTTTGTCCTGCCTGTGGCTTACTGCCAAAGAGATAAAAGGGCGCTAGTGTAAACCTTTTTATCCTGCAGTGATATTCAGCCTTGGCAAAATAGCGCTAAAATCGGCAAAGCCGTCAGCTCTCAGCGCTGATGGCCATTTGTCCGCTGCTGCGGTTGTGTTGCAGTCGCTGCCAGATTTTTTCATGGAAGACATAACCAACAGTGTTAATGGCAGGCTCAATCACCGCCACCAGACCGCCAACCATCAAATCGCCAGTGAGTAGATAGGTCACGCCAAATGCGATAGAAAAGTGCATCAGGGCAAAGCTGCTGGTTTTTAACATCTTGATCCTCCTGCGCTGAAAGCGCGCGCTGTAATGCAGTCAATGATAGTGATTGTTATTTACGGTTGCCAATGGATTAATTTGCTATCTTGCATCGATAAAATTGCTTAGGAATGCGGCGCAACCGGCATGGCGGGAAAAAAATGGCAGTAGCATGCACCAGAAATTCGTTTTTGCCGTATGGTTAAGCCATGTGTTCTGTATCACCCGCTTGGAGAAACCTGAATGAGTATGGATTGCCGGCAGTTTTTGGATGCCAAACAGTATGAGTTTTTATTAAATTGGTTTATGCGGCGGCAACAAGAAGTTGGGCTAGCGACTTTGGATGAACCTTTATCCTATGATGGCGACAGCCAGTATGACCGGCTCGCGGCTCAGTTGATTGCACAGGCTGCGATTGCCTATCGGGAGAAATTTGCTGAGCCAGCGCCTGCCATTGTGTACACCAATTTATTTCATCTGGCAGAGCTGGAATTGCAGGGCAAAAGAAATCGGATCCACAAGACTCCCTCCCAGTTACAGTAACGCCATCCGCAGCAGCTAACAGCGAGCGCTGCAAGCTGTCAGTTGCTGCTGGTCATTGCGGCAGCGTGGTTTTGCTGGCAGGCAACCGTTTTAATGCATCGGTCAGTAATGGCACATCCAGTTTTTGCTCTAGTCTGACGCCGGAGCCTGCCGACCAGACACTATATTCGCCATCCTGATCGATAATTTGCATCTTGTCTTTGCGAAACATATAAAGTTGATTGGTCACAATATTCAACTTGGTCTGTTGACGCTGTTGCAGTAGATCATCTCCGTGCCAGGGTTGTTGATTGACACAGCCCAGCGCTGTCAGTAGGGTTGGTAACAGATCCAACTGTTGGGTGACTTCATCCAGTTTACGACTGTGTAAAGCATCCCAGCGATACCAAAGACTGACTTTACCCAGCGCAAACTTGTTCTGCAGCGCAGTTAACGGCAGCAGCAGTTGGATACTATCCGGCTGCGCTTTGGCGATGTCAGCGACAGCGCTTTGCACATCATCGACGAATGCAAAGCGCAACTTGCTGTGGCCTGGGTCCACCTGCAAGGCTCTGAGCTCAGGAAAACGTTGTTGCCAAGCCAGGCTGGCTTGCAGACTCAAAGTGCCAGCAGGTAACTGCTGCAACCATTGCGGCCTTTGCACAACTGGCTGTTCACTGCTAAAACGCGCGTACCAAAAATTTTGCCAGGCAGTGGACGCCTCGGTAGGAGCCATATGTTGTGGCAGGGTACGGAAGCCAAGCGTTTTTAATTCAGCAGCCGGCACTGGTTGCTCGGTAGGGACTACCCACAGCTGAATTGGCCCAGTGCTGACGCTTTGCTCACAGTGCAACTGAACCTGCTCCGGATGTTCTGCCAGTGATAACCAGTTGCTGCCTTTGAGTTCAGCACGCCCACTATTATCCATCAGGTTATAGCGCGTCAGCATGGTACGGGCAGTTGCCGGATAAGTCAGAGGTAGCACATTGTCTTGCCGGGTAATGTCAGCTATTTTGCGGGCATCACCCCAGATATGCATCAAATGACTGCAGACAAAACAGCCCAGCAACAGCGTCAGTGCCGGTTTACCAAGACCGGAATAACTCAAGCGGGCAATTTTTTTCCAGCAATAGTTACTGATAGTCAGTTGGATCATCAGCAACAAGGCGGCGACTGCAGCGGTGATCAGAATAAAGTTACGCAGATTGGTGACCACTTGTTGGCGTAACAACTCAATAGTTTGTTCATAAGATGCGCTGCCAGCGTGATAGCCCAGGCTATGGTAGACGTATGCATCAAAAATCAGTGCGACCATGCCAGCCGTGGCTAAGACAGCGGCAATACCCCGGACATGGCGTTGATAGGGGAAAATCAGACTGACTGGAAAAATAGTCAGAATAAAAAACAAAAAACATAAAAAGGCGGTGTGGCCCAGCCAGTTTAACAGCAGATACAACCAACCAACGACACTGTGGGGCAGTGGATCTGCCAGAAAATAGCTGCCGGTGATCAGCAGCGCCAACAGAATATTAAAGAAGGTATACCAATGGCCCCAGCGTAACAGCCGGTCAATCTTATTGACAAGGGATAGATTTTGCTCGAGCACCATCTGGGATCAACGTGCCTTGCTGTTAACGGCGTCCTGCAATGCCTGGCTGAAATGCCGGGCCACATCTTGCTGCTGTGCTGCAGGCACATTGGTTTTGATAATATGACTAATGGTATTGCCTAAACACATCAGGCTCAGTTCAGTGGTGGCCTGTTGCTGGCGAAGCGTTTCCAACAAAGTGTTGACGATAGTTTCAATTTGTTTGTTGGAATACTTGGATTGGATCGGCATGAATTACTCTGAAATTAGCTGAATGAAACAGGTAGAATACTAACAGAAATCCATTTAAACAGGAAAATTTATGTCTGTCGACGTGCATCTGCTGGCGATAAACTTTATCGAAGCGAATGAATCTGCTCAATTAACGGCCCATTTCCGGCAAGAACTGGTGCCTGTCAGTGCGCAGGTTGCCGAACTGATTGAACAATTACATCTGGCTTATAATGGCAAACCTGCCAAAGGTTATGCCGCCTTCAGTGCCGCCAAATCGGCTGACTTTTGCCAGGCAATGGCGGACTGGAAAGCACAGGAACGCAGTTTTGTTAGTCTGGCAGAGCTGGCCACTGGGCAGCTGGTGGTCGAACTGACCAAGCATCAAATCGCGGAAACCGGTTATTTTATGCTGTGTCATTATCGCTATCTGGCAAATGACTATTTGTTGATTGCCTTGCTTGGCAGCAAAGAGCATTTTTCTGTCACCGCTGACTTGCAATTAGCCAGTGCCAAACATTTGGACATTGCCAGAATGCAGCTGGCGGCCAGGATTGATTTGACTGAATACCAATTGGCCAGTGAACAAGGTAAATATATCAGCTTTATCCGGGGCCGGGCAGGTCGCAAAGTAGCAGATTTTTTCCTTGATTTTCTCGGTTGTGAAGAAGGCGTTGACCCAAAACTCAGCAGTAAAGTGGTGTTGGCATCAGTAGAAGAATACCTGGCTGAAGGCGACTATGATGCGGCAGAAAAACATGATGTGCGCAAACAGGTGTATCAGTATTGTGAGGAAAGGGCCAAGCAGGGCCAGGATGTGCGTCTGGCCGAGCTTTCTGCCACGGTCGATAGTTCCGATGACAATGCTTTTGCCCGTTATTGTGCCGAGCGCGAGCTGCCGGTGGCGGAGCAATTTCCGGTTGATGTGAAAGAGCTAAAAACTTTGGTGAAATTTGCCGGGGCAGGCGCCGGTTTAAGTCTGAGTTTTGAGCAAAAATTATTGGGCGACAGGATCCAATATGACGCTGAACGGGATGTGTTGGTGATCAAAGGCACACCGCCGAATTTGCGCGATCAATTGCAAAAATTCATTCGTGGTTATTCCAGCTTTGATCGCAAAAGCGACAACAATGAGTAACAAGAGCGCCGCGTCGGTTCGACTCACAAGCTAGTTTTGTGGATCGCCCGGACTGTCGACGGAGTCCGGGTTCGACAGCTCTGCAAGCGGTTTCTCCTCTTGTATTGCAGGCTTGCTGGTACTGACCTGGCTGAATGGCAGTGCAGTGCTGGCAGCCGCCTGAGATTGGGCTGTTCGTGCTGCATTGTTGTCAGGGCTGGTCGGCTGAGCTTTCTTTTTGGGCAGCGGTTTACTGCCATATTTTAATAAAGCCAGATTCGCAACGATCAGGCCAATCACCAATAATAACACCAGAATAAAATTGAGCGTCATCACGCCTCCTGACAAATAGTACTGACATAACGCTGAAAAATCTGTTCCAGATGGCGCAGGATTAAACTTTGTTCCGCCAGATCGCTCGCCACAATAGCATCGTGCAGCATCGCTAAGTTGAATTGTTGTTGATAATCCGCCGCCAAGGGTTGGTAACTTAAATGCCATGGTTCGGCGGCAACGCCACCCAGATAGTGGCGGTAGGGGAGAAAAAAGCCAAAACTGGCAGCATGTTGCGCCAGCCATTGGCTTAATCGATAAAAAGGTCCATCTTGCTGATATTCAGTGGCCAGTAGTTGGACTTGATAATCTGCTTTGACGGCGGCGCTGTCGTAAATATCCAGATCAGTGCCCCAGTGATGCCGGCTTGCTCCAGGCAGTGCCGAATAGAGCAACACGGCTTCCAGTTTGGCAAACCCCTGCAACAGGGTGAGATCAACCCGTTGTTGTTGTGCATCATAAACTGGCCTTTGACCATTCAGCTTGGCCTGCCAGATCGCGGCTTGACGGTCAAAATTACGATAACCGGACACCAATTGTAGTTCCAGTCCATCCTGTCTGGCGGCTTGTTGCATCCGGTAAAAAGCCGCCGCCGTGGTTTTTTCCAACTGCAAAGCACCAACCTGTTGTAACACAGGGGCTTGTCGGCCAGTGAGCAGCAGTGGCAACGACATCAGGTCAGCATCTCCTGTAAAATGGCTTCGTACATATCGGTCAGTAATTCCAAATCCTGCACTCGCACACACTCGTTGATTTTATGAATAGTGCCGTTGCATGGCCCCAACTCGAGGACTTGAGCTCCTGTCGGGGCAATGAAACGACCATCGGAAGTGCCACCGGACGTCTCCAGCGCTGGTGTAAAGCCCTGAACTTGTTGCACAGCATTCACCGCGGCCGCCACCAGCGAACCGGAATCGGTCAAAAATGGTAGACCATTGAGCACCCACTCTAACTGATAATCCAGTTGATGGGCATCTAACAAATCCAGCACCCGTTGTTGTAACTGCTGGTGAGTAACTTCGGTGCTGTAACGGAAGTTAAAGGTCAGTGTCAGTTCACCAGGCACTACATTGGTGGCACCGGTACCGGCATGAATATTCGAGATCTGAAAACTAGTGGCTGGAAAAAATGCATTGCCCTGATCCCAGACTTCCTGACTCAGTGCCGCCAGCGCCGGTGCAGCGCGGTGGATCGGATTCACCACCAGATGTGGGTAAGCCACGTGGCCTTGCACCCCTTTGATGGTCAAATAACCGGTCAGTGAGCCGCGGCGGCCATTTTTAATCACGTCGCCAACCATTTGAGTACTCGAGGGTTCCCCGACCAGACACCAGCTGATTTTCTCCTGTCTGGCTTCCAGTACTTCAATCACTCTTTTGGTGCCGTTAATAAAAGGGCCTTCTTCATCACTGGTAATTAAAAAGGCGATATCACCAGTGAGTGTCGGATTTTTTGCCAGAAAACGTTCCGTTGCCACAATCATCGCAGCCAGGCTGCCTTTCATATCGGCGGTACCGCGGCCATACATCATGCCGTCAATAATGGTCGGTTCAAATGGTGGCGTCTGCCATTGCTCCAACGGTCCGGTGGGGACCACATCGGTATGACCGGCAAAACAAAACAAGGGTTTACCCTGGCCACGGCGCGCCCACAGATTCAGGGTGTCTTCAAAAAACATCGATTCAATGACAAATCCAAGCGCAGCCAGCCGGTCAGCCATTAGTTGCTGACAGCCTTCATCCAGCGGAGTGACGGAAGGACGGGAAATCAGTTGCCGGGTCAGTTCGACCACCGGACTTTCATCTATAGTTTGTTTCATCACAGACTCTGAATTATTTGTTGGTATTGTTGCTGGTTAAATCCCAGATGAAAAGTGCCGTTAATTTCCAGCAATGGCCTTTTAATTAAGGCTGGATGAGTCAGCATCAATTGCAATGCTTTTGTCGCGTCCAAATCGGCTTTGTCTTGCTCAGATAAACCACGCCAGGTGGTACCGCGGCTGTTGAGCAGGGACTGCCAGCCGAGTTGCGCTGCCGCGGCACTTAACAACGCCTCGCTCAAGCCATCCTGCCGGTAATCATGAAATATAAAATCGAGCTGTTGCTCGCTCAGAAAAGCGCGGGCTTTCTTAATGGTGTCACAATTTTTGATGCCGTACATCTTGATGGTCATAGCATGGATCCGTTTAATAGCTGTTTAAGAAACAGGTTTAACCTCAATAAAAAATAACGTATCAGTGCCAGCCTGATGATACACCGGCCTACTCCAGATCCGACTAAATTTGTCCTGTTGTGGCAGCGTGACGGTCAACAGTAGGGGTTTACACCACTGGGTCATCAGAGCGCAGTCAAAGTTTAGTAATAACTGACCGGCTTTGACCCGGCTCTGCGCTGGTAGCTGCCAGTCAAAACCGATACCGTGATGATCGGCGCATTGTGTTGGAAATTGTATCAGTAGTTGCAAACCATTCTGATGTTGTAACCATAGTTGCTGACCACAATGATCCCGTTGTTGCCAGTTGCCATCAAAGGGAGCCAGTAACTGATTGCCTTGTAGTTGCAAACAAAGGCCAGCCCCATAAAAACCGGCAGCAGCTGCGGGCTGCGGACTCTGGAGCAACGGCTGAACCACACCACTGGCCGGACTGCGAATATGCAAGCCAGACAACTGCGGTAGCGCGTTGACCAGGTGCAGATTGCCAAAAGGGAGCTGCATGTCTTGTTCTCATCCACCCATCCAAGGCTAAATAGTACCGAATAATTCGCTTGGGCGGCTAGCAAATTTATCTTGGCAGATTTTTTGGTCAACAGTCTTGGCTGGTTTTGCTTTTCAGTTTGCCGATAAATGAACAATTCGAAAGTAAAATAACTGAAAATCAATGTTTCATTGCATTTTTATATCCAAGTGGCTATTTGTTACTGTTATTTTTGACATCAATCGCGGGATGGTCGCATTTTTAACGGAAAAAGTTGTCCACAGAATCTGTGGACAACTTTGTGTATTTCTCTGTTTATAATCATTAGTTCATTGAATTTTATGGATTTTATTTGATGGCATATTTTTTGTTATATTTCACTCAAGTGAAAATTAGTTTAAGAGCTGCGAAAACATAAAATATGATAAAATATCGCTCCTGAAACCTTATTTTATTGATTGGCAGTTGCAATAAAATGCATTTTTAGCCGTTAAAAATGTAACATTGCTGCAATTTTGACCCTATGACACAGTCAGCTGTGCAAGGGCGTAACCAGATAAACTCAGTCAGCTGTCCTTGCTGTGCTGCGATTTATGCTAAGGTAAGTTATCTCTGAGTTGTGGTGGAGGCATTATGCAGCAGGATCTGATCACGACCTTACAGGCAGGGGTGAAGTACAGCAAAGCCTGGCCTTTGGTCAATGAATTAAACAGTATATTTCCGGAAAATCAGATCATCCGACTGACACGGTTTGGTCAGCAGGTGTTGCCTGGGCTGAGTGTGTTGTCATTATTGGTGCAATTGAACTGGCTGGGGCAGGATTATCTGGCGCAGGCATTGGCATCAGCGTTATTCTTGTTGTTATTGCCCTTCCAGGGCTGGTATTGGCTGGGACGGCGCGCAAGCTCAGCATTACCGCCAGCGATGCTCAACTGGTATCTGGATATTGCTGACAAATTACGTAGCAGTGGTGTCAGTGTCGGCAAGCCACCCGCCAAGCCAAGTTATGCCGATTTGGCCAGCCTGCTGCAGCAGGCAGTGACCCAATTGGATAAAGCGTTTATCCGGCATTATTTGTGAGCCAGTCCCTGACCAAGCACATTGCATCGTCAGGGCTGTTTGGCTGCCGCTGGATCATTACAGTTGAAAGGTTGACCAGACCGGGGCGTGATCCGATGGACGCTCCATAGCCCGTAACTGATAATCCACATCAGATTCAATACAACAAGCTGCCAATGGCGCAGTAGCCATCACCACATCAATCCGCAGTCCTCTGTTATCATCAAAGCCTTTCGAGCGGTAATCAAACCAGCTGTAGCGTTCAGTCCGCTCTGGGTGTAGCGCGCGAAAGGTGTCAATCAGTCCCCAGTCTTTCACTTGTTGCAGCATCAGCCGTTCTTCGGGCAAGAAGGAACATTTACCCTCTTTTAACCAACGTTTTCGGTTGGCTTCACCGATACCAATGTCTACTTCCAACGGCGAAATATTGATATCACCGATCACGGCCAATAATTCGTCTGGCTGATGGTTTTGTTGCAAGTAAGTCATTAAGTCGGCATAGAATCGCTGTTTAGCCGGGAATTTCACTGGATGATCACGACTTTCACCTTGTGGAAAATAACCATTGAGTAGGGTAAAAGCGCGGCCATCGGCTAAAGTCCAGCGGCCGATTAACATCCGACGCTGCGCGTCGGCTTCATCAGTTGGAAAACCATATTGCATTGAATCTGCAGGTGTTTTACTAAGTATGGCGACACCGTAATGGCCTTTCTGGCCAAAATAGTACACTTGGTAACCTAGTTTTTGCACTTCTGCCAGCGGGAATTCGTCATCATGGACTTTAATTTCCTGCAGGCCGACAAAATCGGGCTGATGTTGCTCAATTAACGCGGCAAGCTGGTGGGGTCTTGCACGAAGACCATTGATATTAAATGAAATTATTTTCATGACTTAGCTGTAGCCTCAGTGCCAAAAACAGCATCATACCATTAACTGCGCTCGCTTGCGAAGCCGCCACTTGTCGAACCGCAAGATCCTCGTTATGCTGCGCCGCGGCTGTTTTGCTGATTAAATACGGTGTTCATCGCTTTGCATTATCTTTGCCCGTTGACTCAATTACCCTACCAACTGAAACGTTCTGCCCGTCGTTGTAGCTTAGCCTTGCAGGTCAAACAGGGTGAGCTTTGGGTGTTGGCACCTGTTGGATTGCCGCAGTTAGCAATAGAACAATTTATTTGTGAAAAACAGCATTGGGTGCGTCAGCATCTGGTCTTGAGTCAGCCTAAACCAGTCCCACAGTACCTGGCTGAGCGGCGTTTACCTTGGTTGGATACTCAGTTACAGCTGATCACTGTGCTGGACAGCCACAATGCGGTGAGTCTGCAAGGCCAGCAATTGTGGGTGCAGTTATCGCGCCGGGTTAAACCTGACAACAGGGCCAACTGGCAGCAACAATTGGTCGTACAATGGTATCAACAGCAGGCACAGCAATGGTTTGAGGGGCGGGTGCTCTACTGGCAAGCACAGATGCAAGTGCAGGCGACCAAAGTCAGTATTGGCGATTGGCAACGTAAGTGGGGTTTATGTACTGGCAAAGGCGAGGTCAGTTTTAACTGGCGTTTGCTCATGGCGCCAGCATGGGTGGCCGATTATGTGGTGGTGCATGAACTGGCGCATTTACGTTATCTCAATCATTCAGCGCAATTTTGGCAACTGGTGGCGCAATTTTATCCGGAGTATCTACGGGTCAAGCAGTGGTTACGTGCGCATCAGCATCAGCTGGAGCTGACGGCAGTGACACCCTCAGCCCTGGGCCTCTGAACGGCTTAATCAACGCATTTTTCCGTGCAATAGCGCTAAAAACCTTTCTTTCGGTACGGGATTTCTGCTTTAATCCGCCCATAAAATAAAAAGTTGGCGATAGCCAGAGCCAAACTTACCATTCAACAGGCGTGATCAGGACCTTACAACATGACCAATCAACTGAAATTAAAGCAATTATTAAAGTTGCTTGATTTAACCCGACTCAATGAAAGCGACGATACGACGACGATGCAAGGCTGGTTAAATCAGCATGTCAAGGCTGAGGCTTTGCCAGCAGCTTTTTGTGTGTATCCACAGTTTTTAACCCAAACCAAAGCCACCTTATTGCAGCACCAGGTGGCAGTGCAACTGGCAACAGTGGTGAATTTTCCCTCAGGTTTAGCCAGTGCGGATCAAGTGGTGGTTGAGATAGAGCAAGCGCTGGCTCTGGGAGCGACTGAGATTGACTGCGTCCTGCCATATCGTGCGCTGCTGGCAGGGGATTGCGGTCAGGTGAAAAATTTCTTGTATGATATCCGCCAAGCCAGTGGTCAGGCTTGTTTGAAAATTATTATCGAGTCGGGGGAGCTGAGTACCGCTCAACAAATCATTAAAGCCACCGAATTGGTGATTGAAGGCGGGGCCGACTTTGTCAAGTCATCCACTGGTAAAGTGCCGGTGGGTATTACCATGGAAGCCGCACGTATTATGCTGACAGTTATTGCTGCCGCAGGGCGGCCGGTTGGTTTTAAAGCTTCAGGTGGCGTCCGCACAGTCGCGCAAGCGCTGGAGCTTTGTGATTTATATGAGACCCTCACTGACCGTCTGGCCCAGCCCGAGTTGGTCCGTATTGGTGCCAGTGCCTTGTATCAGGAATTACTAGCTACACTGGCACCAGCGACAAGCCAAGGCAGTTAACTACTCTGTTTCAGTTCAAGTCGAATTTGTTGGTACTGCTGCTGTAGCTCAACATACCTTTGTTGATGCTGCTGCGGCAAAATGCTGGGTTCTACCGCTTTAAACAGTTGCCGGCAGCGTTGGTATAACAGTAGTGATTTGTTTTTTTGTTGGGTGATTAGCACTTGCAGCAAAGCCTGGATTAAATTCAGCGTCGCACCACTATTTGAAGGTGCCAGTTGTAAGGCCTGTTCGAACACGGTAATAGCTTCCTGGTATTTGCCTTCCTGATAGAGTTGAATGCCGTTTTTATTCAGATCTGTCAGTTGCACACTCAACTGCTGATACTTATGCTGTTGCTGTCGTAGCATCGGACTGAGCACCGGATCGGATTTTTCATGCTCCGGCAACTGCGCTAACAACGTTTCTGCTTGCTCAAATTCGCCGATCCGAAATAACAACATCACTAAATCGACCAGTTCAGCATCCTCAGCCCCTATGTCTTGCTGAAACGGACTGAGCATTTTTTTGATTTGCTGATAGCGACCATCCATGGCTTCAATTCTGGCCAGGCAGATTTGTTCGAAGCGGCTAAAATCCAGGTCCTTGAGCAATTGTTCGTCCTTTTGATGTCGGTGCAACGCCAACATGGTTTCTTGCTGTAGCCGGTTTCTCTTACCGGGATCTTCAGTTTGTTCAATGGCATCAAGCAGGGTACGAATATAATTGAGTAAATGCGTGACATCTTGTTGGTTGGTGCGGCGGGTCAGTTCAAAAATTTGTTTGCTTGCCTGTACCATGTCGGCGATCCTGCCCGCTTGTCTGGCTACATCCATCAGCAAATATTGTCGTGGCAGATGAAAGGGGGCAATTGCCAGCGCCTGTTGTACGCTGATAAAAGCTTCTTCGGTTTGTTGTTGCGCTACTTGACATTGGCTCAGGATGTCATAAGCTTGGGCGCAAAGCCGATTGGTTTCAATCACTTCTTGGCAGAGTTGCTGGCAAGCTGCATAGTTTTGTTGCAGTAACCGGAAGCGGGCAAATAACAACAGCGCCCAGCTGGGTCGGCGCTGTGCCAGACTGTTTGTTAATAATTGCTCCAGTGCTTCATCTTGTCGCAGCAGCAACCAACGCTCAGCCAACACCCGGCGGCAAAACTGTTCGTAGCGGCCTTGTTGCCTGATATGTTGCTGACAATTTTGGATAATCAATTCGTTGTCCTGCACATACAGTGCCTGGTACAACTCCGCGAGGTCCTGTTTTTTTTGTTGTAATTTCAATAAGCGATTTTTCAGCAGACTTTGCGAAAAAGGTTTGATCAGATAATCGTCGGGTTCAAGTTCAACCGCACTCATCACCATAGTGACAGTATTTTCGCCGGTGACAATAATAAAAATACTGCTGGGTTTGAGTAACTGCCGCTCCCGAAGATCCTGCAGTAATTGCCGGCCATTTTTGCCAGCGCCAAGATTGTAATCCACAAACAGCAAATCAAATTCGGTTTTATTACAACGGCTCATGGCTTGCTCGCCACTGTTGGCAAACTGAACCTGCAACAAGCCAAGACTGGTTAAGATGCCTTTGAGCATCACCTGAAATGGGCGCTGGTCATCCACGACCAGCACAGCTAAATCTGCTACCACTAACGAACTCATGCAGCCAACCAGTTATCTGTGTTATCGACGAAGTGTGGAAAACAAATTGGATTAAAGCAAGCAACCCTGGCAGCGTTGCAGTGGTTGCAGCAGCATTTTCTGCTGGCAACAGCGCAGCACAGGAAAGACGATGAAATTATTGTTGGTTGAGTTTAGCTAACAGAAAATAGATTCAGAAGGTATTATTTGCGGCTTAGTAGCAGTGGCAGTCGAAATGGTGGAGGGGGAAGGATTCGAACCTTCGAAGGCAGTGCCGGCAGATTTACAGTCTGATCCCTTTGGCCACTCGGGAACCCCTCCACGTGGCCGCCATACTACCAAAAAGTTGGCTGTTGTAAAGAAATAATCTGAAGAAAAGCAACTGACTGCCGATAAAGTCAGCATTGTTAGCAAAAATAAGCAAAAAATGTCGTTACTGATTAATGAATGGCAATTGCAAGCACAACTGAATCAGGCATTACAGCATCAACACCGGGCTGATTTTGCCCTTTGGTTGGCTTTGTTATCTCCGGCGGCTGAGGAGATGGCACCTTTTTATCCACCCCAAAGTCCTGCAGTATTGGCTGCTGCCGATCTATACCAGCAGTTCGCAGTGCCAAAAGCCAGGGATTTTGCTATGCAAACCGAGGATCTGGCAGTACTTGACAGGCAACAGCAAGGTTTTGTGCAGTCTGGCTTGGCACAGTGGCGGTTACTTCATTTGTTGGCTCCAGCGCCAACAGTGGTCAAACACGACGCGCGTAAATTATCGGCTGAAGTGCTGGATAATCTGTCACCACACAGTTTACGCCGTCTGCAGGGGTTGCAGGTCGAGCCAACAACTGCCGATGCGACCGGACTGTATGAAGTGTTACAAGGTATGCAGTTATCTGCGTGATGGCAATTAAAGCTTGATAACTTCACCAGCAGCTGTCCGCTGCGACTCTCGCGTCAAGTCAGTACAGTCGCAAACTTGTTGGCAGTGTCGCCAACAGTTAGACAGACGGAAGATTATCGTTGACCTGCGCAGGGCCATGCGCTTTATCGATGCTGACAAACTTTGTATTTTTTGCCACTACCGCAAGGGCAGGCATCATTCCGGCTAATCTTCTGCACAGCGGTTGGACTCAACAGGCCATCAAGATAAAACCAGCGCCCACCACAAAGGACGAAACGCGATAACTCGGTCAGTTGTTGCAGTCTATCCTGTAAAATAAAGCGGGCGCTAAAACTGACAGTGGCGACAGCACTGCTGTCAGCGGGTAAGTCGTGTGCCAGATACTCTGGCATGGTTTCTGCTGCGCTGTGGCAACTCGAAAGCTGCAGATCATCACGGCTAAGCTCTGTCACAGCACTGCAACTAAGGACGTGTAAATCCAGAAAATAAGCGGCTTGCGCGAAGCTTCTGATTTCCACCGTTGCTGCGGCACTTCTTTTTGAAGCATGATAAGTGTGCGCAATATAGTCAATTTGTTGGGTACAATAGGCACTGAATCTGCTGCGCATCAGTTGTTCTGCGGTCATAGCGTACTGCTTACCCAGTAATAACGGCTGACAACAGTGCGTAAACGCCTGCTCAGAACCACAATAACAAGTTGTCATAACACATCCGCTTTAGCAAAACAGCGATTTTAACGATATCGCTGGTAGAACCCAATCAATTTTATTGTCTCTTGTCATCGTGATAGTGGTTATTACCCTGCAATCATCTGCTGATCTGCCTTGGCTATCCGCAAATCATTAGCTCTGTGATCTGCAGCAACATTGTGCGACCAGGCAACATGTGCAGCTTTCAATACATTTCACATCAATGGGTTGTCATTCCAACTGAACTGGCCAGATTATAAAAATCAGTGCCGTACTTAACGGACAGATAATGATAATCCGCTAACTGCGGATGATCCGCCGGTAAGAAACTCAGCACTGCACTACAGGTTGTACAGGTCAAAGCATCCCGCATGAGGTTGTCAAAGTGCGAGATCTGTTTGTGCTGGATCAGCAAAATACGCTGGCAGGCAATCCCCAATTGCGCCAGCAGGGTTTTGGTTAATGCTAACGGCGGTGCTATCAGCAATAACCAGCCGCTGCTGGACATTTGTGTTTGTTGCCAATGCGTGATTTGGCTACAGATTGCCGCCAGTTGCTGTTGTTGCTCAGTTGGCCAGCACGGCAACAGCTTTTGACTTGAGGTCATCGCTGTGCGGTTTACCGCATGGAAGTCAGTCATAAAAGGCTGAGGTACAACCGAAGAAGGAATTAACATAACATGCTCCGTACAGTGAAACTGTTTATTTATACAGTGTATGCTTATACAGTATGCATCTTTCGTTTAAAAAGCAAGCATAAACTGTGAAAATATACAGTTGTTTTATGCAGGCCTGCTGTTATGCTGTCAGCGCGGCCGAAAATCGACTGGTAAAACCATTGGATTCGCGGGCCTGATGTACACTTTGGCAATCAAGTTGACGATGAGAGTATTTATGTTGTTACAGAATTACGTCCAGCAACAGGCGGATCAGTTTTGGTTTAGCCGGCAGCAGGCCAGTCAGTTTGCCAAAGTAGTGGCAACTGATTTTAATCCAATTCACGATGAAGACAGTAAAAGGTTTTGTGTGCCTGGTGACTTGTTGTTTGCTTATTTATTGCATAAAAATGGCTTGTCCAAGCAACTGAATATTACTTTTAATGGCATGGTCGGGGCTGACGTCCCGCTGCACTGTGTGGCAGAGGGCGGGGTGGTACAGATCCTCGATCAACAGGACAAAAGTTACCTGACGCTGACACAAAGTGGCGAAGTGATGCAGAATTGTCAGTTTATCGGGGCATTGATCCAGGATTATGTCCGTTTTTCGGGGCAGAATTTTCCACATATTTTGCAACCCTTGATGGAACAACATCAGGTGATGATCCACCCGCAGCGGCCACTGGTGATTTATCAGAGCATGGCGCTGCAATTTTTCCGTTTTACCGATTGCTGTCCTTCGTTACAACTGACGGCGTCCAGCCTGCAAGTGGATGGAAAACGCGGCAATGTGGTACTGGAGTTTGCGTTAAAAGTGGCTGACGAAGTGATTGGTACTGGCGAAAAGCGCATGATCCTGAGCAATCTGGTGCCTTACGATGCCAGCCAGATGCAAACATTGGTCGATTTATACAACCACCGCAAGGCCACTCTGGGCGCTGCAGCCTGATCTGTCCGCCCCTGCGTCAGTGGCCATTTGGCTCTGACGCCGCTGGTGGCCTATCCCCAGACTCTTTGTCACGCTGCTGCAGCTGTTTCCCTGCTAAGCTGATGTCCTGATTGGAAAATAACAACACTATCTGGTATCTTCGCCTAAAGCCTGAAGGAAGTTATTATGTATTATATGATCTACTCCGAAGACGTTGCGGACAGTTTGGCGCAACGCAAACTAACCCGACCAGCCCACCTGGCAAGATTGCAATCACTAGCAGCAGAAAATCGACTGTTACTGGCAGGTCCATTGCCAGCAATCGATGCCGAAGATCCGGCTGAGGCTGGTTTTACCGGTTCCCTGGTCGTGGCTGAATTTGCCTCCTTGGCTGAGGCGCAGCTGTGGGCGGAAGCGGATCCTTATCTGGCTGCTGGTGTTTATGCCCGCAGTACCGTCAAGCCGTTTCGTAAAGTATTGCCTTAAGGGAAAATCATGCCAAAAATTTTATTGACAGGTGGTGCCGGTTATATCGCCAGCCATACCGCCATTTGTCTGCTCGAAGCTGGGTTTGAAGTGCTGGCGCTGGATAATTTTTGCAATTCCCAAGCTGAAGCTGTGCGACGTGTTGAGCAGATCAGCGGCAAATCACTGCCGTTGATTGAAGGTGACATCCGTGATGCGGCTTTGTTGAGACAAGTCTTCAGTCAATATGACATTTGTGCTGTGGTGCATTTTGCGGGCCTCAAAGCGGTTGGTGAATCGACCGCACAACCGCTGCGTTATTACGATAACAATGTGGCCGGTACGGTAAATTTATGCCAGGTGATGGCCGAGTTTGGTGTGAAGCAGTTAGTGTTCAGCTCTTCTGCCACTGTCTATGGCGATGCCAGGCAAATGCCTATCCGTGAAGATGCACCGCGCTCTGCCACCAATCCTTATGGCCAGAGTAAATTGATGCTGGAATATATTCTGGCTGATTTACAGGCGTCGGATCCAAGTTGGCGTATCGCGATATTACGTTATTTTAATCCGGTCGGAGCGCATGAAAGTGGCATGATTGGCGAAGATCCTAATGGTCCGCCGAATAATCTGATGCCGTTCATCAGCCAGGTTGCCGTTGGCAAAAGGGCACAGCTATCGGTATTTGGTAATGATTATCCAACCGCGGATGGTACTGGGGTTCGTGATTATATCCATGTGATGGATTTAGCGGATGGCCATGTTAAAGCCTTACAATATCTACAGCAGCAACCAGGATTAGTGACGGTGAATTTAGGCACAGGGCAGGGTTACAGCGTGCTGCAGATGGTGCAAGCCTTCAGTGAGATCAATCAGGTGGCAGTGCCTTATCAGATTGTGGCGCGTCGTCCGGGGGATATTGCAGAATGTTATGCCGATCCGGCCAAAGCGAAAGCGTTGCTTGGCTGGCAAGCCAGTCGGACCCTGGCGGATATGGTGCAGGATTCCTGGCGCTGGCAGCAGCAAAATCCGGATGGTTATCCAACGACGAGCCAGGAGGCCTGATCCTTGCCAGCCAAGTCTGCCAGCCAACATATTTGCAGCAGTGCCAATAATTGTGGTTGGTGGGCGAGGCTACGTCTGATGCTCGTTTCTAAGTTCCCTGTGCTGGCTGCGGCCTGCTTTCTGACTTTCAGTGCCGTGTCGCAAGCCGCAGATGCGGAACGTTTTGATGCTTTAATCCGGCAACTTGATCAGGGCGAATTGGTCTTTATCGATCGCGCCGCAGTCGAGCAGTTTAGCCGGCAGTTGCAAAGTTATCTCCCACCTGGCGATGCGCAGCGGGAACTTCGCTTACAACGCGAATTATGCAGCAGCAACTATCCGGATGATCCCAAAGCCGGCATCGAGTTCGCCAATCAATTTATTCACCAAGCTGCTCTGCAGCAGCAATCCCTCACGCTGAGTCATTTTTATCTATGCCGCGCCGGTCATTATGGCAACAGCAATCAACTGGCCGAGCAGGAAGCCGATTTAGCCAAAGCGGTTGCACTGGCCAAACAGAGCGAAGATAAACTGACCCTGGCGATGGCTTTATCGGCCAGAGCAGATATGCATTCCTTTCGTGGCGAATATGCCGATTCGTTGGTGGCATTGTTTGAAGCTCATCAGCTCTACAAAACGCTGTCGCATCGCTATGGCATTGGTTATACGGTAGAAAATATTGGTACCTCTTTTCGCCGGATGGGAGAATACGACAAAGCCATCGAATATTTAGAACTGAGTGAAAACGAATTTACTGCCCCTGGTGACAGTTACCGGCTTGGTTTTTTATTGCAGCAAAAAGCCTTTGTCTATGGTGAACAGGGCAAAACGGTCGACGCCAAACAATTGCTGGAGAGGGTCCGAAAGTTATATCAACAAATTGGTGAGACGGCTTTTGTTACTGCCATTGATATTGATTTGATTTGGGTGGCAAACCTCGAACAACGTTATAGCCAGAGTGTGGAACTGGCGGCGCAAATCTTGCCGCAACTGGCACAATTGGCGCAAAAACCTGGTGGTGCCCAAGTGGTGAATCAGGGCTTATTTTATTTGTATTATGCCGAAGCTTTATCGGCGACCGGTCAGGCGGCCGCTGCACAGCAGATGTTTTTGCAAGCAGAAGCCGAGTTATTAGCCATTAACAGCCCGCGCTATTTATTGTGGTTACAACGGGCCTGGTCTGCGGCTAGGGCGCGCGCTGGCGATTATGCCGAAGCTTATCAGCGGTTGGCTGCGGCCAATAAATTGCAGGAGCAATTAAACAACCAAGCCAAGCAACAGCGTGAATCTTTGCTCAGATATCAGTTTGATTCGGCATTACAAGCCGAGAAAAATCAGCAACTGACACTGGAAAATAAATTATCATTGCAACAGGTACAAACGCTGGAATCGGCGCAGCGCTGGCAATATATTGCCATTGGGTTATTTATTTTGCTGGCCTTGATTGCCTTGTTTTATGCTATTTCACAAATTCAGCGCAACCGGCAGTTGCATCGGTTGGCGATGACCGATGAACTGACTCAGGTTGCCAACAGACGAAGTATTTTGTGGTTTGCCGAACAAGTGCGTCAGCGCAGTGAGGTGTCGTTGCAGCCTTGGTGTATGGTACTGATTGATATCGACTTTTTTAAACAATGTAATGACAATTATGGCCATGATGCCGGTGATCAGGTATTGCAACAAACAGCGCAAGCGATGAAAAGTTTAGCCCGTGGCACAGACCGGTTGGGGCGAACCGGTGGCGAAGAGTTTTTATTAGTGTTGCCACAAACCCATCTGGAAGCGGCTATCGATATAGCCGAGCGCTTAAGAGAGGTGGTGGCGGCGCAGCAGTTTAGTGCTTATCCGGCCATTCGTATGACTGTCAGCCTGGGGGTCACCCAAGCCGGACGGCAAGAAGATGTGCGGGAAGTGATGAGCCGGGCCGATCATGCTTTGTATCAAGCCAAAGCGGCGGGTCGTAATCAGGTGGCGAGCACCTAATCTCGCCTTCTGCTCCGGTGGGGGTCCTGTCGGCAGCATCGAACAATTTCAAGGAATCACCTAGTGTTTAAATCCTCTGCTGCACCATTAGTGCCTGGCTTTTTAGTGGTGCATGCCAATTTACCAGAACAATTACGGGCTTTAGTGGTGCAATGGACCAAAGCCTATCCGCTGGCGGTGCTGGAAAGTGAAACTGTGCTGGTGCAGAGTAACGGTATTGCCCAGTGGCTGAAACTGGCGTTGGCGGCGGATCCAGATCCGGCCGATGCTACCCAAGGCGGTGCTGGCATTGCCTGTGGCCTAAGTTTGCAGATGCCGGGCCGGTTTATCTGGCAGTTATACCGGCTGATGCTGCCAGCGCAAGCGATCCCAGAGCAGTCTGGGTTTGACAAGTCGCAGTTGCGCTGGCGTTTATTCAGGTTATTGCCGCAACTGGCATTGCAGGATGAATTTGCCGTAATTGCCAGTTATTTGCAAGGCGATGACAGCCAGGGCAAATTACAACAACTGGCGTTCAAACTCGCCGATTTATTTGACCAATATCAGGTCTATCGTGCTGACTGGCTGCAAGCCTGGGGTCAGGGCAAAGATGTTTTAGTACAACCTCAGGGTCAGAGTATCCCATTAGCAGCAGAGCAATTATGGCAACCGGCCTTGTGGCGTGCCATTTTGGCCGATGTACCGGTCATTGAGCGACAGTTTAGTCGTGCCAGTTTACATCAAAGTTTTCTCAAGGCCGCAGCTAGCTTTGATTTGCAACACAGACCGGCGGGCTTACCGCGCCGGGTCATCGTGTTTGGTGTTTCCAGTTTGCCGCAGCAAGTGCTGGAAGCTTTAGCCGCCATTGCCCCCTATACCCAGGTGTTGCTGGCGGTGCACAATCCATGTCAGCATTACTGGGCCGATATCATCGCGGATAAAGAGTTATTTAAAGCCCAGCAACAACGCCAGCAACGCAAACAGAGCATGCCAGCGGCGCTCAGTGCTGAGCAGTTGCCCAATCATGCCCAGCCTTTATTGGCGGCCTGGGGCAAGCAAGGCCGGGATTATATCCGTCTGCTTGATGAGTTTGACCAGACCAGACAGCACCTGGCACTGTTTGCCGGCGAACGGATAGATTTGTTCTCAGAGCTGGCGCCCACCCATTTACTGGCGCAGTTGCAAGCGGATATTTTACAGTTACGACCCAGCCACGAAAGTGCCGCTTTATGGCCAGAACTGACGGAAGGATCGGCTGCCAGTCTGTGCTTTGCCACGGCACACAGTGCGATGCGGGAAATTGAGATTTTGCATGATGATTTGTTGGCGCAGTTTGCCGCTGACGCCAGCTTAACGCCAGCGGATATTATGGTGATGGTGCCGGATATTCAGCAATATGCGCCGGCGATCAGCGCCGTGTTTGGCCGGATCCCAAAAGACGACCCGCGTTATATTCCGTTTACCATTGCCGATCAATCGGCATTACAACAGGAGCCGTTGCTGCAAGCGTTGCAATTGTTGCTAAGTTTACGCCAGCAGCGTTTTAGCGTCAGCACTGTGCTGGATTTGTTGCAATTGCCTGCGTTACAACAGCGCTTTGCGTTGCAAGAGGCGGATATCCTGTTACTCAAACATTGGATTGAACAGGCGCAGATCCGCTGGGGACTTGATGCCAGCCAGCGGCAAAGTCTGGGCTTACCGGCAGATTTTCACGACAATAGCTGGCTGCATGGTCTGCAACGGATGTTGTTAGGTTATGCCATGGGCGCAACGGCACAAAGCTGGCAGGGCATTGCGCCTTGTGCTGAGGTGGCAGGGTTATCGGCGGCGCTGGCCGGGCAACTGGCACTGCTGCTGGATACATTAACCCGCTACTGGCAGCAAAGCGCCGAGCGTCGGACCCCTGCGGCCTGGCAGCAGTGGTTACAACAATTGTTGGCGGATTTTTTTCTGCCGCAAAGCCAGCAGGAACAAAGTTTGTTTGGCCAGTTACAACAAGCCCTGACTGACTGGTTATTGCAATGTCAGCAAGCCGGGCTGGAAACTGCACTGGAGCTGGCGGTGGTGGCTGATGGTTGGCTGGAACCTTTTGCCGGGCAAGGACTGACCCAAAGATTTTTAGCCGGTGCGGTTAACTTTGCCACCCTGATGCCGATGCGCGCCATTCCGTTTGCGCAAATTCATCTGCTGGGGATGAATGATGGTGATTTCCCGCGCCAAATGGCCAGGCTGGATTTTGATTTGATGCAGCAGCAATACCGCCCCGGCGATCGCTCCAGACGGGATGACGACAGATATCTCTTTCTGGAAGCTTTGCTATCAGCCCGGCAGCGGCTGCGGATCAGCTGGCTTGGCCACAGTGTGCATGATAACAGTGAACGTGCACCTTCTGTGCTGGTAGGGCAACTGCGCGATCATCTGGCGGCGGTGTGGCGGTTGCGCCAGTCAGCCACGGATGGCTCGGCGCAGGTGTTGCAAGGCGAAGCGCTGTTGGCGGCCCTGACGGTGCACCATCCGTTGCAACCTTTTAGCCGACGTTATCTGCAAGCTGATCGCAGATATCAGAGCTACCAGCATGAATGGCGTGCCTTATACACGGCATCGCCGGCTGTCAGTGCGGAGCAGAAGGCAACAGCACTGGCGCTGCCTGAACAAGTACCGGCCTGGGATTTGGAACGGTTGGCGCAATGGTTGAAAGATCCGGTCCGGTTCTTTTTCCGCCAGCGCTTAAAGGTCGATCTGGATATCGAACGGATGGAACAACCCCAGACCGAAAGTTTTGAACTGGACGGCCTGGCCCGCTGGCAACTGCAGCAAAGGTTGCAGCAAAAATTGCAAGCCGCCTTGCACCGACAATTAGACTGGCGACAAAGCTTGCAACAAGAGCTACAGCAAATTCAGGCGGAAGGTTTATTACCTGTGGCCGCGGCTGGCCAGTTACTGCAGCAACAGCTGCAGCAATTATTCAGCCCACAGGCAGAGCAGTTCGCGCTGTGGGTCGCTGCGGCACCGCCATTACTGGAGGCACCGATTTGGTGCCAGTTTAGTGGCAATGATCAGCACATTGCGGACTGGTTAAAACAATTAAGGCGCCAGCCTGATGGTGCTTTACTCAGCCTACAATGGCTGGTTGGCGCTTTGTACAAAGACAAACAATTGGATCTGCGGTTGTTATTCAAACCTTGGCTCACCCAGTTATTGGCTGCTGCTGGTGGACATTCGCTGACTCTGCAGCTGTTGGCTGCCGATACCACAGTGCAGTTACCCCCCATCAGCATGGCGCAGGCCACTGCACAATTGCAGCAACTCAGTGGCTGGCTGACACAGAGTTTATGCCGGCCGCTGCCGTTAGAACAAGGCTGTGCATTATTGCTGTTACAAGCTGAATTGCCGCTGGGTCAGCAACCAGATGATAAACTGTGGGCGCAGCTGCAGAAACGTTACCATGGCGATAGTTTTGTGCCCGGTGTGCTCAGTCGCAACCGCTATCTGGCACGTGCTTATGCTGATTTTGATGCGTTATGGCAACAAGGCGAGCTGCATCAGGTCGCCACAGGCTTTTATCAGGGACTGCGTGATTATCTGCGTCAGGCCGGTATCGAGGAGAGCTTATAATGGCCGAGTTATCACCAATTGCCACCGTGACAGTGACAAATCCGCGACCAGCCCCAACCGCATTGGATTTACTCAGCTTGCCGCTGACCGGCAGTGCTTTAATTGAAGCCAGTGCTGGTACCGGTAAAACCTATACCATTGCTGCATTATATTTGCGCGCTGTGCTGGGGCATGGCGGCCAAGCCCCGCTGTTACCGCCGCAGTTACTGGTGGTGACTTTTACTGAGGCGGCCACCAGCGAACTGACTGAACGGATCCGGCAGCGCCTCAGTGCGGCTGCCCGTTATTTTCGCGATCAGAACCAACCGGCCGATCCTGTGCTGCAACAACTGGCAGCCAGTTACCCACAGAGCCACTGGCCCTGGTGTGCGCAGCAATTGGAACTGGCAGCGCAATGGATGGACGAGGCTGCCATTTCGACCATTCATGGCTGGTGTAATCGGATGCTGGCCGAACATGCATTTGACAGTGGCAGCCGTTTCGAAGATGAACTCAGTACCGATCAAACGGCGCTGATGCAGGAAGTGACAGAAGATTACTGGCGCAGTTTTATTTATGCGCTCGATAACCAAGCCTTGCTACGCTGGCAGCGCAGTTTCCGCCAGCCAACACAGTTGCAGGCCGATCTGCGCGGGATCTGGCGTGAACAGCCGCAGCTTGTGACGCAGTCACCGGCAGAACTGATCCGCGATGAACTGCAACAGCGCAGTGCCGAGCTGACAAGATTAAAGGCGCCCTGGTTGCAGTGGGTGGCTGAGTTGAGGGGCTTATTTGACGACGCCAGGCAGCAGAAAAGGCTCAATGGCACCAAGTTAAGAGCAGATTATCTGGAAAAATGGCTCAGCGCTATCACCCTTTGGGCCAGCGATCCAGCGCAGGAACGCCTCGAACTTGGCGCAGGCAATAGCAGACTGACGCCGGAGGGGATCGCCGATGCTTGTAAAGGCGAGCCGTTACAACATCCGGCCTTTGCTGCGATGGCGGCGTTAAATCTGGCGCTGGCACAGTTGCCAGATTGCACTCAGGTCCTGCGTCAGCATGCGCTCGGTTGGTGTCAACAAAGGTTTGCTGACAGCCAGCGTCAACTGGGCTGTTTTGGTTTTGACGATATGCTCGACCGGCTGCAGCAAGCACTGCGCTCTGACCGTGGCCCGATATTGGCAGAACGCATTCGGCAACAATTTCCGCTGGCGTTGATTGATGAGTTTCAGGATACCGATCCGGTGCAATACGATATTTTTCGCCAGATTTATCAGTTGGCGGAAAATCGTCCTGACTGCGGTGTGTTACTGATTGGCGATCCGAAACAAGCGATTTATGCCTTTCGCGGCGCCGATATTTATACTTATTTGCAAGCAAAACTCGCCACAGCGCCGCGGCATTATTCGCTTGATACTAACTTTCGTTCCAGTCAGGCGATGGTGGATACCGTCAATTTGTTGTTCTTACAAGCTGAGCAGCGCAGCACCGGACAGGGCGCTTTTTTGTTTCGTCAGCAGCAAAATTTGGTGGCCTTTGATGCTGTCAAAGCCAAGGGCCGGCCCGAACAGTTGCACCGAAATGGTGAGTCTATGCCAGCACTTGAGCTGGTGTTATTGGATGACAGTCAGAAACCGCAAAGTAAAGCCAGTTATTTTGCCAAAATGGCGCAGCACTGTGCCGGTCACATCGCTCAGCTGTTGCTGGAGGGCGCCGCCATGACCACCGGCTTTATCAAGCCAGATGGAACACTGCAGCCGTTGCAGCCCCAGGATATCGCCGTGTTGGTGAATAATCAGCAGGAAGCTGGCCATATTCGGCGGGCACTGCAACAAGTTGGCGTGCGCTCTGTCTATCTGTCGGATCGCGGCTCGGTGTTTGATACCGCCATTGCGGCTGATCTACTGTTGTGGCTAGAAGCTTGCGCCGATCCACAGCATGAGCTGAAAGTGCGCTCGGCGCTGGCCTGTCAAAGTGTCGGCTGGGATTACCAACAGCTGGCCAGACTGCAACAAGATGAATGGTTTTTTGAATTCTGGTTGACCGAATTTGCGGCTTTTCATCGATTATGGCAACAGCAAGGCGTATTGCCACTGGTGCGGCAACTATTACTCAGCTTTGGTTTGGTGCAACGTTTTGCCAGCCTGCCGGATGGGGAACGCCAACTGACAGATTTATTGCATTTAGCCGAGTTACTACAACAAGTCAGTCGCACGCTGGAAGGTGAACAAGCATTATTGCGCTACTTTAAAGAGCATCTGGCCGGTGCTCAGCAGCTTGATGCCGAGATGCTGAAATTACGGCTGGAAAGTGATGAAGCCCTGGTCAGGGTGGTGACTATCCATAAATCAAAAGGGCTGGAGTATCCGCTGGTCTTTTTGCCTTTTATTGCGGCGGCTAAACCGCTGGATCCAACTGAATTACCTTATCGTTATCATGATGAAGAGCAGCAATTAAAGTTGTGTTATCAGATGGATGAGCAGCTTTTTGCCAAAGCGGATACGGAGCGGCTGGGGGAAGATTTACGCAAATTGTATGTCGCGCTAACCCGCTCCAGGCATTATTGTTATCTCGGTTTGGCAGCGCTGAAAGACGCTTCAGCGATCAGTTATCTGTTGACCGAACAGGGTCAGCTGTTGCCGGGTGAACTGGCACAACAATTGAGTGGTTTACAACACCCGGCGCTGCGCTTAACGCCCTGGCAGGAAATGCCCAGCGGGCTGCAGCTGACCGCTCAAAGCAGCCAAATCCCACCGGTTGGCGACTATCTGCGGATGCCGAAACGGCAGCGTTATCGTTGGTGGGCCGCCAGTTACAGTGCTTTAGCTGAAGGGGCGGGTCAGTCGCCGCAGTTATCCATCAGGGCGGCAGTATCAGCTGTGCTGGATGAGCGCAGCACTATGCTGGATAACGACAGTAAAGATGCTGAGTTGTATCAGGAACTACAGCAGGAACAAAAAACCTTGCTGCTAGCAGAGTCGCCGCCTCAGAGCGCGCCAGAGATCCGTCAGTTATTTTTGCGCGGTGCCGCGGCCGGGACTTTATTACATGATTGTTTGCAATGGGCGGCTGAGCAGGGGTTTGCCGCTATTTTGGCGCAGCCAGAGCTGCTGCGGGATTATCTACTGAGTCAATGTCAGCAATTACGCTGGCTGTGGCCGGTCAGTACGGCAGAGGGAGTCAGCTGGCAGCGGCGGTTATTACAATCGGATGCAGAGCAGGAGCAGCGCTTTGCCAGTGCGGAGATCGCGGTCGAGCCGCTTTGGCGCTGGTTGCTGGCATTATTGACGGTGCGTTGGCCCGCGCCTGGTATTGCCACTGCGCCGACTGAAGTTGGCATTGCAGCGAACACACTGGCGCTGGCCGATTTAACCGATTATCGTGCCGAACTGGAATTCTGGTTTGCCGCCCATACTGTCGTCACCACCGAGCTAGACAGCTTATTACAACAATGGTTATGGCCACAGCAAGCCAGGCCAGCGCTGCAGCCGCGGGTGGTGCATGGCATGTTAAAAGGTTTTATTGACCTGACCTTTGCTGCAAATGGTAAGTATCATGTGGCTGATTATAAAAGTAATTATTTGGAAAATGCCAACTACACTGAAGCAGAACTGGTGAACATCATGCTGGCCAAACGTTATGATTTACAGGCCGCTTTATATGCCCTGGCGTTGCATCGCTTGTTACAAAGCCGACTGCCGGACTATCGGCCAGAACAACATCTGGGACACGCATGTTATTGGTTTGTTCGCGGCGCCCGCCCTGAGCCATCTGCTGCCACTGACGAATTACAAGGCATGTTGCTGGTGAGCATTCCGCTGCCGCTGGTGCTGGCGTTAGATGCCATGTTCCGGCATGAGCAGGCGGTGCCAGCATTGGAGGACTTGGTATGAAACCTAACTTCAAACCTGCATTGCTAGAACATCATGAGTGGCACAGTCAGGCAGAGCGCTGGCAGCAACTGGGTATTGTAAGACCGCTGGATGTGGCGCTGGTGCGGATGCTAGCGCAGCAAGGCAATGGCGAAACCACAGTGCCGCCTGAGGTCTGGTTATGGCTGGTGCTGACCAGCAGTCAGTTGGCGCAAGGTCACTTGTGTTTGGATGTGGCGCAGGCTCTGCGACAACCTGAACTGATGCTCAGTAGTAGCCTGCGTTTTGGGCGCCCGCTAGCGGAGTTGCAGCAATTTGTCCGCCCGCAGTCATTAGCGGACTTACAGCAACAGCTGCAACAGGCCAGCCTGTGGATTGGCCAGCCAACTGCCACTCTGGCATCCGCTGCGACTGCTACCGCGCCCAGTCCCTTTGTATTGCAAGGGCACAGATTATACTTGTACCGTTATTGGCAGTATGAGCAGCACATCAGTCAGTTTATCCGTCGAAGTTGTGCCCTGACCAGCCAGTTGCGACAGCAGTTGCCGACTAAACAAATCCGCGCTTTGTTAACGGCGTTATTTCCAAAGGCTGCAACTGCTCCGGCGGCCACAGACTGGCAACAACTGGCCTGTGCTATGGCGGTCAGTAGCAGTATGGCGGTCATCACGGGGGGGCCTGGCACCGGCAAAACCACGACTGTGGTCAAATTGTTGTTATTGCTGCAACAGCTGGCCTTGCAGCAAGGCCGGGCGCTCACCATCGCATTGGCGGCACCAACCGGCAAAGCGGCCGCCCGGTTAAGTTTATCCATCAGTCAGGCATTAGAGCGGTTATTACCGACCTTGCCAGGTGGCCTTGCCTTAGCAGATCAGATCCCGACCAAAGCCCAGACGTTACATCGGCTGCTGGGCAGTGGCCCGGATCAGGCCAGCTTTCGCTACCATGCCGATGAACCTTTGCCATTGGATGTGCTGGTGGTCGACGAAGCCTCGATGGTCGATGTGGCTTTATTTGCTGCCATGCTGGCGGCATTACCGGCCAGTGCCCGGCTGATTTTATTGGGTGATAAAGATCAGTTGGCGTCAGTGGAAGCTGGTGCTGTGATGGCAGAATTATGTCGCGATGCCCAAATCGGCGGTTATAGTCAGGCCACGGCAGATTGGCTGCAGCAATTAACCGGTCAACAACTGGCGGCGCATTATTGCAGTCAGACCCCAGCCGCGTTGGAGCAGCAACTGGTGATGTTGCGCACCAGTCACAGATTCACTGCCGACAGTGGCATCGGCCAGTTGGCGGCGGCGGTGAATCAGGGCGAGGCAGCACAGGTGCAGGCCATTTTACAACAGCCGCCTGCGGATATCCGCTTATTCACCTTGAGTCCGGACAGTGCTGAATTTGCCTTTTTCCTGTTGCATGGCACAGTTGCAGCGCCGTTACAACAAGGCTTTGCCGCTTACTTAACCAAGGTACAACAAGCCCCAGCCGAAACGGCCACGGCTTTGCAACTGGACAGCTGGGCGCTGGAGATCTTGCAGCAGTTCAGTCAGTTCCAATTGCTCTGCGCTGTGCGTCAGGGTCAATATGGTGTCGAGCAATTAAATCAGCGGGTTGCCGCAGTGCTGGCGCGTCAGCACTTGATCTCACGCACCGAAGGCTGGTACCCGGGGCGTCCGGTGATGGTGATCCAAAATGATTACAGCACCGGACTGATGAACGGCGATGTTGGCATCTGCCTGCCAAGGTATGAGCAACACCAGGGCCAATGGCAGCATCGACTGCGGGTGGTGTTTCCGGCGGTCGAGGCCGGTCAGCCGGTGCGCTGGATTTTACCCAGCCGCTTACCGCAGGTGGAAACCGTCTATGCGATGACTGTACATAAGTCCCAAGGTTCGGAGTTTCAGCATGCGGTGTTGGTCCTGCCTGAGCAGGGCAGTGCATTGCTGACTCGAGAGCTGGTTTATACCGGCATCACCAGAGCGGCCAGGCAATTTAGTTTGCTCTGTGCCGATCCGCAGGTGCTGACGCAGGCAGTGCTACAAAAAACCGAACGCAGTGGCGGTTTGCGCTTGCAGCTTTAACATGCAGTTTCAGTTGCTGGGCAATCCTGGTAATAACGAAGCGGCGGCTTGTTGCAGCAGCCAGTGCTTAAATAACTGAATTTGCTCTCGGGCCAGGCTGTCTGGCCGGTAATGCAGTTGATACTGGCCCCATGGCAGCAAATAACGCCATTGTGTCAATGCCACCAGTTGGCCCTGACGAACGGCATCACCGGCAATAAAACTATTACTGAGCGCCAGTCCGCGACCACTGCTGACGGCTTTGGTCGCCAGCAGCGCCAAACTAACCTGGTACATCTCTAACGAGGCGGGTTCGCGTAGCTGCAACTGCTGGCGCCACAGTTGCCAGTCTTCGCCTTGCTCTGAACTATATAAGGCACAATCGAGTAAGGCTTCGGCTTTATTGCCTGGCAACTGCTGATATTGTGCCGGCGCACAGACCGGAAACCACCATTCGGTACGCAAGCGTTCGGCGACAAATCCGGCTGGGGCTGGCCAAGTGCCAATAATAACGTCGGCTTGTTCTGGTTGCAGACTGTCGGCGCCGGACTCCATATGCAGCAGGGTCGCTATCCCTGGATGCGCTTGTTGAAACAACGGCAGCCTGGGAGCCAGCCATTCCACCGCAATCGAGGTTTGCCCCACAATCCGCAGCGGCGTGGTTTTGCTCTGGCGCAGATGCTGGCTGACTGAATGCAGGCGGAAGAAGCAATCGCCCAACACTGAATATAAAGTTGCACCTGCTTCGGTCAGTTGCAGCGGTTTGCTTTGTCGTAACAACAAAGTGCGGCCCAGTGCCGTTTCCAGACTTTTAATCTGATGGCTGATGGCACTTTGACTAACACACAGCTCATTCGCGGCTTTGCTGAAACTGCGCAGCCGGGCTGTGGCTTCAAAAGCCTGCATCGCTTTGAGTGGCGGCAGGGGTTGACTCATCGGAGCGCTCCACAATAGGTTATTGCTATTAATTTAATTCATCATTTGCTGAAATCATATCATTTTAATTCATGATAAAAAGCGCAGATACTGCAGTTTTTGCCTGAATGCTAAATATCAACAGGAGCTTGCGATGACGATTGGGATCGGTGGAAAAACGGCGGCTGAAGCTTTAGCCACCTTATCAGATATGACTGGCGGCACCACGCCGATTGGGCTGTTAGAATATCAACAGCGCATCACGCGTGCGGCACACTTGATGCGACAGCATGGTTTGGCGGCGGTTTATCTTAATGCCGGCACAAATTTGCATTATTTTACCGGCACTGTCTGGTATGCCAGCGAACGGCTGGTTGGTGCTGTTTTACTGGCCAGCGGTGAGTTGCATTATATTGCGCCGGTGTTTGAATTAGGCACGCTGGCGCAGTATTGGCAAGTACCGGGTCAGGTCCATGGCTGGCAGGAAGATGAAAGTCCTTATGCGTTGTTGGTGCAAGTGTTGCGCCAGCAAGGCATCACTGCAGCTGAGCAGGTGGGACTGGATGAAAGCTGTGCATTTTTTATCAGCGATGGTTTGCGTCAGGCGGCACCTGAGCAACAGTTTTGCAATGCCAAAGTCGTCACCGCCGGTTGCCGGCAGCAAAAATCTGCCGCTGAGCTGGAGTTGATGCAAAGAGCGATGCAGATGACGTTGGCTGTGCATCAAGCCACTGCCAGTATGTTATACGCTGGGATCAGTACCACCGAAGTTGAAGCTTTTATTGACCAGGCGCATCGCAAGGTAGGTGCCAGCGGCAGCTATTTTGTCATTGTGTTATTCGGCGCCGCCACCCAGTATCCGCACGGGGTGAAACAACCGCAACTGTTACAACCAGGTGATACCGTGCTGATTGATACCGGCTGCAAGCTGCATCATTACATTTCTGACATTACCCGCACTTATGTGTTTGGAGAAGCCAATGCCCGTCAGCGCGCCATCTGGCAACTGGAAAAACAGGCACAAGCAGCCGCTTTTGCCGCCGCTCAGCCCGGGGTTGCTTGTGGTGAGGTTGATGCCGCAGCCCGTGCTGTGCTGGCCAGCGGCGGTTTAAGTCCGGATTATGACTTGCCTGGATTACCACATCGTACCGGCCATGGCATTGGGCTGGATATTCATGAATGGCCATATCTGGTGCGTGGTAATACCCAGCCGCTGCTGCCGGGCATGTGTTTTAGTAATGAACCGATGATTTGTCTGCCGGGTGAATTTGGCGTGCGGTTGGAGGATCATTTTTATCTGACCGAAACGGGTCCCTGCTGGTTTACTGAACCGGCTTGCAGTATTGATGATCCCTTTGGACTTGGTAGCTCTGCGGGCTAAAGCTATCGTTCTTGCTGTTCACCTTTGATCACACTCGGTCTGTGGCCTGAACTATCTGCTTGATCAGGCTACAGATCAGCTTTTTATCAGAATTCTGCTCTGAATTTATCATCTCGCCATTGAGGACTATCGGTACAAAGCTGGTTAGCTTAATTGTCTGTTTTTGCACAGGCAATGTGCTGGCGATAGCCAGTATCAGGACTGAACTGGATTGATAAAGGAGAGATCTATGTTAACAGCTTCATTACAAGCCTCTGCCAGAGCTGCCACCGCGGCCGATGGTGATATTGCACAAACCACAGTGCCAGCAGTCACGCTGGCCATTCTGACAGGAAAGCAGGAAGGGGTGGCTCGGGCAGCGGGTATTTTTACTAAAAATGACTTAATTAACATTAAGTTATATGTCAAAAAAGGGTTGTCATTGCCGACATCGCAACTGGATGTTGAATCTTATATTGGTTATCGCGATTCTGGCATCGCTGGGTTACAGCCTATTGATATTAAAGACTTGTTCAATCAAATCCATAACCATAGTTTTAGCTGGGACGCCATTGAACAACGATCATTACGCCAAAGCACCGATTTGTCGATAGCAGCAGACCGCATCGTTTCCACCGGCGACAGTATTATTGCGGCGATTGAACAAATGCCGTTGTTAGTGCGGGTGAAAACAAAGCTGGGCGAGCTGAGTGAGAGTCAGTTGCGCGATATTCGTTATGAAAACGATGACCATGAAATTGCTACTGAACTGGGCAAAATTCTGAGCAGTATGAAACAGGATATCGAGGATCAAAAAGCCAAAACCAAAGATGTCAAAGTGCTGGTGTCTGATTTTCGTATTCAGATTGCGGGCGGGACTTTACAAAATGGCGATACCGTCAGTGGTTTAGAGCCCCAGGTCAGACATAAATATGACCTGATGGTGAAAAATAATCTGGCGACCATCATTCAGCAGTTGGAAGATGACATCAAAGAAAAAAACAGCCGGATTGAACAGTTAAAAGCGGATTATGATAAATACGTTGGCTTGGCCTTTACCGGTGCTGCAGGCGGTATTATTGGCCTGGCGATCACTGGCGGCATTTTTGGGGATAAAGCCGAGCGTGCCCGCAAAGAAAAAAATCAGTTGATTGATGAAGTGAGAGTGTTACAGGACCAGGTCAGCGGTAAAAAAGCGTTACAAAAAGCCATTGAAAACCTGCAAGCTGATTTCAGTGATATTGGCACCCGGATGGTCGATGCGGAAATGGCGCTGAATAATCTGGAATATATGTGGAGCACCATGCTCAGCCAGATTGAGTCTTCTGCGCAGCAGTTTAGCAAAATTAACGATGCTGCGACCTTACTCAGTTTTATCGTGGATTTTAAAACTGTGATTAACCCATGGCGTCCAGTGCGTGAGCTGTCGACCGATCTCGTACAAACCTTTAACGAGGGTCTGGCCGAATACAAAAAATTGTATCAGCGCAACTAAACAAGCCAGCAACCGGATCGAAGCAGTGCTGTGAGCAGCAGTGCAGATCAGGATTTTTCTTTGTATTTATCATCAAGGCAGGAGCTTAAGATGGCCGACATTAGTCAGTTTCCCAATCATGAACAACATTTTTTACCAATCAACACCTTAGTTTTTAGCCAGGCAGTGAAAGATATTGCCCGCCAGATGTTTTTTAACAGCAGCCGTTACCAGATCTTGCAGGATAAAGCCAGAATGGTGAATTTGTCAGCGACTGAACTCGATAGCCTGTTTCGCAGTGCTTTGCCTCAGCTTCAGGTGCAATTGGCTAATCTGAATTTATCCGGTTACACCCAGCCTATCGCAGAGATTAACCAGGCGCTGGCTGCTGGCGGGCTTGATGTTGACACTCAACAACAACTCGAGGCTGAGCAACAACGATTATTGCTGTCGATGCAGCAAACTTTGCGTGCTGCCGGGAAAACCTTAGCAGACTTTGTGACGACTGCTGATCGCCGCATCCAGGACATCCGCGACGTGGTCATTTTGCAGCGTACTGAAGGCCCGCTGGCAGATGAACAACAGCATTTGCAACAACTGCAACAGCAACTGCAAACCAAGCAGGCTTTATTAAAGGAGATCAGCAGTAATCGCAGTAAACTGATTGCCTGTCAGGACTTGCTGCGGCAAAAAAATATCATGGATACCTTTAAAGACTATCTACCTGATCCAGCTGATTTAAAAAGTCTGGATTTAGCCGCGCCTGAACTGGAACTGATTAAGCAGTCGCTGGCATTGGTGCAAAAAATGTTAGGCCAACTGTCGGCAGGGGTGAAATACGTCCAACTGGCCGAGGCTCGTAAAACTCTGGATCAGCAGTATGATCAGGTCAATCAGAGTATAAATGAGCTGACCAGTGAGCTGGCAGCCAGTGCGCAGGTGCTGGCCGATTTAAATGCGGTTGTCAAAGTGGAGCAGGCCCGTCAACAACTGGCAGCCCAAGCCAGTGTGTTCAGCCAAAGTTGTCACTACATGCTGGATCAGCTGCATGCCGCCCTGCAGCCAGCGCAACCCAGCGTTGGGTTAAATCTGCTGGTCCAGCAATTCAGTGATTATCTGCAACAAACCAGCGACAGCTTCCGGCGTAATATCTTAAGCTGAGCCAGTCAGGACAGCATTCAAACAGCCAGCCAGTCTGGCTGTTTCTTTATCTGCAGCTGCTGATTTGACCCCGGAGCTGACATTTCACTTGCCATCAGCCCAAAAGCCTTGATAATAACGGGTTTGTTGTTATGGCAGATGGAGTCAACATGGATTGGTGGTTATTAATACAGGCGTTTATCCTGGGGATAGTCGAGGGTTTAACCGAATTTTTACCTGTATCCAGTACCGGTCATTTAATTGTGGCGGCGGATTTAATTGGTTTTCAAAACGATGGCAGAGTGTTCGAAATTGCCATTCAGTTTGGTGCTATTCTGGCGATTGTATTTGAATACCGGCAACGTTTTATCAGCGTCACCAGCGGTATGTTTAGTGACAGTAAAGCGCAAAAATTTATTCTGAATTTGTTGGTGGCCTTTTTACCGGCGGCCGTGATCGGCTTGTTATTTATCAGTCTGATCAAACAATACCTGTTTAATCCGATCACAGTGGCGGTGATGTTGATCCTCGGTGGCTTGGTGATCCTGTGGGCCGAGCGGCGGCAGCATCAGACCAGGGTGCTGGATGTAGACGATATCAGTGCACTGGATGCCTTTAAAATTGGCTGTGCTCAGGTGGTATCGATGATCCCTGGGACGTCCCGCTCTGGTGCGACCATTATCGGCGGTTTATTTATCGGCCTGGATCGCAAAGTGGCTGCTGAGTTCTCCTTTTTCCTGGCGGTGCCTACCATGTTTGCTGCCACGTTCTACGATTTATTCAAGCATCGTGATTTACTTGGCGTGGCGGATGTACCGATGTTTGCGGTGGGCTTTATCACGGCCTTTATTGCGGCATTATTGGCGGTGCGTACCTTAGTGAAATTTGTCGCCAATCATAGCTATGAAATTTTTGCCTGGTATCGCATCGCCTTTGGCGGTTTTATTCTGCTGAGCTGGCAAGCTGGCTGGATTGACTGGGCGACTGCTGCTTTCTAAATCGAGTCGTGCCACAGCCTGATGATAAAAAAAGCCCGGACCTAGCTGCCGGGCTTTTTACATTGCAGAGCTGTGGGCTAGTTCAATTCTGCCCATAAGCGTTGCCACATCAGCTGGTTTTTCGCTTTCAGGGCGGCAGCATTGTCTGCCAGCATTGGTTGGATCTGAGCTCGTTTTGCTTGTAACTCGGTAATTTTTTGCGTCAAGGTCAACGCCGATAATTGTTCAATACAATAATCGGCCATGCCAAAGTCGGTCATCATGGCATGGTATTTATGGCTCCAACTGGTGGCAATACAAGGCACACCTTGACTGAGCGCATTAATAGCGCCATGAAAACGCGAGCTGATGGCAAGTTCGGCCTGACCGATAAAAGCTTTTACCGCCAGCGGATCTTCGATAGTAATGATCTGACAAGGCGCCAGCAAGGCGATCTCTTTACACAGCAAATCATCTTCTTTGCCTTCATGATTGACCAGCACTACTTGCAGTCCGAGTTCAGTCAGCTGATTGGCGGCGGCCGCAAAAGCTTCAATATAACGGGTGCGCTCAGCTTCCGCATTGGCATGGTTAAATTTGGAAATTACTTTGTTATTGGGGATAAGCGCTGCAAATGGCCCATCCAGCAGCGGTAAAGCCGCGCTGCTTTGTCCGGTTAAACCGACGGTAAAATCTGGCGTCAATACCACTGAGTCAGGCAACACATCAATACAGGACTTCACATGCTCCAGTGATACCGGATCACGGACAAATACCAGCCGCGCGTGTTGAATAATATCGCGCATGGCCGCTTTACTCTCAGCCGATTTAAAGGGGCCAAAGGCTTGAGGCATAAAGATAAAAGGTTTGCCTGCTTCGCCAAACCGTTTCACTTCGCGGGCGGTATTTTGCAAAAACTGTAACGGCCACTGGTCGCCATAAGCAAAACCAGAGGCTTCTAAAATCACATCGACATCCCGTTCAGTCACAATGCCGTAGCGCTTGAAGGTATTGCGGATCGCGATTGGTAATTTGCCAAACCAGGGTGTTAAATCGACAGCCTTTCGCCGGAACGACAGTTTTTGCCAGGCACCGAGCCGGGCCCGCTCCGGATATGGCAAATTAGGGCCAGGTGACAATACCAGTTCAAAAGGTTTGCCCAGTTGCTGCAAGCCCTGCAAACAGCCTAATAACATCAGGTAAGCGCCTTTATTGCGAAATTGTACGCCCTTGATTTCCACTTTTAAGCTTGTTACATCAGACATAACTCAATAATCCTGCTGGGGTCTTTTTCTCGGAATGTGGGATCAACGCATCCGGATCAGGATATCCGACCGCGATCAGCATCACCACGCGTTCATAAGGCTGCAATTTCAGCAATTTAGCAATTTTAATTTCATAGTTTTCAATATCTGGCCAGTTAATGGAACAAGACGCCAGTCCCATGGTTTCCAGCGCCAGCATCAGTTGCATATTGGCCAGACTGGCATCAATGTAAATCACATGGCGATCCCGCTCAAAAGGGTAGGCGCTTAAATCGCCTACCACTGCCAATACACAAGGCAGGCCATTGGCGTAACCGGCGGTTCCCATTGGTAAATTGGCCAGTTTATTTAAGACCGGTTGCTCAGTGGCAGCAATGTAGCGAAACGGCTGCCGATTACAGGCACTGGGGGCCTGGGCTGCCGCGCTGACCGCTTGCTCTAACACTGCTTTTGGCACCGGGGTTGGTAAAAAGGTCCGTACCGAACAACGTTGCTGGCACAGCAATAAAAATTCAGCATAACTGATTTGCGCTCTGGGTCTGCTCTGATAAGGCGCTGGCGCAGCCTGACGGCTGCTACCACAATGGAGACCAGCTTGATGGAGTCTGGGTTTGATTTCGTTGCTAAGCTGCTGATAAAGCGCAGGCTGGCTGGCTGTTGCTGGCCACTGTGTGACCTGAAAATAACTTTCCAGCACATCATGGGCGTATTTCAGCAGCACGGTATCAAGCGCAGGATCTTTGAGCATATTGCCAAGCGCAGTCAGGGTTTCGTCAATATAATCGGTGGCAAACAAAGCTTTTCTGGGCACCATGCTCAAGCCTTTTTCCAGCCGGTGGATATTACGGCGGATAATAACAGTCGCGATGTTGCTGCTTTCTTCATGCAAAAAATAATGTTGCCGACCGGCCGCGGTGGCGTGCATTTCACGGCGAAAATGCGGATTAAAAAAAGCGTAATAAACACCGGCAAATTTGCGATTGCGCGCAGCCAAGGGTAATAACCAGCGGTCAAGCCGAGCGTAAATGGCGTGGATTAGTTTTTTCATCAATTATCGTTGCTCCGTAGGCGCAGCTTTAACTTGCAGCAACTGCCAGAAATGTTGTCGGGTGCTTTTAGCAAAAAAGATAAAGAAAAACGAGGCATAAGCGTAAGAAATCAGCGTGGCCCAGGCGGCGCCTTCAATCCCATAAATTGGGATCAGCCACAGATTGAGCAACACATTCAATAAAGCACCAACACCATGGCTGAGTAAACTGAGTGGTTCGTTGCCGGTGATAATCAAATGCTGACTAATCAAAGCCCGGACAAAAATAAAACAACCGGCCCAGACATGAATTTGCAACACTGTGCTGGCACTGACAAAGGCTTCCCCATAAGCCAGTAACATCAGCCAATGTGCGCTCAGGGTCATCAGTACTGCAATCACCACCGCCATGGCAAAAAAACGCACACTGTGTTTACGCAGCAACCACAAATACTGTGGCCAGCTGTGCTGAAAAGCTTTCAGTAAATCTGGATAATAGCGAGCGGCGAGGGTGGTTGGGATCACGTACCAGAGTTCTGATAATCTGGCCACGGCGGTATATTGACCGGTCGCAGCGATGCCAATCATCTGTTCAATCATGATGGTATCAATTTTCAGATAAATCACCGACACCACCGCCGATAACCATAACCAGCTCGATCTTTGCAGCAGGCTTTTACAAGCCGCCCAATTGAGGTAACGCCATTGCAGACCAGGTTCGGTCGGTGCGTAGCGGCGAAACCAGTAATATTGCATCAATCCGGTGAGCATAAACTCAATGCCAACCACTAACAGCAACAGATCGATGCCAGCACCGGACAGCAGCGCAATAATTCTGGCACTGAGTGTCAGTACTGAGATGGCAACTTTACACAGTGCCACAGCCCGAAAATGACCCCGGTAGTTCTGATCATATTCACACAGCATCATCGCGCTGAAGGCTTGCAGCATAAAGAGTGCACAGATTTCAACTGGGCCAGCCTGAAAATAATGCGGATAAAACAGCGCAAAACCGGCAATCATCAACATACCAGCAGCGGCGCCAGCAAACAGCCGTAACCAAATCGCAGTTTGTAAAATAGTACGGGCCGCTTGCGCATCGGTTTGACTGCTGGCCATTTTCTGTACCAGATTATTCAGTCCCATACTGGATAAGGGGGCTAAAAATGCTGCCCACACCATCACCACCCCATAGGTACCCAGCGCTTCTGGCCCCAACATACGGGCGACCATAAAGGTAATGATGGCCCCGGCGCCAAGGCGGAAAAACCGCTCCATTAACATAATAATGGCGCGGGCTTGCAGTAATTTATGGATTGTTTTTAGCACGTTGCTTCGCTTTCTGCCGTTTAATAAACCGGGTGATACGCCAGATATACTGTAAAGACAGTGAATAAAGACTGAACACCAGTAAAAATAATAACAGCATCACCAGATCCGGTACCATCAGGTATTCCCCGACAATGCCAATGGTGGCCAGCATACAAGCCAGACTGGTGATCACCACCAAGGCTTGACGCGAAGTTAACCCCAATCGCAGAAAGATATGGTGTAAATGTTCGCGGTCTGCCATAAAAGGCGACTGACCTTTACGGATACGGCGGATCATAATGGCCACCATATCCATCAAAGGCACTGCGATGATCCAAAGAGCGGTGACGGGGCGGAAGCTGGCACTGTCACTTTGACTACCGATCATCAATAACCATATGACCGATAAGCCAATCAGCATACTGCCGGCATCGCCCATAAAAATTTTGCCCTTGCCTTTGCCAATCAGATCAAGGTTAAACAGCAGGTAGGGGATTAGCGCAAACACCAACACCATCGGCAGCACTGCATGTTCCAACTGGCCACCAATGCCCATCATCAGGGTCAGTGAGACAAAACTGACCCCGCTTAGCATCCCAGCCAGACCATCAATACCATCAATCATATTAAAGGCATTAATCGCCGCGATGACCGCAATTAAGGTAATTGGGATGCCGATATAGCCCAGGGAAATATTGCCAAAACCAAATAAGTTACCCAAATCAGACAGGTATAAGCCTAAGCCATAAATCATCACGGCGCCGATCAGCAGTTGTGCCACTAAACGTAATTTGACACTCAAATCGAGAAAATCATCAAATACGCCCAGCAGTACTATGGTGCCACCGCATAACAAATAGTACCAATGACTATCCTGTGGTAAGCCGTAAATGGCCAGGGTCAGCGCAACACCACTGAAAATAGAAATACCACCAATCAGCGGCACTGCACCCACATGCTGTTTGCGGCCATGGGGTTTATCGACCAGACCTATTTTATTGGCGACTGGGATCAAAATAAAAATCGCCAGCAGAGTTAACACAAAAGTAGTGGAAAACAACAGAAGGTGTTCGCGCATAGAGCATCCGCAGCAAGAATAGAGTTATTGTTATCAAACAATTGCGATTATAGGTGAAGTTATTGTCAGTTACTATGACCGCTTGCACAAAGCTGGAACTGTTGTCGCTCTGTGCACTTTTTTTATCCAGCTGGCCGGTTTCTAAGCCTCAATCGCACAACTTTACAGCATTGCGGCGGGCAACATGGCGTTTTTCCGGTGCTGGCATGCTTTTTCTGCGCGCGATAGTTGTTGCTACCCTGTCTTCCAAAGTATGATCAAGCAGTTATTTCTTGAACTTGTCGACGCTGAGGCTCTGTGGTGAATAAAAATGTATTGATTCTGACCAATATGGGGCCAAAAGCTTCGGCGCCATTTCAAGGTCAGTTTGTCCGCAACCAGGTGGATGCCTTGGCTGCGCTTGCGCCTAATTACTTTTATATGCGTTGGCACAATGATTCAAAGTTAAACCGGATCCTGAAATATCCGGTGTTATGGCTGCAGTTTGTCTGGCACTGGATTTTTTGCCGTAAGACGATGGATATTCTGCATGTACATTATTTTTATCCCACCATTTGGTTGGCGCTGACGTATCGCTGGTTGCGCAATCCCAGAGTCAAAATTGTGGTGACCTGCCATGGTAGTGATATCTATTTGTATAAACCAGAGTCGGCATTATATAAATTTGCTGCAGGCTTGGTTGATCACTTCATTTTTACCAGTGCAGCTTTGCAGCAAAAGTTTTTTCGCCAGGACATCAGCGCCGAAGTGTTACCGGCAGGGATCCATCCAACCTTTGCCCATAGCAGATATCTCAGCCGGGCCGACAAAGATCTGGATGTGTTGTTTGTTGGCACGCTGGACTTTAACAAAGGACTAGACCGGTTGTTGGCGATTGTTTCGCAGCTGCCGCAGTTGCACATCGCCGTGGTTGGCGCTGGTCCTTATCTCAGTCAGTTGCAGCAAGCGGCTGTGCAATATCCGCATTTACAGCTGTTAAGCCCACAAACACCAGCGCAATTAAAAACTCAGTTCGAGCGCAGTAAATGCTTTGTTAGTCTGTCACGCAATGAGTCTTTTGGCTTGGTGATGACAGAGGCCATGGCCTGTTATACCCCGGTGATCGCGACTGAAACCGATGGTGCCAAAGCGCAAATCCGCCACGGTCAGAATGGTTATTGCCTGGTGCAACAACAGGAAGATTTATTATTGTCGCAACTGGTCGGATCAATTCAGCAATTATTAAGTTTGCCAGCGGCAGAGTATCAACAATTACAGCAACAGGCTTATGCGGATGCCCAGCCTTATCTGGTGAAACATGTCGCAAAGCGGCTTGCTGACTTGTATCAGCAATTGTAATTGCGATGAAGATGCGGCCTTGTGCTAGCATAGACTGATAAATAGTAAGTGGATGGATTTTATGTCGTTTCAGCCTGAAGAAGTTGCAGTCGGTGGTATTGGTGTGATGGCTTTTGCCAGCATGCAGCAGTTGGTTGATTACATTATTCATGATGATGGATCAGTCTTTGCTGGCTCAGCTGTTGCCATCAATCCGGAAAAAGTGATGAAGGCGCAACAGGATCCAGCTATCAGGCAGATGCTGAATCAGGCAGAGCTGCGCTATGCCGATGGCATGGGTGTGGTCAAGGTGATGCGGAAAAAATTAGGCCGTCAGGTGCAGCGGGTGCCTGGCTGCGAAACCTGGGAAGCGCTGATGCATAAAGCCGCCGCCAAGCAGGTGCCGGTATTTTTGATCGGCGCCAAAGCCGAGGTGTTACAACAAACCCGTGATAAATTAGTCGCGCTTGGCGTGCCTGTGGTTGGTGCTGTGGATGGCTACTTTAAAGATCAAATGGCACTGATTGAACAAATTGCTGCCAGCAAAGCCAAAGTGGTGACGGTGGCTATGGGGTCACCGCGCCAGGAACAATTTATTCAACAAGCCAAACAACACTGCCCGGATTGTTATTTTATGGGGGTGGGTGGGACTTATGATGTCTTCACCGGCAACGTCAAACGGGCACCTGCGCTTTGGTGCAAATTGAATCTGGAATGGGCTTACCGGTTGGTGGACCAACCATCCCGGATCAAACGACAATGGAGCCTGGTGGAGTATTTGTGGTTGTATTTACGCGGTAAGTTGTAACCATTAGAAGCAAGGAACAGACAACAGCGTTTTAGCCGTTGTTGTGATGATAATCATGATGATCAGCAGAACAACTGCTGGCAACACATCGACAAGCAGGAACCGCTGTGGCTGAATTTCCCCTGATTAGCGTTTATATGCCAACTTTTAACCGGAGCCAGATGGTGCAGCGTGCTATCGCTTCTGTACTGGCGCAGGATTACCCTCATGTTGAGCTATTAATTGTTGACGATTGTTCGACCGATGATACCTGGCCTGTGCTGCAGCAACTGTATGGCGATCACCCGCAAATTCGGTTATTCCGACAGGAAAAAGGTCAGGGCGCTTGTGCAGCCCGTAATCTGGCGATTAAAGCTGCCGCGGGTGAATTTGTCACAGGCTTGGATGATGATGATGAATTTTTACCCAACCGATTGTCGTCTTTGATGGCCAGCTATGATGATCAGTATTCCTGCGTGTGTAGCAGTTACTTTTGGGATTATGGCTCTATTCGCAAACAATTATATCCCGAAGGCAAAGTGGTCAGATTACCTGAAGTTCTAGATGCACATTGCCTGTCAAATCAAGCGCTGGTGCGTAAAACCAGAATGCTGGCCCAAGGTGGCTTTGACGAACAACTGGCCGCTTTTCAGGATTATGATATGTGGCTTCGGATGGTGGCGGCTTATGGCCCGGCACTAAGGTTAGCAGAGGCCACTTATGTCGTGCATGTTGGACACGAGTTGGGGCGGATCACCACATCGCCCAAGCGGTTAAATGCGCAGGCGCAGTTTGTCGAAAAACACCGTCATTTGATGAATGAACGTAATTTGCACAATCAGGCGTTTTATCGCCGCACTATGCAGCAGTTACCAATGTCATTGGCAGAACTGCTTTCTTCTTGTCGTTACGGTTTGGTTGAAAGCAAAGTGCGTTATTATTTTAAACACAAGGTGTTGTGGCTGATTAAATTGCGCAAAGAGTTTTTATCTAAGGGCTTTAAAGGCTTGTTTGGTGGAAAATGAATAAATCTGCAGTGTGGGGCCTGGAGCAGGATCTGCTGGCTCAATTGTTCGACCGGCTACAACGTTATGCGTTGTGGATTTTTGCCTGCGCTGTGGCGGCGGCTATTGCCACTGCCTTGTATCAGCAATACAAGCCGCAGTATGCGGTGACGAAAGCCAGTTATACCCTGGCCGATGTCCGGGTGAAAGCGCTGGCGGCGGTGTATGACAAATTACCAGCCGACACCGCTTTAATGCTTGGGGCGCTGGAAATTGATGAGTTGGCCCGTTTTAGCAGCTTGTTGGAGCACCCTGCAGTGTGGCAAGCCACTTTTGAGCAACCAGTGTTGTGTCAGGCTGAAGCTGCCCTGTGTGCAGCCGGTGATGCGGCACAGGCGCGTTTGCTGCAACGACAATTTAAACCTTTATTCCAATTCGAACATAAAAGACGAGGCAATTTACTGACGCTGCAGTGGCGCACCGAGCAGGCTGCGCAGGGTCCGTTATTGTTGCAAGCTTTACTCAGTGCTGCTGGCGAGCACTACCGGCAGCAAATGATGAACCAGCTCCAATTGCAAAGCCAGGATTTGCAAACTGCGCTGCCGCTGACCACGACAGTTGGCGAGCGCTCTGAACTGAGCTCCCGCCTTGACAAAGTCCAGGCCGAGCTGCATCTATGGCAGGCAAGTCCGGCCAGGGTGTTGCAGCCAGTGCTGGAGATGAATACCAAACCCGCCAAAACCGCTGGCTGGCTGTTACCCGTGGTCGCAGCGCTGCTGGCGGCCTTGCTGGCGTTATTGATTGTGTTGTTTTTGCCACGCCGATGCTGAATCCACAAAGGCCACCACTGGCTAGGTTAGATCTACTGATTATTCTGCTGGCAAAATGGTATTTGTTGGCGGATGCAGGCAATGGCGTGTTGTTGGCCTGGCTGGGGTTGTCAGTACCATTATCAGCTCTGTATAAATCAGTGTTGCTGCTGTTGATTGGGGCAGCCTTGTGTCGGCAGGCGCTGTCTAAAGTTGCCCTGTTGTTATTGCTTGGTCTGCTGTTATTAGCCGGTCCTTTTTATAGTTTATTACTGCAAGGCCATTGGGCCGGTTTTAGCTACGATGTCGGGATGGTGCTTAAATTAGTGTCGCCCTTATTAGCAGCGTTGTATTTTTTCCAATTGGCGAAACGCCAACCTGAGGTGGCCAAACAAGCCTTGTTGCAAATTTTTCTCACCAGCTTTGCCATCTTACTGCTGAACATTATGCTTGGCCGGCTCGGGTTTGGTTTTAGTGCCTATCTGCCGAATGACTATTTACCGGATTTAAATCTGGGGACAAAAGGTTACTTTAAAGCCACCAATGAGTTGTCAGCGTTATTGCTGGTCCTGAGTGGTTTTTTACTGGCGTATTTCTGGCCACGGCAAAAGTGGGTTTTTGCTGCTATTGCCGGTTTGTCGCTGTTTGCGGCCAGTTCGATGCTCACCAAAACGGGTTTGGTTGGTGTCTTGTTATTGATCATCGGCATTCCGCTGTTGCAAAGCCGCTGTTATTGGCAACCCTACCAGCGTTATGTGCTGGCGGTGATGCTGGCAGGGGGCCTGCTGTGCGGCTTGTTGTTATGGCAACTGCCATTGGTGCTGAGTACGCTTGGGGTTGGCACTAAGCTGCAACTGACCTATCAGCAACAGGGCTTGCTGGGGGTATTGTTATCTTCACGTGATGTTTTTGCGCTGGATAATTGGCTATTGGCGCAGCAGTATTTTGCCGACTGGCACCGGCTGGCCGGGATCGGGGTGGCCGGGCTTGGTTTGTATACCAGCAAACCGCTGGCCGAAATTGATCCTTTTGATTTGCTGCTGTGGTTTGGTGCTGCCGGTATCGGTTATTTTATGCTGTGGTTTGCTCTGGTGATCAGGCAAAGTCTGGCTAGTTATTTGTTGCAACCTACCTCAGTCGCTGCCGGTATTTTATTGGTGAATTTATTAATGTTGCTGGTGGCGAGCCTGGCCGGCCATACCATGACGTCAGGCATGTTATGGATCCCTTGGGGCATGTTAAATGGTGCAGTCTGGCTATATAGCCAGCCTGTAGTGCAGAGGGACAACTGATGTTTCGTACTGATTTTGCCCGCAAAATGATGAGCAATAGTGTGGCGCAGGGCTTAAATTTTGGCTCCCGCTGGTTGTTAAATCTGGCACTGGCAAGGCACCTGCTAGAGACTGAATTTGGTGTGTTCAGTTTTGTCTATATGCTGGCAAATTTGTTTTTCCCGACCCTGGCGTATGGCGTGAATTTTTATCTGATCCATCAAAGTGCCAGTCAGCGTCATATTGGCACTTTACTCAGCAGTCTCAGTATCAGTCTGTTGTTGTTTGTGTTGCTCTGTTTGGGGTTCGCCGGTTATAGCCTCTATGCCGAGACTGCGCTGGATTATCAGCTGTATTTGCTCAGCCTGGCGATTGGTTTGGTGTGGGCATTAAATCAGGCAGTATTTTGTTATCTTAAAGGTGCCCAACAATTTAGCATTGAAGTGAAGAGCCAACTGCTCGGCGGCTTGTTTATGCTGGTACTGGTAGCTGTGGTCTGGTTTGAATATCTGGATGATACTGCCACAGTGTTGACCTGGATTTTATTGGTCAGTTTACCACCGCTGTTGGTCGGCATCCGGCATTTATGGCCGGAATTACAACAGAGTCGGCGCGATGGTCTTCGGATGCAGCTGTTATGGCGACAATTGTGGCAACCAGCTATCTGGCGAGAAAGATTCAGTTATGCCTGGCATGATGTGTTTGCTATTTATCTGACCAATATCCCTTTTATCTTTCTGGCGTTATTCAGCACCCTGACGGCGCTGGGGCAATTTCGTAAAGCTTTTATTTTGTTTATGCCGGTGACACTGCTGCCGGTGGTGTTTTCGCAGGTGCTGTTGGCAAAGTTAAGCCATAAAGCGCTGTTGCAGGACAAAGTATTGTTATTTCGCCGTAGTTTGCTGTTGACCTTGCCATTACTGTCGGCACCTTATGTGCTGTTACTGCTGCTTTATCCCTGGTTATACCCTTGGTTGTTAAATGAGCGGCTGACAGCAGAATCTGATGTGGTGACGATGTTGGTGGTGATTACGTTATGGCTGACTTTGGTGAAAACCTATTTTGAAGTTTGGATCACGGCGGTGGGGCGCAGCAACTGGCGTGCCGTTAATGTCACCGCAGTGGCGTTATGCAGTTCGGCGACTTATTTATTCTGCCATGATGAGTTAGATCCGATCTTAGCGGCTTGGATTTTTATGGGGTCAAATTTGACCGCAGTTTTAGCGTTGCAGGTGCTGTGCTGGCGTTCTTATCGGTTGGAAAGCATCAAGGCACAGCCGTAATCGCTGCCCCAACTTGGGGGGGCGTTGCTCGCCCCCCGCCATCGTATCTTGTTATTCGCCGACGACGTTAATCACAGTTTTACCACTAAAATCACAATCGGCGAACGCTTTGTGTTTCACCAGGATCACAATAATATCTGCCGCCATGCCTTGTTGCAGTGAGACCAGTTCGGCATTTTGATGTAACTTGGTCGTGCCTTGAATATTAGGTTCAACAGCCAACACTTTACCTTGATAGCTTGCGGCTAAATCATTGACGATATGTAAGGCCGGGCTTTCACGTAAATCATCGATATCTGGTTTAAAGGCCAGACCAAAACAGGCGACTGAAGGTTTGTTCAGACTGTGATTGGCGATAGTGGCCAATACTTTTTCCAGCACCCATTTCGGCTTATAGTCGTTCACTTCGCGCGCAGTGCGGATCATTCTGGCTTGCTCAGGGGCTGAGTGCACGATAAACCATGGATCCACCGCGATACAATGGCCACCGACACCAGCACCTGGCGTCAAAATATTCACCCGCGGGTGGCGGTTGGCCATCCGGATCAGTTCCCAGACATTGATGTTCAGCTTATCGCAAATCAGTGATAGTTCATTGGCAAAAGCAATATTACAATCACGGAAGGCATTTTCTGTCAGCTTGGACATTTCAGCGGTGCGGGCATCCGTTACCAGTAATTCACCAGCCACAAAAGTCTGATATAAGGTTTTGGCTTTGGCCGAACATGCCGCAGTCAGACCACCGATGATGCGGTCATTTGAAATTAACTCATGAACCACTTTGCCCGGTAATACGCGCTCTGGGCAATAAGCGACATGTAAATCTGGGCTGTTTGAATCGGTCGGCAGGGTTAAATCAGGACGAACTTCTTTGATCCAACCACAAATTTTCTCGGTGGTGCCAACCGGACTGGTCGATTCGAGGATCACCAGATTGCCCGCTTGTAACACAGGTGCAATGGCTTTAACAGCAGCTTCAACATAGGACAGATCTGGTGACAAATCGTCAAAAAATGGCGTCGGTACTGCAATCATAAAAGCATCAGCAGCGGCTGGTTTCGTTTGAGCAGATAAATAACCGCCGGTGACCGCAGCATGCACCAGTAAGTCCAACTCTGGTTCAACGATATGAATTTTGCCTTGATTGATAGTGTCAACCGCATGTTGGTTGACATCAACACCAATCACTCTTAACTTGCGGGATGCCAGCATTGCTGCTGTGGGTAAACCGATATAACCTAAGCCGATCACTGATACTGTTTGCAACATAGCCTCACTCCAATTGCTTGCTATTTTTGCCGCTGATATTAACACAGCAATAGGTAGAAGCATTGGCAGTCCGGCAAAAAATCTAGCTGAATCGGCCTTGTTTGTTTTTTTCCTGCGGCCGAACTGGCAGAGGTCTTGGCAAACTGTCATCATAAGTGCAGATATACCGCTATTACTGCTGTTGTTGGAGTCTGTGTGAAAGATTTTATTGAACCCTTTTTGTATCCGCATAATTTGTTTTTATGGGGCATGTTACTGGCAGCGCTGCGCTACCGAAAAACCGGCTTGTGGCTGTTATTGTTGTGGTTTTATGCTTTTGGTAATGGTTATTTGGCCAATCAGGTAAGGCATTGGTATTACCAAACTGTCAGCAGTAGTGCAGTGCCAATTGATTATCGCGGCGATTTTGTGGTTCTGGGCTGTGGTGGTACTGCCACAACCTTACCTGATTGCGCCAGAAGCAGGTTAGATCAGGTGGCAGCGGTGCTATCAGGTCCGCAAGCTTCGGCAACTGTGCACATGACGACGTTATATTGTCAGCCTTATCTGGACTATCTGCGTGCCAAAGTCGCAGCTCAGGTCCAACTGGATTGTTTTCATGGCGGCGACACCACATATCATGAATTTTATTCGTTAAATCAAAGGCTAGATAAAAGCAAAGCCTTAGTGTTTATCAGCAGTGATTATCACGCCTACCGCATCAAAAAGCTGGCAGCGGATTATCAGTTTACGGCCACTGTGGTAGCGGCACCCAGTTCAACCTTTCGCCAGGTCAACTGTGGCCTCGCTTGCTTCCTGACAGTGAATTTATCCAATTATGATTTGTTTGCTAAATTGACCGCTGAAATGTCGAGTTATTTTGTTTATTGGCTCAGTAAAGACTGGGTGAGTTGGCAATCTCCGCACTAAGTTGCGATGGACTGCGGACTCTTTGTCATAGGAGCAAGGCTGTGCAACAGCCTTGCTCTATCGCGGGATTTACAGTGGTAGATGTTTTTGTAGAAAACGTTCTATTTCAATAAATGCTTCAGTACGCTCTTGTTCGGTGTCGAAAAAGTGAGTGCCATCCGGTTGTTCCAAATAAGTCACATCTTTTCCTGAACGTTTCAGTGCGTCATAAAGTGCAACTGATTGTTTATACGAAACTCGTGTGTCTTTAACCCCATGGATCAATAACAGTGGTTTATTGATCTTATCGGTTTTGCTGATGGCCGAAACGTCAGTCAGACTTTGCTCGTCCTCGGCGAAATCACCAATCATCACTTTTTGAATAGCGCGGGTCGTATCATTATAACTGCCATCGAGCCGCAGCATTGCTGGTAAGTCGGAGATGCCAGAGATGGATACGAAGCAGCGGAATTTGTCCTGATCCCGGTAACTGGCGACTAAGGTGCTGTAACCGCCATAACTGGCTCCAACCATGCAACTGCGACCGGTATCAATGTCCGGATTGGCACTGACTGCTGCCAGTGCATCCATCAGGTCGTCTTGCATTTTTTTACCCCATTGGCGATAGCCAGCAATTTCCAGCTCCTTACCAAAGCCAGAAGAACCGCGGTAATTGACCTGTAATACGGCGTAGCCCATAGCGCTAAAAAACTGCACAAATGGGTCAAATGCTTTGTGATCGCGAGCGACCGGCCCCCCATGCGGAAATAAAATTACCGGTGCCGGTTTATTTTTGTTGCTGGGGACAGTCAGATAGCCCTGTAATGACAAACCATCGCGACTGGTAAACTGAATATTATTCACCGTTGGCATGTCTACTTTTTCTAGTTGTGGGTATTGACTAAACCAGACCGCAGCTTTTTTCGTGTTAAAATCCAGCGTCAAATAGCGACCAGGTTTGTTGTCTTTTACGCTGTAAATCACCACACGTTGACCATTTTCACTATAACTGGTGATGTATGAATGGCGATCCGGCATTAGTTTTTTGATTTGTTCGTTATAGGCCCGCTGCTTAGGATCAATGAAGATCTGTTCAGGAAAATCTTTCACTACGCTATAGCCAATCAACCGGCCAGCTTTACTATAAGTCCTGGTGATATCATGTCCTGGCTCTTCATAAAGAGGTTTACTGATTTCAGCCGTTGTTAAATCAAACATCGCCAGATGATTAAAGTTGTTTTGATAATCGGTGTTGATCAGTACACCTTTACCATCATCCGAAAATCCAATTGGGTAAAAGTCGATATCGCCGGTTAAATCGATAGTTTTCAGTTTTTTCCACGGCTGATCGGCTGCTTTTTTGTATTCCAGCGTCAGTAAGTGCTTGTCGATAACAGTTGAAAACAGTATGTCGCCTTGGCGATTCGATATAAATTGTTGTCTGCCGCCAGCAGCACTTTCAACTTTGCTGAATTTACTGGTGGTGACATTGACTTTAAATACCGCATAACCCTGATCACGCTCGTCATATGCGCTCACCAGGACATGATCGTCATCATCCGCTAAGTCATTCAGTAAATACATACTTTGTAATCCGGCATAACGGCTGTTTTCTGCTTTTTTGTATGCCGACTGATTTTTGATTTCCAGAAGATTGCTACCATCTTTATTGACCGCATACATGGTATGGATCCGATAAAAGCGGCCTGCAAGATATTCAGCCCGGCTGGCATTGATCAGCAGGCGTTGGTTACTGACCCAGTCGACGGATTCGATCCGATCTGAAGCGGATTTAAGACTGACCAGTGGCGTAGTTTCATGCTGACCAAAAGGTGCGGTCATCACAACAGGTTTCCCCTCAAGGGAAAATATGGCGGCCAAAGTTTCACCATCTGGTGAAATGGAGACTTCACTCACCAATGGCATTTTGCCAAACATGCCGGGAATTTCGCTCGCATAAGTCAATGTAGTACTGAAGACACCACAAAATAAACTCAGAGCAATCAAGTTAGCTTTAATTTTCAACACGTAATTCCTTTGCGTAATGATATTGTTTTTCCTAACTTTAAACGATCTTATCGCAAAAATGCGACATTAAATTTTATGCAAATTAAGTTTTTACACATTTAATTTTGTAACTGCGAGCGCAGGTTTTGTGGTTGTCTGTCAGCGACGGTGAATGGATGGCAATGAAGATAAAATATCGCGACGGGGGAGTTACAGGCCGCAGTAGACTCTGCGGCCTTGTCAGAGGGCGATTAGGTTACTTTTTACCGCGGGCAATGATTTCTTGCGCCATCACATCAGCAATCAGGTTGGTTGGCTGTTGCTGCGCATCGGCACGGCTGAAAATATCCAGTAAGGTGTGATAAATGTTGCGTACCATCGCTGTGGATTCAGCTTCATCATAACCTTGTGGCCGCAATTCCAGCGACACGTTAATAATGCCACCTGCGTTAATGACATAGTCTGGTGCATATAAAATACCGGCCTGGCGTAATACTTCGCCATGACGGGTTTCTTTTAACTGGTTATTGGCGCAGCCGGCAATAATCTTACAGTTAAATTGCGCAATGGTCTGATCGTTAATTGTGGCACCTAAAGCACAAGGGGCATAGATGTCACACTGTTGGCTATAAATCTCATCCAGACCTACCGCAGTGGCGCTAAATTGTGCCACGGCACGACTGACAGCATCCTGATTGATATCTGTCACAATCAGTCTGGCCCCTTCTTTGTGTAAATATTCACACAGATAATAACCAACACTGCCAAGACCTTGCACAGCAACCGTCAGGCCTTCCAGCGTATCAGAGCCAAATTTATGTTTGGCTGCTGCTTTTAAACCAAGGTAGGTGCCAAGCGCAGTAAATGGTGCCGGATTACCACTTTTGCCATCCAGACCAGCCACATAAGGCGTTTCTTGACCGACGATAGAAATGTCGCCAGTGGTGATATTGACATCTTCAGCACTGATATAACGGCCACTGAGCGAATGTACATACTGACCAAATTTACGGAACAGAGCTTCTGATTTGATCGTCTTGGCATTGCCAATAATCACGGCTTTACCGCCGCCGAGTGGTAAACCAGCCATGGCATTTTTATAAGTCATGCCGCGGGATAACCTCAGGACATCAACCAGCGCATCTTCATCTGCCACATAATCCCACATCCGGCAACCGCCAACTGCAGGGCCTAAGCGTGTGTTATGGATAGCAATGATGGCTTTGAGGCCAGTTGCCTCGTCACTGCAAAAAACAACTTGTTCGTGGTTATCAAATTCTGGGTGGTTAAATACTGCCACTTGAGATTCTCCGTTAAGATCAGTGCGCTGCTTTGGGTAGTGCAGCAACAAATAATGACCAGCTGCGGGGTAGGGTACAGCTTGGTCTGTGCTCCGGTTTTCGCGGCGGAATGTATCACTTCGGCTGCATTTTCGCCATGCTCTGGCAAAAATAATCCGTGGTCAGTCCAGTAAATTGTCGACAATCCTTGGCAACACCAAGCTGCAGTGCTGGTGGAAATGCGGCAAAAAAAAGCCGGCAGCGCCAGCTTTTTCGGCTGGAAAAGGTTATTCGATAAAGTACCAATAACCCAAATTCACTAGCATGGTGATCAGCTGTAACTTAGCCGGATCGGCAGCAAAGTCGGCACAAGCTTCAGCATCTAACTGAATTTGTTCACAAAGCTGTTTCACGGTTGCCATCTCGCTTGCAGGGACTGTCATGGTATGACCATTAATAAACAGTAAAATATCCTGCTCAGGTGCAGCTTGAATATAACAACATCTTAAGCCGCCAAGCCTCGCCAGCACTGAACCTTCGGAGAGGTATTCGGCGATTTCGTCCTGATGATAATGCGGATCAGGCTCGGTCGCGTCCAACTCATGTTTGGCATGGGTGATATAGCTGCCAAAATATTTAGCCAATAATGCAGGATCTTGCAGCAAGCCCAATAATAACTGCTGCACTTTTGCTAAATCCGCCTGACTAATCTCACCAACAGCATTCGTCACCTCACGCTCTGGATCAGTAAAACGTTGGCCTTGGATTTCATTCTCAATCAGGTAATCCGCCAATCCTGTCAGTAAATCCTTTTGCGCTGGCGCTCTGAAACCGACGGAATAACTCAGGCTGGCGTCAACAGAAATACCATCATGTGGGCAGCCTGGTGGAATATATAAAATGTCACCAGGTTCGGTGATCACGTCGATACAATCCACAAACGGGCTGATTTGTAACAGGCGCGGGTGTGGGCAATGTGGTACTAGACTTTCATCTGGCATGCCAACCCGCCAGTGTCTTTTCCCCATCCCCTGAATAATAAAGACATCGTATTGATCCAGATGCGGGCCGACGCCGCCGCCCGGCGTGGAGAAACTAATCATCAGATCGTCAATCCGCCAGTTCGGGATAAAACGAAAGGGTTCAATCAGTTGTGCCGATTCCGGGTGCCAGTGATCGACCGCTTGGACCAATAAAGTCCAATCCTGCTCACCAAAGGCGCTGAAATCTTCAAACGGACCTGTTTCTAATTGCCATTGGCCGTTAGTTTTACTGACAATCCTGGATTCAATTTCTTCTTCAGCAGCCAGTCCAGCCAATTCATCCGGGCTGATGGGATCGATAAAGTTGGCAAAACCACCTTTGATGAGCACAGGTTGTTTTTGCCAGTAGTGGGCCAAAAACTCAGCAGCGGTTAATTCATTCAGCGTCAATTGATACATGATGTGTGTCCGGCAATAACAATGCAGAAAAGTGGCTGCAATGAGAAGTCATCGCAGCCATGGATAAGCAACAGCTTAGTTCAGACTATCGACCAGTGCGATGGCGGCACCGATGTAATTGTCCGGTGTAAACTGCTTCATTTGCGCTTTGGCAGCAGCAGGGACGTCCAGGTTATCAATAAACTGATGCAAATCCGCTGGGGTAATGCGCTTGCCACGGGTCAGCTCTTTGAGTTTTTCATAAGGTTTTTCTACACCATAACGGCGCATGACGGTTTGGACTGGTTCTGCCAGTAGTTCCCAGTTTTGATCCAGTTCCTGCAGCAGATTGGCTTCGCTGACTTCCAGTTTGCTGATCCCTTTGAGGGTGGCGTGATAGGCAATCAGGGTGTAACCGAAACCGATACCCAGGTTTCGCAGCACAGTTGAATCGGTTAAATCACGCTGCCAGCGCGAAATTGGCAGTTTGCTGGCCAGATGCTGGAAAATCGCATTAGCCAGACCTAAATTGCCTTCGGAGTTCTCAAAGTCAATTGGATTGACTTTATGTGGCATCGTCGAAGAGCCAATTTCGCCAGCAATGGTTTTTTGCTTAAAGTGACCCAAGGCAATATAACCCCAAACATCACGGTCAAAATCAATCAGGATGGTATTAAAACGCGCCACGGCATCAAACAGCTCGGCAATATAATCATGCGGCTCGATTTGCGTGGTGAACGGGTTCCAGCTCAAACCCAGGCTGCTGACAAACTGCTCAGAAATTTGATGCCAGTTTAAATCTGGGTAGGCAGACAAATGCGCATTGTAGTTGCCGACGGCACCATTAAATTTGCCCAGCATCTGCACAGCAGCAATTTGATCGCGTTGCCGTTGTAACCGGATATAGACGTTGGCCATTTCTTTGCCAAGGGTAGTTGGCGAAGCGGGTTGGCCATGGGTACGGGCCATCATTGGCATCGTTTTGTAGCGCAGCGCTAACTCTTTTAACGCCGCCAGCAATTGGTCACACAGCGGTAATAACACTTCGTCACGGGCTGTTTTCAACATAAGGCCATGCGATAAGTTATTGATATCTTCTGATGTACAGGCAAAGTGGATAAATTCGCTGACTGCAGCCAGTTCGGCAGAAGCGGCAACTTTTTCTTTTAATAGATACTCAACGGCTTTCACGTCATGGTTGGTGGTGCGTTCGATTTCTTTGACGCGCTCGGCATCGGCCAGACTGAAATTGTCGACAATTGCATCCAGCATAGCATTGGCTTCTGCACTGAAAGCGGGCACTTCAGCAATACCGGCAATAGTTGCCATCTGTTGCAACCAGCGCACTTCGACCGTGACACGATATTTGATCAGGCCAAATTCACTGAAAATATCTCTCAGTTCAACAGTGCGGCTGCCATAACGGCCATCTACCGGGGAAATGGCTGTTAATGCGTTCAGTTCCATGGAAACTCCTATGCTTGAGCTAATTGTTGTAAAACAGATTTGGTTTCCTGCAGCAAGGTTTTGCGCTGGAAGATAAAATGGTATTTACGGCCACCGGCCTGACGCCATAACACGGCAGCACGGATGGCGGCCAGCAATAAGGCACGGATTTTATGTTGCACCAGCGGTTGCTTTAATTGCGCCGGGACACCGGCTATTTGAATACGCTGACCTAGCGGGCTGATTTGCGCCACATAAATATCGGCCATACTGGCCAGCACAGTTTCATCCAATAACTGAAAATGCATCAGTTGCTGTTGTAGCCGTTCAATGCGTTTACCGACCGCTTGCAGGTTACTACTGCTCTTTGCTAACCGCCGCTCCAGGGTCAACACGGCCATCACGTAGCGCGTCAGTTCTAAATCTTTTTTCGGTTGATCTGACAGTTGGGCTAATAAAATATGATAGCCCGTCGCAACTTGGTGCAATTGTGAGCCGTAAATTTCAACAGGCTCTGCGGCATCCTGCACCACAATACTTTGCAGGCAACAGCGCAATTCTTGCTGATCCAGTTCATCGCCGCGGGCAATTTGTTGCACTAATCGCACCGCCTGACAGAGTGCCGCCAGTGCCAGTGTTTGTGTCGTATAAGAAAATTGCATGGTTATAACACCGCCTGATCAATAATGCCGCCACCCAGACAAACCTCATTCAGATAAAACACAGCGGACTGACCAGGTGTCACCGCTTTTTGTGGCTGGTCAAACATCACCAACACAGTGCCATCAGCTTTGGGCACTAAAGTACAGGCGATATCTTGCTGACGGTAACGGGTTTTCACAGTACAGCGTAGTTCTGCAGCTGGACCTTTGCGGTCAACCCAATGCAGTTGCTCGGCGACCAGACCACGGGCAAACAGGCTGGGGTGATCCTGACCCTGCGCGACAATCAAATGATTATGGGTTAAATCTTTTGCCACCACATACCAGGGATCTTCAGCACCATCGCGTAAACCACCAATGCCCAGACCTTTGCGCTGGCCCAGGGTGTGATACATCAACCCTTCATGCCGACCTATGGTGACACCATCGACAGTGACAATGTCACCTGGTTGAGCTGGCAAGTACTTTTGCAGGAAATCTTTGAACTTGCGCTCGCCGATAAAACAGATCCCGGTGCTGTCTTTTTTATTAAAAGTGACCAGACCCTGTGCTTCGGCAATAGCGCGCACCGCTGGTTTTTCCAGATGACCGACCGGGAATAAGGTTTGCGCGATATGCTCACTACCAATGGTGTAGAGGAAGTAACTTTGATCTTTGTTGGTATCCAAACCACGGATCAACTGCCATTGACCATCGACTTCGCGGCGCTGCACATAATGGCCGGTCGCAATGTAATCCGCGCCAAGCGCTTCGGCGGCAAACTCGAGAAAGGCTTTAAATTTAATCTCTTTGTTGCACATGATATCGGGATTTGGCGTGCGGCCAGCTTTATACTCCGCTAAGAAGTATTCAAACACATTGTCCCAATACTCTGCGGCAAAATTGACCTTGTGCAGTTTAATACCAAGCTTGTCGCAGACCAGTTGGGCGTCTTTTAAATCTTCAGTGGCAGCACAGTATTCATCATTGTCATCTTCTTCCCAGTTCTTCATAAACAGGCCTTCAACCTGATAGCCCTGCTGAAGTAATAAATAAGCTGACACCGACGAATCAACGCCGCCTGACATTCCTACAATGACTTTTTTACTGCTGTGATCTGACATTCTGAACGCTTCATGGCTAAAAATAGGCGCGGATTATAGCACTTTTTTAGCGTCAGACACAGAGTCAACCGGGCTTTTAATCAGCTGTAAATCTAGCCGCACCCCTTGCATAAAAATGGCGATAGCGTCTGTGACCAATTGACTTCGCACCGGCAGATGATGGCAATTCAGTTCCTCTGCCGACAGCCAATGTAGCGCCAGAATGTCCGGGTCCTGCGGCAAATGGGGCTTTGGCAGACTGGTTAATTGATAACAGAAATTAATTCTGGTGTAGCGGTGGCCATTCGCTGCGGTTAATTGGGAAATACCGAGCCAGCTGTCAGGTTCCAGTTCTAAGCCGGTTTCTTCCAATAGTTCGCGCCGCATCGCGCCGAGCAAATCTTCGTTGGCTTCAACATGACCGGCCGGTTGGTTTAACACCCGCCTGCCACTGGCTTTGTCAATTTCTTCGACCAATAAAAATTTGTCACCGGCGCAGACCACGGCGGCAACGGTCAAATGTAAAAAACTTCGGTCCATGGTGTTCTCGGCGGTTGAGGTCACAGCCAGTATGTCTGCGCAGTCGCACTGCGCTGGACGGACGACTTATCGTCAACTGGCTTTCATTACAATTTGGCACTATAACGACATTTGTCCGCCAACCCTATCTTTTTTCTTGGCAATATGCTGAGTTTTTGCAAGTGGTCGGGCCACGAAAGGTTTTGCTGCGCCAGCGAAGTCTGTACTATGTGCTGCGAGTCGAACCTATCGGCTGTTCCAGATCTGAAATCAGCGTTGCAACAGGTTGAAATGGCCAGATGTTTACGCGCAAACAGCTACTTTCGCTGGAACTAAGCTGATAAACTTATTCAAGTTCCCAGCTGTGTTGGCGCAGCCAGTGTGACGTCATTCTGTGACACCCGCCTGAGCCAATGCAGTTTCATTGTTGCAGATCCAGGACATGACATGACCACTGAAACTTCAAAAATCATTTATACCCAAACCGATGAAGCGCCAGCCTTAGCCACTTATTCGCTGTTGCCGATCGTGCAAACCTTCGCTAAAGCTGCTGGCGTGGTAGTTGAAACCCGCGATATTTCTTTATCTGGTCGTATTATCGCCGCTTTCCCTGAGTTCCTGACGCCAGCTCAGCAGCAGTCTGATGCCCTGGCTGAATTAGGCCAACTGGCAACCCAGCCAGATGCCAACATTATTAAATTGCCAAATATCAGTGCTTCAGTACCGCAATTAAAAGCTGCCATCAAAGAACTGCAAGCCAAAGGGTATGCCTTACCGGATTACCCGGAAGAAGCAACTTCAGCGCAAGAAAAAGATGTCAAAGCACGTTACGACAAAATTAAGGGCAGTGCGGTAAACCCGGTGTTGCGTGAAGGTAATTCAGATCGCCGCGCGCCATTATCTGTCAAGCAATATGCGCGTAAGAATCCACATTCCATGGGTGTTTGGTCTGGCAGCTCTAAATCTCATGTGGCGCATATGAGTGCAGGTGATTTTTATGGTAGTGAACAATCTGTCACTGTGCCAGCAGCTACCGCGGTGCGGATTGAACTGAAAACCGCCGACGGTGCAGTGCAGGTATTAAAAGAGAAAACCAGTCTCAGTGCTTTAGAAGTGATTGATGCATCGGTGTTAAGTGTTGCCGCACTGCGTGATTTCCTGGCTGCCGAAATTGCCAGCGCCAAGGCGCAAGACGTCTTGTTTTCTGTGCACTTAAAAGCAACCATGATGAAAGTATCGGACCCGGTTATTTTCGGTCATGTGGTGACAGTATTTTTCGCTGAAGTATTCGAAAAACATGCCGCGGTGCTGAAAGATTTAGGCGTTGATGTGAATAATGGTTTTGGTGATTTACTGGCGAAAATCCAGCAGTTACCACAAGCTCAGCGCGATGAAATTGCAGCTGATATCGCAGCAGTCTATGCCGCCCAACCAGCATTGGCGATGGTGAACTCTGACAAGGGTATTACCAATTTACATGTGCCAAGCGATGTGATTATTGATGCTTCGATGCCAGCGGCGATCCGGACTTCGGGTCAGATGTGGGGACCGGATGGCAAATTAAAAGATACCAAGTTTGTGATCCCAGATCGCTGCTACGCTGGTGTCTATCAGCAAACCATCGCTTTTTGTAAAGAGCATGGTGCTTTTGATCCACGCACCATGGGTTCAGTACCAAATGTCGGTTTGATGGCACAAAAAGCGGAAGAATATGGCTCGCACGACAAAACTTTCATTGTGCCTGCCTCTGGAACAGTCCAGGTTGTCGATGCCGAAGGTACTGTGCTGATGTCGCATCAGGTCGCTGCCGGCGATATCTGGCGGATGTGTCAAACCAAAGATGCGCCAATTCAGGATTGGGTCAAACTGGCGGTCAGCCGCGCCCGTTTAAGCAATACGCCGGCGATTTTCTGGTTAGATGCTGGCCGTGCCCATGATGCGCAACTGATCAAAAAAGTCACTACTTATCTGGCGCAACACGATACCAGCGGTTTGGATATTCAAATCATGACTCCAGAGCAGGCGACAAAAGTGAGCTTGGATCGGATTAAACGAGGTTTGGATACAATTTCTGTCACAGGCAACGTGTTACGCGATTATCTGACCGATTTATTTCCAATTCTGGAATTAGGCACTAGTGCCAAAATGTTGTCGATAGTGCCGCTGATGAATGGCGGTGGTTTATTCGAAACAGGTGCCGGTGGTTCAGCACCAAAACATGTTGAACAATTTGTCGAAGAGAACCATTTACGTTGGGATTCTTTAGGTGAATTCCTGGCCTTAGCAGCTTCGTTGGAGCATCTTAGCCAGGTTGCTGGTAATCAAGGTGCTCAGGTGTTGGCTGAGACGCTGGATCAGGCCACCGCTTTGTTCCTCGATAACGATAAATCACCAACCCGTAAACTCGGTCAACTGGACAACCGCGGTAGCCATTTCTATCTGGCGTTGTACTGGGCGCAAGCACTGGCAGCACAAACCAAAGATCTGGCGTTACAACAACGCTTTGCGCCATTGGCTGCCACTTTAGCGGCCAATGAAGCAACTATTGTGCATGAACTGAATTCGATTCAGGGTAAGGCGGTGGATATTGGTGGTTACTATCGGTTGGATGATGCCTTAGCGACAGTTGCAATGCGTCCAAGCCAGACCTTTAACCAAGCATTGGCTGCTCTGTAATTGCAAGCAGCAAGCTAATTAGCATTAAGCTTAAAAAATCCGGCCTGGTGCCGGATTTTTTTATGCTGCGCCTTTGAGCACAGCACTGATGGCTTAGATGCTGGCAGCTGAGTAGATTCTAGGGTCAATAGCTTGGCACCAGGTTAAACAATTTATCGGCTTGGACTGAGGAAAGCAGCCTGAGGTTGAAAGCGGCTTTTTGTTGCGTTGAAGCATTCAACAGGCTTGACGTCACAAAGTACAATACAAGCGTAAAAGTATCTGGTGATGCGGAGCTGCAATCTATCCAGGCTAGCCATGCTATCGAGGCTGACATTTGCCACTACGGGGCAAGCCAAGGGTTAATCCAATAACTGGGGGTTAATCATAAGAATACAGATAAAACTGACATAAAAACTGATATAGCAATATGCAATTAGTGTCAGGCAGACCCCCTGCATGGCTGCTGCCTGTCACCTGGCGCTGTTAATTATTCAGCTTTACCTTCTTCAGGTAAGGCGATATTGACAGCATGGAGGCCCTTTGGCCCTTCAGATAATTCAAAGGTCACATCCTGGCCGGCTTTCAGCGTGCGGTAGCCGTCCATGTTAATGGTTGAGTAATGGGCAAAAATGTCCTCGTCACGGCCATCTTCACGAATAAACCCAAATCCTTTGGCATTATTAAACCATTTCACTTTACCGGTAGCCATACTACATACTTCCTTCTCTTAGTTAGCTAATTTCTGTATTCTAAGCTGATAACAGCAGAGCTTCTTCAAGCCCCAACAGTTAATGTAGATAATTTGCACAACTAGTCAAGTTTTTTACTGAACTATTCGCAATTGAAAAGCACAGAATTAACCACCACATCCTTTGATGGATTAATCAGGCGTGACTATAGTTATGAGCAGCATCAGACAAACACAAGGAAATGACGAAGGTTTAGCCGAATTGACCCGGCAACGGGTTGAACCGCCGCCGATGTATAAAGTGATTCTGCACAATGATGACTATACGCCAATGGATTTTGTCATTGATGTGCTGACCCGGTTTTTTAATTTACAGTATGAAAAGGCCAGCGAAATTATGCTGAAAGTGCATTATGAAGGCAAAGCTGTTTGTGGCGTGTTTACCGCAGAAATTGCCGAAACCAAAGTTCAGCAAGTCAGCAGTTATGCCAAAGAGCATGAACATCCGTTGTTATGCACCATGGAGCGGGCTTAACAAAGGGGTTCAGTCAGTAACTCAGGTGGATTAGGAGTAGTGCATGTTAAATAAAGATCTTGAGTTGACGCTGAATCTGGCATTTCGCTTTGCCAGGGAACGCCGCCATGAATATATGACCGTGGAACATTTATTGCTCGCTCTGCTGGATAACCCAGCGGCAGGGGAGGCACTGAAGTCATGTGGCGCCAATATTGACCGGTTACGCAATGAATTATCAACTTTTATTGATTCAACCACGCCGTTAATCCCTGATGGCGATTTAGAGCGCGATACCCAGCCCACACTTGGTTTTCAGCGTGTGTTACAGCGTGCCGTATTCCATGTGCAATCTTCTGGCAAAACTGAAGTGACAGGCGCCAATGTGTTGGTGGCGATTTTCAGTGAGCAGGAGTCACAAGCGGTTTATTTGCTGAAAAAAATTGATATTAGCCGGCTGGATATTGTCAATTACATCTCGCACGGTGTGATAAAAGCCGACAAACTGGATCCCAGTGATGACCAGCAAAGCGAAGAAAGCAATGATGGGACTGTGGAAGAGAACAAGTATCTGGAAAATTTCACGGCAAATTTAAATGTGCTGGCGAAAAATGGCCAAATTGATCCACTGGTCGGACGCGATACAGAGTTGGAAAGAACTATTCAGGTGTTGTGTCGCCGTAAGAAAAATAACCCGCTGCTGGTGGGAGAAGCGGGTGTGGGTAAAACTGCCATTGCTGAAGGCTTAGCTTACCGTATTGTGCAGAATCAAGTACCGGAAGTGATCGCCAATGCCACCATCTACTCTCTGGATATGGGCGCCTTGCTGGCAGGCACTAAATATCGCGGTGACTTTGAAAAACGCTTGAAATCGCTGTTAAAAGAAATTGAGCGCGAAAAAGATGCGGTACTGTTTATCGATGAAATTCATACTGTGATTGGCGCTGGCGCTGCTTCTGGCGGAGTGATGGATGCCTCCAATCTGATTAAACCATTATTGTCCAGTGGCCGCTTGCGCTGTATCGGTTCAACCACGTACCAGGAATTTAAAAGTATCTTTGAAAAAGATACGGCGTTGGTGCGTCGTTTTCAAAAAATTGATGTGGTGGAACCTAGTGTCGATGACACCACGCAAATTCTGCAAGGCTTGAAAGAGCGTTACGAAGCGCACCATGGCGTAAGGTACACCCAAAAAGCGTTACGGGCTGCCGCTGAGTTGTCGGCCAAGTATATCAATGAACGGCATCTGCCAGATAAAGCCATCGACGTGATTGATGAGGCTGGTGCCAGTCAACGCTTGTTGCCACTGTCAAAACGGAAAAAAGTGATTAATGTGCCGGAAATCGAACACGTCATTGCCAAAATGGCGCGGATCCCAGAAAAATCGGTTTCGGCATCAGATAAAGATGTGCTGGCAAACTTAGACCGTAATTTGAAACTGGTGGTGTTTGGTCAAAATGAGCCGATTGAAGTGCTGACTTCGGCGATCCGGTTATCCAGATCCGGCCTTGGTAATGAAGAAAAACCTATTGGCAATTTCTTGTTTGCCGGTCCCACTGGCGTCGGTAAAACTGAGGTCACCAAGCAACTGGCGAAAATCATGGGGGTGGAACTGCTCAGATTTGATATGTCTGAATATATGGAACGCCACTCGATTAGCCGCTTAATTGGCGCACCACCAGGTTATGTTGGATTTGATCAAGGCGGCTTGCTGACCGATGCGGTATCGAAACATCCATATTCAGTGGTGTTGTTAGATGAAATCGAGAAAGCGCACTCTGATATTTACAATATTTTGTTGCAAGTGATGGACCATGGCACTTTAACTGATAATAACGGCCGAAAAATCGATTTTCGTAATGTGGTGCTGGTGATGACGACCAATGCGGGTGTGCAGGAAACTGTCCGTAAAACCATTGGTTTTAAACAACAAGATCACAGTTATGATGCCTTGGCTGAAATCAACCGCACTTTCAGTCCGGAGTTTCGGAACCGACTCGATGGCATCATTTGGTTCAAACATTTATCTCGCGACATTATTCTGCAAATCGTCGACAAATTTGTCTGTGACTTGCAGGTGCAACTGGACAAAAAACAAGTCTCGCTTGAACTTAGTACTGCTGCTCGGCACTGGCTGGCGGACAAAGGTTATGATCAGGCGATGGGCGCCAGGCCGATGACCCGAGTGATCCAGGAGCAACTGAAAAAACCGTTGGCAAACGAAATCTTGTTTGGTCGTTTGATGCAGGGCGGTGATGTTAAAGTTGATTTAGAGGGTGATGCGCTCAGTTTTGATTACCTGGACTCGGCAGTCCCGGCTTAAATGCGCTTAGTTTATGTTGCTAAAACGGCGGACAGCCCATCACTTTGCCTTGGGTCGAGTCCGCTCACAGTGACTAAACTTATTGCTGAATAGAAAAATTCAGAGCAAAACAAAAACCCGGCGTGCCGGGTTTTTGTTTGAAGTCATTGCAACTGTGTTGTTTGCTGGTTATACCAGCCAGTGACTTCTAAGCGCTGAAATCAACTCAGCGTTGACGGAATACGATACGGCCTTTGGTCAGATCGTACGGCGTCAATTCAACTGTGACTTTATCGCCGGTCAGAATACGGATATAGTTTTTCCGCATTTTACCAGAAATGTGCGCGATCACGACGTGCCCATTTTCGAGTTCTACCCGGAACATTGTATTTGGCAAGGTTTCCAATATTGTGCCTTGCATTTCAATCACGTCTTCTTTCGCCATGCAGCGTACGAGCCCCTTCAGAAAAAAATTAAACCGGAAAAAAACTGCGCAGATTGTGCCGAAATCACGCGGATAAGTAAAGCAACTCAGCAGGTTTTAATCAAAAGACTGCCATTTATGTCCAATCAGCCGTTGTTGTGGACCGAAATCGGCTTTATAAGCCATTTTTTGACAGTCCGAAATATAAAAACCAAGATAGAGTTGTTGCACCTGTTGTTGTTTTGCAGCTGCCAATGCGGCCAGGATCGCAAGTCGACCAAGAGCCAGTGGCGTGTCGGTTTGATAAAAACTATAGACTGCCGACCAGGCTGCTGGCAATGGATCCAGGATCAGCACGCCAACCAACTCGTCAGCAATAAACTGCTCCAAGGTCAGAATAGACAGCCAGTCGCAATGAAACATCGAGCCCAACTGCTCCAGCGCAGGCGGATACATCACGCCGTCTTTATGCTTAGTGCTGATATAATGCTGATACAAGGCATAGTATTGTTGGTAGTCTGGCTGCCAATTGAGCCGATAGTGCCATTGCCCTTTGTTGGCTTTTTGCCATAACTTGCGTTGTGATGTGCTGGCCGCAAAGTGCTCTGGTGCAATTCGTACCGACTGACAAGCCTGACAACTACTGCAGTAAGGTCGGTAGAGCTGGGCACCGCTGCGGCGAAAATTCATTTGCATCAGTTGCAGGTAAAGTTCAGGTGCTAGCGGCTGATCTGGTAAGGTGAAAATCAGACTTTCAAGTTGTTCAGGTAAATAACTGCAACTGTGCGCTGCAGTCATCCCCAATTGCAGATCGTCAAGCTTCACAAACAAAGCTCCAATCTGTCTGGTTGCCAATGTGCAGCCGGGCAGTCATCCGCAGTCAGTTGAGACAGCAATTGCAGATAGTCTGCTCTTTGCATCGGGCAGGCACCTTGTTGTAATAAAAAAGGGTTCGGCAACTGACAGTCAATCCAGCCAGCGGCATAACAAGACAAATGCTGTTGCAGCATCACCAGCGCCAATTTAGCGGTATTGGGTCTGAGGTTAAACATCGATTCACCACAAAACAAACCGCCGACCGTGACACCATATAAGCCACCAACCAGTTGGTTCCCATGCCACACCTCAATACTATGCGCTTGTCCGGCCTGATGCAGCTGCAGATACGCTTTTGCGATAGCAGGCACAATCCAGGTTGCAGGCTGATGCCTGCGTGGTGCGGCACAGTGTTTGACCACGTCGGCAAATGCTTGATTGCAACTGAATGTAAAATTGTGTTGTTGCTGATATTTTCGCAACGAACGATTTAACCTAAGTGCGCCAGGCGCAAACACAGCTCTTATCGCTGGCGACCACCATAGCATGGGGTCACCGGCGCTAAACCAAGGGAAAATGCCTTGGCGATAAGCATGTTGCAGCCGCAGGACTGACAAATCGCCGCCCAGAGCCAATAAGCCATCTGGATTTGGCAGGGCGGCGCTTACTGGCGGAAACCAGCTCGGATCAGCAGTAAGCTCGGGTAAGTAAATCGTCATGTTTGACCGATTTACTTGCTCAGTGCATCCAGATAGCGCTCGGCGTCCAGTGCTGCCATACAGCCTGTACCAGCGGAGGTGATTGCCTGGCGATAGATATGATCAGACACATCGCCAGCAGCAAATACGCCTGGGATACTGGTTTGGGTGGCATTGCCATGCAAACCACTTTGGACCGTCAGATAACCATTGTTCATTGCTAACTGACCGGCAAAAATGTCCGTATTTGGTTTATGACCAATGGCAATAAAGACGCCCTGTAGCGCTAACTCTTCGTCAGCCTGACCTTGGGTTGATGATAACCGCACGCCGGTCACGCCCATATCATCGCCCAGCACTTCAGCCAGTTCACGATGGGTATGCAGCACAATATTTCCGCTGGCGACTTTGGCATTTAAGCGGTCGATCAGAATTTTTTCGGCTTTAAAACTGTCACGACGATGGATCAGGTGTACTTCAGCGGCGATATTTGACAGATACAGCGCTTCTTCTACTGCAGTATTGCCACCACCAACGACCGCAACTTTTTGATTACGATAGAAGAAACCGTCACAAGTAGCGCAAGCCGACACGCCGCGGCCACTAAATGCCTGTTCCGAAGGCAAACCAAGGTACTTGGCAGAAGCGCCAGTGGCAATGATCAGCGCATCACAGGTATAGACGGCATTATCACCAGTCAGGGTAAAAGGTTTTTTCGTCAGTTCCACCGTGTGAATATGGTCAAACACGATTTGGGTATTAAATGTTTCGGCGTGCTCGCGCATCCGTTCCATCAAGGCTGGACCGGTCAAACCGTGCGCGTCGCCCGGCCAGTTTTCAACTTCGGTGGTGGTGGTCAACTGACCGCCTTGTTGCATGCCAGTCAGTAACACCGGATTTAAATTAGCTCGTGCCGCATAAACGGCTGCAGTATAGCCGGCTGGACCTGAACCTAAAATCAATAAACGGCTATGTTGTGGATTTGACATAAAAACTCCGCTGTAAACAGCATTAATCAACGAATGAACTAAGTTGGGATGATTTTATGGCATTGCAATGCCAAGCGAAAGCAAGCAACTAAAATTAATTCAGTTGCGCTGTAAACTGACCTTTGCTGTGCTAATGTGATGGCAACTATGTAGTGTTACCTTATCTGGTAACTAAAGTCTCGGCAGTGAAAGCACTGCTGCGTCGTTGTGGTTGTCAGACAACGCTGACGGACAGGCGGAGGTTTATTCTGCATCAAAGTTCCAATCGACTGTATTTGCTATATTTTTTCATTTGGCTGAGCCAGCTATGCATCAGTCCTTTTGCTGTTGCTTATCACGATTTTAAACGTATTGGTGTGGATGATGGTTTGCCCAATGCCACTATTTATAGTGTGGCACAGGATAAACAAGGCTATATCTGGCTGACATCCACCAATTCTGGCTTGTTACGCTACGATGGTTACAATTTTGCAGAATTTCCAGTGCTACAACCGGATGAGATCCGGCATCAGGCGAGCCTGGATGTCGGGGTCCTGCTGATTGACCGCCAGGCTAATATCTGGGCTGGCACCTGGGGCTATGGGCTGAGTCGAATCGATGCACAAAGCGGCAAGCTCAGTCGTTTTGTGACGGATCACAAGTCTGCTGACGCCTTAGCCGGGATGCAAATTCAAAGTTTGTTCGAAGACCGTACTGGTCACCTTTGGATTGGTACCACTGAAGGCTTGAACCGCTTAAGTCCGGACGGTGTGATGCAGCGTATCGGTGCGCCAGGTAGTGCGGTGGCGCTGCGGCAACAACGGATTTGGAGTCTGGCACAAACGGATGATGGCAAAATTTGGATTGGTACTTCCGAAGGTCTGCACTCTTGGCAGGAAGGGCAAGGACTCTCGGCCGTTGTACTGCCTTTCCCGGAAAAAAGCGCTGGCAGTCGCGATAATGAAGTTCGGGCGCTGGCTACTACTGGCTATACCTTATGGCTTGGTACCCGCCATGGCTTACTTAGCCTGGACAGCCGTCATGCTGAATTGGTTGCTATCCCTTTTTATGAGAATAAACCGACTCCCATCATCAATACCATGCTGGTCGATTCAGACGGGAAGTTATTACTAGGTACCTACAATGGCTTGTTCCGGGTGGAACCTGAGGGCCGAATGTTTAGTCCATTTCGTTTTCAACAGTCATTGTTACCCTCGGTCAATGTTCGCTCATTATTTTTGGATAGAACAGGCGTGCTTTGGCTGGGATCGCGCGAAAGTGGTCTTTTTTATGCGAGGCATAAAAGATCGGCATTCTCCGACTTGACAACGTTATTGCCGCAAGTTGCCGCGGAAAAACTTAATTTTGCGGTCACCCACGTGATCAGTCATCAAAATGTCCTGTGGCTTGGCAGTGCCGAGTATGTGTATCGGGTGGATTTGCGCCAGCCAAAACTGCAGCGCTATCTGACCGCGGGTCGGGTTAATAGCATTCGTGCGGCCGCAGATGGCCAGATTTATATCGCGACTGACGTTGGGCTGTTTCGATACGTTGCAGCCACAGACCAGTTGGAAAAAGTCGTCACGCCTTTTCAATTAGCAGGCATTAAAGATACCAACATTCGAGATTTAGTGATTACCGAGCAAGGCCAATTTTGGTTTGGCTTATGGGGGGAAGGGGTGTTGTATTGGGATCCGGCCACTGCCACAGTCAAAACGTATCTGCAGCAACTGCTGGCACGAAATGTCGGTGATGCAGTCCAGGGGATGCTGGTGACCGCAGAAGAGGTTTGGATTGGCACCCGTTATTCAGGTCTATTTAAGCTCAATAAACAGACAGAGCAGCTAAGTGCAACAGAGACGTTACGACAAGCCGGTTTACAGTTGCCTAGTGCGGACGTGCAATGTGTCGAACAAGGACCGCAACAACAATTGCTGATCTGCACTGCCAATGGCTTAGTATTGTACGACCCAGTACAACAGCAGCAACAGATTTTTGACCGTCAACAGGGATTGACTGGTGATAATATTGTCGGCGCTTATACGGATCAACAACAGAATATCTGGTTATTATCCGCCAAAGGCCTGACGCTGAAACCGGCTGGGGAACAGCGCTTCATTAACTTCACGAAACTGGATGGATTAGTCGCGACCGAATTGGTGTTTAAATCTATTTTTGATGATCAAAACGGTCAAATGTATGTCGGCACCATTAACGGGCTGGCCATTGTGGAACCGGATTTTATCTGGGTCAATGACATAGCACCAAAAGTAGCCGTATCCAGTATTTTGGTCAATAACAAGAATTTACCCATTGAACCACAACGCAGTCAGTGGCCGCTGATCCAATTGCAACCAACTGATAGCAGTATCGAATTTGAATTCAGCAGCTTGGATTTTCATGATGTTAGTCGTAATCAGTTCCGCTACCGACTGAAAGGCTTTGATGAGGAGTGGTTGCTGCAGACCAATAAACGCAGCGCCTATTATTCCAACTTACCGGCTGGTAACTATCAGTTTGAACTGATGGGCTCGAATAATCATGGTCTATTCAGTACTGACATCAGTACTGTCTCGGTTGAGGTATTGCCGCCTTGGTGGCAAAAACGTTGGATCCAGACACTGGCGCTGCTATTTTTTCTTATTTTAATTCTTGCGATCCACCAGTATCGGCTTAGACATATTCGGCAGATTAATCGTTTGTTACAGAATTCGGTGCAGGAAAGAGCTAAAGCCCAATTAATTTTGGAAACTAAAGTGGCTGAGCGCACCAGTGCGCTGGAAGAAAGCTCGTTAACCTTATCACTGCGCACCAAACAGCTGGAGAAAAGCCTGCAAGAAATTGCTAAAACCAATAAAGAATTAAAACGTCTGGACCGGCTTAAAGATGAATTTATTTCTACCGTGTCGCATGAATTGCGCACGCCTCTGACTTCGATTCGAGGCGCGGTCGGCTTAGTGGCGCAGCGGGTGGTTGAACCTGGCAGCGATTCTTACCAGTTGTTGCTGGACACTGCGGTCAATAATTGCGAGCGCTTATCGCATTTAATCAATGACTTGCTAGATGTGCAGAAATTTGAAGCAGGTAAGTTTGTGATGGAAAAACGCCGCGTTGAAGTCATAGAGCAAGTCAGGTTAGCCCTGGAAGCGATGCATACCTATGGCCATAAATATCAAGTCAGTTTGCAGCTCAAAGCGGATGCTGACAGGCCTATTTATGTGCAGGCCGATCCGTTGCGGCTGCGGCAGGTGCTGGATAATCTGTTATCAAATGCCATTAAGTTTTCTCATCCGGCCGCCGTCGTTACTGTGGTGGTTACCAGAGTCGGGCAGGAGGTGCGGGTGGAGGTACAGGATCAGGGCATTGGTATCCCGGAGCAGTTTCATAGCCGCATTTTTGATAAATTTAGTCAGGCGGATGCTTCGGATAGCAGAAATAAAGAAGGTTCAGGACTTGGCCTGACTATTTGCAAAAAAATTATCGAAAGTCATCAGGGCCGGATTGGTTTTGACAGCCAGGAACAACAAGGCAGTACTTTCTGGTTTATTTTACCCGCGCTCGATACTGAACTGACGGCAATCACCCCGACCGCGACAGAGTAACTCAAACTGGCTGCCAAGCTGCCCCTTCTGGAACAGATGCCGCCCACTTAGCCGGGCGGCAATACATAGTAGTAAACCGAAATCACATGGCAGCTACTGCCTGCCACCACCCACAGATGCCAAATGACATGATGGAATCGCAGACCGTGCCATAAGTAAAAAATCACTCCCAACGAATAACATAAACCGCCAGCGAGCAACCACCATAAACCGGCGGCAGGCACGGTTTGCAACATTGGGTTAATCGCCACTAAAGCCAGCCAGCCCATCAGCAGGTAGAGAACCAGGCTTAATTTTTTGAATTTAAGATGGGCCAGAAACTCCAGTGCCAAGCCAAACAATGCCACACCCCAAATCACCAAAATCAGCCAGAAACCCCAATTATCCCGCATGCTAATGAGGGTAAAGGGGGTATAACTGCCAGCGATCAGCAGATAAATAGCAGCATGGTCCAATTTACGCCAGCGTGCTTTGTTGCGCTCATTGTTGCTGCCATGGTACATGCTCGAACAGAGGTATAACAAAAATAAACTGCTACCAAAAATCAAACTGGCCATACTGGTTTGCCAGTCCGGTATTGACCAGGTTTTTGCCAGCATCAGCCAGGTCGCCAGCAGGCTTAACAAAGCTGCGGTGGCATGGGTGGCACAATGGAGTTTTTCTTCAATCGGCAGGTAATGGTCGCGCTCAACAGTCATAGCAGGTCCGGCAACAAAAAAATGGCACTCATCTTACCACTAATAACATTTAATTCCGTCAGCCAGATGACAGTCTGTTGTCAAATAAGCTCGGCAGAGTAGAATGCGGTTTTTATTGCCGGAGTCGAACATGCCGTTATTGATAGTGCTGGGTTATGTCTGGCCTGAACCTCATTCATCAGCGGCTGGTAGGCGGATGTTGAGCCTGATCCAGTTGTATCGCGAACAAGGCTGGCGTATTATTTTTGCCAGTCCAGCTGAGCGCGGACCACACCGATTTGATTTGGCGAACTGGCAGATTGAAGAAGTGGAGGTGCGGATTAATGACAGCAGTTTTGACCATTGGATTGGTCAATTACAACCGGATGTGGTGTTGTTTGATCGGTTTATGCTCGAAGAGCAGTTTGGCTGGCGAGTGGAAGCTGCTTGTCCGCAGGCCTTGCGGCTACTCGACAGCGAAGATTTACATTGTTTGCGCGCTGCCCGGCAACAGGCGTGGCAAGCTGGCAGACCCTTTCAACTGACTGATTTACACTCGGAACTGGCTTTGCGTGAATTAGCCGCCATTTTTCGCAGTGATTTGACGCTGACCATCTCCAGTTTTGAAATGGAACTGCTGCAGCAACATTTTCAGGTGCCAGCGACGCAATTGTTATATTGTCCTTTTTTACTGGACGAACCATTGCGCTGGTCAGCGCCAACTGGCAGTGCCGAAATAGCTTATGAAGAGCGACAACATTTTATCAGTATCGGTAATTTCCGCCATGAGCCCAACTGGCAAAGTGTGCTTTGGCTCAAACAACAGATCTGGCCACTGATCCGCCAAGCCTTGCCACAGGCGCAACTGCATCTGTATGGCGCTTATCCGCCACCAAAGGCGACGGCTTTGCATGCACCCAAACAAGGTTTTTATATTAAAGGCTGGGCAGATGATGCTGCCGCTGTGTTAGCCAGTGCCCGGGTTTGTTTGGCACCATTGCCCTTCGGAGCTGGGCTGAAAGGCAAGTTTATTGATGCGATGCAAACGGGCACGCCAGCTGTGACGACTGCCATTGGTGCTGAAGGCATGATGCTGGATGGGCACTGGTGTGGTTTAGTGGCTGAATCGGCCGCTGAGTTGGCCGCTGCGGCGGTGCAGTTATATCAGGATGAAGCCTTGTGGCAACAAAAACAGCAACTGGGTTATCAAATCTTACAACACCAATTTGCCAAAAGCAGCCTGCAGCCCGCCATCTGGCAGCGGCTAGAGCAGGTCAGAGCTGAGTTGCCGGCCCATCGGCAGCGGCACGTTGTCGGCGCCATGTTGCGCTTTCATCAATTTCGAAGCACCAAATTTATGAGTCAGTGGATTGAAGTGAAACATCAACTGGCCGCCTTACAACAACAAATGGTACAAGGACAGCTGGAATGAAGAGTATAAGCCGACAGGCGCTCTGTCAGTTACTCGGCACTGAATTAGCGAGCAATCGAATCAAAGATTATTGCCCGAATGGTTTGCAGGTCGAAGGTAAATCTCAGATCCATAAAGTCGTCACCGGGGTCACCGCCTCGCAGAAATTGCTTGATGCTGCTGTTGCTGCTGGCGCCGATGCGGTGTTGGTACATCATGGTTATTTCTGGAAAGGTGAAACTGAGGTGGTGACCGGCATGAAAAAGCGCCGGCTGCAAACCTTGCTGCAGCATGATATCAATTTGCTGGCCTATCATTTGCCGCTCGACGTCCATCCATTGCATGGTAACAATGCCAGATTAGGCGCGTTATTGCAGTTGCAGCAAGTACAGGCAGTGGCTGAGGTAGAGCCGGTGGGGGTGTTGATGCAGGGGCAATCGGAAACTGCCCTCAGCCCGGTAGCCTTTGCCGAACTGCTGCAGACTTTAACCGGTCGTGCTGTGTTGCTGCATCAAAGCGCGACAGCGCCAGCTTTAGTGACACGTATTGCCTGGTGCAGTGGCGGCGGACAGGGCTATTTACCGCAGGCAGTGGCAGCAGGGGCAGAGTTGTTTTTTAGTGGTGAAGTGTCAGAGCAAACTATTCACCAGGCCGATGAGCTGGGGATCCATTTTATCGCCGCCGGCCATCATGCCACTGAACGCTATGGTGTGCAGGCGCTTGGCCAGTGGTTAGCCAGTCAAACCGGGATTGAGGTTGAGTTTATCGATATCGATAACCCCGCCTGAACTACTCAGCGGCAGCTGCGGGCTGTCCATCTGTCTGTAGCTGCCATTGCTGTTGCAACAAAGCAACATATTCATACTGCAGATAATACAGAGCCTCGAGGGCCGCTAAAGAGGGCAGCCAGTCTTTGAGCTGATAAGGGGCAGGTTCGCGACTGGCGGTACTGTGCTGAGCCGGTGCGGCATATAAACCGTCTCCTTTGTGCCTACCATAATAAGAAAACCAACGCATCGCCCGTGGTAAATGCATGGCGGAAGTGACCACCACCGCCCTGTCTTGCCCAATCGCATCGGTCAGTGCCTGTGCTTCCTGGCGGGTATTGCCAGGTGCCGGATGCAATACTATGTGCGATGCCGGCACGCCCATCGCCACGGCAAACTGGCGGGCGATTTCGGTATGCTGTTGTTGCGTTGCTGGCAGATGGCCGCTAAAGTGCAGCAGCGCAGTAGGCTGCTGCCGCCACAGCCGGATGCCCTCAGTGATGCGGGCTAGCGAGCAGGGCGCCAATTGGCTGGTCAGTGGTAACAGCGATTGATCGCTATGGCGACAGCCAAGCACCAGAATATGCTGGACTTGGTGTTGCAACTGCGGTTGATTAAAGGCTGGGTAGGATTGCTCCAGTGGCAACGCCAACTGGTCAATCAGTGGTTTGCAACTGCTGGCACTCAAGCAAAGCCAGAGTAACATCGACAGACGTGGCAGTTTGTGTTGTTGGCGATAGTTGTGCCAGCATTGGAAGAACACCAGTAACCACAACAACACCAATGGCGTGAGCAACTGCTTTAGGGAAAAATTGGCAACAAAGTCCAGCAAATCAATAGCTCCGAAGCGGTCATCACGCCAGTCAGGCCGCAGTAACCATGATGATGAAGTAACAGGATAATGAACAAAACTAAATCAGATCGTAATTTTGACAGTATCGCGGCAAAATTTCAGCAGAATATTTACCAGACCAGCAAAGGTCAGTTACGGCAGTTGGTATTGCAACGGGATTTAGCTGAACTTCCCCTGTTGGCGGCGCCAACACAAGTGCTGGATATTGGTGCCGGCCAAGGGCAATTAGCATTATGGCTGGCCGCCCAGGGCCATCAGGTGCATCTGACGGATGTGTCGGCTGAAATGCTGGCCATGGCAGCGCAAAGTGCGGCCGGGCAGGGGTTAACTGCCAGGCTGAGTTTTAGCAATCAGAGCTTGCAACAACTGGCTGCTGATCCGGCGCGGCAACAGCAGTATCCGTTGGTGTTATGTCATGCGGTGCTAGAGTGGTTGGCCGATCCAGAGCAGGCGATCGCGCAATTGACGAGTCTACTGGCGCCTGGCGGTATGTTGTCCTTGATGTTTTATAACATCGATGCCAAACGTTTATCCAATATTATTTACGGTAATTTTAATTATGTGTTACGTGATCTGAGCTACAAGAAAAAAGTCAGCTTAAGCCCGCAGCATCCACTGGATCCTGCCAAGGTCAGTCAGTGGTGTCAGCAACAAGGATTACAGCAACTGAGTAAAACCGGGGTGCGTTGTTTTCATGATTATTTACGCGATCGCAGCCAGCAACAAACGCAGTTCGATTTGTTGCTCGAGACGGAATTGCGTTATAACCGACTGGAGCCTTATGCTTCGTTAGGCCGTTATCAACATTTATTATTGCAAAAACCGGCCCTGCCATCGCTCGATGCTGGCTAGGCTGATGCGGCGCGATGTGCCTTAAGCATTCGCGCCGTTGTCGTTAATCGAATTCAACTTTATACAGCACATCAACTGAACTGTTGAGCCCGCGCACGGCTTCCAGATACAGTTTTCGCATCAGCCGGTAACGCAAGGTGAATTCACCAAACTGATCAAAAATACCGACGCCGTATTTGACTTGCAACCTTGGTGATAAATAGCCGCTGACGGTCACTTTAGAATTATTGCCACTGCCAGCGGTATCCAGACTGAGTTCCCTCAGGCCAAACGCATTACCAATCTGACCGACCAGATTACCGCTGGTGGCAATACCAAGCCCAATCAGGCCTGTGGTCATCGATTTATCGCCGCCTGAGCTATTCATATCCCTACCGAGTAACAGATAAGACAGCGCATTGGCTTGTGGTTTCGACGGCGTGGAGAAGACTTCCACTACCGGATTGTCGACCAGACCATTGACTCTCAGACCGGCTATCACATCATCTTCAGTTTTTTCCGGATTGCGAATTGCTTCAATCGCCATCAAGGGTTGATCGACCGGGCCATTAAAACTGAGTTTACCTGTTCTGATCTGCAGATCTTGGCCATAAGCGCGGAAAGTCCCGTTGATCAGATTGACCTGACCATGTACTGCCGGCAAGGCGCCTTGTTGGCGCAACCGCAACTGGCCCTGTAAGCGGGTATTAAGCCCAAAGGCAGCCAGCCTGACATCTTCCCCTAATAACAACCGCACGTCAGTGCTGAGTTGCCAGTGTTGTAACGGTGACGGGTTATCCGACAACGAAGCCAGTACAATTTCATCATCAGACACCCGAATGGCATTTTCAGGCAAATCATTGACTTTAATTTTACCCGCCGGCACTGTCACACTGCCGCTGAGATTACCGCGCTCCGGACCTGCACTAAATTGCAGATCCGGGCTGAAGGTGAGTTGGGTATCCGGTAAATTCAGCTGTAAATTATTGCCTTTGAGTTTTAATTCGGCAAACCAATTGCTCATCACCAACCAATTGGCCTGACCTGTCAAGGCCAGCGGCCCCTGTGGCGTTTGCCAGTGACCCGCCAGGGTGGCTTGATAACCACTGAGCAGCAATTCCAGTTTCGATTCCAACAATTCAACTGGCGCCTGTTTACCGCTCAGCGTCAGGCGCTCCAGGGCAAAACGGCCGTACAAAGCCGGATTGGACAAACGACCTTTGGCCTGAATATCTGCAGCAACCAGGCCATCAAATTGGGTATAGTCATTGAGCAATGGTTTGAGGAAGGCTAAATCAAATTGTTGTAATTGCACACTGGCGTCAAGCAGTTTGTCGCTCTGCTGCAGATCGGTCAATTGTAATTTAACTGTGGCCGAACTGTCAGTGGCCAGCTGTATGGTGAGCTGGCTGTTGAGTGCTTTTTCATCCAGTGCCAGTTGCAGCTTCAGTTGTTGCCAGGGAATTTCCAGCAGACTATAACTTTGCACTCTGAGCACACCTTGCTCACCACTCAGGTTTAGCTTCGCTGTGGCGGGCTTTCCTGCTTGCCAGCGCAGCGACATATCGCCCGCAATCTGACCGGCGAGACTTTGCTCGGCAGGTAGTAATGCATCCAGCGCTTTTAACTCAAACTGATTCAGTTGCAATGCTATCTGACCTTGCTGCGCTGACAGCCCGGTCACCGCGTCCAGACAAATTTCTGCCGCCTGATCGCGCCAGCAGGAGGAGGTCAGATCCAGGCTTGCTTTGGCTGCCGACCAACTGCTGGTCAGTGGTTGTTGCAAACTCCAGTCACCGACGTCAGATTTGAGTCGTACTTCCTGCCAGGTCGCCTGCCATTGTTGCTGTTGCCAGCGCCCTTCGCTGGCTATCACTGCCTGTAATTGATTGCTCTCTAGCAGTAAGTGGCTCTGATGCGATGCTAAGGTTCCAGCCAGTTGCATGTCCAATTGTTGCAATTGCAAACCTGGCGCCTGGCCCTTACCCAGCTGCAATGACAGCTGGCTTGGCAGCTGACCCAGCGACTTTAGCTGGCCTTGCAGGCTAAAACTATCCAGCAAATAATCATCCAGATAATTCAGCGCACTGCCTTGCAGAGACAGTTGGATATCGGGTGTTGCCGCAGCGCCGGTCAGCACAATACTGCCATGGATCTGACCTTCGGATTGCGGCAGCGATTGTGACAGATCGGTGACTTTCAGTTGGAGTTTGGATTGCCATTGCTCTGCCAGCGAACCTGTCAGTTGTACCTGATTCGGTCCATGCTGTAAGGTCAAACCTGTGGTTTGTAATTGATAATGTTGCTGTTGTTGCTGCAGCGCCAGTTGGCCCGTCAACTGTAGAGGTAAATCCCGCAGTGTGCCATGCAGTTGCAGCAGTCCCAGATCTAGTCTGAGTTCGGGCTGCAAACTGGCGTTCAATTCAACTTTGCCATTGAGGCTGCCGGGATAATCCACCCAAAATAAGCCAGGTTGCAGCTGCTTTAGTTCGACTTTGCTGACCAGCTGTGAAGTGCTATGTTGGTAACTGCCGTTGGCCCGAAGTTCACCACCCAGGGTTTGGATCAGCAGTCGCTCCACATCCAGTTGTTGGCTGGCTTGTTGATAACGAAGGGCAAATTCCAGCTTGCTGTTGGGCAAGTCAGGCAACTGACTATTCAAACCACCGCTGAGCTGCAGTTGGCGTAAATCACCGCTGACAGCCAGCCGCACATTGCTGGCCTGATAGCTGGGTTGTTGTAGTGGCCACGACAATAAGTCACTTTGCAGCTGTAGCGAAAGGGGAAGCTCAGCCCGATTGAGGTTGATGGTGCCCGTTAAGTTGGCTTGTTGTGGCCCGGTCAGTGCCAGCTGCAAGGCCAGCGCCGATAAAGGACCTTGTAGTGTCACCGCCAGTTTTTGTTGTGGCAGATAACCGGCTGCACTGCCATCGATGCTGGCCTTGAGACTGGCCTGCGTCCCGAGAAAACCTTGCTGCGCGGTCGCTGCATCGGGCTGCAATTGCAGCTGTGCTTGTAACTGCAGTTCAGGCTGACTCAACTGCAGGCGCTCCAACTGCAGCTGCCATAAGGTTGGGCTCAAGCTGGCGGCCAGTTGTAATTGTTGAAGTTCAATCAAAGCTTGCCCCGGTAATTGCAAGCTGCTGTGAGTCAGTTGCAAGGCAGATAATTCTAGCCAGACTGGCAATTGCAGTGTGGCCAGATCCGGCAGTTGTAGTTGCCCGGCTGCAGGCTCGGTCTTTGCTGTATCCGCCAGCTGCAGCTGCAACTGGTCAAAGCTGCTATCGCCAAGCTGCAACTGTGAAGCCCGCCAGTTGATGCTGCTCGTGCCATTGGCTAGCCGCAGCTGTAGTTGCGGCAACTGCAGCTTGAGGTTGTTTAACTGAATATCGTGAATCTTGATGGGGAAAGGGGCTTGTAGCAGTAAAGCTGGCGCCTCGGCTGCTGGTGGCGTTGCGATAACTTCCTGCCCGGCCTCTGTCTGTGCCACCACTGCCTTGTCAACAGCAGCTGTGGCAGCTGGCAGCGCGACACTAGCCGTCGCCTCGACAGCTGTTGCCGGCGGGTTTTCGCTTGGCACGCTGCTATGCAGCGGCTGTTGTTGTAGTTGTAGATCTTGCAGCTGCAGATGACCTAAACAAAGCTCGCCACGCTGCAGACAGTGCCAGTCCAACTGACTGCTGATACTGCCGGCTTTAAACTCAATCTCTGCCTGTTGATAGGACAGTTGCCGGATCTGAAAACCCTGCCATAAATTACCGTCGATGCTGCCGATGTGCAGGCCTGGTACCAAAGCTGGTGCCAGTTGCTGTAGCAATAACAACGATAGATTGGTGCCCAGCACCGCTAATAAAATCAACAGCAATGCCAGGATGCTGAATAAAGGGGTTTTCAGCCGATACCAGATAAACTTCATAATTCAGGTCCCAGCGTAAAATGAAGACGGAATTCGCGTTTGGGTTCGCTGTCCAGCGCCATGCCTAAATCGAGCCGGACTGCACCAATAGGCGAAGCCCAGCGCACACCAGCACCGACACTTTGTTTCCAGTCGGGATTATCATTCCAGGCGCTGCCGTAGTCGGTGAATAACGCCAGCCACCAGTCGCCTTTTAGCCGGTACTGATATTCCAGATTAACGCTCGCTAGCCGGGTGCCTCCGATCAATTGCTGTTTATCATCCGTTGGTGCCACGCTGCGATAACGATAACCCCGTAAACTGTTGTCGCCGCCAGCAAAAAAACGTAAGGATGGCGGAATATTCTGCACTTCTTCTTGCAAAATTGTCCCTGCGTCCAACCGGATTAACCAGCGCTGATCAACTGACCAACTGCCAATCCAACCAGCCCGGCCACGTAGACGAATAAAGTCGGTGTCAGAGCCCCAGCTTTGATCCGCGACTTCCATCGCCAGTAAATAATAATCGGCTTGCATCGGCATACTGCCGCCGCTGTCAGTACCTTTACTTAAACTCAAACCAGGTAAAATCAAATTGGCCTGATCATCTTGATCAGCCTGAATAAAATCTTCATATAACCAACGAACCGAAGCATTGCGGGTCCAGCCATTGGCGAGCAGCCAGTTCCGCTCTGCCACCAGGTTTAATTCTTTACTGCGGGTGCTGGTGCTTTTTTCGTCTAAATTTTTAAAACCCAGCACAAATTGGTAGTAGTCGTGGCTGACATTGCGCAGTGGCATTTTATAGCGACTTTCAAAACTTTGCTCCGGACCGGACAAGGATAAATCGGTCAGCAGACTGTGACCACGGTCATTCAACCATGGCTTTTCCCATTTTGTTTTCACTCTGGGGCCAATATCGGTGGCAAAACCAAGACCGGTTTCCAGCACATTTCGCACCGCAGGTGTCAGTTCAACTGTTAAATCCACCAGGCCGTCATGGCGATTTTCGACATCGGCATTCATATTGATCCCGGCAAACCAATTGGTGCTGGCCAGCGCTTGATTGAGCTCTCCCAACAAGCGTGCTGAATAATGATCGTGACTGCGAAAGGTGAGTAAACTGCCAAGCCTCGCTTTGCGGATCTGCGAGCCGCTAAAATCAATTTTGCCAAAGCGGTATCTGACGCCACTATTAAAATACAGTTTCACCGTACCGCGTCGATCACCAGGCCGGACGTACAACTGGCTGCGTTCAAATTTGGCATCAAAAAAACCTTTGCGGTTAGCCAGACTGAGTAATTCTTTTTTGAAGTTTTCATACTTACCGTGATGCATCCGCTCGCCTTTTTTTGGCGCCGCGTTTTTTAGCAACTGTAAAAACTGGGTGTCATTGGCCGCTTCGCCAATCATCCGTAAATCATTGGTTTGAATATATACATATTTGTTGGCGGTAATTTTGGCATGCAGAATATAGTCTTTACCTTTGCGCTCATCGACGAAATCCACCACCACCTGATAATAACCGAGGCCGCGTAAGGCCTGCTTAATATCGCGACTGACGCGGTTCTTAAAACGGGCTGAATGATTAATTTCTGCCGGGTTGATATCCGCCAGATAGAGTTCAACGTTTTCTTTACGCTCACCGGTGACGCCGGTTAACTCAATCCGATTGGCAGCTTGCAGCGCGCCACAATAGACCAAGCTCACAAGCAACAGGCATAAGGTCAAAATACGGATAGCAGCCACTCCCTGGAAAAGTCTCATAAAATCAGTACCGCAAACAAGCTGACAGCAGCTGCCGACTGAGTCAGAAGTATAGAGGCAAGCTGTTGTTTTTCAAAGCTGGCAAAGCTTATCAGTCTAAACTGAACGCTGACTGAGCCTGTGTTTGCTGAGCCACAAACCACGCGCAAACGGCAGTTTTGTGGCTCAGCCGGACTGGTTATAAGTTCGCGACAGGCGCAGCAGACTCTTGGTCTGTGGACGCTGCGGCTGTGTTCGGATCAGCTACTGCAGCTTGTTGCAGCAATTCATCCAATTGACTGATTTGTTCGCAGATAATCCAGTCTTTTTCATCGACCCAATTTTGCGCGCCATTTTTCACGGTGCGGATCGGCACAATGTACCGACAACTGGTTTGCGGTTTGACCGAGGCAAAAATTGGTACAAAACCAAAGTTCAGCGCGGTTTCAATCAGCGCTTGCTGGTTATGCGGATCGATATCAGCGGCTTCGTCGATATAAATCGGAATGCGGTATTTACCGCGCTCACGCTCTGCCAGTAACTGACGGATAAATAACATGCCGCACAGTAATTTAATGGTGATGCGGGTGCCGTTCGAGCCTGCAGAATCAATTTTGTCGAAATATTCCACATCACCGGCACGATTGACCACTTTAAAGCGGATATCAAACAGATCCGACAGCGTCAGCCCGGCTTTTTCGCTGGCGGCCTGAATGAGGTAATCTTTGGCGGCATTAATTTCACGCTCGTCGGTGCTGACCCCAGGCGCCAGTAAATCCAACGTATCGCCTTGCTGATAAGCATCAGAGGTGGTCAGGATGGTATCAATATGGCCGACCAGCAATTTACGGTCGACAATTTCAATTTTAAAATCCTGCAAGTTCGAGATCTGATGCCGCCAGATACCGCGGTTAAAACTATTCAGTTCACGGTGCAAGCGGTCTAAATCAGAGCGCAAGCCTTTGAGAGTGGACGCGACTTCCGTCAGTGCCACTCTGGCCCTTCGTTCAATGGCTTCGCGCTCTTTATCCAGATGATGGAAGGCCTGGATCAGTTTCTGATATTTGGCGTCTTCATCGGTCTCGGCTTCAAATTTACTGATCCCAGCGTTAAAAATAAACAAGTAGGTATTTTTAACGTTGATTTCCAGTAGTTTCAGTTCCTGACAATGTTTATTGTAAGAACGCAGCTCATCGGCCAGATTGTCATATTCCAGCACGATATCAATCGGGTAGGGCGTGACTTTGCCACTGTAAAAATCAAGCTGGAAGTCAATCCGCTCTTTTTTCTCGTGTTCAATTCTTTCCAACTGCCGTTTTAGTTGGTCCTGTTTATTGGTCACCAGGTTGCGCCGGTCGGACAGACTGCTGGCGCGTTGCTGCACCTCGGCCAGTTGGTCATGCAGGATTTCTTCTTCCCGTTCTAACTCTTCGATCAATGCTTGTTGCGCATCGCGCAGTTCCAACATTTGCTCGTAACGGCCAAAACGTTTGAGGTCTTCCTCGGCCTGCAGCATATCGCTGTATAAACGTTCTTTTTCGCGGGTTTTACCCGCTAAATCCTGCGCGACTTCTTCCTGTTGTTCCAGCGTTGCCAGCGTCAGTTGCAGTGCTTCAATTTGTTCTTTTAACTGAATTTTCCCTTCGACACCTGTCATATCCGGTGCCGACAAATGGGCTAAGTCAATCACTGCACCTTTGAGGTGGAGTTTACCCTGGCGGAAACAATCCGCCAGTTGACTCAGTTGCTCAGCAAAAGCATCGTCATCACTGATCTGCACATCACCACCGCTGGCGGTGGATAACGACAACAGATCCGGGTTTAGCGCTTTAATCAGTTGCTGCACTTCCGGCAGCGATAAATCTTCTCTTAATCTGGAATACAAATTGTATTCGAGGTTTTTCAGCTGCAGTTTTAAGCTTTTCAGTTGCTTTTGCGCCTGCGCCTGCTGATGAGCCAGCGTCACTGGGTTCAGATTAGCAGCCCCTTGCAGGCTATGACTGAGTGATTCATAACTTTGGCGGATATTGGCCAGATTAGATTGTAAGGTCGCTAAATTGGTCAGGCTAAAGCGTTGTGCCAGGGTGTCAAATTCGCTAAACCATTGGCTGGTCTGTAATTTGCGGCCTGACAATTCTTTGATTTGGCCGACATATAAGCGTTGTTTTTCTTCCAGTTGGCTTTTTTCGCGTTGTAACGCTTCCAGATTGCCAGCGAGTTCAGCTTGCTGGTCGTCGAGGTAACTTTGAAATTCAACCAGCGCCAGATCCAGTTTCGGCGCATAAGCCGCCAACCGACCTTTCAGCACAGCCCGGTTATCAATCAGATTTTCCAGTGCTTCGACTGCTTGTTGTTGGCTTTCCAGTGCTTTGAGTTCACGCCGATCCCGATTGACCTTTTCAAATGCATTGTGCCAAACGGTATAAAAGTCGACTTTGGGGTCGCTGAGATGGCGGGCAAACACCGGTAATAACAGCCGTTTGACATCTTGCGCTGTCAGGCGGTGCAGGTTCAGAATGCGACGGAAAATGTCTTTATACACAGGCGCATCACTGACGTTGGTCAGTGGGATCATGCGTAAATTTATTTTGCTGTCATAAGGCGTGGCCCCACCGGTCAGCATGGCGTTTAGCTCGGAAGGCTTTAATTCCAGCGGCTCAAAGCCAAGCTGACGTAGATGATGATCCAGCTTGTTGTATTTGATGATGCTGTTGTTAAGTAAATAATGCGCTAAATCCAGTTTGCCGTTATAGCAAAAATACTGATATTGATAACCGGCAATTTTGCCAAGGCCAGCCACGCCGATCACCACAGGGCCATTGGGCAAATTGGCTTCCAACAGGATGTAACTTTGATCAGTGCCAAAATAAAACTTACGGGTTTCGTCCAGATCATGGCCGTCCCACTCGGTCAGTCGCAGATCGTTAATCAATGGAAATTGTAAGGCATTGATCACCGAACTTTTACCTGTGTTGTTCGGGGCGCAAATTGAAGCCGAATTATCCAGTGGAATGACACACTTGGCATAACCTGCGGTGTTTAATAATGCGAGCTTGGTTAAGCCGTATAACTCAGACATCGGCTTGCTCCTGTGCTGTGGTAGAGTCAGTGGACATATCAGTCAGTTGGTCAACCGCCATCAGGGCATCCAGATAACGGTAGATAGGGGCTAGCAACTTAAAGTGTTCACCCTGGGCTTTGGCAAAACCATAACGTAACATCCGGTTCATCACTTCGCGTTTTAAATCGGTGGCTGAGAACACTTCTAATTGTTCAAATAAATGATATTGCTGTTGCAGAATGCTGGCTAGAATTTCGTGGCTGATTTCGACCTCAAATAAAGCGCGTAACGGGTCCTGGCCCTGGTCGGCAAAGAACTCGACTAAGGCATAAGTGGTCAGGGCAAATAGCCTGGAAATTTTGCCCATATTGACGGTAGCGTCATCGACGTCAAAGTGAAAATAGCCGCGACTGTCGCGTTTAAGCTGATTGCCAAGCGCAGTAAAGAGCGCACTATAAGCGGTTTCGTTCAGATCCAGTTCCTGCCACAGTGCAAAGTCCTGCTCGCTGATATGATAACCAGTGCTGAGTTTTTTATGAATTTCAGCTAGTTGGGTTAATTGTTCCAATTCGATCTGCATGCATTAAGTTCCGGAAGTTGCAGTGGGGACAAAGGGGTGTAACGTCAGTCGATAGCCATTGACGTCCAGTTGTTGGCGTTGCTCAAGATGTTGTAATTTGAGGGTAGGTGCCCGGCTAAGCTCCTGATAAATAAATAACAACTCATCAACTGGTAGCTGCGGATAACTGTTGGCCAGCCAGCGCGATAAATCGGTATTGGCTTTTTGGCTGCGGGCTGATTTTAATACATCCTGCAGCTCTGGCACCCGAATGGCAGCATTATCACCCGGGTCAACCTGCTCAGGCATTTGATAAGCTTCATCCTGATAATCGACCAGTTCAGCCATATAACTGGTAATTTGGTTGGCCGAGCCTAAGCTGAATTTCTGATGATCTGAGCTGAACTTAGGGACAAGTAGCTCCATCGTTGGTTCCAGGCCTTTTTTGCGCAACAGCGCCAGTAAAGCACTGGCATTGCGCGAAATCAGCGTGTTTTTGCGCAGTTCTTCCCGCAGCGGCATCAGCACATCGGTGCTGCGAATCAGCGACTCACGGCCAATCTGATTCATATCAAGTAAGCGGGTACGCAGTTGCACCAGCGGTTCTTTTTCCGATTGCAAAAAGCCGGTTTGTTCAATTTGCAGGATCAGCTCGCTCAACACCAGTTCAAGCGCTTGCATACTATGCTGAAACGGGCCATTGATATCAATCATTTGCAGCACAGGCTCAATGTATTCATCAAAAGCCTCCATCACGGCGCTGTATCTTTTTGCCAGGCTGAGTTTGGCTTCATCGGCTTTTGCCTGTTCAACCAGGTGCAGGATGGCACTTTCATTTTTGCGAAAATGTTTGACCACTTCCCGCACTCGTTCATCCATCAACCGGATAAAGCGGCGCATTTCGCTGACATCTTTGCTCTCAGCCGCCTGTTTCAGCTTTTGCCGCAGCCGGTCTAAATCTTCAATCCGGCTCTGGATATCACCGACAGTGCCCAATTGATGTTCTTGCGTCAGAAACTGGATAAATTCCAGCACGGCCCGATTGAGCTCCAGTTGACTGGATTTTGCCAGCGGGATCAGCACTTCATGTTGCAGCAGGCGCTGCGCTTCCCGAAACACTTGTTCGCTGCTCAGCGTTGGATTGTGGCGCTGTACCAACGCCTGGACGTCCTGAAAACTGAAACTTCCAAGCTGACTGCGACCGACCAGCGTGCTGAGGACAGGCCAATGGTCATCGAGGCATTTGATTATTTTTTTTGCTGATAGCATGAAATGGTAACTTTTTAGTAATATTTAGCTGATATAGACCAATGTATCACCAGTAGCGGGTAGTGCTGACAGCCTGACGGTGGTAGAATGCCGCCCCGCCAATATATCTCACTTCCATTCATATAAGCTGGTGAATTTTATGTTAAGTACGGTAATACTGGGCTTAGTGGCCCTTGCATTTGTGTTGATCGTTATAGAGGATATTATCCACGTAAACAAGGCAAAAACGACACTTTTTTTCGGTACTCTGTGCTGGATTTTAGCCTTTATCTTCCCAATGCACGGCGCTACAAGTGCCGAAGTCAGTGAACAACTTAACCATAACCTGCTAGAAATAGCTACTTTATGGCTATTTTTAATGTCGACTATGACTTTTGTTGCTTATCTCAACAGTAAAGGCTTTATTGCCCAGATGGTGCAACGGATGTTGCCGAATGAGTTATCTGAGCGACGGCTGATGTTTATCATCGCAGCCTTTTCTTTTGTGTTTTCATCTTTTGCCGATAACGTCACCGCAACTCTGGTGTCGATTGCAGTCATTGCCAGCTTAAAGATGGATGTGAAAAAACGGATTAAATACGCCACGTTGATTATCTTTGCGGTCAATAGTGGCGGTGTTTCGCTGATCACTGGTGATGTCACCACCCTGATGTTTTTCCTTGCCGGTAAAGTGACGATCGCCAATCTGTTGTTGTTGGTGATCCCGGCATTTTTTGCCGTATCAGTGCTGGCGATTTTATTATCGCGTGGCATGAAAGATCGGATCAAAATTGAAAAGTCGACCAAGCCGATTGAAAAAGCGGATGCCATTATTGCTGCAATTTTTGCCGCAACTATAGGTTCAACTTTATTACTGAACATTCTGTTCCAAATCCCGCCGGTTCTCACTTTCCTGTTTGGCCTTGGTATTATGTTCCTCAGCGCACAATATTTATTGCGTAAAAAAGCGACCCAGAGCATTCTGAATTATGTCCGCGAAGTTGAGTTTGAAACTTTGTTGTTCTTCCTCGGTGTGTTGTTGTTGGTTGGTATTTTAAAAGAAATTGGCTTCCTGAATAATTTCACCAACTTGTATACAGTGCTACCACCATTGGAAGCTAATTATCTGATGGGTCTGGCGTCATCTTTAATCGACAATGTCCCTTTGACAGCAGCTCTATTAAAAGCCGATCTGGGCATGACAGCTGCTGAGTGGCTGTTGTTAACTTATGCCACTGGCGTTGGCGGTTCTATTTTAATTATTGGTTCTGCCGCTGGCATTATTGCCATGAGCAAAATCAAAGAATTAACTTTCGGCAGTTACTTTAAAATGGCCGGTTACCTACTGTTTGCATACAGCTTAGGTTATGCTGGGGTTTATCTGGCCGGGATGCTTGCTCTGAGTTAAATCGATTAGTTGATTTGCAAAAACGTCGCACTGGTTGCGACGTTTTTGCATCTAGGGATGGCTGGACCATCAGCCATCTGAAAGGCTGTTGCCTTTTCGCAAAAACTGGCGTATCTTAACGCCGTCAATCATATCTGATAGACCAGAAGAGGAGCGTTCACCAGGTAGTTCAGCGCAGGTGGCTATACACCGGATACTGAATGAGGGGGATGAACGCCGAGAGTCTGACTGCATAGCACAGTCAGATTCGGTCAAAAGGGCTGAATCCCTGCGACTGTCACCTGAAACCCGGTGGAGAGCTTCTGGCCTTTGTTCGTCTGCAAGTAGACAGCAATTGCGGGAGTAATTTCGCTTGCTGTATCTGATTGTTGCGCTGCAAAAGCCATGCTCTGCTTATGTTTTTTATAAGGAGAGAAACCTTGTCAAATCTCAATTCAGTGTCAAATAGCCCAACGGGCGCTTTATCTTCAGCCTCGGCGACAGCCATGATTGTGGCCAAATTTGGTGGCACCAGTGTGGCTGATTTTGCCGCGATGTCGCGTTGTGCCGATATTGTCCTGGCCGATCCCAGCATCCGCTTGGTGGTGGTCAGTGCCAGTTCTGGTGTCACCAATTTGTTGGTCGACATCACTCGTCAGCAAGAACCCGCTGCTCGATTATTAGCTTATGCTGGTGTGGAACGTATAACGTACGCTGTTTTACAGCAGTTACAACAACAAGCACTGGTTGGTGCTGCCATTGAACAACTGCTGCTGGAACTAAAAACCTTGGTCAATGCCGACCGCAGTTACAGCGCAGCGGAAAAAGATCTGCTGCAGTCTTTTGGTGAAAGATTAAGTTCAGTGTTGTTTGCTCAGGTGCTCGCAGAGCGAGGCGCTGCAGTCAGCAGTTTTGATGTGCGCCGTGTGATGCGCACTGATAGTCGGTTTGGCAAGGGCGAACCCCAAATTGCGGAGATCGCTGCTTTAACCGCACAGTATCTGTCGCCACTGCTTAATCAGCAATTGATTGTAACTCAAGGCTTTATTGGCGCAGATGCACAAGGTCAAACCACCACGCTTGGCCGGGGTGGTTCAGATTACAGCGCGGCGATTTTGGGGGAAGCCATTGGTGCCAGGGTGGTGCAGATTTGGACTGACGTGGTTGGTATTTTCACCACAGATCCGCGTTTGACAGATCAAGCGCGTTGTATCCCGGAAATCAGTTTTGATGAAGCGGCCGAAATGGCGACCTTTGGCGCTAAAGTGTTGCACCCGGCCACTTTAATTCCGGCGATGCGGCAGAACATTCCGGTGTTTGTAGGTTCTAGCCGTGAACCACAAGCGGGTGGCACCTGGATCTCTAAACAGGCGGATACCAAGCCCTCTTATCGGGCGATAGCCTTACGCAAAGCCCAAACGCTGATCACGGTAAAAAGTCCGGCCATGTTACACGCGGCCGGTTTCCTGGCGCGAGTGTTTGATATTCTGAGTCGGCATCAGATTTCGGTGGATTTGGTCACTACCTCAGAAATTAGTGTTGCGCTGACGCTGGATGATGCGCCGGGCAGTGCCTTTAGTCAGGCGATTGAGCCTGCGTTGGCCGAATTAACTGCTTTTTCTGAAGTCACCGTAGAGCAGGATTTAAGTTTGATTGCAGTGATTGGCAATCATTTGCACAGTACCCGCGGTGTCACCGGGTCGTTATTCCAGGCGTTGGAAAAAATTAATATGCGGCTGATTTGTCATGGTGCCAGCCGGCATAATTTATGTTTCCTGGTACAGGATAAAGAAGCTGCGGCTGTGGTGAGAGAATTACATCAGGCGTTATTTTGATTGAGTTTTTGGCTGGCAGTGTTGCTCACTGCCAGCCAGTACTTTAAAATTACAACTTAGACAAATAGTTGCTTGATTTCATTAAACAAAATTTTAAATTCTGCGGTTTGATAAAACTCAGTTGAAGTGATTAAACCTGCCTCAATATATGGCTGATATAAGCTACTTTCGTCACCTTCAGTATTAAAATGGCCGTACTTAATGGCTGCGATCCGAATGAAGTCCAGATATGAAGGATGTTTTGGTTGATAAGTACTGCTATGCCATTGTTCCGCGACTTCAATCAATTCTTCATTAAAACCCCAGGACCGCAAAATAGTACCGCCAATTTTGGAGGACATTGAGGCGATAGATTGCTGAATAAAAGCTTCTTCACCAAAGATATCATGATGTTTTTCAGCTTCGGTCAGGATGGGCAAAGCGCCAATATTATGCACTAAGCCAGCCAGGGTCATGGTATCGAAATTGACCGCGGTATGCTTAAAGTTAGCATTGTATTGTTGCATGGTCGTCAGGGCGAAAGCAGTGATTTCTATTGTTTCAGCCCAGACATGTGACATTTGCGCTTTGATAAAGGGAGTCTTCGAGACAAACAGCTGTTCCACTGCCATCGCCGTCACCACGTTTTTGATATAGCGTAAGCCAATTCGGGTTGTCGCCTGATGCATGGTATTGACATGGACACCACGGCCGACAAAAGCACTGTTGGCTATCTTCATAATTCGCGCTGACAAGGCCGGATCATGTGAAATCATTTCCGACATCTGGTTGAGATTGACATTAGGGTCATCGGCTAATTTTCTAATTTTTAAGGCTATTTCCGGAAGGCTAGGTAATATCAGTGTATCGGTACGGATTTTTTCGATTAAAATGGTGAGTAAGGCATTTTGCGCAGTCATATTAGAACCCTGTAACAGCTTGTTGTCATTGTTGGGATTTAGCAACAATTTGAGTATTGTCCATTCTCTGAAACTTTCACAGCAGCAGCAGAAAATAAATAATGGCGAAACTTTTGTTGGAACACAACAGAAGTTTTGCCATTATTTAAATATATATCAATCAGTTAACTAACGGACCCGTAACAGGAAAGTGCCGGTTAAAATTTATCCAACAAAGCCCTGTGATAATCAGCGACTGTAACGGGAAATGCCAACCGCTGAATTTGCTGCTCTAGATGCTGCAATTGAACTTCAAGCTCTTGTAAATTAAGTACATTATCATCGAGCAACCAGAGTTGACGCGAGCCATGGTAATTAAACAGCATGACAATGATGGCATCTTGGTTATCCGCTGTGACTGCAGCTTGTAAGCTGCGTAGCCGACGATTGATTTGATTGAGCTCTTGTTTCAGTTGCCAGACATAAGCAATCTCATAAAACCAGGGACGGCCCTTTAGCTGTTGTAAGGTTTTACCGACTAAAATTGCGGCAAGGGCGACCCCTAGCAAATTCAACCAGAAATTTTCGCCAGGCGCCGCGCCAAACCAATGGATCAGCAGGCTGGAAAAACCGACCCCTAAGCTGGCAAAAGCGATCACAGCTACCGTAATAGTGATGTTTAAATGGCGGCGATATCTGGCTTTATCTACTTCAATTAATTGCATTTTTTATCCATCATTTGCAAAAAAGGCAGTATAACAGTTCCATCTCAGTTGCAGGCAATATTAACGGAGTTGCCATTCTGTCAGGCCCTCAGTTTGATTCAGTTGCTGCCAGCTAGGGCGCTGCCGGCAGGCATCTGCCAGGCGTTTCAAGGCCGGCCATGCCAGCGCCGTCGTTGGCATATGACGTGACCAGCGCATATACATGGTCAACAACAAATCGGCGGCACTGAATTGATCACCGCATAGATAGGGGCCATGTTGCTGTAAATGCAACTCGAGCTGTTGCCAGCAGGCTGTAATTTTGTCGGCTAGTTGCTGTTGTACGGCTGGCGGATGCTGGTCGAAACCTAAATCCGGCGGATAAAACCACAACCGGAAAGTCGGTGCTAATTGGTTAGTCAAAAAGCAGATCCACTGTAAAAAAACCGCCCGCTGCGGGCTCCCTGGCAGCGGCGCCAAGCCAGCTGACGGATGCTGCTCTGTCAGGTACAACAGCAGCGCTGCGGACTCAGTACGATACCCAGTCCCATCAAACAGCACGGGCACCTGGCCAAGCGGATTTTTTTGCAAAAATTCGGCAGATTTTTGCGCCGAGCTGGAAAAATCGACCAACTGCAGACTAAAAGGCACCTTGAGTTCGAGTAATAACCAATGCACCACTAAACTGGCGCTGCCGGGGGAATAATAAAGCTGGTACATCAGGCGGATCCTTGCTGGAAATAAGCTGCTTTATCTTTGAGCTATTTCAGGGAAATGTAAAGCTCCATTGTCAAAACAGTCATTCAGCTGCAGAGCCTGCCCTTGTACTAGACGTTGGCCAATTCGACAGTGCGATTGTCGGCAGGGCTGATGCTCAGACCAAACAACTTATCACGAATGCGCCAGAATCTGCCGTCTTTACGCGCCACTATGGCCGCTGGCGGCACGAGACGATGGCTTTGTGCCACAATAGCACGCACTGAATTGCTGTCAAAAGGGCGGTGTCTGTCTGGTAAATGCGGCGGAAGAAATAGCCTGGCAAAACGTTGTTTTTGTGCCTTGCTTTGCACAGGCCAAAATTCATGTAACTGCTGGCCATCTTCGCCCTGATAGCTGATTTTCAGCCGCGCATGGCCTTTGCTATCGGTCTGGGCTTCCAGCAGCAGACTTTGCGGATACAGGATCAACGCGTCTTTTAATTTCATTGCGTCTTGTAATTTTTTATCCGGATCCACCAGCACTGTTTGGCAAGCATGACAAAACTTGGCGGCAATATCGTGCTCCTCGCCACAATCCGGGCAAAACTTGGCGCGAAAACGATAATTACAAGCCACGATATTGGTTAAATCACGTCGGTCAAAACCCTGACATTTACGGCCATAATGCTCCAGCACCAAGCCATTCACATCGGTTTTGCCCCAGAAGGTATTGGCAAACTGGCACAGCGGGCAGGGAATAGTGACCAATTCACTGTCGGAAGAGGGCGGTGCAGAGCCGACCTCCGGTGAATACAGATCATACATATTGCCTGCATAATCCAGTACCAAACAATCAGTTTTACCGGGCGACAAGCGCAAGCCGCGGCCGACTATTTGCTGATATAAACTGACAGACTCAGTCGGACGCAGGATCGCGATCAAGTCAACATGGGGGGCATCGAAGCCAGTGGTGAGCACTGCCACATTGACCAGATATTTGATTTGCCTGTCTTTAAAAGCCTGGATCAGTTGCATCCGGTCTGAAGCTTTGGTAGATGCCAGGATCAAGGCTGCTTCAGTGGGTGGCAAATGCTGTAAAATTTCGCGGGCATGGGCTGAAGTTGCGGCAAAAATCATCACCCCTTGCCGGTTTTTGGCATAGTGTTGGACTTGCGCGATGATCTGCGGCGTCACTCTTTTGGCACTGTTAATCACTGCGGCCAGCTCATCTTCACGAAAGTAACCCGCTGCAGTTGGTTTTAAGCCGGAAAAATCATAGCTGAGCAAGGGCGCGTCCAATACCCGCGCTGGTGTGAGGTACTGTTGATCCAATAAATGTCGGATCGGCAGTTCGAAGATACAGAAGCGGAAAAAACGCGGCTCCTCTGAACGCACCATACCCCGGCTGTGGTACTGGTAAATAAAACCTTGCCCCAGCCGGTAGGGGGTTGCGGTCAGGCCAAGAATTTTAATGCCTGGGTTTTGTTGTTGCAGATGAGAGATAACCTGACGGTAACTACTTTGTTCATCCTGTGCTTCAGTACCTGAGCGCGCATCGCCAATCCGTTGCGGCACCCGATGACATTCATCGATCACCAGTAAACTAAAACTAGCGGCAAAAGCTTGCAGATTGCGGGCAACCGACTGAATGGAGGCAAACACCACTTTATCAGCGCTTTCTTTGCGGCCAAGACCTGCCGCATAAATACCCGCAGTCAAACCATATTGCTGATATTTGCTGTGGTTTTGCTCGACCAATTCCTTTACATGCGCAAGCACCAAAACCCGGCCTTTGGCCAGCCGCGCCAGTTCCGCAATCACCAGACTTTTGCCGGCGCCGGTTGGCAGCACCACCACTGCTGGCTCGCTCTGCCGGCGAAAATAATGCAGCACCGCCTCAACCGTTTGTTGCTGATAATCACGCAGCTGATAACTCATCAAACCTTACTTTAAACCTTTATGGCTAAACATCACCGCTTTTTGTGCGATAAAAGTAGCTTTGATCGCCGTCGTTTCATCGCCCCATACACAATGACGGGTGCCCAGTGTTTCTTCGCATTGGGTTGGTGCGCCAATCAGTTGCGTAACCTGGTCGTATTCCATGCCAACTTCGAGCAATTGATAATTGGCCATCGATAATTTGCTGCAAGCGGTCAGTAACAACAGCAGGCTACAGAGGATTAATTTTTTCATCGTCATTCCTTATTCGGTTGTCGCCCATAATCCGGGCGGCTTTAAGTTGCTCAAGGCGTTACCGCAGCCGGTAACATAGGTGGTACAAAACGACGGATTTGCAATATCAGCCCCAGGTAGGGGTGATCCAAATAATGGATTTCACCCAATAATAATCGGGTCTGATCCTGGCTATAAAAGGTTTGCAACTGTTGGCCATCGCTCGATAAGCGCCTTAGATTAAATTCAGCTTCAGCAAATAACATCCGATCGCTGTACACCTTGAGTAAACCATCTAATTGCCATACCGCAGCTGAACCGACAGCACTGGCTGGCAACGCCGGACTGGCTAAATCTGGTTTTCTGGCCTGTTGTAACTGTTGCTCCAATTGTTGGATCTGTTGATCCAGCGCAGAACCCGTATCCGTCGATAATTGTAGGTTGAGCGGCCGGCCCGCATAGTCAAACTGGCCGGCAAAATTACGTCCGGCGTACCAACGGCTGCTACGACTTTTCGCTTTGTTACTCAGTGTTTGACGCCAAACGGTATGTAATAACAACTGATGGCCAGCCCGGTGTTTGAGCTGATAGGCTAAATCTTTCAGTTGTAATGCCGTTTCAGTAGCCAGATAAGGCCCGGTCTGATGCTGTTCTTCGCCTGGTGGTGTCAGCGGCAATTGGAGGGCCACACCAGGTTGGTATTGATAATTGACGCTGACACTGAACTGCGATTGTTGCCAGTGCTCAGACAAGCGCTCATATTGGCAAAAAACCGGTAGATGCGCTTGCTGATGATAGTCTTGCTGAGTAGTCGCTGCGATTGAGTTAAAAGCCGACCGGTAGGAGAGATCAGCAAAGGCCCGTTGTTCGGCATCATTCGGTAAGTTGGTCAGTGCCGGTAACAAAAAGCCAATGTCAGTACTATTTTCCATGCTCAGTTGCAGGCCTTGTCCCCATAACACCGTGTTATCCACCTCACCCTGACAGGCTGGCAGCGCCAGCAGCAGTGGCCTCAGATCGGGTTGATAGTGACGGCTCAGCAGATCCAGCGCTGTTGCGGTATTGATCGGCCGCACTTTATCCGGGAACTGTTCCAGCAAGCGTTGTTGTGGTTCGCGACTAAAAGCCAGTAATTCAATTTCGAACCAGGAACTTTCGACCTGGGGACTGGTTTGCGCCTGCGCCGACTGGCAGGCACCAGCCAGCCACAAGCTGGTTAGCACAACCTTGAGTGGCCATAAATGAGGGCGTGTTGGCATGGCGTTGTTGTTCATCGGTCTTTCCATTTAAATAGGTGCTCAACTATGACGCTGGAAATCTTCCAGCATGCTTTTCACCAGCGCCAGCCGGCTGGTGGTATCCGGGGTGTCAATACTAAATTTGAGTTTCTGACCGCCTTCCAGCTTGTAGATCCGCGATTGGGTTTGGATCAACTTGATGATATACGCCGGCTGTACTTTAGTACGATCGGCAAATTCGATGCTGCCGCCTTTGCTGTGCACGTCCAGTCGTTTAATTCCCAGCTGTTGCATCTGCTGCTTAAAGCTGGTCTGGGCCAATAAATTTTTGGCGGCATCAGGTAACAGCCCAAAGCGGTCAATCAGTTCGACCTGTATTTCATCCAGTTCTGCCATGTCTTTACTGCTGGCCAGACGTTTGTAAAAGGATAACCGCAGACTGACATCCGGGATATAACTGTCTGGCAATAAAGCCGGGATTTTCAGGTCAAGCTCAGCTTGCTGGCCAAGCAAAGTATCTAAACTGGGTTCACGGCCATCTTTTAACGCCTGGACCGCTTCTTCTAGCATTTCCATGTACAGGGTAAAGCCAATAGATTCAATCTGGCCACTCTGATCATCGCCGAGCAATTCACCGGCACCGCGGATCTCCAAATCGTGACTGGCCAGCGCAAAACCAGCGCCCAAATCTTCCAGTGCCGAAATGGCTTCCAGACGTTTTTGCGCGTCCGTTGTCAGTCGTTTGGGTGGTGGCGTTAACAAATAAGCGTAGGCCTGGTGATGGGAACGACCGACCCGGCCTCTGAGTTGATGCAGCTGGGCCAGGCCAAAATTATCAGCCCGGTTGATGATGATGGTATTGGCGGTCGGAACATCAATCCCAGTTTCAATAATAGTGGAGCATAACAGTAAATTAAAACGCTGATGATAAAAGTCAGCCATCACCCGTTCCAGTTCCCGTTCCGGCATCTGGCCATGGGCGATTGCAATTATTGCTTCCGGCAGCAGCTCAGCCAGCTCAGTGGCAGTTTTTTCGATACTGGCGACGTCATTATGCAGGAAATACACCTGGCCACCGCGCATGATTTCCCGCAGCACAGCTTCACGGATCAAGCCGGTTTCATGTTCGCGGACAAAGGTTTTGACTGCCAGTCGTTTTGCCGGCGGAGTGGCGATAATGGATAAATCCCGCATCCCGGATAACGACATATTTAAGGTCCGCGGAATAGGCGTCGCCGTCAGCGTTAAAATATCGATATTGGCCCGCAGTGCTTTAATTTTTTCTTTTTGCCGTACGCCAAATCGGTGTTCTTCATCAACAATCAATAAACCAAGATCGCGGAATTTAATATCATCCTGCAGCAATTTATGCGTGCCAATCAAAATATCGACTTTGCCTGCGGCAACATCGGCCAAAATGGCTTTTTGCTCTTTGGCACTGATAAAGCGTGATAACACTTCGACCCGCACTGGCCAGTTGGCAAAACGGTCACGGAAGTTTTCAAAGTGTTGTTGCGCCAGCAAGGTGGTAGGGACCAGAATGGCCACTTGATGACCATCATCGACTGCCACAAAGGCGGCCCGCATCGCCACTTCGGTTTTACCAAAACCCACATCGCCACAGACCAGTCGATCCATCGCCTGCGGGGTTTGCATATCTGTTAACACCGCCGCGATGGCGTCCTGCTGATCGGCTGTTTCTTCAAACGGGAACCCATCGGCAAATTTCTGGTAGTTATCATCGTTCAGTTTAAAACCATAGCCTTTTTGCGCCGCCCGCATGGCGTAGACATCCAGCAGTTCTGCCGCCACATCCCGCACTTTTTCGGCTGCTTTACGACGGGCTTTTTCCCACTGATCATTGCCCAGTTTATGCAACGGCGCATGCTCGGCATCTGCGCCGGAATAACGACTAAGTAAATGCAAAGAAGAGACCGGCACATACAATTTACTGCCACCGGCATATTCGATAGTGACAAATTCGGCGCTGATCCCGGCAGCTTCCAGTACCTGTAATCCCTGATAGCGACCAATACCATGTTGCAAATGCACGACAGGGCCACCAGGATTGAGTTCAGCCAGATTGCGGATAATGGTATCACTCGACACCTCCTGGCTGTGTTTGCGCCGTCGGCGCTGACTGATTTTTTGGCCGAATAATTCGTTTTCGCTGATGATGGCCAGGTTTGTGGGCTCGGTTAACCAAACGCCTTGCTCTAAGGCGCCAATGGCGATCGCGATATCCTGACTGCCTGTAACAAAATCTAGCCAGCCTTGGGCTGAAGGCAAGCGGATGCCTGCTTTTTGCACCAGTTGTAATAAACTTTCGCGCCGGCCTTCTGACTCGACCAGAAATAAAATCCGCCCTTGCTGCTGTTTTTGCTGCAAAATAAAGCTGTTGAGTGCTTTGAGTGGCTCACTGTGCTGATGATTGACGCTCAGATCAGGCAATAATTGACAGGCCAGATTACTGTGACCGGCTTTGGCCGGGAGCTCGGCACGGGACAATTTAATCCTGGGTCTTGGCTTCAGCTCAGCAAAAAGTTCCGCCACCGGGAAATACAATTGTGTCGGTTTTAATAACGGCCGCAGTAAATCAATGGCTCTGTCCTGATAGCGCCGTTCGATATCCTGCCAAAAACGCTGGGCAGCAGCTTCAATATCGCCCAATTGCAGGATCACGGTTTGATGGCGGAAAAAGCTCAGTAACGAACAAGTTTGTTCGGCAAACAGTGGCAAATAATATTCAATACCAGCCGGTAACATGCCCTGACTGACTTGTTGATACAGGGATTCTTTTTCGTTGCGCGCTGGAAACAGTTCGCGGTAACGACTGCGAAAACGTTCAATGGCGGCTTTATCCAGCGGAAATTCATGAGCGGGTAACAATTCAACATTTGGTACCTGTGCCACTGTGCGCTGGTTATCCGGATCAAAGGTACGCAGCCCATCAATTTCGTCATCGAAAAAATCAATCCGATAAGGCAGGTTGCTGCCCATGGGATACAAATCGAGCAAAGAACCCCGCACCGAGAACTCGCCATGCTCCATCACTTGGTCTACGGCGCGATAGCCAACCTGGGTTAGCTGTAACCGCAAACTGGTTAAATCCAGCCGCTGGCCTTTAGACAGCATTAAACTCTGTTGCTGCAAATGGTTTTGATCGCAGAGCCTTAGCATCAGGGTGCTGACCGGGACAATCACAATACCCTGGCTTAAATGCGGGAGTTGATACAGCGTTTTTAACCGCTGCGAAATAATATCCTGATGCGGGGAGAAATGATCATAAGGCAACGTTTCCCAATCAGGGAAAGTGTAAATCTGGCTGGTATCGCCAGTAAAAACGCTTAGTTCCTGCTCAATGCGCAGTGCGGTTGGCGTATCTGCCACCACCAGCAGATATAAGCCGTTTTGTTGACGTAACAATTCTGCCAATGCCAGTGGTAATGCCGCGCCTGGCAAATTGCCCCACTGCAACATATCGGTGGCATTTTTTAACTGCGGCAACTGACAAATGCCGTTTGTGCTTTTCATAACAATCCTTCTGTAAATACCGACCCTGAGCAAATACCGACCCTGAGCTGCGGCGCAGACCTGCTACTGAGCTGATGCTATCGCGGCAGGTATCAGGAGGTTTTACCTTCTTGCTGACGTAACTGGGCTTTGCGTTTTAATTGACGTGATTGCTGATGCAGACTGGCCCGGACTATCACCTCTCTGTCCTGTTCCCTAATTTGCACAAAGACCGAACGGATCAGAAAGCCGTCTTGCATTGTTTCACAGGCAATCACGGCTGCCAGTGCATAAACTGCGCCTTCGCTTTGGTCCAAAAACAATTTTACCTCAAGCAACTGGCCTGGTTCCAGCGCCGCCTGGCTCAGATAATTTAACGCTGAGCCGCCATAGCTCTGGGTCTGATAGCGGTTGGCTACATCGTCCTGTTGCAACAGAATGTAGCGCATCATGGTATCCATCTTGCGGGCTTGTGCTTTTAAGTACAGCACCAATTCTTCAGCCATCTCACCAAGGCGGGCTAAAGGCTTGAGCATCGACCTGTCCAGTTGCGCCAGTTCACCCGCCATCAGAAATGGTTCCGGGATCAGTTGCAAAAACGCCACTTCGTCTGGCACTGGTCCACTGAAAGCTTTGATATTGACATGAGTCCGATGTTCAATGATGAAATAATCATGATATTGCTCACGTAATAACTCAAGTTGGTTCTGATCCATGCTTAACCTCACAGGTGGCTTGTGCATGCCACGGTTTATCTCTATGATCCTGCTACTTTATCATCAACATTCAATGAAGTCCTGAGAAAAGGATGCAGCTACCCATTCCGTTGTTTATTGGCTTACGTTATAGCCAGAGTCGTAAAGGCCATGCCTTTTTATCATTTATAACGTTATTTTCCGTCACTGGGATCTTTTTAGGTGTGATGGCGTTGACGCTTGTCAGTTCGGTGATGAACGGTTTTGAAGGTGAGCTGAAAAAACGTATCCTGGGGGTGTTGCCGCATCTGGTCGTCAGTGTGGCACCCACAGCTGAAACTGGCGCAACCGATTGGCCGACCTTGTTGCGACAACAAGATGCGCGGGTCCAGAGTGTAAGTCCGTTTTTGCAGGCCGAAGCGCTGGTACAATCAGCCAAGCAGTTGACGGGTGTGTTGTTACAAGGGGTTGATGTGGCACAGTTGCCGCCATTTTTACAGTCTGCTTTGCAAATAGGCGACTGGCAGCAATTTGCCGCTAGCAAATACCAGGTCATGTTAGGCTCAGCCCTGGCCGATAAACTGCAGGTGCGCCCCGGCGATTCGGTGCGGTTGTTGTTGCCTTCAGGTGGCAGCTTTACGCCAATGGGCTGGATGCCGAGGCAACGTTTATTCACCGTGGCTGGCATTTTTGAAAGTGGCTCCGAGGTGGATAAAGTCACCGCGCTGGTGTTATTGCCTGATCTGCTTCGCTTGGTGCCTGGTGCCCAGCCGCAGTGGCGGTTGAGTCTGACAGACCCCTTTCTGGCTGAGGCCGTTGAACCTCAGATTGAAGCTGTCGCTGGCGTCACGAGCGTGGTCGATTGGCGGCAAAGCCATGGTCGCTTGTTTGCTGCTGTGGCGATGGAAAAAGCCATGATGTGGTTGATGCTGCTGCTGATTGTGGCGGTAGCGGCTTTTAATATTGTGTCGGCACTGGTGATGATGGTGACCGATAAGCAACGTGAAGTGGCGATTTTAAAAACTCAGGGCATGACCAATCAGCAACTATTTCTGGTGTTTGCCGTGCAAGGCATGAGCCATGGTGTGGTTGGCGCGATAAGCGGGGCTGTCGCCGGTGTGTTGTTATGCTGGCAAATCAACCCGCTGCTGGCGTTATTAAAATTACAAGTGGTGCCTGGCATGGCATTGCCTGTGCAGCTACAACCTCTGCAAGTGTTGCTGATTGTGTTGGCGGCTTTATTATTAACAGCGCTGGCGGTGATCTATCCGGCCTGGCGTGCTGTCCAGATTGAACCTGCTGAGATTTTACGGGATGAGTAGTGTGATGTTGCGTTGTATTGATATTTGCAAAAGTTACCGTGATGGCAACCATGTCACGCCTGTGCTGCATCAAATCCAGTTGCAGGTGCCCAGTCATCAGATGTTGGCGATTGTCGGCAGCTCTGGCTCTGGCAAAAGTACCTTGTTGCATATTCTTGGCACGCTGGACCAGCCAGACAGCGGTGAACTCTGGTTGGCAGGCCAGAATGTCGCGACGCTATCTGCCAGCCAAAAAGCAGCGCTGCGCAATCAGCAACTGGGGTTTATTTATCAGTTCCATCATTTGTTGATGGATTTTACTGCGCTGGAGAATGTGGCGATGCCGCTGCTGATCCGCGGGGAGTCAGACCAGCGCGCCAAACAGGCCGCCCGTGCTTTATTAGAGCGGGTCGGTCTTGGTCATCGGATCGATCACAGACCCAGCGAACTGAGCGGCGGTGAACGGCAACGGGTCGCCATCGCCAGAGCCATGGTGGGCAAACCAGGTTTAGTGCTGGCAGATGAACCGACCGGCAATCTGGATCATCAAACGGCCGAAAGTATTTACCAGTTAATGCGTGAGTTAAATCAGGAACTTGGCACCAGTTTTATTGTGGTGACTCATGATCGGCAACTGGCGAAAAAGTTAGACCGCCAGCTGTGGATGCAGGACGGCCGGTTAGGGGAACTGCATGGCTAGTTTGTCCTGGCAATTGGCCGGACGCTACCGGCATACCCGTAACAGTAGTGCTTTTATCCGTTTTATTTCTGCGTCTTCGACCTGGGGCATTGGCCTGGGGGTCGCTATCCTGATCCTGGCACTGTCGGTGATGAATGGTTTTGAAGCGGCGCTGAAAAACAAGTTATTATCGGTGATCCCCCATGTTGAACTGCTGGCCTATGACAAGCCGATTGAACATTGGCAAGCCAAATTACCGGCACTGCTGCGCCAGCCTGGGGTGATTGCCGGTGCCCCTTATATTCAATCGGATGCCATGCTCAGGGCCGGTAGTAAAGTGAAAGCCGCCGGTGTGCGTGGTATTGAACTGGCGTATGAAGAGCAGATCAGCCAGTTACAGCAGTTTGTCCGCGCTGGTCAGCTCAATAGCCTGAGTGGTCAGCAAATTGTGCTGGGTCAGGGTATTGCCAGCGAGCTCGGTGTAACGGTTGGCGATCAAGTGCAATTGATGCTGCCGCAATTATCCAGCGATGGCACTTTAGCCAAACAGCAGAATGTGACGGTACAAGTGGTCGCAGTGGTCGGTATTGGCGGTCAGCTTGATTATCAGCAAGTCTGGGTCGATTTGACAGCCCTTGGCCAATGGTTGCAATTACCGGCCGGCGCGGTGGAAGGGCTGGCCTTTAAAGTGAATGACATTTTTGCCGCAGCTGATATAGCGCGTGAGCTTGGTAATCAGTCGCAGGATTATGTCTATATGCTCGATTGGACCCGCACCCAAGGTCATTTATATCAGGACATTCAGCTGGTGCGCAGCATTTTGTATCTGGTGCTGGCACTGGTGATTATGGTGGCCTGTTTTAATATTGTCGCCACTTTGGTGATGGCGGTACGGGAAAAAGAAAGTGATATCGCTATTTTGCTGACGATGGGCACACCGCCGGCGGTGGTGGTGCGGGCCTTTATGTGGCTCGGCTGGTTAAACGGCATCAAAGGCACCCTGTATGGTGCTGTGGCTGGTGTGGTGCTGGCCTGGCAAATTGAAGCTATCTACCGTTTGGCGAGTCAATTATTTGGTTGGCAGTTGCTGGATCCGACCATTTATTTTATTGATTATCTGCCGTCCAGGATTGAATGGTCTGATGTCGGTCTGACAGTTGGGGTGGCGTTAGTCTTGAGTCTACTCGCCACATTTTATCCGGCGCAGCGGGCGGCTAAAGTGCAACCCGCGCTGGTATTAGGTCAGCGCTGAGGACGGCGTTGTTGCCAGCGGCGGCGACTACGCCAACGCCAGCCTTGCTCCAGCAGCAAAGCGGCAATGGCGCCGCTTGCCAGACCTGCCAGCACTGATCCGGTGAATAATGGCAGCGCCAGACTGCCCAGTTGGCTGGCCAGTTCAGTGGCATTTTGCTGCAGTAGTTGACTGGCACTGAAACCGTTACCATCCGTAGCGGTGACCAGCAAACCCAACTGGTAATTGCCATAAAAAATCAGCGGCAGTGTCAGCGGATTATTCAGCCAAACCAAAGCCACCGCCAAAGGTAAATGTCCGCGTAAGCCGATGGCTAAGCCGGCAGCCAATACCATCTGAAATGGGATAGGTAGACAGGCGCAAAACAGACCTACAGCGACAGCAGCGCGGGCTGAACGGCGATTCAGCCGCCAAAGTTGCGGATTTTGCAGCGCAGGTCCGAATTTTTGTAAACTTTTATGTGCACGTAATTGATCGGCATCCGGCATCAGGCGCTGGTACCAGCGAGTAGACATCAGTGTATTTTTCCTTTGGCGAGCTGTTGTGGCTTAACGATGTGATTGTTGTCGTTGTTGTAAGCGTTTCTTCCAGGCTCGGATCACTCCAAGTCGCCATAAACCATCAATAATAAACCAGGATGCCGCCGAGACAAAAGCAGCAAAAATCAAACTTCCGACCAAAAACGGTTTACCCACTGTGTTGATGCTGGCCAATAACCATTCAAAACTGGCATTAAATTCAACATCTTGCGCCGGATGACCTAAGACAAATAAACCTATGTTGTAGCAGATATAAAAAATCGGTGCCATGGTGAAGGGATTGGTCACCCAACAGAGCGCTACAGCGATAGGAATATTCACCCGAAACATAATCGCCAGTGCCGCTGCCAGCACAGTTTGACCCGGCATCGGCATCAGGGCTGCGAATAGACCAGCGGCAAAAGCACCGCGAGCTGAGCGCCGGTGTAAGTGCCATAAATTGCCATCATGCAACAATTTGCCAAAAATCTTCATCGATTGATGATTTTTGATCAATTCTGGATCTGGCAGGTATTTTTTAATAAAGTTCTTAGCCATTACAACTCATTTACCGAAATGCAACATGGAACGGTTTTGTTTAGGTGTGCTGCTGGCCGGACTTGGCGTTTTCTGGTTACCCATGTTACCTGCCTCCTGCTGGCCGCTACTTATGCTGGCCGGATTGTTGCTGTTGCTCAAACAACCACTGCTTTGTGGTGCAGCTTGTTTTTTGGCAAGTCTGACCTTGCAATTTCAGCAACATCGCGAGCTGACCTCACAATTGTTGGCGCAGCATAGCACAGAATACGCTGGTACTGTGGTCAGTATTCCACGCCAGTATGACGCCGGCAGCAGGTTTATATTACAGCTCAGTGAAACTGTAAAGGGGAAGCCGCAGCTGGCGGCTGGTGCTTTGTTACAGATCAATTGGCCAGCGCCACCAGTTATCGTCAAACAAGGGCAGCGCTGGCAACTGAAGCTGAAACTAAAAGCCATCAGAGGTTTGGCCAATCCCGGCACTGGCCATCGTGAAGCACAGGCACTGGTCGAAGGTATTTTGGCGCAGGGCACCGTCCTTAGCCAAGTCACTACATCGTCAGTGGCGACGACTGTTAACCGCCAAGCCCAGGCCACCTACCTCGGAGGCACTGCCGATTGGCGGCAGCAAGTTTATGACCAACTCAATCGCCAATTACAGCACCTTGCAACAGGCCCGTTATTAATTGCGTTAACTGTCGGAGAGCGGCCTTTTACCGACAGCATTTGGCAAGGGTTACAAGCGACGGGTCTGGGCCATTTAATCTCTATTTCAGGCATGCACATTGCGCTGCTATTTGGTTGGCTGATGCTGTTGGCACCGGTATGGCAAACTTTGTTAGTGAAGGCGAGGCTGGCCAAAGTGCTGGCCTTAGTGGTGGCGTTGACTGGCGCCTGGGCATATAGCCTGTTGTCTGGTTTTGCCATTCCTACTATTCGGGCATTACTGGCACTGGGGTTGGTGGTGCTGTTACAACTACTGTTGCATAAAGCCAGTGGCCGCCAGGTTTGTTTATTGCTCACGGCGCTGTTGCTGTTATGGCAGCCGTTGTGGTTATTAAGCCTGAGTTTTTGGTTGACGGTCAGTGCCGTCGCTTTGGTGTTTTATCTGCAATGGCGTTATCCAAAACAGCAAGGGATTGCGTTGGGGAGTTGTGACTGGTGGCGGTCGCAGCTATGGCAGTTTCTGCGGTATCAATGGTTATTTTGCTTGTTGATGTTGCCAGTGGGTTTGCTGTTTTTTCAAGGGATTGCACCACTGTCGCTGTTATCCAATCTGTTATTTGTGCCCTGGTGCAGTTTGCTGGCGATCCCGTTGTTATTGATGGTGTTTGTGTTGGCGCAACTGAGCCTGCAACCCTTGGATTATTGCTGGCAGTTGCTGGACTGGCTGTTTTGGCCTTTGCACTGGTGGCTACAACAAGCTGCGATAGAAGGCAGGTGGTGGTCGTTGCCACAACAGCAAAGTTGGTTGGCATTGGCGGCATTGGCGGCAGGTTTTGCTTTGTTATTACCTAACCGCCGGTTGGCGTTGTTGATTGCCGGTTGGTTGTTATTGCCGTTATGGCTGCAACAACTCCAGCCAGAGCCTGCCAAAATGCATGTAATCGATGTCGGCCAAGGCACTGCTGTGCTGTTGCAGCAAGGAAAGCACGGCTTGTTATATGATTTAGGGCCGCGTTATGGCAGTTATAGTGTGACGCAAAGTCAGGTGCTGCCGTATTTACGTTATGCCGGTATCCGGCAACTGGATTATTTGATTTTAAGCCATGATGACAGTGATCATACCGGGGATCCGGCGCTGATGAAGCGCCATTATCCGGCCGCACAACTGGTCAGTGATAGTCCGCGCTTTGCACCTGAGTTAAACTGCCGGCAACTCCCAGCGCAGTGGCAATCGTTCCGGCTGCAACTATTATGGCCGCCGCTGGATGGGCTGATCCGCAGCAAAAACGATAACTCTTGTGTGCTGCTGCTGCGCCATGGCCAATTTTCGCTGTTACTCACCGGTGATGTCGGTGTTGACGTCGAGCAACAACTGATACGGCGCTATCCGGCTTTAACAGCCCAAGTGTTGATACTGGGTCATCATGGCAGCCAAAGTTCAACTGCATTGGCTTGGTTGCAACAGCTAAAACCGCAGCTGGCACTCAACAGCAGTGGTTTTGGCAATCCATACCGGCATCCGGCGCCAGCTGTGATAGCCAAGTTGCAGTTACTGCAAATCCCGTTACTCGATACCGCTAAACTTGGCGCTTTGCAATTGCAGTTTCAGTCGGATCAGTTGGAAATTGATAGTTATCGCCTGCGCCGGCAAGTGAAATGGCTGGAAAATCTGCCGGCAGATGCTGAAACAGCAGACACAACAAGGTAGAATAGTGGCGTCTTTCATTGTCAGGATGCTATTTTGTCAACACAACAGAGTTCAGCTGCTACTTTTCGTCGTCTGCTATCCTACTTAAAACCTTATCGTGCCGGCTTCGTGGTGGCCATTCTTGGCATGATTGGCTATGCCTCAGTGGATGTGTTTTTTCTGTCGCAATTTGATCAGTTTATCGACCGCGGCATCACGGCACGCGATACCGCTTATCTGGCGCTGGCACCCTTGGTGGTTATTTTATTGTTTGTGTTGCGCGGTCTGTTTAACTTTATCGCCAGTTATTGCCTGAATTGGTCTGGCACCCATATTGTCAAAGATCTTCGCCAGCAACTGTTTAATCAGATGATGGCGCTGCCGGTTAGTTATCATGATAAACATTCCACCGGTGAGCTGATTTCCCGCATAACTTATGATGCCGAACAAATTAAACAAGCCTCCAGCAAAGCGTTAGTGGTGCTGATCCATGAAGGTGCATTTGTCATTGGGTTATTAGCCTTGATGTTTTATAACAGCTGGCAGCTATCGGCTATTTTTCTACTGATAGCACCTTTGATTGCAGTGATTGTATCTTTTGTGTCGAAACGTTTTCGTAAACTCAGTAACAGCATGCAAGGTGCGATGGGGACAGTGACTTCGAGTGCCGAGCAGATGTTAAACGGCCATAAAGTGATTTTAGCTTTTGGCGGTAAAACACTGGAAGCTGAGCGTTTTGCGCAAGTGAATAACACCAACCGCCGCTTGGATGTGAAATTAGAGTCGACCCGGGCGCTCAGTGTGTCGGTGATCCAAATCATCGCCTCCTTCGCTTTGGCTTTTGTGATTTATCTGGCCAGTTTTCCGGAAATGCTGGATGCATTGACGCCGGGCAAGTTTACCGAAATTATCACCTCCATGATGTTATTACTGAAGCCGCTCAAGCAACTGACCACTGTTAACAGTGACTTTCAAAAGGGCATGGCGGCGGCCGCTACAGTATTTACCGTGTTAGATGAAAAGACCGAGCAGGACCATGGCAGTATTGAGCTGAGCCAAGTGCATGGCGATATTGAAGTGCGTAACCTGACGTTCGCCTATCCGGGCCATGCCAATACTGTGTTGCACGACATCAGTTTTAAAGTGGCCGCTGGTCAAACGGTGGCGCTGGTCGGCCGCTCCGGCAGTGGGAAAACCACGATTTCCAGTTTATTACCGCGGTTTTATGAAGTGGAGCAGGGCGACATTTTATTGGACGGGCAGAATATCCAGCACTGCACCCTTGCTTCTTTAAGACGACAGATTGCTGTGGTGTCGCAGCACGTGGTGCTGTTTAACGATACCATCGCCAACAATATTGCTTATGGTTACCAGGGGGAATTAAGCCGCGAGCGTTTGATCGAGGTGGCGGAAAAAGCCCATGTGATGGAATTTGCCGCGCAGATGGCGCAGGGTCTGGATACCGAAATTGGCGAAAATGGCGTGACCTTATCCGGTGGCCAGCGCCAGCGTATTGCCATCGCGCGCGCTTTATTACGCCAATCGCCTATTTTAATTTTGGATGAAGCCACTTCGGCGCTGGATACTGAGTCGGAGCGGAAAATTCAGGGGGCGCTGGATGAGCTGTTGAAAAACCGCACCAACCTGGTGATTGCCCATCGCTTATCCACCATTGAAAATGCCGATCTGATCCTGGTGATGGATCAGGGCCGAATCGTCGAGCGGGGCAACCATGCCTCTTTATTGGCTCAAGCTGGCTATTATGCCAACTTGTATAAAATGCAATTTGGAGAGCAAGCTTGACAGCACTTGAACGCAGCTGGTATCGGCCCTTCGGCTGGAGTTTGCTGCTGTGGCCGCTGAGCCTGCTGTTTGCATTGCTGTCCATGCTGCGCCGCTGGCTGTTTCGTTGCGGGGTCAGTGCTGTGCACAAATTGCCGGTGCCAGTGATCGTGGTCGGCAATATTACCGTGGGTGGCACCGGGAAAACGCCGATCACTTTGTGGTTATGCGAATATCTGCGCCAGCAAGGTCTGAAGCCTGGCATTATCAGTCGTGGTTATGGCGTCAAATTAACTGCGCCCCGGTTGGTGTTGGTGACAGATAGTGCTGAGCAAAGTGGTGACGAGCCGTTATTATTGGCGCAGCGTAGCGGTTGTCCGGTGGCGATCTGTCCGGATAGAGCCGCAGCTGCCCGCTTGTTACTGGCGCAAACGGATTGCAATATCATTATTTCAGATGATGGCCTCCAGCATTATGCCCTGGCACGGGACTTGGAAATCATTTTACTGGATGGCTCCCGTGGTATCGGTAATGGTTGTTTATTACCGGCAGGGCCTTTACGCGAAGGTCGTTGGCGACTTGCGACTGCCGATTTAGTGCTGGTGAATAGTCAGCCGCATCCACTGAGTCCTTATACCTTTCAGTTACAGCCAAAGAGCCCTTGTTGCTTGCTCGATAGCAGTCAGCAGTTATCCGCCGGCAGTGCGGTTTCACTGGTGTCTGGTATCGGCAATCCGGCGCGTTTTGCCGCGACAGTCCAACAAATTGGTTACCCTGTGAAACAACAACATTGGTTTGCCGATCATTATGCCTTTACGGCGGCAGACTTTACCGAGATTGAAGCACCAGTACTGATGACAGAAAAGGACGCGGTGAAATGCCGGCCTTTTGCCCATCCGAACTGGTTTTATCTGCCGGTGCAGGCCGTGTTGCCTGCGCAAGCCGTCAGCCTTCTTGCTGCCAAACTCAATCAGATCCGGAGTCGTTATGGCCTTTAATATTGCCTTGTTAGATATTATCGCTTGTCCTTTATGTAAAGGACGGCTGAAGCTTGATAAACAAAACCAGCAATTAATCTGTACTTTTGACCGGCTGGCCTATCCGATTAAACAGGATATTCCGGTGCTGCTGAGTAGCGAAAGCCGTGAATTAACCTCAGCTGAGGTTGAACCATGGCTTTCGTAGTGGTGATCCCGGCGCGGTTTGCCAGCTCACGTTTACCCGGCAAACCGCTGGCCGATATCGCTGGTAAACCGATGATCCAGTGGGTGTGGCAACAAGCGATGCAAAGTGGTGCTCGTGAAGTGGTGATTGCCACTGACCATGCTGAAGTAGCCAAGGTCGCTACTGCCTTTGGTGCAAAGGTCTTGCTGACCAGTCCCGAGCATAATTCTGGCACTGAACGTTTGGCCGAAGTGGTGCAAACGCTGGGGTTAGCCGCAGATACGGTCGTGGTGAATGTGCAAGGTGATGAGCCTTTTATTCCGCCTGCCATCATCCGCCAAGTGGCGGAAAATTTAGCGCAACAACAAAAAGCGCGGATGGCGACGCTGGCCGTGCCTTTGACCTCAGTTGCGGAAGTGCAAAATCCAAATGTGGTGAAAGTGGTGACCGATCAAGCCGGTTATGCACTGTATTTTAGTCGTAGCGTGATCCCGTTTGACCGTGATCAAGCTTTTACCGCCGAATGGTCTGCTATTTATCGTCGTCATATTGGTATTTATGCCTATCGTGCCGGTTTTATTCTGGACTATGTGCGCTGGCCGGTGTCTAAACTGGAACAGATAGAGTGTCTGGAGCAGCTTCGTGTCCTGTGGCAAGGTGAAGCCATTCATGTGGCGGATGCACTTGCAGTGCCACCTATTGGCGTGGATACCCCAGCCGATTTAGCGCACGCCAATCAGCATGCCAGCCAATTATTGGCGTCGTCATGACCGATACTTTTACAGTCGTAGCTGCCGAAGCTGATTTTGTGGTGCTAAATAAAGCGGCCGGCGTGAGTTTTCACTCTGAAGATGGCGCTGGTTTAGTGGTGCAAGCCAGTGCTCAGTTGGGCTATCCATTATTTGCGGTGCATCGCTTGGACAAAGTCACTTCTGGTTTGATTTTGTTGGCACGTAGCAGTGCAGCCGCCGCTGCACTGAGCGCGCTGTTTCAACAGCAACACATTGAAAAGTATTATTTGGCACTCAGTGTCAGTAAAGCCAGTAAAAAACAGGGTTGGGTCAAAGGTGATATGGCACCAGCCCGTCGTGGTGCTTATAAGTTACTGTCTAGCCAACAAAATCCCGCCGTGAGTTATTTTATTTCGCATGGGTTTAGTGAAGATGCGGCTTTACCAGAGCGTTGTCGTTTGTATTTGATTAAACCTTTTAGCGGTAAAACCCATCAAATTCGGGTGGCGCTTAAATCTGTCTCTGCCGCTATTCTGGGTGATGAGCTGTATCAGGCAACGCCGGCAGATCGGGTGTATTTACATGCTTATGCGCTACGTTTTCAGTTGGCGGGTCAGCTTTATCAGTACCGGCAACTACCGGAGCAAGGTCAGTTTTATTTGTCGCCTGCAGTGCAGCAGCAGCTGGCTACCGCATGGGTTGCGCCGTGGCAATTAAGCTGGCCACAGTATCAAAGACCACAGCAGTTGCCTGCGCTGTAACTCAATGTGGTCACTTCGTTTTAACAACGCTGGTACACCAGCTTGAGATTTATGATGTCCGATTATCAATTAAGATTTGCCGGCATTGGCCGGTTATATGGTGTAGCGGCGCTGGAGGCATTTCGTCAGGCCCATGTCTGTGTGGTGGGCATAGGTGGCGTTGGTAGCTGGGCGGCCGAAGCTTTGGCGCGCTCAGGGGTGGGTGAAATCACCCTGATTGATTTGGATGATATCTGTATTTCCAATACCAATCGGCAGTTGCATGCGCTGACTGACAGCATAGGTCAGGATAAAGTAGCGGTGATGGCGGCGCGGATTTTACAAATTAATCCAGCTTGTATCGTGCATCAGGTGACTGATTTTGTCGCACCGGATAATTTATTTAGCCTGATGCGGCCTGAATTTAGCTATGTGATCGATGCCATTGATGCGATTAAAGCAAAAACCGCGCTGATAGCGCATTGCAAACGCAATAAAATTCCGCTGGTGACTATTGGCGGTGCGGGTGGGCAATGGGATCCAACCCAGATTAAATTGACCGACTTAGCCCAGACTATCAACGATCCATTGCTGGCGAAAGTTCGGAATAATTTACGCCGCGACTATAACTACAGCCGTAATGTGAAACGTCGCTTTGGCATTGATGCGGTTTATTCAACCGAGCAACTGAGTTACCCTAAAGCTGACGGTGGCGTCTGTCTGGCTAAACCTGAAGTCAGCGATCCCAGTGCACCAGTGTCGACCCGATTGGATTGTAGTGGCGGATTTGGCGCTGTCACTGTGGTCACGGCCAGTTTTGCTTTTGTGGCGGTGTCGCGGGTGCTGCGAAAACTGGCGGATAAAGCTGTTGCTGCCAAGGAACCTGTTGCCTAGATGAATAATGGGCACGAGCTTTAGCGCTATCAAGCGCTTAGCTTGATGCCTGCCAGCACAGCTAATTTTTCCAGCACCGCCAATAAACCATTTTGGCGGGAAGGACTCAGATTTTGCTGTAAGCCCGGTATGCTCAGCAGAGAACGCAACTGCAAGGCTGACAGCTCGTCGCTGGTTTTAGCGTTGATCTGGCACAATAAAACTGTAACAGTGCCTTTAATTAATCTGGCTTCACTATCAAAAGCCCAATAATGTTGGCCTGTAGTGAGATCCTGCTGATGTAACAACCAGGCTTTGCTATCACAACCGCTGATCAAGGCTGTTTCAGTTTGCTGGCTGTCGCTAAAAGCGGGCAGTTGGTTACCAAGTTGCATCAAGCGACGGTAGCGACTTTGCCAATCGCTGGCTTGTAACAGCAAGGGTAGTTGTTGTTGCTGGATCTGCTGCAAGGCAACTGCGGTGTCGGCAAAAAAATCCGGGATAGGAAGGCTCATTGCAATAACTCCAGGACTTGCTGCACCGCGTTGAGTGTCCGGTCAATCTCAGATGGCTGGTTATAGGCCGCCAACGATAACCGCACAGCACCACTGCGCTCGATGGCCTGAAATAAGGGCATGGCGCAATGTGTACCGGCACGAACGGCAATCTGTTGTTGATCAAGCAAGGCCGCAACGTCAGATGGATGTTCTCCCCGGACATTAAAAGTCACTATACCTGCATTATCCTGTAAGCCAGACAGCAGCTCAATGGCAGGCATTTGTGCCAGTCCTTGCCAGAGTTGTTGTAATAACTGCTGTTTATGTTGCTGCATCGCCGCCAGATCCCATTGTGTTAACCAGCGCAGCGCTGCAGCCAGGCCAACAGCGCCCGCAATATTGGGCGTGCCAGCTTCCAGCCGGTAGGGCAGTTGATTGAGCTTAGTTTCAGTAAAACTAACGTGCTGAATCATTTCGCCACCGTACAGTAATGGCTTTAATTGCTCTAGTAACTGCTGACGCCCGTATAACACGCCAATTCCGGTCGGGCCGTAAATTTTGTGGCCGGAGAAGACATAAAAGTCACAGTCTAACAGCTGTAAATCTGGCAACTGGTAAACGATGCCCTGCGCACCATCGATCACTGTCACTGCACCTGCTGCTTTTGCCAACTGAATGAGTTCAGCCACAGGTTGAATATGCCCCAGCACATTGGATACCTGCGTCAGACTGACGACCTTGGGTTTGAGGCTGAGCAAACGGTTAAATTCGACCAAGTCTAATCGATAATCAGCGGTCAGCGGCACGACGTCAAGGATCACCCCCTGCTGTTTGGCATAAAATTGCCAGGGCACGATGTTAGCGTGGTGTTCCAGCGTGGTCAGCAGTACCCGATCGCCAGGCTGTAACACTGTGCCGCTCAGGCCAGCGGCTAGTTGATTCAGCGCGGCGGTGGCACCCGAGCACCAGATAATTTCATGGCGGTGGGCGGCATTGAGCAAGCGGGCAACCTCGTCCCGCGCCTGTTCAAACAAGGCGGTGGCTTGTTGGCTAAGCTGATGGGCGCCGCGATGCACATTGGCATTAAACTTTTGATAAAATTCAGTTTCTGCGGCAATCACTGCGCTTGGTTTGTGCATAGTGGCGGCATTATCCAGATACACCCAATGTGGTTGTTGCTGAAAAAAAGCAAATTCGGCGCGAAAAGCGCTGACATCAAAAGTCACAATAAGACAAGCTCAGTTCAAAAAAGAGGAGGGCGATTTTGCCTTGTTTTAGCAAGGATGTCTACGGCAGGAATCATCAGTAATGGCTTTGGCTAGACTGTGTCACCGCGTTGCGGTGACACAGTAAGTGCAGTTAGCGCTTGGCGATATCGATAAAATCGCGCGCGGTATAACCGGTATACAGCTGACGCGGACGGCCTATCTTGTGACCTTTATCCGATAACATCTCATCCCAGTGCGAGATCCAGCCAACAGTACGGCTCATGGCAAAAATCACCGTGAACATGCTGGTAGGAATACCAATGGCTTTGAGGATGATGCCTGAGTAGAAATCGACGTTCGGATACAATTTCTTCTCAATGAAGTACGGATCAGACAGCGCAATACGTTCCAGTTCCATCGCCACATCTAACAGTGGATCCTGGATATTTAACTCTTTTAACACTTCGTGGCAGGTTTCGCGCATCACTTTGGCCCGTGGATCAAAGTTTTTATACACGCGGTGACCAAAACCCATCAGACGGAAAGAGTCATTTTTGTCTTTCGCACGCGCCACAAACTCTGGAATACGCTCAACAGAACCAATTTCTTGTAACATTACCAAGCATGCTTCGTTGGCACCACCATGGGCGGGTCCCCACAAGGACGCGATACCCGCTGCAATACAAGCATAAGGATTGGCACCAGAAGAACCGGCTAAGCGGACCGTTGAGGTAGAAGCATTTTGTTCATGATCAGCATGCAGCATGAAAATGCGGTCCATCGCTTTAGCAACGATTGGGCTGACTTCATAATTTTCTGCCGGCACTGAGAACATCATATGCAGGAAGTTTTCGGCATAACTTAATTCGTTGCGCGGATACACAAATGGCTGGCCAATAGTGTATTTATAAGCCATGGCTGCAATCGTTGGCAGCTTGGCAATCAGACGGTGCGCTGAACGTTTGCGTTGTTCTGGATCATTTACATTCAGATCTGAGTGATAGAAAGACGACATGGCGCCCACAACACCACACAACATGGCCATCGGGTGCGCGTCAACGCGGAAGCCCTGGAAGAAAGAGGCCAGCTTTTCATGCACCATAGTATGACGGGTGATGACATGGGTGAAATTGTCATACTGTGCTTTCGTTGGCAATTCGCCTTCTAATAACAGGTAACAGGTTTCCAGATAATCTGATTCAACGGCTAACTGCTCTATTGGGTAACCGCGGTGTAATAACACGCCGTTGTCACCATCAATGTAAGTTATTTTGGATTCACAAGAGCCTGTCGACATAAAGCCCGGATCAAAGGTGAAGTAGCCATGTTGACCCAAGGCGCGTACATCGATGACGTCTGTGCCTGCCGTGCCCGAGTAAATTGGCAGTTCGATTGGCGCGAGACCATCGATATGCACGACAGCTTTTTTATCTGCCATTGGATTTCTCCTGTGTTGTTATTGGTTTAAACCGGTAGCAAGCATTATTCTACCCGCAACTGGGACCTAAAAGTCAATTTTAATCCGAGATTGGATAATAAGTATTCGACTCTAGTCGTATTGCCGTCGTTAGTAAATCAGCTACTGTGTGATATACGGATTTTATCTAACAAAATTAAACATAAATTGTATTCCACAGTCGTGAAATATATACTGTCGCGGGTTCGAAATCAGTTCACTGACCGATAGATAAAAAATTGGGCTGAACCACTCCGCGCTGTAGCCTGTATATCCATTGGGTGTTGACTGTTCAGACAGCAACGTATAATGACAACAAAGCTCAGAATAGGGCGTCGATAGGCAAGAAACTGTGAAAAAGCAAAGACCTGTAAATCTTGATCTAACCACTATATCCATGCCGGTAACGGCAACTGCTTCTATCCTGCATCGTGTAACCGGCGTGGCAATGTTTTTTGCGCTGATTTTCGTGATTTGGGCCTGGGCAGTATCCTTGTCTTCAGCCGAAGGTTTTGCCTTGGTCAAAGAAGTGATGACTTCTTTTGTCGCCAAGTTCATTGCCTGGGGTACCATTACCGTCCTTATTTATCATTTAGTTGGCGGCTTACGCCACTTGATTATGGATATGGGCCATTGGGAAGAATTAGAGTCGGGCAAACTGAGTGCTAAAATCGCATTAGCTATCTGGGTTGTGCTTGCTGTATTAGCTGGAGTCTGGTTATGGTTCTGAATCAAGCATCATTAAAGCGTGATGGCGTACAAGATTACGTTTCATTACGTGCCACAGCTGTCATTTTAACGCTGTATACTTTTTTTATCCTCGGGTATTTCCTGTGCACTCCGGAAATTACTTATGAAGGCTGGAAAGCCTTGTTCTCCAATATTCTGGTGAAAGCCTTCACCTTACTGGCACTGGTTTGTATCGCTGTCCATACCAAAATTGGTTTGTGGCAGGTACTGACTGACTATGTGAAATCGTCTTCACTGCGTGCAGTACTGCAATTTGTGCTGTACACCATTGCCTTTGGTTATGTGGCTGTAGGCCTGTTTGTTCTGTGGGGTGCTTAATTGAATATTCCAGTTCGCGAATTTGATGCCGTGGTGATTGGCGCAGGTGGCGCAGGTATGCGTGCCGCTCTGCAAATCACTGAATCAGGGTTAACCTGTGCTTTATTATCAAAAGTATTTCCAACCCGTTCGCACACTGTGTCAGCACAGGGTGGTATTACGGTAGCCCTGGGTAACTCGCACCCGGATAACTGGGAATGGCACATGTTTGATACCGTCAAAGGTTCTGATTATATCGGTGACC
>CAZGHW010000007.1:0-130984 GCA_964525695.1 uncultured Rheinheimera sp. | reverse complement strand
TATTTAAAGTCGATGCCATTTTGCGCCATTACATCACCACCGGCGCGCGAGGCTTCTAATAAAAACGCATTGCCGTAGTCGAAAAAATAAGTGCCTTTGCTGGTGTGTTTATTCACAATAGCGGCGTGACGTTTCAGCGTTTGTTGCACTTTTTCTTTAAACAATTCCGGTTGTTCGCGGATCAAGCGATTGGCTTCATCATAGCTCAGATCGGCTGGGTAATAACCGCCCGACCATGGGTTATGTAATGAGGTTTGATCTGAGCCTAAATGCACGAAAATACCATGTTGATCAAAAGCTTCCCATACTTCGACTACGTTGCCGATATAAGCAATAGACACCACTTCTTGTTGGGCTTGCGCTTGTTTAACGCGAACAATCAGCGTGTCAATGTTATCGATCAGCTCATCGACCCAGCCTTGTTGATGCCGTTTGGTCGCCGCTTTTGGGTTGACCTCGGCACAGACGGTAATACAGTTGGCGATATTCCCGGCTTTGGGTTGGGCGCCACTCATGCCACCTAAACCTGCGGTTAAAAAGATTTTACCCTTTGGACTGTCGCCTTTGGCCAGCACTTTACGAAAGGCATTCATCACTGTGATGGTGGTGCCGTGGACTATGCCTTGCGGGCCGATATACATAAAAGAACCGGCCGTCATTTGGCCGTATTGCGTCACGCCCAGCGCATTAAACCGTTCCCAATCATCTGGTTTGGAGTAATTTGGGATCATCATGCCGTTGGTGACCACCACGCGTGGCGCTTCTTTGGACGATGGGAATAACCCCATCGGATGGCCTGAATACATATGCAAGGTTTGATCTTCTGCCATCTCGCTTAAGTACTTCATCGTTAAGCGATATTGCGCCCAGTTTTGGAAAACAGCGCCGTTACCGCCATACGTAATCAGCTCTTCTGGATGCTGTGCCACCGCCGGATCGAGATTGTTGTCAATCATCAGCATAATGGCGGCTGCTTGCTGGCATTGCGCTGGATAATCGCTGATCGGCCGGGCTTGAATGGCAAATTCAGGCTTAAAGCGATACATGTAAATGCGGCCAAAGTCGTTCAATTCTTGCGCGAATTCCAGCGCTAATTCAGCGTGCCATTCAGTTGGGAAATAACGCAGCGCATTGCGCACCGCCAGTTGCTTTTCCGCTTTGGTTAACATGTCTTTGCGCTTTGGCGCCCGGTTGGCATCGGCCGGATAAGGCTTGGCTTTGGGCAATTGCGCCGGAATACCTTGTTTAATTTGATCCTGAAACGTCATCATGGTTGTCCTTATTCATTCACGGCAAAGTTAACAACAAAGGCTTGAGTTTTTACCAGCTTGATCATGGCGTCTATATCCGGCTTCAGCAGACGATCTTCTTCCAGCTTGGCGACTTTGGCGCGGATAATGGCATGGTTTTGTTCAATCAGATCCGAACAGGTGTTTGGCCGCCGGAACTCAATCGCCTGGGCTGCATACATCAGTTCAATGGCGAGAATTTTTTCCAGATTGCCAAGAATTTGATTTAGTTTCCGACCGGAAATACTGCCCATCGAGACGTGATCTTCTTGCCCCATTGAGGTCGGCACGCTGTCAGCGGATGGCGGGAAGCATAAAGATTTGTTTTCTGTCACCAAAGCAGCCGTGGTGTACTGCGGGATCATCATGCCGGAATTTAAACCACCGGCTTTAGTCAGCAAGCGCGGTAAACCATGCAGGCCTTCTAACAATAAATAACAACGACGATCGCTGATATTGCCAAGTTCTGCCGCAGCAATCGAGTTATAATCCAGCACCATCGCCAGTGGCTGGCCATGGAAGCCGCCGCCAGACAGTGCTTCTTCTGAACTGATCACAATTGGATTGTCGGTGACTGAGTTCATCTCAATCTCAACCAATTCTTTTAGGTGGTTGTAGGCATTGCGTGAGGCGCCGTGCACCTGCGGGATACAGCGCAGTGAATACGGGTCCTGCACCCGGGCACAGCCGGTGTGGGACGCCATATTTTCTGAGTCTTTAAATAAACGCCGCATCCGCGCTGCCACTTCAATATTGCCAGCAAAAGGGCGAATGTCATGCAGTTCAGGCCTGAACGGTGAGCCGCTGCCTTGCATGCCTTCGATACTCATGGCACCAGCGACATCGGCCAAATTCAACAGATAACGCATCTTGGTCAGCGCAGTGATGCCATGCGATAAAATAAACTGAGTGCCGTTAATCAGACCAAGGCCTTCTTTGGCTTGCAATTCCAGCGGCGCTAAACCGTGCTGGTGCAGCGCTTCAATGGCCGGAATCATTTCTTTGCCGTGCCAGAACTCGCCTTCGCCAATCAGCGGCAGGAACAGATGCGACAGCGGCGCTAAATCGCCGGAAGCGCCAACTGAGCCTTGTTCTGGCACCACTGGGATCAGATCCAGTTCGATGAATTTCAGCATCCGCTCAACGACTTCTAACCGCACGCCAGAATAACCCTGGCTCAGCGCATGCACTTTGGTGATCAGCATCAGCTTGGAAATGGCTTTATCGATCGGCTCACCAACGCCCACCGCATGGGTAATTAATAAGTTTTTCTGTAACAGCGCAGTTTCGGCCGGAGAAATTTGGGTATCACAGAGTGGGCCAAAGCCGGTATTGATACCATAAATAGCTTTATCAGAGGCAGCCATCACATCAACCCGGCTGCGGCTCAGGTTCAGTTTGGCGATAGCTTCCGGGCACAGGATGGCCTTAATGCTGCCATCAGCAATGCCATTCACTGTATCTAAATCAAGCCGGTCGATACCATATTTAAACGCCATGGGGAACTCCTTCAACACTAGATAGGGTGATCTGCGCCAGATCGCAACTGGCTTGGCGCAGCGATGATGGCATGCTAGCTTGCGCTTGATGTTTTATAAATACATAATAATCGTATCTTATTCCGGTTTTATCAAACTAAAGGCGATTGTGGTGTCTGGCTGCGCCAGCACGCGCTGCAAGCCAGAGGCAGTAGACTGATGCAAGTGCAAGATGTTGATTTAAAGTTGTTACGCATTTTTGTCACTATTGTCGAATGTGGCGGTTTATCTGCCGCCGAATCACGGTTAAATATCGGCCGTTCCACCATTAGTAGCCACTTATCTGATTTAGAAATTCGGTTAGGTTTAACCCTGTGTAAACGCGGTCGCAGTGGCTTTGAACTGACCGATGCCGGCCGTATTACCTATCAGGCGTCGTTGGAGTTACTGCAACAATGTGAGACTTTTGCCACCACAGTGGCCGGTTCGAAACAGCAACTTTCCGGGCGGGTGACGATGGCGATTTTGGACACCTTGATCAGCGATCCACGTTCTGGCGTGGCACCCGCCATCGCGCTGCTGAAGCAAAAAAGCAATAATCTGCAATTTGAAATTTATGTTTGTGAAGCGCGCGAAGTGGAAACTTCAGTAGCCAATGGTCGTTCTTTGGTGGGCATTGGTGTCAGTCGTCATCCAATCCGGGGGTTGGATTATTTTCCACTGCATAACGAAACCAATTTATTGTATTGCGGCAAAGGTCATCCACTGTTTGACTGCGCCGAACACGAAATCAAGCCATTATTGGCCCAAGCCGAAATGGTCAGTAGTAACTATCTGCGCGACAAAGACAGCCGCAACGACGGCTTGAATTACCAGCACAGTGCCAGCGCTTATCATGACGAAGGCATCGCGCATTTGATTTTATCCGGCCAATTTATTGGTTATTTACCCGAGCAATACGCCAGTGCCTGGGTCGACAAAGGTTTGTTTAAAGCGATATTGCCAAGCCAATATCGTTATCAAATTCCGCTGATGCTGATCACCTCGAAAAGTCACAGCAGCTCGCCGTTGGCACAGGCCACCATTGCCGTGTTGCAGCAATGTTATGGCGCTGATCGAACTGAGCAATAACCAAACTCAGGCGATGCTGTGCCTTGTGGTCGTTGAAAAAGGCGCTGCCGATCCGCAGCGCCTTGACGTCCATGCAACGGCTAAAAGAAACCGAGCGGATCTTCGCTGTAACTGACCAGCAGGTTTTTGGTTTGCTGGTAGTGATTCAGCGCCAGCTTGTGGGTTTCGCGGCCAATCCCTGACTTTTTGTAACCACCAAAGGCGGCGTGGGCTGGGTACATATGGTAACAGTTGGTCCACACCCGTCCCGCTTCAATTTTGCGGCCAAACTGGTAGGCGCGATTGGTGTTGCGGGTCCAGACGCCAGCGCCTAACCCAAACTCGGAGCTATTGGCCAATCTGAGCGCTTCGGCTTCATCTTTAAAAGTCGACATCGAGATGACAGGGCCAAAAATTTCCTCCTGAAACACCCGCATATCGTTGGTGCCCTTGAGAATAGTCGGTTGAATATAATAACCGCCGTTCAGCTCGTCGCTCAGTTGTTCGACCTTGCCGCCAGTTAGCACAGTGGCACCTTCTTTTTGACCGATATCGATATAATGCAAGATTTTATCAAACTGCGCCTTCGAGGCCTGTGCACCAACCATGGTTTCAGTGTCTAGTGGGTTGCCGCGTTTAATTTCTAAGGTGCGCTGTAAAATGCGCGCCATAAAGGCATCGTAGATATCTTCTTGAATAAATAAACGCGATGGACAGGTACACACTTCACCCTGGTTAAAGTAGGCCAGTACCGCGCCTTCCACGGCTTTGCTTAAAAAGGCGTCGTCTTTATCCATCACGTCGTTAAAGAAAATATTCGGCGATTTGCCGCCCAGTTCCACTGTCGACGGAATGATATTGGCTGCCGCGCATTTGAGAATATGCGAGCCAACCGGGGTTGAACCGGTAAAAGCAATTTTGGCAATTCGGGTGCTGGTGGCTAAGGCTTCACCGGCTTCTTTGCCAAAACCGTTCACCACGTTGAGCACGCCAGCGGGCAGTAAGTCGCCGATCAGCTCCATCAACACTAAAATTGATGCTGGCGTTTGTTCGGCCGGTTTTAACACAATGCAATTGCCGGCAGCCAGCGCTGGGGCTAGTTTCCAGGCCGCCATTAACAGGGGAAAGTTCCATGGAATGATCTGGCCGACCACCCCTAAGGGCTCGTGAAAATGATAAGCCACAGTGTGCTCGTCAATCTCGGCAATGCTGCCTTCCTGGGCGCGGATACAACCGGCAAAATAACGAAAATGGTCAGCAGCCAGCGGAATGTCGGCGGCCAGTGTTTCGCGAATGGCTTTGCCGTTATCCCAAGTTTCGGCCACAGCCAGCAGTTCCAGGTTTTGTTCGATGCGGTCGGCAATTTTCAGCAAAATATTGCTGCGTGTGGTCACAGACGTCTTGCCCCAGGCGGCTTTGGCCTGATGGGCCTTGTCGAGCGCCAGTTCAATGTCTGCTTTGTTTGAGCGTGGAATTTTACAAAAAACTTTGCCATTGACCGGGCTGATATTGTCAAAATATTGGCCATCGACAGGAGCAACCCAGCTGCCACCAATGTAATTTTCATATTGCGCTTTAAACTGAATAAGGGCGCCTGCGCTGCCCGGATTTGCGTAAATCATCATTGTCTCCATTGTCCAATCTGTTGATGAACCCCGTTGCACTTGCAGCCGCTGTTCGCTTGATGGCGTCAGCCTGCTCCAGTCACATAGGTTGATGACCTGTGATCACTGACTTGTCGTCTCGCCGCAGTCACAACTCACTTGGCTAAAAACCCGGCGTTGGGTTATTGTTTATTCCCATCGTACCCAGAGCCGTTGGTCTTGCGTACCAGCGCTTGGTATTGGATTTGGCATCAGGCTGGCTTGTCGCTGCACTGGATCCTTGGGGAATTTCTTTGTTCGCCGCATTCACCATAGTGCAGTGGACTCAGGCTGGCTTGATTTTTAGTCCGGATTCGTTGTCTGTGTGTCCAGAGTTGTATCCGGTGAAGCAGGGGAAGAGAGGGACTATGCATACATCTGTGCTGGCTAAAAAACGGCAACGCATTCAGGCGCTGGTGGAGAACAAAGTCAGTTTTGCCGCTGAACAGGCCGAATTAAGTATTTACGACACTTACCAAAGTGCTCAGCAGGTAGCGCTGTGTGCCAGTGAGTTGCTGTTTTGCGGCATGATCAGTGGCAAAAAAATAATGCATGTGGCCGACAGTCAGTACCACAGTGTTTTTTTGCCGGAGCAGTCTTTTGTGCTGGCGCCGGGCCAGCAAGTGTTGATCGACTTTCCCGAAGCAAGTTTGCAGCAACCGACTACGTGCCTGGCGATTGAAATCAGCGGTGATAAAATTCGTCAGGTGGCCAATGCCCTCAATCTGCAGCAACAGTTCAGCAAAGACGATTTTTTCCAGTATCAACCGCGACTCGTGCACAGCCAGCATAGCGCGCAAACCCAGCAGTTACTGCAGCGGATGATTGGGCTTTTTAGCGAAAATGGGCCGCATCGAGATTACTTGATTGAGCTGTCGTTACATGAACTGATCACCAGGTTGCTGCAGCAGCAATGTCGCGATTTCATGCTGTCCAGTTGTCAGCAGCAGCGCATTAGCACGCCTTTGAGTCAGGTACTGTTGTATATCGAGCAGCATTTAGCTGACACGTTGGACATCGACACCTTGTGCAAAATTGCTTGTATGAGTCGCAGTAAATTTTATCAGCAGTTTAAATTGGCCTTTGGCGTCACTCCCGCCTTGTGGCAGCAACAGCGGCGCTTGCAACAAGCTTACGCATTAGTGCAACAAGGCCAGCCGGTCAGTCAGGTCTGTTACCGCTTAGGCTTTAACAATCCCAGTCATTTTAGTCGGGTATTTAAACAAAGTTTCGGCGCGGCGCCAACCACAGTGGCCAGGCAGCGCTATTGAGGCTGTAGCAAAGCCGCCACTTGCTGTAAAGCCTGCAATCGGCTGCCGGTTAGCGGGTGGGCGAAGCTAAGCCTGAGGCAATGATCAAACTCTGGACTGGTGGCAAACATCCGGCCTGGTGTCAGGTAAATGCCATGCGTCAGGCATTGTTGATAAAGCGCCACTGTGTCAGACGGCTGCGGCAGTTGTAGCCAAAGTGCCAGACCACCGTTTGGGATACTGTATTGGCAGTCGGCTGGAAAATATTGCTGCAGTGCCTGGATCAGTTGATCACGCTGCTGTTGCAGTTGCTGGCGGAATTTCAGCAGATGCCGTTTGTAATAACCTTCGGCCATAAAAGCGGCTATGCCTTGTTGCAGTGCCGGACTGCTGGCCAATTGACTGACCAGTTTTAACTTGAGCACGGCTGGTTGCCATTTACCGGCGGCAATCCAGCCAATGCGCAGATCCCGCGATAACGACTTGGTAAAAGAGCTACACAAAATTACCCGCTGTTCGGTATCTAAGCTTTTTAACGGCAGCGGCCGCTGGTGAAAGCCCAGATCGCCATAAATATCATCTTCAATCAAGGTGAAATCATACAGATTGGCCAGCGCAATCAAGGCATGGCGTGCCGGTAAAGGCATGCAGGCGCCGGTTGGGGTGGCAAAGGCCGGACTGACCACACAAGCTTTGATCGGCCATTGCGTCAGCGCTTGTGCCAGCGCTGCCACATCCAGTCCTTGTGCCGGACAAGACGGGATCGGCAAGACTTTGAGCTGCAATTGCTGCAGCAGTTGTAACACGCCATAAAAGGCGGGCGACTCCACGGCCACGATATCACCAGGCTGACAACTGGCACTGAGTGCCAGAAACAATGCATGCTGACAACCTGCGCTAATCACGAGCTCAGCGGCATCCAGTTCTAAACCGACAGTACGGTAGTGCTCTTTCAGTTGAAAGCGCAGTTGGGCAGAACCGGCAGGTTCATCATAGTACATGGCGTTTTGATAGGGACTGGCGCGCATGGCTTTGCCGAGCTGCCGATATAACAAGGTCAGATAAGGTAAAGCGCTGGCAGGGCCGGCCGGGTAAAGATCAAAAGCAGCGCCACGATTCATCAATTCAAACCACAGTTCTGGCACTGTCACAGCTGCCGGGGCTGGCAACTGCGCCGCCGCATTGCTCTGCGGCCTGGAACTCGCCAGCTGTGGCAGGCTGGTTGTTTTACAGACAAAATAGCCGGTTTTTGCCACAGCCTGAACTAAGCCTTCTGCTTCCAGCCGATGCAAGGCATGTTGCACTGTGGCCAGTGATAGCTGATGCAATTGACACAAAGCCCGAATGGACGGCAGTTTTTCGCCAGCTTGCCAGCGGGCGGATTGGATGCCGTGGCGCAGTTCATCACAAAGTTGTTGGTAGCGAAAGACCGGCACAAAGGTTCCTTTTGACAACGCGCAGCGATGAGTGAAGCATATCTGTATCTATTTTATTTTACTTTTTTGTATCTGTGTATTTTTTTTAGCAGCACTAGAATACCGCCATTCCCGGTTCAGCCTGAGCTGGTGGTGCTGCGGCTTGACGTCGTCGTGCCCGTGACAGCTGAAGTTGAAACTTTGTTGCTAAAGCGCAGGTGAGTTATGTCGCAGCCACGTCCTTCTGAATCAGCCATTATTTTTTCCACCCGCGATACCAGCGGTAAAATTTATATCCGCGAACAACGTGGTTATTTTCAGCGCATCCGCCGCAGTCTTGCTTGGTTGTTGATGGCGGTTTTTGTGTTGTTCCCCTGGGTACCTTATCAGGGTAGTCAGGCTTTTTTGATTGATGCCAGTGCCTTGCAGGTGCGATTTTTTGGCCTGCAATTATTTCCGCAGGATCTGCTGATCGTGGCGCTGATTTTTATTTTTGCCGCTTTTGCGCTGTTTTACCTGACGAAATTGTATGGCCGGATCTGGTGCGGTTATACCTGTCCACAAACCATCTGGACTTTGTTATTTGTCTGGTTAGAACGGCGGATTGAGGGCAGTCATCAGCACAGCCGGGCGCTGGACCGGGCCGGCTTGTCCTGGCAAAAAGCCTGGAAAAAAACTGCCAAACATCTGAGTTGGTTTGCCGTGTCCTTGCTGACTGCGCTGGTGTTTATATCGTATTTTGTGCCAGCGACTGAGCTCTATCCAGCCTTTTTCCAACTGCAATCGTCCGGGGCAGTGCTCGGCTGGGTGCTGTTTTTTGCTATTTGCACCTATCTGAATGCTGGTTTGGTGCGGGAGAAAATGTGTTTGCATATGTGCCCTTATGCCCGTTTTCAGTCGGCGATGTTTGACCGTCATACCAAATTAGTCAGTTATGATGCCGATCGTGGCGAGCACCGTGGGCCGCGTAAACGCAGCAGTGCCAAACCGGCCGGGCTTGGCGATTGTGTCGACTGCAATTTATGTGTGCAGGTTTGCCCGGTTGGCATTGATATCCGCCATGGCTTGCAATATGAATGTATTAACTGCGGTTTATGTATTGATGCCTGTGACGACACCATGCAGCAGTTTGGCTATGCCAAAGGGCTGATCCGCTACAGTGCTGAACAAGAAATGCAGCAACTGTTGCCTGGGTCTGTGGATGCGCCAGCGCAGCGTGGCAGTTGGCACTGGCGGCGGCATCTGGGTTATGGCCTGGCGTTATGCCTGACCCTGCTGGCGATGCTGAGCTGGTATCAACTGCGGCAAGATACCGAGCTACTGGTCAGTCGCGAGCGCAATCAGCTGTATCGGATCAACGAGCAAGGTGAGCTGGAAAATACCTTTACCTTGAATCTGATTAACAAAAGTGGCCAGACTCAGCATTATCAGTTGGCCATACAGGGGCTGGCTGGCGCGACGCTACACAATGTACCGTCTTTGGTGGTGGAATCTGGTGAGCAGCGCCAGTTTGTGTTGCAACTAAGTGTTAACGAGGCGCCAGCCAGTTTGCTGACCAAGTTTCAGTTTGTGTTACAAAGTTCGCAGGATGCCGAGGTGATTGTCGGTGAGGCCAGCTTTTATCGTGGCAATGCGGCTTATTAAGTGATGTCACTACCCCAAGGTGCTCATTTTTAGATAGCATAAGCAAGATGCTCTTGCCAGCTTAGGCTCATCATGTTGTATTGCTTGTTGATACAGGAGCGATAGTAGGGGAGGCGCTGATTCTGGCACAGCCCTCTCCCGCAGTGACCACCAGGAGCAAAGATGAAAACAGCAGTATTAGGCTACGGTTTATCCGCCAAGGTATTTCATTTGCCTTTTATCGGTTTACAACCGGAATTGAACTTAGTGGCGCTGGCGACCAGTCAGCCACAGGCGCAACTGGAGTGGCCAGAGCTGCGGATTTACCCAACCGCCACTGAGGTGCTGGCACAGCCGGAGATTGAAGTGGTGGTGATCACCACGCCCAATCATACCCACTTTGAGCTGGCCAAAGCAGCGTTACTGGCTGGCAAACATGTGTTGGTGGAAAAACCTTTTACCCTGACGCTGGCAGAAACCGATGCCTTGTTAGAACTCGCCGAGCAACAGCAAAAACAGCTGACGGTATTTCATAACCGGCGTTTTGATGGTGACTTTTTAACGGTGCAACAACTGCTGCAATCCGGCCAGCTTGGGCGGCTGCATTACATGGAATCGCGTTTTGACCGGTTCCGGCCTCAGGTGCAGCAGCGCTGGAAAGAGCAGGCCGAATTCGGGGGTGGGATTTTTTATGATTTAGTGCCGCATCTACTGGACCAGGCTTTGCTGTTATTTGGCCTGCCACAGCAGGTTAGTTGTCAGCAACGGCTGTTAAGAACCGGCAGTCAGGCGGCGGATTATTTTCAGCTGCAGTTGCATTACGCCGGGCTTGAAGTGGTGCTGGCGTCCAGTCCGGTCAATGGTTTTGACACCCAACGTTTTATGCTGCAGGGGGATCAGGGCTGTTACCGTAAATTTGGCCTGGATCCACAAGAGCCGCAATTAAAAGCGGGGCTCAGGCCAGGTCAAGCAGGCTATGGCGTCACGAGCGCCGAACAAGATGGGGAATTGTGGCTGGCGCACTTCGCAGATCCACAACGGCTGCCAACCCAGGCGGGTAATTATCAGCGCTTTTATCAGCAATTTTGTCAGGCGTTACAAGGTCAAGCTGAACTACCGGTGCGCAGGGATGAGATCCGGCAATTGATGCTGGTGCTCGCGGCGGCGCAGCACAGTGCTGCCAGCCACAGCAGTGTTGCCATAAGCAACTGAGCCCGTTAGCGGCTCAGTTGCAATTGCGGATACTGCGACTTATCCGGCAACCCCAGTAGTTTTTGCATTAAGCGGCGCTGATAAGCCAGTAACTCACCATTTTTGGCATTCAGTTGCTGACATAAACTGCTGTGATGCTGCACTTTTTGCAGCAGTTGCTGACTGCCCAGTCGGATCCGTTCCGGCAATTGTGCCAGTAGGTTGTCCAGCCCTTGTGCGGTCAGCGGTTGTTGCAGCTGCTGCATCGCGATAGTGCGGTGACTGGCATTGTGTTGCAACTGTGTCAGCAAAGCTGTCGCTTGCTGATTGAGCTGTGCCAGCTCAGTCGATTTGCGCTGACTCATCAGCAGATATTGCTGTTGCAGTAAGGTTGCCAGTTGCGCCAGCAGCTCGCTATCCTGGGCTAAACCGCTGATAATTTGTTTCAGTGCCTGTTGGTTCATTGCTGCCTCCACCCTGATGACTGATTTGTGCTGTCATCCCAGCAAGCTGTTACTTATGAAAGTCGACGATGTCTTGCGCCAGTTGGCTATCATCCAGCACAAAAGTGCCATTGGCCAAGGCCAGTTTAATCTGCGCCACTTTGGCCAAATCCACTTCCGGCTGTGCTGCCAAACCGACAAAAGCTTGTTCAATGGCCTGACTGCTGCCACTAATTGCCGATTGTGGCTGTGACGCCGGGCTGCGGGTGAGCGATTGCTGGTTTGGCGCTGTTTGCTGCTCCGTTTTGGCCAGCGGTCTGATTTGAAGCGTCTGTTCGATTTTTACCATCTGAAAGTCCTGTCGCTGCTGCTAGCCCGTCCAAGGCGGGGCTGTTGTCTGTCAATTGCATCTGCTGTTAGTAAAAGGAAGCGACCGCTTTGCTGACAAACTTTAATCTGATTTTAAAATTGTTTGTACTGTGGCTTCTGCCACCACTTTGGCTTCAAGCACAGTGCCCGAAGTTAAATTCTGCACTTTAATGCGCTCACCATAACGACCATCGGCCAGTGCCAACCCCTTGGTGCTGGCACTAAAGCCGCCACTTTGCACCGTGATCAGCACCTGCTCACCGCGACTGACCAGCAGGGCGGACGTCAGAAGTTGCCGACTGATTGGTTGGCCAGCCGCCAGGCGTTTTTTCGCCTGCATGCCAATTAGCGGCTTTGGATCCAGCGTCAGCCCAAGTTTGCTGTGGCTTAATTCAGTTAAGCGTGTACTTAGCATGTCAGGGCTGATCAATTCATCTTTGCCAATACTGCGGCTGGCGACAACTAAGGGTAGCCACACACTGACTTTGGCACTGGCACGGCTTTGCCAGTGTTGACCAGCCTCCTGACAGCGCAAGGTATAACTAAGCCGACCCCAGGGCGCTTGTTGTGGGTTACTGCGGCTGATCTGTAGCTTGCCACAGTTTTTTTTCCCGCTCAGGCCCGCCGGCAGTTTGACTTCAATCTGCTGTTTGGGCACAGCGTTAAATCCCGCGCCCTGGCCGTACTGCTGGATTTCAGCACTGATATGGGCCCGGACTTGTTCGGCAATACTGGCCGCTCCAGGCCATGACAATAAGCACAATAACCACAGCCAATGGCGGAAGTTGCCACTATTCCGCCGCGGAAGTTTAGCTTCCGCTTTGCTGGTTTTTGCTAAGTTAAATATAAGGTAAATCATTCAATAATAAAGCCTTTTATGGATGGCACTATTCTTGTAGTACCCAGCTACTGACGATGACGAAGCGGGAACCAAGATGGATATGTTTGATAAAGCCTTAGGCGTGCATCCGTTTTCATTACAACTGCGGCTTGACAGAGCTGAGATTATCTCAGGCAATCTGGCCAATGTCGACACACCAGGTTTTCTGGCGCGCGATCTGGATTATGGCCGGATTTTGCAGCAAGTCGAAAGCAATTTAACGAGCCGGGATAGCCGCGACGGCATGGTGCTGACCGATGCTGATGTGAGAGCCGAACAAAAATACCGCATCCCGTTTCAACCGTCGATGGATGGTAATACTGCTGAACTGAGCGTGGAACAGGCTAATTTTGCTGCCAACAGCATGGACTTCCAAACCAGTCTGACCTTTTTAAACATGAAAATCAGTGGCTTACATAAAGCCATCAAAGGAGATTAACGATGTCTTTTTCTGCCATTTATGACATCGGCGGTAGCGCCATGCGGGCGCAGGTGATGCGGCTGGATACGGTGGCTTCCAATCTGGCCAATGCCGATACCGCCGCCTCCAGCGAAGCTGAAGCCTACAAGGCAATTAAGCCGGTGTTTTCGGCGCTGTACAGCCAGAGTTTTGATGACGCCAGTTTATCAGCCCAGGTGCAAACCCTTGGTGTGGTGCAGTCGGACCGCACTGTCGAAAGCCGTTATGAACCCAATAGCCCACTCGCCAATGCCGATGGCTACGTGTTTTATTCCAACGTCAATCCGGTGGCCGAGATGGCAGACATGATGTCGGCATCCCGCGCTTTTCAAACCTCGGTCGAAGTGATGAACCGGGTGTCCAGCATGCAGCAAAGCCTGCTGAAACTTGGCCAATAAGGAGCGCCTGATGTCTGTGATGAATTCGCTTAATCCACTCAATAGCGCCCAAACTGCGGCGCAACAAGCCGGTGCCAGTCAGGCGATTGCCGCCAATGGCAAGTCGGATGCGGCTGGCATGTCCAGTATGTTTCTGGAGCTGCTGGTGGCGCAAATCAGCCATCAGAATCCGCTTAATCCAATGGATGGCACCCAATATGTCAGCCAATTGGCCGAATTTAGCAGTGTGGAGAGCCTGGAAAAAATCAGCCTGCAATCGTCGCAGCAGCTGGGTTATATGAAAAGTTTGCAGGCGATGGAAGCAACCAGCCTGGTCGGACAAAAAGTTGATGTCAAAGCCGATACCCTGTCACTGGAAACCACAGCCGCCGTGGCCGGTGCTGTCAATCTGGGCGCTAAAACAGAACAACTGACGCTACGGCTTTATGACGCTAAAGGCGAGCTGGTCGAACAGCTGAAGGTGGAAAATCCAGCCATTGGTACTGTGCGTTTTGCGTTCCCGCCACAAGAGGCCGGCGCTTACCGGGTGCAGGCGGAAGTGCGCACCAGTCAGGGCAGTCAGGCGGTGCCGACTTACCTGACCAATGAGGTGGAGCGGGTCTCGGTGGGTGCCGGACCAGATGACATCATTTTGCAGGTGAATGGCCTCGGTAATCACTACTTGTTTGATATCAATCAGTTGTCGAAGGCAACACAAAGTTAAAGGATGTCGTTATGTCTATGTTTAACATTGGCCTGAGTGGTTTGTCTTCGACTCAGCGGGCGTTGGAAGTCACCAGTAACAATATCGCCAACGCCGGTACCGCCGGTTATAAAACCGCCAGTAGTGAATTTTCTGCCATTTACAATGGCGGCCAGCGCAGCGGCGTCAACGTGGCGGCAGTGAATGAGAACTTTGAAAAAACCGGTAACCTGGTCAAAACCGGTCAGAATCTGGATTTGGCGATCACTGGCAAAGGTTTTTTTGTGGTCTCGGAAAATGGCCGAATGGCCTTTACCCAGGCCGGACAGTTTGGCTTAGATGCCGACCGTCATATCATTAATAACAATGGCAATAAACTGCAGGGTTTTGGTATTGATGAAAGAGGTAATCTGATCCCGGGCGTGTTGACCGATTTAAAAATTGAAGCGGCCAATATTCCGGCCAAAGCCACTGAAAATATTAATTTTTCGCTGAATTTAAATTCAGCTAGTGGCAAGATCGCACTGCCGACCGCACCAGCAATATTTGATCCGGCCAATGGCACTGCTTTTAACTACTCTCAATCAACCGAAGTGTTTGATTCACTTGGTAATAGCCATACCCTGACGCAGTATTTTAATCATAAAGCCGACAATGAGTGGCAGGTGTTGTATTACATGGATGGCGCCCCGTTGGATACAACAAAGCTCGGGCTGCCTGCAGGAGCCAATACGACTACGGTACAAGCAAAAAATGCCGCGGGTAATGTGGTGAACACTACTGCGCTGACATTAAAATTTGATAATAAAGGCCAGCTAGCGCCAATAGGTGATTTACCTGTGCCTCAGCCAGGGCCAGATAACAATGTGTCTGATCCATTCAACCTGCGCGAAGTTACCTTGAAGTTTACCCCGCCAGGCGCTGCAGATATGTCCATCAAACTGGACTTAGTCAAATCCACCCAATTTGGCAGTGCCTTTGGTTTATATGAAAACAAGGCCGATGGTTTTACCTCAGGCGAATTTAGCGGCGTCTCTGTGGCTGAGGATGGCAAGGTGCTGGCGACCTTTTCTAATGGTGCCACCAAATTACAAGGCCAGATTGCGCTGGCGTCTTTTGCTAATCCACAGGGCTTAGAGTCCGCCAACAATACCATGTGGTATGCCAGTGAACAGTCCGGGGCTGCCATTATCGGCGCTGCGGGCGAGGGCAGTTTTGGCAAGCTGCTGGCGGGCTCTTATATGGGCTCCAATGTTGATATCAGTGGTCAGTTGGTGGATTTAATGTCGTTCCAGCAAAGTTATCAGGCCAATGCCAAAACCATCAGCACTGCCGATGAAATGATGCAAATCCTGTTTAATGCGGTTTAGGAGTAGCAGATGGAAAGGTTAATTCATACTGCCGTTTCTGGCGCTGAACTGGCGCAAACCGCGCTGCGCATCACCGCCAACAACCTGGCCAATGTCAATACCGTTGGTTTTAAAGCCGATATGGAGCAAGCACGGGCACTGCAGGTGACAGGCGAAGGTTTTCGCACCCGCTTTCAGGCGCAGTTGCAGCCGGTGGCGACCGATTTAAGCGCCGGTGCCGTGATGGAAACCGGTCGTGATTTAGATATTGCCGTCAGTGAGCAAGGTCTGATTGCCGTATCTGATGCCAATGGCAACGAAGCTTATACCAGAGCCGGTGAATTACAGGTCGGTGCCGATGGCCGGCTGACGGTGCATGGTTATGCCGTGCAGGGACTGGGCGGGGATATTCAGTTGCCGGAATTTGGCGATATCGATATCAGCGCCGATGGCACCCTCAATCTGCTGCCGGTCGGTGGTGGCGTGATTGAGCAGGATGAACGCATCAAGCTGGTGAGTGCCCGCGATGTGGTCTTGGTCAAAGGCGATGATGGCTTACTCAGAGCCAGAGATGGCAATCCGCTGGAGCAAGATCCAGCGGTCACAGTGCGCAGTGGCGTACTGGAAGGCTCCAATGTCAATGCGGTCGAAGAGATGGTCAGCACCATGAATATCAGCCGACAGTTTGAATTAAACCTCAAGATGATGAAAACCGCCGACGAGCTGGCGGTATCCGGCAATAAACTGATTAGCGGCTAACGGAGTCACGACAATGAATTCAGCATTATGGGTCAGTAAAACCGGTCTGGCGGCGCAGGATATGCGGATGACCACCATTTCCAACAACCTGGCCAACGTCAATACCGTTGGTTTTAAAAAAGATCGGGTGGTGTTTGAAGACTTATTTTATCAGGTGCAGCGTCAGCCTGGCACCCAGGCCGATGAACTGAACCAGGTGCCGGCTGGCATCCAGGTCGGCACTGGCGTGCGGGTCAATGGCACGCAGAAAGTTTTTACCGAAGGCAGTTTTGAAACCACCAATAATCAGCTAGACGTCGCGATTACCGGGCAGGGTTTTTTCCAGATTGAAAGCCCGGATGGCGAGATGTTGTATTCGCGCAACGGCCAGTTTCATGTCAATGCCGATGGTCTGCTGACCAATGGCAATGGCTTGCCGCTGGCGCAGAATATCACCATTCCGCCGGAAGCGACTAAGGTCACTATCGGCACTGATGGCACTGTGTCGGCGCAAATTGCCGGTCAGGATGAATTATTGCAATTAGGTCAAATTCTGACCGTGAGCTTCGTTAATCCGGCTGGATTAGAAGCGCTGGGCGGCAATTTATACCGCGCCACCGCTGGCTCAGGCGAAGCATTAGAGGGAGTGCCGGGGGAAGAGGCTTTTGGTCAGTTGCAGCAATACACAGTGGAAGGCTCCAACGTCAGTGTGGTGGACGAAATGGTTAATATGATTGCGGTGCAGCGGGCTTATGAAATGAACGCCAAGGTGGTATCGGCGGCGGATGACATGCTGAACTTTATCACCCAGACCATGTAAGCCGAGCCCGAGGAACGCCTTGATGAAAAAATCGCCCTTTGCGAGAGCTGATGGCCATGTTGTCAGCAACAACAGCAAAGCAAACTACCGCTGGTTTGGCGCGCTCTGCAGCTTGTTATTGCTGGCGGCTTGCAGCAGCAAGCCGGACAGTCCGTTGGCCGATGCCGATGACTGGGACAGTACCGCGCCACCACTGCTCAGTCAGGACGCGCCGCCTGCCAGCGCCGGTAGTCTGTATAACGATGGTTATATGTTTACCTTATTCGCTGATAAAAGAGCCTATCGGGTCGGCGATATCCTGACGGTGTCGCTGGATGAACGCACCCAATCGAGCAAAAGTGCTGACAGCGCGCTGGATCGCAGCAGTAAAGTCAATATGGCGGTGCCGCTGGCAGGCAACGCCAATGTGTCGGATTTAGCTTTGCAACTGGGCGCGGGTCAAAACTTTGAAGGTGAAAGTAGCGCCAGTCAGCAGAATTTTTTGCGCGGTGCTATCACAGTGCGGGTGATGGCCGTGGCCAGCAATGGCGCTTTAACCATTCGCGGCGAAAAGTGGATCAAGCTCAATCAGGGCGATGAATATATCCGTTTACAAGGGGTGGTCAGGCCGGAGGATATTGATGTCACCAACCGGATTTCTTCCCAGCGGATTGCCGATGCCCGTATTACTTATGCCGGTAAAGGCACGCTGGCCGATGGTGCAGCGCCGGGCTGGCTGACCAAATTGTTTGCTTCATATTTGAACTTTTTCTGACAGGCGACGAATGATGACATCTGCGACAACACGCCTTTGGGCCACAGGCCAGCGCCTGGCGGCTTTGAGTTTGCTGACACTTTGCTGCCTGTGCGGTCAGGTGCTGGCTGGCGCCCAGGCGGCCAGCCGGCCTTTACTGGATATCGTCGATATTCAGGGTATTCGGGATAATCAACTGGTGGGTTATGGCCTGGTGGTTGGTTTGCCAGGTTCTGGCGATAAAGCGCAGGTCAAATTTGCCGCCCAGTCGCTGAACAATATGCTGAAACAGTTTGGCGTGCAGTTGGATGAAACAACTTTACCCAAATCGAAAAACGTTGCCGCCGTGGCAGTGCAAGCCACCTTGCCACCGATGGGCAGTCCGGGGCAAGCGATAGATGTCACCATTATGTCGCTGGGCGATGCCAAAAGTTTGCATGGCGGCAGTCTGATGCTGACGCCACTGCGTGGTGTTGATGGCAAAGTTTATGCGCTAGCGCAAGGCAATCTGGTGGTAGGCGGTATTAAAGCGGAAGGGCAAAATGGCTCGTCAGTCACCGTCAATGTGCCAACAGCTGGAATTATTCCGGGCGGCGCTATTATTGAGCGCAGTGTTGAATCTTTGCAACAAGAGGCTGATTTGGTGCTGAATCTGAAAAAGCCCAATCACAAAACCGCCCGCAATGTGGTGAAAGCCATCAACGATATGTTTGGACCCAAGGTCGCTCGCGCCGAAAACTGGGCCAAGCTGGTGGTCAGTGCGCCACGAGATGCTGACAGTCGCAATACCTTTATGGCGATGTTGCAGGATATCCGGGTCGATGAAGGATCGCAGCGGCCACGGGTGGTGTTTAACAGCCGGACCGGCACTGTGGTGATCAGCGATGAAGTGCGGGTCAAGCGCGCTGCCGTCAGTCATGGCAATCTGACCATTACCATCAGCGAGCAGGAAGGGGCTATCCAGCCGTTGCCCTTTAGCCAGGGCCGCACAGTGCCAACCCAGAGCAGCGGGGTGGATGTCAGTCAGCAAAACGCCAATATGATGGTGTGGCCTGAGGGCACCTCGCTCGATACCATAGTGCAGGCGGTCAATAGCCTGGGCGCGACGCCAACCGAACTGATGTCGATTTTACTGGCACTGGATAAAGCCGGCGCGCTGGACGCTGATGTGGTGGTGATTTGATGCCAGCCATAGACGGACTCGCGCTGATGAGCAGCAAGCAGCAACTGGCGTTTGATCCACAGCAAGTGGTAGCGCCCAATGTCAATGAAACCCAGGCGCTGCAACAAGCGGCCGAGCAGTTTGAAACCTTGTTTTTACAGCTGGTGTTGAAAAATATGCGCACTGCCAGTGATGCCGTCAGCGGTGATGAAGGGATGTTTAGCAGCAACGAGCAGCAACTGTTTCGTGATATGTACGACGGTCAGTTGGCGCAGCAGATGGCAGGTCAGGGCCAGGTCGGGCTGGCGGCGCAAATAGTCCGGCAATTGAGCGCGTCCACAGACCAGCAAGCGCCCGCTGCCAGTAGTCAACTGCAAAATAATTCGGCAGCGCAATTTAAGTTTTCAACCGAAGCTGTCGCTGTGACTTTATATCCATCAGAGTCAGCTGTGGTCGCGCCACAATTATCGGTTGCGCCAGCATTACCCGCCGAGGCTCAGCAGGATTTTGGCAGCAGAGCGCTCAGTCAGCCTTTGCTGGTGCCACAGCGTCATAGTGAGAAAATGTCATGAGCATGTTGTTAAACGGGGTTTCGGGTCTCCATGCCGCCGGTGCCGGATTAAATATCGTCAGCCAGAACGTCGCCAACGCCAAAGTGGCCGGTTATAGCCGTCAGACGGTGGTGCTGCAAACCAGCGAAGGGGCGCTCAATGGCGTCAAAATCAACAAAATCGAGCGGGTGGTGGATAACTTCCTGAACGAAGATATCTGGCGCACGCAGTCTGACACTGGTTATTACCGTAGTTATCAGGATTATCTGGGTTATCTGGAGCAAGTGCTGGGTACAGATTCGCTGAACCTGAACGATGCAGTGGCGAAATTAAATTCAGCTTTTAATGCCTCGTTGTCGGCACCTGAGTCGCCAGCCTACCGCCAGCAGGTGATTTCCTCTGCCAGTGCCATGGTGCAGAATTTACAACAACTGGACGGTGCTTTGAGTGGCCAGATGGCAAAATTAGGCTTTGAAATCAAAGCGGTCACTGATAATAGCAATGGTTTGTTGCAACAACTGGCTGAACTCAATAGCAGTATCAGCAAAGCCACGGCGCTGGGTCAGGATACTGCGACTTTGTTAGATAACCGCGAGCGGGCAGTGCAGCAACTGGCCGGTTTTATCCAATTAGACGTGATGCCGCAGGCGGATGGCACTATTCAGATCGCCACCAGTAACGGTGCGCCGCTGCTGATGTCAGACCGCGCCGCCACTTTAACTGTGGCTGGCACCAGCGTCAGTTTACAGTTTAATAACCAGCAGTTTGCCGTCCCTGCCACCACCGGCGGTAGCTTAGGCGGTTTGTTAAAAGTACAAGCCGAAGTGCTCGCGCCTGCCCGGCAAGACCTCAGCAGTCTGGTGCAGAATATCGCCACTTCGGTCAACAGCAAATTGGCGGAAGGTTTTGACTTAAATGGCAATGCCGGCGCCCATTTATTTACCTTTGATGCTGCCGATCCGCTGGGCAGTATTCAGATCAATCCAACCTTGACCCCGGACCAACTGGGCTTTCGCGGCCGCATCAGCGATGGCGCTGGCGGCTGGCAACCGGCCGGTGGAAAAGGTGACAACAGCAATTTACTGCAGGTGATTAATGCCCTCAAAGGCGGAGCGGCTGGCTATGACGGTTTGATTGGTAAAGTGGCCATTCAGAGTAAACAAGTGCAGGCCAGCGTGAAAACCGCCCAGGTGCTGAATGACAAAGCATTGGCGGCCCGCGCCAGCGTCAGCGGCGTGAATTTGGATGAAGAAGCGGCTAATTTGAGTTATTACCGTCAGCTGTATGAAGCCAATGCCAAGGTGATCAGTACGGCTGATCAGATGTTTAACACCCTGATGGGCATGTTCTGAGGATATTTTTATGCGGATAAGCAGCAGTCAGTTTCATGACACCACCATCAGAAACATTCAGCAAAGCAGTGAAAAATACAGTCAGTTGTCGGTACAGCTGGCCAGCAATAAAAAAATCACCCGGCCCTCCGATGATCCGCTGGGCAGCGTGCTGGTATTACGACTGAATTCCGAGCTGACGTCGCTGGAGCAATATGGCGAAAATATGGGGCTGGTGACTTACACGCTGCGCCAGCAAGAAACGCAACTGAGCAGTATCAACAATTTATTGTTATCGGTGCAGTCACTGACTACGGCCGCCGCTGATGGTTCTTATGGCACGACTGAGTTACAAGCCATGGCCAACGAGATGGCTGTGCTGATGCCGGGTATTGCCGATTTACTCAATGCCCGGGATGGCAATGGCAATTATTTGTTTGCCGGCAGCGACATTGACCAGCCGCCTTTTATCAAGGATGCCAGCGGTCAGTATCAATATCAGGGCGATGCCATAGTGCGCAAAGTGGCAGTGGCGGAAAATACCCTGGTCGATGCCAATATCATTGGCAGCGATTTAGTGCCAGGGGCGGCGTTTTTAAATGATTTACAGGCTTATGTCAGTTTGCTGCAAGCGCCGCCAGCCACAGGTGCTGGTGCCGAGTCGCGCTTGATGCTGGATAAACTTAGCAGCGTGCTGGGCAATGTCAGCAATGCCGTCACTAAAATTGGCGGTATCGTCAGCTCGCTGGAATCGCTGGAAAATACCAACAGCGAAATTTCGTTATTTACTGAGAACTTACGCGATGATTTGTCAGTGGTGCATTATCCGTCGGCTTATATCGAAATGAATAATGCGCTGGCCTCTTATGAAGCCACCCTCAAAGTCTATGGCTCAGTGTCGCAACTGAGTTTATTCCGCCAGTTATAAGGTTGCGCTGATGCTGATTGAGAGTCTGAAATCAAGTTCTGCCGTCGCCAGCAATGCTGCCAGTCAAGCTGGCCGCGCCGCTCAGACAGTCGCAACCGGGGTTAGTGGCCGACAAAGCGCTGGCAGCCATTTGCAACAACAGTTGGATAGTCTCAGTCAATGGAGCTTAAGCGCGGATGTATCACGGCAACTGGCGAAAAATCAGCAGGCAGAACAGCAACTGCGCCAGTTGTATCAGCAACTGGAGCAACTGAAAAAACAGTTAAATCAACCGCAAAGCCCAGGCCAGCAGCAACAACTGCGCGAGCAATTGCTGCAACTGGAAAGTCAGCTGAAGCACAAAGACAGTGCAGTACGGCCAGAATTACAACTGCGTCAGCAACCTTTAGCCAGTGTTAGCGCCAGGTTGAACCATCAAATTGATTTACTGAGTCCGCGCAAACAAAGCGAACAACTGAGTTTCCGGCTGGCGGATGGCCAGCAAGTGCAATTAACACTGCCGGCGCAGCAAAGTGCAGCGCAGAATTTAACGCAGTTGCAACAAGCTTTTGCTGGCGCTGGGGTCCTGGTCAGTGCCAAGGGCACTCAGTTGCAATTCAGTACCCAAGTCTCAGATGCCGCAAAATTAACTCAGCCCTGGCAAATGCAGGGTGAGGGCATCAGGATTGCCGCCGGTAATCCAATCAGTGTGCGGTTACAGCCCGTCAGTGGGCCTTTGCAGGTGCTGGCCGAACAGGCGTTGCAACTAGAGAATCAGCAGGCTTATCAGGCTGAAATCAGCCAGGTGCAGCAAAAGTTACAGACGGTATTACGTCAGGTGCAAGCCGAGCGGCAAGAGCTGTTGGCGAAGCTGAATAGTCTGCGTTTGGCCGGCAATCGACAAACAGCAGAAGATGTTGCAGTGCTTAGCCAGGAACTCAAGCAACAAATGCAAACCGGAGCTGCCTCGTCGCTGGCGGCTATTATGGCGCAGGGCAATGTCAGCCGCAGTCTGGTTGAATTTGCGCTGGCGGATCAACGCTAGTCTCGTGTGGCATCTAACGCTTGGCTGCATGCCATGCTCTATCGCTAAATTCAGCATCACAACTATCATGGGGAGGTTGGACTCGACCGGCTTGCCGGGCAGTCCAACGCGTGGCGTCCACCATAACTTGTAAAAAATTATCCATCGATTCTGTCGGACTGCCCTGACGCTTCGCGTCATGTCGAGTCCGACCTACCTACTGAGTCAGATGCCATGCTCTGTCGCTAAATTCAGCATCACAACTATCATGGGGAGGTTGGACTCGACCGGCTTGCCGGGCAGTCCAACGCTTGGCGTCCAACGCTTGGCGTCCAACATAGCTTGAGCCGTGCATTGCCAAAAAATTTGACAAAAATTCTGAAAAAAATTTTAGTTTCTATCAGTACGGGTCGCTCTTAAGTTATGAACTTTATTAAGGAGTAAACAACATGGCTTTATCAATTCAATCAAACGCAGCAGCGACCACCATTCGTAATCAATTAAACCGCACCAACGATGGTTTATCAGTAGCCTTAGAGCGCTTAGGCACAGGTTTTCGTATTAACTCAGCCAAAGACGATGCCGCTGGTTTACAAATCGCTTCACGTTTAAGCGCGCAGTTGGTCGGTCAGGAAACAGCGATCAATAACTCCAACAATGCCATTTCCATGCTACAGACGGCTGAAGGTGCTTTTGAAGAGATGACTAATATCGTCTACCGGATGAAAGAACTGGCAACTCAGGGGGCCAACGGTACTAACTCCGCTGACGAATACAAAGCTTTTGATGGCGAGTATCAAGCGTTAAAATCAGAATTAACCAATATTTTAGGAAATACTTCATTCGGCAGTGGCACTAAGTTACTTGACGCCACCACTGGGAAATTTGCCGCAGCCGTCGATTTTCAAATTGGCGCTTCAAAAGATGAAGTATTGAAAGTTGATATTTCAGCATCGTTAGGTCTTATAAAAGTTACTGATTTAAAAGATCTGACCACGCAAGCTCTTTCTAACGCTGAAATTGATTCGCTCGATACATTCTTAAAAAACGTCGGTACTGCTCGTTCCGCACTAGGTGCCAGCATGAATCGTCTTGATCACACTATCAATAACTTAGGCAATATGACCGAAAACACCGGTGCGGCCAAAAGCCAACTGATGGATGCTGATTTTGCCAAAGAAACCTCCAATATGACCAAACAGCAACTGTTGCTGAACTCAGGTATTTCGGTACTGAGCACAGCCAACAGCACCACCCAGATGGTGAGCCAGCTGTTACGTTAATCCCAGTTGTTAGGTTCATAAAGATGCCCGGCGCACTAGCGCCGGGGTTTTTAGCCTTAGTCGCTGCGGCAAGTGCGGCGATTAAGGCTTTATACCCCCCTTTCAGTAGCAGGACCAGACGATGGCGTTTTCCAGTATAGATCCGGCCTACTTGGCCAAGCAGTACACCCAGATTGAACGGGCTGGTAAAGATAAAGTGTTAAAAACCCAGCAGGATCGTTTCAGCGGCCTGATTTCGTCGTTTAAAAAGCTCGAAACCAGTCTTGGTAGTATGCAGGATATGCTGAAAAAATTTACCACTGAGCAAGATTTGCTGAGCAATACCGGCAAAAGCAGCCATGAAGAGGTGTTGGCAATTAAAACCTCCGGTAAAGCAGTGGCCGGTGATTATGAAATTTTCGTGCAGCAATTAGCGCAGCGTCATCAGTTATCTTTGACATTTCAAAGCACTGACCTGTTGCCTGCCGATGGCCAGTTGGAACTGACGGTGGCAGGCAAGGAATTTGCCGTTGATCTGTCTAGTCTGCCTGCCGGTTCCGGCATCAGTGCGCTGGCAGATGCCATTAATAAAAAAGCCGATAACAGTGGCGTGCAAGCCACTGTGATGCGAAGCGGCAGTCAGTCTTTTTTGGTACTTACCAGCAAGGACTCAGGTGCTGCCAAAGCCGTTAGCCTCAATTTTGTGCCAGGCGCTGATACGTCCGGTGCCAATCTGACTGCAGCTGTGGCCGGGGCGACTGAACTCAAAGCGGCGCAGGATGCCATCGTCAAAGTGGGTGCACAAAACCCCATTACCGTGACGTCTGATAAAAACGAACTGACGGATGTGATTACTGGCGTCACACTGGAGCTGAAAAAAGTTCAGGCCGGTGCTGATACCCCGGTTAAGGTCACAGTGAAACAAGATCCGGCGGCAGTGGAAGAAAAGCTGAAAAAGTTTGTCGACAGCTACAATGCGCTGATGAAACAAATGAATAGTGATGCCACACTCAACTCCGATAGTATGGCGCGGGCAGTTGGTAACCAGTTGCGGCAAGGTTTTCAGAAAAGCTATCAGGGCAGCACACTGACCGCTATCGGTCTGGAGTTTGATCGCAACGGTGTGTTGTCGCTGAATAAAACCAAGCTGGAAAAAGCGCTGGCAGATAATCCGGCCCGACTGGAGCAGATGTTGGTGACTGACAACAGCTTATTCAGCGGTTTAAAACAGGTGCTGGAGCCTTACACCAAAAAATTTGGTTTGCTCAAAGACAAACAACAAAGTTTACAGGGCAGCCTGGATATGGTGACGACCAAACAAAAGCGCCATGAGTATTCGATGGATCTGGTGTACAAGCGGTATCTGGCACAGTTTACCCAGATGCAGGTCACCATAGCGCAGCTGGAAGGCTCAATGTCGCAGTTTGGTTCTTAGTGGCTCTTTCCGCCAGTTAGATAAAGAGGTACAGATGTTAGATTTTGCACAAGGTTATCAGGCCTACCAACATACCAGCGTGAACGTGAAAGCTTCAGGCGCCGATATTCACAGTCTGGTGCAGATGTTGTTTGATGGTTTCCTAGATGAACTGGCCAGAGTCGAAGGTCATATGCAGGCCAAACGTTTTGATAAAAAAGCCATCGGCATGGAAAAACTGCTGAAAATTCTCGGCGGACTGGATGCTTCGCTGGACCTGGAAAAAGGCGGTGAAGTGGCGCTGAATATGCACCGGCTGTACGAATTCTGCGGCCACAACCTGCTCAAGGCCAGTTTAAAAAATGATTTAAACGAGCTGGCGCAGATCCGCACTGTCATGACGGATCTCCAACAAGGCTGGCAGGGCTTATTAAGCCGGCAAGCTGGCTAGCAGCCAAGGCCTGGCCTGTTATTGGACTTTGGCCCGCTACCACTCGATGCCGCCAACTGTTTCCTGCAGTTTTTCGCTTACAAGGTCGGCACTCTTTGTCGTATCAAAGATGTGCCGAGCTTTTTTCTACGATGCCAATCTAGCGCTGACAACTGCTGCAAGCAGTCATCCGCACGGAAAGGAAGTTACGACCAGCACTTCCGCCAAGGCGGAAGTATAACTTCCGCACCCATCAGTTTTTGTTATTAAAACACTTTAAAATCATTAACTTGAGTGTTGGCTTGTTTCTTGCTTTAGTCCTGTTTAGCAGAGTTAAAGTAAGAGCATCCAGATGCAGGGTTCAGCAGAAGCGCAGTTAAAACAAATTCAGCAGTTGTTATTGCAACTGCAACAAGCCGTGCTGGCTGGCAAGTGGCTGCAAGTGCAGGCACTGGACCGGCAGATCCTGTCTTTGGTTGAGACTTTGCAGCAGTTTCGCCAAACCGGCGCTGCGGTGCAACCGCTTTATGATTTCCAACTACTGACCCAGCGTTACCAGCAGATTATTCAGCAAGCAAAACGACAGCAACTGGCGCTGGAGCAAAAAATGAAAGAATTCCAGCACAACAAAGCCGGAGTGCTGGCCTATCAGCAAACTGATGAGAGTATGCGCTGATGCAGTCGTTAGCAGCCAGCACGGCAGTGAAAACAGCCCCTGCCGCCGCGACGGTGCGCAGTGCCAGCGCGGCCAGTTCTGGGCTGCAAAAAACTGAGCACAGTGCCGGGCCAAGTGTGGCTCAAAACAGTTTGGTTCAAAACGGCGAGTCACCTGAGCAGGGGCAAACAGCCGTCACAGCCTACGCCGACGAGCAAGCATTGCGTCAGCAGCAGGCTGCCACTGCGCAGTTAACGGAAGTACAGGAGCCAGCAAGTGCTGACCCAGCCAGTGCTGACCCAGCCGCCGAATGGTCCGAGCTGTCGCAACCCCTGTCAGCAGAAGAACTGGCGTTATTGTACCGGCAACCCCTGCTTGGGGCCGGCTTGAGCCAATTATTGCCAGCGACCAGTCATCAGGCGGCCACAGCTGCAGCAATGCCAGACTTGCTGCCGCAATCGGCTGCGGTTGGAAGTCTGGGAGCTGCCAGCTTAGCGCCGGTCACTTTGCCGCCTGCTCAAACTCTGGCGGATCCAGTGTTGACAGAGCGGCAGCAGCCAGCCCTTTATCATCAAGCTGCTGTGAGCGGCGTGCAGGCGTTTTTGCCAACAGCTGGCAACGCTAACCAAACCAGTACCGCTGAACTCGCGCTCAGCCCGGTGCTTGCCAGCCAGACGGTCGCAGCGCACAGCACATTGCAGCACAGCAGTTTGCCGCCAGCTCTGGCGCTGACCAGCCTGCTCAACCGGCAGTTCAACATGGTCACGGCCAATACGGCGTCGTTCACCAGCAACGACGCCAGCGCAGCCAATCCGCTGGTGGCACAGGTGACGACCACGGCCAGTGCGTTGGCACAGTGGCAAAGTGAACCTTTGCCGACAGATCCGGCCCGTTTTGGCCAGCGTCTGTTGCAACTGCTGCAGGACAAGGTCGATTTGCAACTGGGGCTGGGCCTGAATAAAGCCTTGATCCGGCTGGATCCGCCCAGTTTGGGCAGTGTTGAACTATCCGTGCAACTGGACGGCGACAAGTTGCAGGTGCAGCTACACAGCAGCAATGCCCAGCTCAGAGAAGCGATGGGGCAGGGGCTGGAGCAATTGCGCGCCAGCCTGCAACAAAAACTGGGTAGCGAACTGCAGATTGACTTGCAGCTCAGTGCCGATGGTCAGTTACCGCAGCAGGCTCATCCGACCTGGCTTGCAACGCAGATCAGCAGCAATGGTGCTGAGGCCGAGCCGGTAGTACAAAGGCAAACTGCTGTGCTTGAACGTCATAACTATCTGAATCAATTAGTTTAATCATGGCAATGGCCGTGCAGAGACAAGGAATATAACGCGATGAATAAATTAGTGCTTGGCTTGATTGCCTTACTGATAGGCGGCGCAGCTGCTGGTTATGTTGGTTTTACTCAGTATTTCAGTGCGCCCGAAGTGGAGGCGCTTAGTGAAAAGCCGCTGTTTTATCCGATGGATAAATTTGTGATGAGCGTGGCGGGCGATCCAACCTCCAGATATTTGGTGCTGGAACTGACACTGGTCAGTCATAAAGCCAGCACCATTGCGGCGTTAAAAGAAGTGACGCCGCTGTTGCGCAATGCGCTGGTGGCACATTTTGCCAGCAGCAGTCATTTGGAAGTCAAAGTGGCGATGCAGCAGATCGATCAGGTGCAGCAACAGTTACTGAGTACCTTTAATCAAAGCCTGACTGAGAATAAGTTTGACTATCAGTTAGATAAAGTTTTGATCACCAATATTTTTATTCAGTAGGTATCCAGATGCTGGCAGAAAACCTCTGGTCAGAAGCGACGCAACCTCAGGCTGAGCAAGCGGTGGCGAATGAAGGCAGTTTACTGACGCAATACAGCATGTTGGTGAAAAGAGCGGCGGCCCATTTGCGCAGTCTGATTGGACCTGTGGTCGATAATGATGACTTGTTGCAAATTGGCTTACTCGGTTTGCTGTCGGCCATTCGCCGTTATGGCAAAGCGCCGGATGAGCTGTTTGCGGCCTATGCCTTTAAACGCATTCGCGGCGCCATGCTGGATGAATTTCGCCGTACCGATTGGCGGCCACGCCAGTTGCGCCAGCAAGCCCATCAGTTTCGGGATGCCAGTCGGGCGCTGACACGCCAGATAGGCCGGGTGCCAACGCAGGAAGAACTGAGTCAGCATCTGGGCATCGACAGCCAGCAACTGAGCGAGCTGATGTATCTGGATCAGGCGGAAGCGATGGAAAGCCTAGATGCCATGCTGGAGCAACAACTGCATCCGGAATTGGGTGAAACCTCGTTATCGCCGTTGGAACTGAAATTGTCGTTGCAAAAAGCCATGGCCGGGTTGCCAGAGCGCAATAGATTGTTGCTGCAACTGTATTACAGCCATGAACTGAATATGAAAGAAATTGCGTTGGTGCTGGAGCTGACCGAATCAAGAGTTTGTCAGTTGCATAAGCAATCAATTGAATTACTTAATAAAAAATTGTCGCAGTGGTAACAGGGCAGGATTGGCTATGCAAAGAATATTAGGGTTTATCGTGGTACTGGCGGCGGTGATCGGTGGTTTTATGATTGCTGGCGGTAATGTGGCCATGCTGTGGCAACCTGCTGAATTTGTCATTATTTTTGGTGCCGCTATTGGTTCATTAATCGTTGGCAACAGCAGTTATGTGCTGAAAGAATTGCTCAGTCAACTCAAGGCCCAGTTTGTCAAACAACCGGATCAGAGCCTGCTGTATAAAGAGTTGTTGTTATTGATGTATCAGTTGCTGGAAACCATTCGTAGCAAGGGCTTTCGGGGTCTGGAAGAGCATGTGGAGAATCCGGCCACCAGCTCGATTTTTATTTCCTACCCGGCGGTGCTGGCGCAGCCTGAACTGGTGTCCTTTGTCTGTGACAACATCCGGTTAATGAGTATGACCAAAGGCAGCGCTTATGACCTGGATGCGGTGCTGGAACAGGAAATTTTGACCATTGAGCAGCAAAAATTAAAACCCTCTGCCGCCACCCACACTGTCGCTGAGGCTATGCCTGGCTTTGGCATTCTGGCGGCGGTCGGCGGCATTATTATCACCATGCAACATCTGGACGGGCCGCTCAGTAACATCGGTTATCACGTGGCGGCGGCCTTGGTCGGAACTTTCCTTGGTATTTTTGGTTGTTACTGTTTGCTCGAACCGCTCAGCAGTGCGATGGAAGCTTATGTCAAAAAGCAAACCGCCTTACTTGAATGCGTGCGGGCTGTGCTGGTGGCCCATCTGAAAGGTCATGTCGCTGTGGTCGCAACCGATTCAGGTCGTAAACTGATTAGCGCAGAGCTGAAACCGTCTTTTACCGATCTGGAAAGCTGGATTAATCAAAAGGCGGCATGATGAATTTTGGTTCTGAGCAAAAGCCTGCGGCTGTGCTGGTGCGACGCCGCGCCAGTGCTGGTAAAGCGGGTAAAAAAAGCAGCGGTGCCTGGAAAGTTGCCTTTGCCGATTTCACCCTGGCGATGATGGCATTTTTTATGGTGCTGTGGATTTTGGAAGTCTCCACTGTGAAAGAGCGCACTGAAGTGGCGTCTTATATGCGCACCCAGTCAATTTTGGGCGGCAACAGCCATCCGTTTGATGCAATGAATAGTCCTTATCCGGTCGATTTAGGCGGCTCGCCGTCGCCGGTCGAGATGGCGGTATCGACCCATGAACCGCAGCAGAGCTTTGTCGCTGGCATGTCGGCGCATTTGCAAATTCCTGAAGGGAAAAGAGAACCCTCAGCCGGGGTCGGTGACAAGCTCAATTCCTTGATCAGCGGTCAGTATGACTCGCCACCGGATTTAAGTTTGTTGGCGCAGGCTATCAGCCAATTTGCTGAATTAAATCAGGCCGAAGCCAACCTGGTGGTGGAGCAAATTCCGGCCGGCTTGCGCGTGATTATCCGCGACAGTGAAAACCGGCAGATGTTTGTGCGGGGTCAGGTGGCGATGACCCCTTATTTTGAAGACTTACTGCTGAAGCTGGCACCGGTATTCGGCAAAATTCATAACAAATTGCTGCTCTCCGGCCACACCGATGGCACTGCCTTTAATAGCAGTCAGTACAGCAATTGGGAGTTATCCGGCGATAGAGCTTTGCAGGCCAGACAGGTATTGGCGGCCGGTGGTATGCCCGAGGCCCGGGTCGCGCAAGTCAGCGCTTTTGCTGAAACCATGCTGCTTAATCCGGTCCAACCCGGCGCCAGTGACAACAGAAGGATTGAAATCCTTATTCTGACTGGCAAAGCCGAGCAGCAACTGCGGGAGATGTTTGCGCCGGAAAATAGCAACAATGCGCTGAAAAAAGCGGCTGAAGCGGCCCGGCAGAATGCGCCCGTACTTAGAACTCAATCTTAGGATGTGATATGCCGTTGATCCGACACACTGCCGGTCGTCAGTTTTATCGTTGGTACTTTTATGACCCAGCGCAGCCACTGGACAGCCAGACCAAGGGCATCCCAGTGACCCTGCTTCGTGATTCCTGGTTTGGCGGTGAACTGGGGTTTGCCGTGGTGAAAGATATGAGTATGGGCGGCTGCGGCATTCTGGTGTCGAGTCATGATCGGATCCCCAAGCAATGCTGGGTGCAATATGACAAAGACGTCAAAGTACGGGCCTTGGTGCGATACCGGAAAAAGGTCAATGACAAACTGGAGTTTCTCGGCCTGGAGTGGATGGGCAGAGACAGAGCCGTGCGGTTGAATTTGCTAAGAAAGCTCAGAAAAAGAGCCTTTATTTTGCAGCAACATCATTTTCGGCTGCGCCCTGCTGGCATTGCTGTGAAACCACAATTTTAAGCTGAGTGTGAAACTGGATGAAGAAGAAAAAACCACCGCAAAAGTTGATCAAGGCAGCAAGTGCTGCGGCCTTACCGGCTTTTGCACTGACCCGGCAGCAACGCCATGTTGCCGCTGCCAGTTTGCTGTTGCAAAACCGGCTGGCGGATTATGGCAAAGCATTACAGCTGGAACTGGGTCGGATGCTGCCCGATGTCGAATTCATGCTCGATGTCAGTTTATGTAGTGGCGTTGGGCTGGAAGCCTGGTTGGCAGAAACCGGCACTTTACTGCTGGCGGTCAATCTGCTGCAAGCGCAGGAACTGCAATCTTTTATGGCGATAGATCAGCAGGCGGTGCATCAGATAGCCGATTTGTTTCTCGGCGGCCAGTTGACGGATAGCCATCAGTACCTGGAAAAAACTGAACTCAGTAGTTCAGAGCAGCGCATCAGTTGTCGTTTATTGCAAAAACAGGCGCAAGTGCTGCTGCAGCTGCTGTTTAACCAGCATTTACCTTTGACTGCGCAGGTGTGGAAGCAAGCTCTGACGCTGGATTTGTACCGTTATCTGCCCCTTAAGGTGCGGTTTGTGTTAGATAAAGTGGTGGTCAGTTGGTACCTGTGGGTCCCCGTGGCTTTGTTACAGTCCGATGCCTCTGAACCAGCTTTGACTGCGGTTGAGCAGCCATTGTTATTACAGGATTGGCAAAGTTTACCGGTCCGGGCGCAGGTTGAAATGGCGCGCAAACAAGTGACAGTGCAGCAACTTGAAGCTTGGTTGCAAGGCCAGGTGTTGCCATTAGAGCTGTTTAGCCAGATGCCGCTGCGGCTCGGTCAGCAACTGCTCTGTTATGGCAATATCGCCGAAGAAGGTCACAAATTAATGTTTCAAATCAGTAAATTGGCAGAGAACTCATGATAAACGACGGACAAAACACTCAGGGCGGTTTAGGCGATCTGGATCTGCTGGAGATGGAAGATTTATTTGCCACCGGCGCGGCGGAAGTTAGCCAGGTCGCGAGCGGCCGTACTGCTGGCATGGCCAAATTTATGGATGTGCCTTTGACGGTGACGCTGGAAGTCGCCAGTGCTGAAGTGACGCTGGGTGAATTAGCCAATGCCCGCGCCGGTGATGTGTTAGCGCTGGATAAAGCGGTCGGCGAGGCGCTGGATGTCAAGGTCAACGGTGTGTTATTCGCCAAAGCCGAAGTGGTGATGGTCAATGGCAACTATGGTCTGAAGTTTGTCAGCACAGGTCAAACCGATACATCTGGACAGTCAGTGGCAGGTGAGCCCGTTGATGGCTAAGTGTGGGCAAATGTTCGTGTCATGGCTGCTGGCGGCGCTGCCAAAGCTGCTGGCGCTGCTGCTGTTATTGTTACCGCTGGCCGGTTCAGCGCAGGAGCTGACCTTGCTGTCGGTCAATGACACGGCGGCCGGGCAGGATTACAGCGTCAAACTGCAAATTGTGTTGCTGATGACAGTGCTGAGCCTGTTGCCTGGCATTGTACTGATGATGACGTCTTTTACCCGCATCATTATTGTGCTGGCAATTTTACGTCAGGCCCTTGGGCTGGCGCAAAGCCCACCCAACCGGATTTTAATTGGTATTGCGCTGATGTTAAGTCTGCTGATCATGCGACCAGTCTGGCAGGACGTGTATCAAAACGCGGTTAAACCCTACCAGGCCGAAACTCTGACGCTGGAGCAGGCCATAGCGCGGGCTGAAGTGCCGGTGCGGCAGTTTATGCTGGCGCAAATTCGCGAAAATGAATTGCAGCAGGTGCTACGCATCGCCAATGAACCGACCACCATGGCAGCGGCTGAGGTGCCTTTTGAGGTGTTGTTACCGGCCTTTGTGCTTAGTGAACTCACCACGGCGTTTCAGATTGGCTTTATGTTGTTTATTCCGTTTTTGATCATCGACTTAGTGGTAGCTAGTGTCTTGATGTCGATGGGCATGATGATGTTATCGCCGCTGATTATCAGCCTGCCATTTAAGCTGATGATTTTTGTGCTGGCCGATGGCTGGTCGATGGTGGCGGGCACGCTGGCGGCAACGTTTGGAGCCGCACCATGAATCCAGGCATGGCGACTGAGCTGATAAGTCATGCCATTTTCACCATCATCGAAATGTTGCTGGTGCTGATTGTGCCGGGTTTATTACTGGGGATTGTGGTGGCGGTGTTTCAGGCTGCGACCTCTATTCAGGAACAAACGCTGACATTTTTACCCAGAATGCTGCTGACGTTATTGATGGTGGTATTTGCCGGGCACTGGATGATCCAAAAATTGCTGGATTATTTTGCTGAGCTTAGTCGTTTGATCCCGGGAGCCATTGGTTGAGTGCATTACTCAATTTGAGTGTGGAGCAACTGATGCTGTGGTTTGGCACCATCTGGTGGCCTTTTATCCGGCTGAGTGCGTTTTTTTGGGCCTTGCCGGTGTATGACAATCCGGCGGTGACGCCCAGAGCCCGGATTGTGTTGGCGCTGTTTTTAAGTTTTTTGCTGTCAGCAGGCCTTGAAGTGCCGGCAGTGGATCCGTTTTCAGTGCAAGGCGCCATTGTCACGCTGGAGCAAATCCTGTTTGCCGTGATTATGGCCTGTGCTGTGCGGATGTTGTTTGAAGTGCTGGCGCTGGTCGGGCTGATGATTTCAATGCAGATGGGTCTGTCGATGGCGATGATGATGGATCCGGGCAGTGGTGATCAGGTGTCGGTGCTCAGTCAACTGTTCTGGATCATGACGGCTTTGCTGTTTTTTGCGCTGGATGGCCATTTGATCAGTTTGCACCTGCTGGTGGACAGTTTTGTGCTCTGGCCAGTTGGCAGCAGCTTGTATCAGTTGGATTTGACGCTATTGCTGAAATTATTTGGCTGGATGTTTGGCGCTGCCTTGCTGGTGGCGTTGCCTGCGGTGATTGCGATGCTGTTGGTCAATTTAACTTTTGGCGTGGCCAGTCGGTCGGCACCCAGTATGAATTTGTTTTCGTTAGGTTTTCCGATGACGTTGTTATTAGGGTTTGTTTGTGTGCTGTTGACCTTAGGCCAGATGGGTGAGCATTTTTTTACCTTGTCTGAGTACGTCTTGTTGCAGATGCAACAAGCGATGCAGTAGCGGTTTGCGCCATGAGTGAACACAGCAGTCAGGATAAAACCGAACAACCCACCGAGCAGCGGCTGCGTAAAGCCAAAGCCGATGGCCAGGTGGCTCGTTCGAAAGAGCTAAACACGGCGTTATTGTTGTTACTCGGCAGTTCAGCCTTGTTGTGGTTTGCCGACATGCTGATGGCGCTTTTTGTCAATCTGCTGCAAAGCAGCTGGCAGTTAGATAAAGACGCGTTAAAACGCGATGACCTGATGACCTCAGCCTTGGGCGAAGCCTTGTTGCAGATGCTGGGCGCTAGCTTGCCCTATTTGCTGACCTTATTTATCGGCAGTTGGCTGGCAGGCATGTTGCCGGGCGGCATGATTTTTTCCGGCAAATTGCTGGGGCCCAAAATGAGCAATATGAACCCTATTGCTGGTTTTGGCCGGATGTTTGGCAGTGAAAGCTGGGTGGAGCTGGTGAAGTCTATCGTCAAAGTGACCTTATTGGGGGGGGCCCTTTGGGGTTTACTCAGCCATCTGACCAGCCGTTTGTTGTTTTTACAGCGGATGGATTTAGCCACCGCCGCCCGCGAAGGGCTGCAACTGGTGTCGTTCAGCCTGATGATGCTGGCGCTGGTACTGTTATTGGTGGCGGTGATTGATGTGCCTTATCAGCAGTTTAAGGTCAGCAGCAAATTAAAAATGACCAAGCAGGAAGTCAAAGATGACCGCAAATCGGTGGACGGCAATCCGGAGATCAAAGGGCGGATCCGGCAAATTCAGTTTCAAATTGCCAACCGCCGTATTGATGACAAAGTGCCAACTGCGGACGTGATTATTGTCAACCCGACCCATTATGCGGTGGCGTTGAAATATTCGGAGAAAAAAGCCAAAGCGCCTTATGTCGTGGCCAAAGGCGTTGATCAGATGGCGCTGCGGATCCGCGAAGTGGCAGCACGGCATCAGTTGGAAATTTTAGAGTTACCGCCGCTGGCGCGGGCGATTTATTTTTCCACCCGGGTCGATCAGGAAGTGCCAAAGGGGCTCTATACCGCGGTGGCTTATGTGCTGACTTATGTGATGCAACTGAAAGCCTATAAGCAAGGGCGCGGCCGTGAACCCGCACCTTTGCCAGTATTAACTATACCCGCCGGTTTGCAGCAGCAGCCGCGCACTGAAGGAAGTTTGAATTGAACTGGCGTACCCTGACTCAACCTTACACCGCTATTCCGGTGTTGTTATTGGCCATTCTGGCGATGGTGATCCTGCCGCTGCCAGGCTGGCTGCTGGATATGTTGTTTACCTTCAACATTGTGCTGTCGATTATCGTGTTGCTGGTGGCGGTGTCCAGTAAAAAACCACTGGATTTTTCCGTGTTTCCAACCGTGTTGTTGGTGGCTACTTTATTGCGCCTGACGCTGAACGTGGCCTCAACCCGGGTGGTATTGCTACACGGCCATGAAGGCACTGATGTCGCTGGCCGGGTGATCCAGGCCTTTGGTGAAGTGGTGATCGGCGGCAACTATGTGGTCGGTATGGTGGTGTTTGTCATCCTGATGGTGGTCAACTTTGTGGTGATCACCAAAGGCGGCGAACGGATTTCCGAAGTGGCGGCCCGTTTTACGCTGGATGCCATGCCGGGCAAACAGATGGCGATTGATGCCGATTTAAATGCCGGTTTAATTGGACCAGAACAAGCCAAGCAGCGGCGGCAGCAGATCGCCAGTGAAGCTGATTTTTACGGTTCGATGGATGGTGCTTCCAAATTTGTCCGCGGCGATGCCATTGCAGGCCTCATCATCCTGATCATTAACCTGCTCGGTGGTATCGCCATCGGCGTCTTTATGCATAGCCTAAGTCTGGGCGAGTCTTTTTCCCGTTATGCATTGCTGACGATCGGTGATGGTCTGGTGGCGCAGGTGCCTTCTCTGCTGATGTCGGTGGCGGCGGCCATTATTGTCACCAGGATGAACGACGAAGGCGAGATGTCGGACGAAGTCGGCCGGCAGTTACTGGCTGCCCCCAGGGTGCTGCTGACCGCCGGTTTAGTGATGACAGTGCTTGGGTTAGTGCCTGGCATGCCAACGGCAGCATTTTTATTGTTTGCGGCGCCATTATTGTTTGCTGCCTGGCAGATGCAGAAAAAACAAGCTGGCAGCAGTTATTCAGAGGTGGAAGCGCTGACGGAAAAAATCAGCCAGCAAGCGCCAACACTGAGTTGGGACGATATTCCGCAAGTTGACCGTTTGTCGGTGGAGCTTGGCTTCAGGCTGGTCTATCTGGCCGACCAGGCGCAAGGCGAAAGTTTATTACAAACCTTGCGTGGTGTGCGCAAAACGCTGTCAGAACTGGCAGGTTTTTTATTGCCGGAAGTGCGGGTGCGCGACAGCCTGAAGCTCAATCCACAAGAATATCAAATCAAACTGGCCGGGGTGGCTGTGGCCAGCGGTAAGTTAAGACCACAGAAATTACTGGCACTCAATACCGGCGAAACCTATGGCCAGATGGATGGTGAAGTGGCGACTGATCCCGCCTACGGTCTGGAAGCGGTTTGGATTGAGCCGGAAGACAAAGCTAAAGCACTGAATCTGGGGTATTCAGTGGTGGATACTGCCACTGTGATTGCCACCCATGTCGGCAAAGTGGTGAAAGCCCAGTTGGCCGATTTATTCCTGTTTGAAGATGTGCGTCAGCTCAATAAACGATTAGCGCAAGTGGCACCAACCCTGGCTGAAAACCTGGAAAAGGCGCTGACCGCCAATGTCCAGCTGAAGGTCTATCGGCTGTTGCTAACCGAGCAGGTCAGTTTGGCCGATGTGGTCACCATCGCGACAGCGCTGCTCGACAGTGCTGAAGTGACCAAGGATCCCATTTTACTGGTGTCTGATGTGCGTTGTGCGCTACAGCGGGCACTGGTACGGCAATTGCTCGGCGACAACGATGAACTGGCGGCCTATAGCCTGGATGAGAAGCTGGAACAAACTTTACAAAGTGCGCTGAATCAAGCCATGCAAGCAGGCAAAGTGGCACTGGACAGTTTTCCGGTGGCACCGAATTTATTAAGTCAGTTCCAGCAAGCGATGCCGCAGGTCAGTGCCCAGTTGCAACGGCTTGGACATACGCCGGTGCTGGTGGTGTTACCACAGTTAAGGCCATTACTGGCACGTTATGCCAGAAGCTTTACCCAGGGCAATTTGGTGGTGCTGTCTTATAACGAAATTCCGGAACAAATCAGAGTAAATATTGTGGGAACTTTAGGCTAGAACCCAACACAACAAATTAAATTGCAACCTATAGATGCGTCGCGCAGTCGCGATGTTGGCACGAAAATGTGGTGAAATAAACGTAGTGATTCGTAATATGAACATGGTATATTGCGAAGCTGTTTACCAAGCTGACTCAGTTTATGCTTTGTAAACAGCAACTTCCAACTGCTGTTACCGCAACTGGTTGGACCTTTCGGGGCCAGCAGTGCCAGCCATAGTTGGTGCTGATTGCGGTATGTTTATTAGTGATGTTGAGTCACTTCAGCCCGGCGCTTACTGCGACCGGCTGATGCACACAGAGCTTAGGAATTAAAAGGCAAACTGTACTGAAAAGTCAGGACGCAAAGCCTCCGGTCTACCGGATCTTCGGATCCCATTGATAGCGGGGTTGCATGAACAAGCGACACCAACGTCTGCATTCTGGCAAACCATGCCAATTTGAATGCCGATGGGTCACTGCAAGCGCTCAGAGAGTGTACTCACTGTCTGTCGCCTTGGTCTATGCGTTGCCTTTTAAAACAAGATGGATGGTCGGTTTTTACTGACTGGATCATGTGGTTAAAAGGATACATAAACGTGGTTGAGCTCCTGTTACATCTTTGGCTGACGCCGGCAATCAGCGCCGTTGATCAGCACTATCTGCCAGCTGTTGATCAGGCACAATGGCAGATCAGCGGTGATCAGTTCCGCTGTCGGATGTCCCAGTCGCTGGGGAATATTGCGACCTTAAATTTTCAGCAACAGCCTGGTGGCCAAATTCAGCTGTTATTACAGCTGGATGCCGCTCATCTGGAGTTACAGGATGTGCAAGGCCAGGTGGTGGCTGCCGGCTGGCAACCTGATACCTTAGCGCCGGCGCTGCGCTTTTCACCCTCTGAGATTTATCCCAAACATGCCAGCTTTGACGCGCAGGTGCCCGTGTTGCTGCAGCAATTACAGCAAGGCTTTTGGTTGCAGCTGACGCTGGATATGCCGGGTCAGACCTTACAACTGCAAGTGCCTAATCTGCAGTTTGAGCAGGCCATGCAACAGTTTCAGCTCTGTATCAGCAAGTTGCTACCGATGCGCTGGGAGCAGGCGCGGGATGCTGAAATTTTGTTTGCCAAAGGGGCAACCTTACCTGATAGCCATGCGCTGGCCTGGCTCAGTCAGTTAGCCAGTTATATCAAACAAGACCGCAAGATCCGCAAAATTCTGCTCGACGGCCACAGTGATGATGCTGCCAGCAGCTTAGCGAATCGGCTGTTATCGGAACAAAGGGCGGATGATATTGCCTCCCGGCTGATTGAGCTTGGCGTACCCAAGGCAAAAATTGAAATCCGCGCCCATGGCAACAGATACCCACAGGTCCAGCCTTTACCAGCAACCAAATCTAATCGGCGGGTTGTGATCCGTTTGATCCGGACTCCGGCTTAACCATAGAGAGCAGATGAATATGAAAGATTTACTTTGGATTGAACAATGCAAACCTGCGCCGCAAGTGCTGCATTGTGTCAAAGCTGAAGGTTTTCAGCTGCAACATGCTGCCGATCTGACCGCTTTGCTCAATTGTTGCAGTGCGGCTGAACCGGCCATCGTGGTGCTGGCGGCGCCATTGCCGGAGATTGGGATGACGGAGTTGATGACCTTATTAAAAAAACGCCATCCATCTTGTCAGATCATTGTGTTAGTCGCCAAAGACCAACACCAGTTGGCCGCACAAAGCTTGCAGTATGGTGCCATTGATTATCTGTTGCAGCCTTTTAATAGCCTGCAGTTACAGCATGTGATCCGCAATGCCGCTTCGGTCAGCTATGGCTTAAAAGATCTGGTAGCAGTCTCTATCGGTAGCCGCCAGGTCCTGCAACTGGCCAACCGCGCCGCTCAGACCGATGCCACTGTATTGTTGCATGGTGAGTCCGGTACCGGCAAAGAACGGTTGGCGCGGTATATTCATAATGTGTCCAGCCGACGTGAACAGCCTTATGTGGCGGTGAACTGTGCAGCCATTCCGGAAAATATGCTGGAAGCCATCTTATTTGGCTACAACAAAGGCGCTTTTACCGGCGCAGTCAGCCAGCAAATCGGAAAATTTGAAGCTGCCAATGGTGGCACCTTATTGCTCGATGAGATTTCTGAGTTGCCTTATGCCTTACAGGCCAAATTATTGCGGGTACTGCAGGAACGCGAGGTGGAGCGGCTGGGCAGTCACTGCAAAATTAAACTTGATGTGCGGATTATTGCTGCCAGTAACAAAGATTTACGCCAGTTGGTCGACAAAGGCCAGTTCCGGCAGGACCTATTTTACCGACTTGATGTGCTGCCACTCAGCTGGCCGGCCTTGCGGGAACGCCGGGACGATATTTTGCCGCTGGCTGAGTTTTTTTTACAAAAGTATGGTGCAGGTAAGTTTTTACTCAGTGCAGAAGCCCGGCAGATGCTGACGCAATATAGTTGGCCGGGTAATGTCCGTGAGCTGGAAAACGTGGTGCAACGCGCGCTGGTGATGGCGCGTGGCATGGAAGTGCAGGCGGTTGATTTAAACTTACCTGTCGCGGTGCAGGCTGCGACAGCCGTGCCGGTTCATGCACTGAAACACAACAAAAAAACTGCCGAATTTGATTATATCCTGGGTGTGCTGAACCAATTTAATGGCCATCGCACCAAGGCGGCGCAAGCGCTTGGGGTCAGCACCCGGGCGCTGCGTTACAAACTGGCTGCTATGCGTGAGCATGGCGTTGATATTGATGCAGTTGCCTGAGTCTGTTAAGGAAATCCGACCATGACGCCAATCACTACTATTTCTACCCCGGGTCTGACCCAGCAATCTTTATTGACCGAATTTTCCAGATTGCAGCAGATCGCCAGCAATGAGTCACTGAGCCTGGATCCGGCGCCGCAGGACAGTGGCGTTGCCACTGATTTTAGCCAGGTGATCAGAGCGGTGAATCAGGAGCAGAATGTGGCAGCCAACCTGATGGCAGCCGTCGATGCTGGCCGCAGTGATGACGTGGTTGGCGCTATGGTCGCCAGCCAAAAAGCTGATTTGAGTTTTTCCATGTTGCTGCAAATTCGCAACAAAGTGATGAATGGTGTCGATGACATCATGCGTATGTCGTTATAAGGCTGAGTGATGAAAACAGAACTTGCTAAAGCAGTGCCCGTGACGGCCGATCAGCGCATTCGTGAACGCGTAATCAATATGTCAAATAAAATCAATTTCTTGCCACAAGGAGATAAAAGCCTGGCCTCGATTGCGCTGCTGGCAACGCTGGTGGCGGCCACTATAGTGGTGATTTTGTGGACCTCGGCCAAAAACTATGTGCCCTTGTATGGCAGTCAGGAACATTATGACAAAGCCGGTATTGTTGAGGTGCTGGACAAAGAGCAGTTTCCGTTTCGGATTGATACCGACAGCGGCAATATTATGGTGCCACAAGATAGACTGGCGGATGCCCGCATCACACTGGCAGCCCGGGGTATTAAAGCGGCGATGCCTGAAGGCTTAGCGGCGATGCAAGGCAAAGTCAGCATGGGCACCAGTCAGTTTATGGAGTCAATGCAGTATCAGCATGCGCTGGAGGGCGAATTAGCCCGCACTATCATCACCATGGATGGCGTGCGCAATGCCCGGGTCCATCTGGCCATCCCCAAACGCAATTTATTTGTCGGTCGGCAGGAAGAGAAATCCGCCGCCTCGGTGATGGTGGATTTAGCCCCTGGTTATCAGCTTAAACCTGAGCAGGTCGAGGCTATTGTCAGCTTAGTGGCGGGCAGTATTCCGGGGCTGGACAGCCGGCAGGTCTCAGTGGTGGATCAACGTGGCAAGCTGGTCAGTGGTGATTTGTTTGATGCCACCCCTGTCGGTAAAGAAACTGATAAAAAACTCGCTTTTATTGACAAGCTACAGCGCAACATTGAAGAGCGCGCCGCCATTATGTTGCTGCCGATTGTTGGCGATGGCAATTATCGCATTCAGGTGTCGGCCGATGTTGATTTTAATGTGGTGGAAGAAACCCGCGAAGCGCTGGATAAAGAAGGGGTGCTAACGCGCGAAACCAGTAAAACCGATGCCATGTCAGATCAACTGGCGATGGGCATTCCGGGCTCCTTGGCTAATCAGCCTCCAGTGCAACAGCAGCAGGGCGCGCCAGCGCAGCCGCTTGATGAAAATCAGCGTACTTCACAGCGCAATGAAATGAACCGGCAGTTTGCCACCGGTAAAGCCGTCACCCATACCCGCTATGAAATTGGCCGTATTCGCAGTCAGAGTGTGTCGGTGCTGATCAATGAAGTTGAAGTGATTGCGGCAGATGGCAGCAGCACAGTGAAAAGCTGGACACCAGAGCAACTGGCGAAACTGGGCGAGATGGTAAAAACCGCCACCGGTTTTCAGGCCGAGCGCGGCGATCAATTCCATATCAGTAGTTTTGCTTTTGTCCGGCCTGATGCCGCCGCTGAGCTGGAAGGCATGGCCTGGTGGCGGTTGCCGGAAGTGAAAGAATATTCCCGTTATTTGATTGGCGCCTTGATTGGCCTGTCTTTGGTGATTTTTGGGGTACGGCCGCTGGTGAACCATCTGGTGAGCCGCAAAAACAAAGAGTTAAACCCAAGCCGTCGCTTTGACACCAACACAGCTGACCATCTGAGTTCGTCAACGGCAGAGCGTCAGGCGCTGGCAGGTGCCGCGCCAGCGCTGCTCGATGGCAGTGTCGCCACAACGGCGGCAACAAGCCAGAGTGCAAATCAGGCAGGCTTGCAACCGGCGCTGGATTTACCCCAGGTTGGCTCTGAATTTGCTGAACAAATCAATCATTTACATTTACTCGCCAACCGTGAGTCTGACCGGGTGACGGCGGTAATTAAATTCTGGATCGAACGAGGAGTGTCCATTGAATCCGTTAAGAGCTGATACGCCGAAACAGATTTCTGACTTAGATCGGGCTGCTATTTTATTGCTGAGTATGGGCGAGGAAAATGCCGCCGGTATTATCAAAAAACTCAGTCGTAATGAAGTGCGGGCTTTGTCGGAGCGGATGGCGAAGATTGCCAATTTTAGCCAGGACCATGTCGCGCAAATTTTGAATGATTTTTTTGACTGTTACCGCAACGAAAGTGGGGTCAGTGGCGCGTCCAGGCTTTATCTGGAGCGGGCGCTGGACAAAGCCGTTGGTCGCAAGCTGGCGCGCGGTATGCTCGATGACATTTATGGTGGCGCCTTAGCCGACGATATCCGGCGACTAGAATGGGTGCCGGCTGAGTTATTGGTGCGTTTTATGGAGCAGGAACATATTCAGATGCAGGCGCTGATCCTGGCATTTTTGCCCGCCGATCAGGCCAGTGCTGTGCTGACGTTATTCCCGGCGCAAAAGCATGATGAAATTCTGTTCCGAATAGCTAATATGCGCGAAGTCAGTGAGCATGTGATTGAAGATCTGCGTTTTACGCTGGAGCGTTGTATTGAGTATGTCGGTGAGCAGGTTGGCGCCCGGGTCAACGGCGTGCAACAAGTGGCCGACATTATGAACAGATACAGCGGCAATAAAGCGGAAGTGATGGAGCTGTTAAAAATGCATGATACCCAGATGGCAGAAGCCATTGAAGACAAAATGTATGACTTCTTCAGTTTAAGCCAGCAAAGCGAGGAAGTGCTGAGCAAGTTACTGACCGATATTCCGGATGAACTTTGGGTCACTGCGCTCAAAGGCGCCGATCAGCAATTAACCGACAACTTACTGGGCGTATTGCCCAAGCGGTTAGCCCAGGTGTACCGGCAGCAAATTGACAGCATGAAACCGCAACCGGTGCGTAAAGTGGAAGCGGCGCGGGCACAAATTATGGCAATGGTGAAAAAAATGATCGCCAGCGGTTGGAATGAATACCGGTTATATCCGGAAGAAACGGTAGGTTAACATGCAACAGAGTGCCGTTGATCTGAGTTTTCGTTTTCCGCTGCTGCAGCGCCAGCATGGTCAGGCTGAAGTGCAGCAACCGAATGAACATTTCTATCAGCAGGGTTATCTGGCGGGGATTGCCAAAGCTCAGCAGCAGGCTTATGAACTAGGTTTGCAGGCCGGGCAGCAAGCGGCTGAAGCCTTAATGGCGCAGCAGTTGCAGCTCGCGGCTGAGCAGGCCGCCACCCGGCAAGCGCAAGCCCTAACGCTGTTAACGTCGCAGTTTAACCAGCAACTGCAATGGCGGGATGCGCAACTGGCGCAAGAAATTTATCTGCTGGTGGAACAACTGGCAACAACTGTGCTGGCGGCTGAACTACAGCTGCAACCGACACTGTTGCAACAGGCGGTGGCGGCGTTAGTGCCAGAGCTGGCGCGGACCGATACGCTGCAATCTATTACTGTTTCGGCGCAAGATGCCGCGCTGTTTGCCGGGATCAGCCAGCTTGAGCAAATCCCGCTGCTGACCGATGCCCATTTGCCTGCCGGTGTGGTGCAGCTGAATGGTCAACAGCAGCTGTATCAGTTGGATTTCCCCCAACGACTGCAACAGGCGCTGCAACCGCTGCGTCAACAGCTGTGCCCTGCTGTAGCGACCGCAACGGATGACTAATTTTAGCGCTCGTTTAGCTGCCGCCAGGCAACAAGCTGTCCCTGTTGAAAGCTTCTGGCGTTATGGTCGTTTGCTTAGGGTCAGCGGCATGATTTTAACTGCTGCCGGTTGTGATTTTACGCTGGGCCAGCGTTATCAGGTGGAAGGCGAGGCGGGCCAGTGGTTTGACACTGAAGTGGTTGGCTTTGAACCGGCGCAGGCTTTTTTAATGCCGCTGTGTCAGGTGGCCGGTTTAAAGGCCGGTGCCAGAGTGCGGGCCGCGCCGCAGGCCAGTCAGTTATTGGTGTCCCGCGCTTTACAGGGCAGGGTACTGGATGGGCTGATGCAGCCGCTGGATAGTTTGCCGCCGCTGACATCAGGCGATTGGATCAGTGCTGGCTTGGCGGCGGTGAATCCCTTACAAAAAAAAGTCGTGTCGGAGCCGCTTGATGTCGGCATTCGCGCCGTCAACAGCCTGTTTACCGTTGGCCGTGGTCAGCGACTGGGCCTGTTTGCTGGCTCCGGGGTGGGCAAAAGTAAATTGCTCGGCATGATGACCCGCTTTACCCAGGCCGATGTGGTGATAGTGGCATTAATTGGCGAGCGCGGCTGGGAAGTGAAAGATTTTATCGAACACAGCCTGGGCCCGGCCGGACTGCAAAAAGCCATAGTGATAGCGGCGCCTGCCGATCAATCGCCGTTGCTGAGGTTACGCGCTGCCGAGCTTAGTCATCGGCTGGCCGCTTATTATCGTGACTTGGGTTTGAATGTATTGCTGCTGATGGATTCTTTAACCCGTTATGCCCAGGCGCAGCGTGAAATTGCTTTATCTGTAGGTGAACCGCCAGCGACCAAGGGCTATCCGCCGTCGGTCTTTAGCAAACTGACGCAACTGGTGGAAAAAGCCGGTAATAGCGCCGATAGCACTGGCACCATGACCGCCATTTATACGGTGCTGGCAGAAGGGGATGATCAGCAGGATCCGATTGCGGATGCCGCCCGCGCCATTCTGGACGGTCATATCGTTCTAAGCCGGCAACTGGCAGAAAAAGGTCATTATCCGGCCATTGATGTCGGTGCGTCCATTAGCCGGGTGATGCCGCAGATAGTGCCCGACAGTCAACTGCGGCAAGCTTATTTGTTAAAACGGTTATACAGCAGGTATTTACAGGTGCAGGAGCTGATCCCGCTTGGTGCTTATCAGGTCGGCAAAGATGCTGAACTGGACAAAGCCGTCCGGCTGTATCCAGCCATAGAGCAGTTTTTATGTCAGGGCTTGCAGCAATCTTTTGGTGTTGAGAGCTCACAACAGGAATTGGCAAGGCTGCTGAGCTAATGCGGCACTGTTGCTGCCAGCAACCCAGTTTATCAAGCTGAGGCCAGGCGAGGAGAGGCGAGGAGGGGCGATGTTAAAACAGTATCTGCAATTACAACAAGATCGGTTGCTGCAAATGAGCCAGCGCCAACAACAGCTGCAGCAACAGACCCAACAGGAACAGCGCCGCCTGCAGTTGCTGACGGAACACCTCGGCTTATTGGAAGCTCCGCCGATGATGAAATCGGCGCTGGGTTTGCAAAATCTGGCGGCGATGAAAGGGGTGCTGAGCCAGATGCAGCAACAGCAGCAACAAAAAACCACTGCTGCCAGTGCTGAGCTACTGCAACAGCAGCAGGTCTGCCAAAAACAAGCCGCCTACAGCAAAGGCATTGCCACAGTGCTGGCAAAACGCGATAGTATTCAACAACAACGCCAACAGCGGCAGGAACAACAACAAGCCGACGAAATTGCCATGCAATTGTTGCAGTTGCAACGACGCGGCTGAGCTGGCGCTATCCCTGCTGCTTGCCTGCCGATAGCAAAGCCTTGATTTGGTTTGCCGTTCTTTCGATGGGGTAGATATATTGCGCTGGGTTTTATTTATATGCAGCAGCGGTATTATGACCCAATCATAGCTCGGTTTTACTCGAATGATCCGGTTGGGTTTACGGGCGAGCCTGATACATTTAACCGCTACTCGTATGTTGCAAATAATCCCTATAAGTACACTGACCCAACGGGTGAAGCAAAGTATAAAGGTGACAAGAGCGGGATTGCCACAGGCAACCTAATTGCTCGTGGAATTGTTGCGGTTACAGAAAAAGGCTCACCAATTAATAATGCGGCTCAGAGATATGTCGATGTTACAGATAAGTTAATTTACAATGATTCTGGGTATAAAAAGCACGGCAACTCACCGAAAAAATCTTCGGGTGAAGTTATCTCCCCTAAACCAACTGATGGTCAAACTGCCCTAGATAATTCTGTTCCGCTTGGAAAAAATACCGATGCTCGTGTAGGCGTCGATGTCAACAATAAAGAAGTTGTTATTCTCAAGAATAACGGAACACCAAGTAATGAATACCATGGGTATGTTCCAGAAAAACTTACAACACAAGAAGCGAATGTGGTAAAGAAAAACTTTCCCGACGTTGTTAAAGTGAGTAAAAACGGAACATGCGAAGTGAAGTGCTAAGGACGAAATATGAAACCATTAAACTATTATGGTTCAGCTATTGAAGCAACCCCGCTGCATTATTGTGACACATATGATGAAGCGATGGTGTACCTTGAACAAGGATGGCGTGGTGATGAACTGTGTAAAGGTATTTCTCCATACGTGTATAGTTGCGATGATATTAGGATTCTCGAAGAGTGCCTTAAGTGCGGAGCCAAGACTAGCAGTGATATTTTGCAGACATCAACGCTGCATAGTCATAGCAAACTTAGCTTTATAAAATTACTTGTATCGTATGGTGCCGATGTTAACTATGTAAATTGGAATGGTTCAACACCTTTACATGCAGCGGAATACTTAGGGGTGATTAAATTTTTAATTTCGAAAGGAGCTAACCCCAATATATTAAATAATGACGGGTTATTACCAGGAGACGATTATCCTTCAGGAATTAAATGGGAAAAAATGAAAAATTATCTCGCTCACATTCGTAATTTAAAAAAGCACGAAACTTGAGATAAATTTTTTGCCTTATACCAGCACAATTCAGGACAGCCACGTTTTGGCAATCGGTTATAGATGTCCCGATAAAAGAGATATTTATCCATGCAGACAATTCAGTGATTCAAAGGACACCCATAAACCGGTGTCCTTTTTTATCCCCAAACCGCGCAAAATCCCCAGCAGCCCGATCAGTGATTTCCAGTAGCAGTGATCAGTGTTGACCAGCAGGGCTATCAATTTGCTGCAGCGCCTACAATTAAGCAAAACAAGCCACCCACTTTTTGGAAACAGTGCAATCAGCTGTTTCTAAAATATGGTTTCTTTAGTCACGATATTTTAAATTCAAGCTTATCGATGTGGATTTGAAGGCTTTAAATTGCAGCAAAAAAGTGCACTTGGCGGGGGAAACTAATTTTTAGGCAGCCGTTATTGCCGCTGCTGCGGTTTCTTATCAATTTTGCGGTGGAAAATTTCGGACTTAGCCAAAACTTCGTCGGCAGGCAGTTTGACCATGCAACCAGCGTAGTCCTAGTTTCTGGCAGAATTGTTTCAGTGAACTGATAGGGCCAATCACTTGATAAAAATCGATTTCAAGCTGCTGGCAGTTTTGTAGCCAACAAGCCTCTGAGATACCAAGGCGAGCCAGGATGGGAGGTTGATTCTGGTCAATCAAACCGCGTTTGCCATCGCGCAACTGTCGGCCTGTCCATTCAACAAGTTCAACATAATCAATAAAATGATACGGAATATGCTGCTGTGCATTCTGTTGCTGGCTATTGCCGGCAAATGGCAACAACGGTCCATGAAAGACAGAGTGGATGGCCTTGCCAAGCCGTTGCTGGATGCTGGTGTAGTCAGACGTTTCTGGCGTCTGTGCCATCTGCGCGCGGATAGGATTTAAATCAACATAGGCCATGGCGGTCAGCAGAGCTTTTTCATCCAGCAGCGCCTGCGATTTAAACCTTCCTTCCCAAAAGCGGCCTGTGCAGTGGTCTTCAAGGTTGGCCAGCCTCGCGATATGTTCGTTCAGACAGCGCATAAACCAGCTAATGTCACAAAGTCTGGTACGCCATTTTTCCAGAATAGCTGCAGTCACTTGGTTTTCGACTTCACCACTAGAGCCTCCACTCAGATAACGCTCAACCAACACCGGCAAACAAAATAACAGCTGCCAGCGCTTCGCAATCTCCTGAGCGCTCCAGGCGGCTGCTTTGGCCGCATCAACCCGCACGACTAAATGGTAATGGTTCGACATCAGCGCAAAAGCAGCAATATCGATGGCGAACATTTGACTGAGCAGTGCCAAACGCTCCAGTATCCAGCCTCGGCGATGCTCAAAGTTATAAGTTTCTGTCACGCCACATAAAAATGCGCGGCGAACACAACGGCTGACCAAGTGATAATAAGGTGTTTCACTCACACTGATTTGTTGATGGCGTGGTTTGGGCATGGTGTCATCCTGACGGCAAAAATAGAAGTTTTAAATTTAGTTAGTTTAAAGTTTATTTTGAGGGTGTTTGGGTGTCCAGGATTCGCGCGGGCGATTTCGGAAAATGGCTAAAAGTGATCGGATAAAACCGAAATGGGTGATCGAATTGGACCGAAATGAGTGTTCGGATTCATCCGAAACATGCACCCCTTTTTACTATTTGCACCAAGGTAATGCATTTGCATTACCCCCCCTTTGCGACTAAACTAGCCGTTATTAGCCAGCTTCAACCTGCGGAGAACATCATGTTTGTACAAATGGCTTTGGAAGCAGAATCAACATTGACAGATCGTTTCCAGACAACAGTGCCAAGTCCTGTGCGTCAGGCATTGCATCTGGATAAGAAAGACAAGATTAAATACATCATCCAATCCGATGGCAGCGTGCTGATGCAACGAGCTGAGACGGCGGCAACTGATCCTGTGCTGGACCAGTTTTTATCCTTTTTGGCTGTTGATATGCAAAAGCATCCTGAAAAGTTACAACCATTATCAGCGAGTATGCGTCGATGCGTGGCATCGCTGGTCACTGGGGTAGAAGTGGATTTGGATGCAGCATTGTCTGATGAGGATGAATAACTTTGCCAGACAATGTTCCGATGGTGGTCAATGGTTGGACGCTATTTACCCATCCTCTTTTTGCACAGCAGTACCAAACGTTGAAAGACAAAGTAGAGGCATTAAAAGCAAAAGATCCAGCAGGGTACATGAAGAAAAACGACACGAAGCGGTTAGCAGCAATCTATAAGCTGGCTTTTGAGATTATTCCTCAAGATCCAACGTTGCCAGACTATCGCCAAGTGACGACTTTAGGTGACCACAATAAACATTGGTTTCGTGCCAAATTTTTTCAGCAATATCGGCTATTCTTTCGTTATCATCTTGAATCGAAAATTATTGTTTATGCTTGGGTCAATGATGAAGACAGCAAACGAGCCTACGACAGTAAGTCGGATGCTTACAAAGTGTTTGCAAAGATGCTAAAGTCAGGCAATCCCCCGGATGATTGGGATGCTCTTTTAAAAGCTGCCACGGACGCGCAACTCTCTCCTTAACTATCTAATCCCTTCTTTTGAAAAGAAAATAATCTGGATCGTGATTCGGATTATTTTATATGCAGCAGCGCAATTAAAAACCAGTGCCTGCGCCGCAACGCTTTATCAAAGCTGATTTAACTCGGCAAAATACTGCATTTGCAAGCTGGCAAACAATGCCGACTGTTTGACTTCGGCCAGTGCTTTATTAAAACGGGCGGCGGCTTCTGGTGTGCGGGCCAGCATATGGTATTGATTGGGTTTGAAAAAATTAAGCACTTGCAGACTGGTATCGGTTGGCGCTGTCTGGCGGTAATAATGCCAAAAGATATTGCGGTCCATCACCAGCACATCAACCCGGTTTTTTAGTAACAAGGCTGGCAGCTGCTGTTGGTCGACCACTTCCAGATAACTACTGCTGTGTTTGATGGCTGCGGCATAGTCGGCTGGTAAAAACTGACGTGCGTTTTGAAAAGCCATCACCCGCAGTCCGGCCAGGTCGCTGAGGCTCCGAATAGGTTTAGGTAAATCCTGTCGCACAATCAAAATATTCTGATAACTGATATATGGCTCTGTCGGGTATAAACCCGCGGGTGCACCTTGTTGTAATGACACTAAATCAGCTTGACCTGCAGTAAACATATCCAGCAGCCTGCCGTTGGGCACATGAATAAACTGGCTATCAAAGCCCATCCGTTTTACTACAGTGCGGAGCAATTCCAGCTCGTAACCGCTTTGACTTGCCATTTTAATATAAGGTGGCTTTTCCACCCCCACCAACAGCTGTAACTGCTGTGCCTTAAGCGGTAGCGCCAACCAGGTGATACAGAGCATTCCAATATACAGCCATTGTTGCATCAGACTCACCTTTCACTGCCTGCGACCTGCAGGTTACTGCTTGTCATACAAGCCGCCGGATTTACTTAGTTCAGGTATTAGATTAGCAGACAATTGTTTTATAAAAGCAACAACTTAATCATTATTTACGTTGGGTTGCGCTGAAAAATTCAAATGTCTTGCGGAGGGTTTCTGGCTGGCGAAAATGCCAATTGGCTAAAAAAATGCTTGTTCCCCAGCGCGACAACTTATAAACTCCGCGCCGCTAATGCAAATCATTATCATTTGATCTTCGGCCGTTGTGGCGCTGTTATGGGGAGTTTTAAGATGAATCGTCTGGAAAAACATATCGATCACTGTGCAAAACATGGAATCAGCGGCAGGATGCCATTAGGTTATTTAGCCAGTGCAATTGCGCTGGGTCTGTTGTGTCATGGTCAGGTGATGGCGGCCACAGTCGCTTCCAACCAGAACACGCCGGCAGAAGATGATATCGAAAAAATAACGGTTCATGCCAAATCAACTGACGTAGCAACGCCAACCCGGATGCCGCTGACCATCAAAGAAATTCCGCAGTCGATCAGTGCGATTTCAGCTGAATTGATGGCGGCTGCCAGTATGACAGATATCAACGATGTGATGATGAATGTGCCTGGCGTCAATGTCAGCCTGTATGACACACAGCGGCCAGTGTATTTTGCCCGTGGTTTTCAGATCACGGATTTTCAGGTTGACGGCATTCCAACTTATAGCGGCTCGACCAATCAGGAATATGACACCGCCTTATATGACAGAGTGGAAGTGATCCGTGGCGCCAATGGGCTATTTACCGGGCCTGGGGCGCCTTCAGCCACCGTCAATCTGATCCGCAAAAGACCTGGCAAAGAATTTGCGCTGAACCTGACAGGCCGGATCGGCTCCTGGAATTTGCGCCGGGCTGAACTTGATGTCAGTTCGCCACTGAATAGCGATGGCACTGTGCGAAGCCGGTTGGTGGTGGCATCACAGGATGCTGATAGTTTTCGCGACCGTTATACAGAAGATAAAACGGCGGCGCTTGCGATCGTGGAAGCGGATTTAACCGCTGATACCACAGCCGCCTTTGGTTTGCAGTTGCAAGACAATAACCCGACCGGGACTATCTGGGGCACTATTCCGCTCTATCATGCCGACGGCAGTCTGGCTGACTTTCCGGTATCCAGTAGTTTTGCGCCGAATTGGACCAAATGGCAGCGCGAGAGCAGCACCTTATTTGCTGATGTGAAACATCGGTTGAATGAACGTTGGCAATTGACAGCGGCGCTGAACCGAACCCAAGGCGAAGTGGAGAGTCTGCGGGTTTATGCCACAGGTTTTGCCGATCGAAACAGCGGCAAAGGCTTAACTTTACTGGCTGGGGTTGGCGCTGGTGAAGATATCCGCACTGGTCTGGATCTCTATCTCACCGGCAGTTATAGCGCTTTTGAGCTTGAACATGATCTGATTGTCGGAGCCAATATCGCCAAAACCGAAGCAGACACCCTGCTGATGTCTTCGGTGGCGGGTTGGTCTTATCAGGTGCCGGACGCCCGGGCTTATGATGGCACTGCGCCTAAACCTGTCTATCGCAAAACCGGCGCCAACCGGCTGGCGACCACCGAGCAGCACGGTGTGTATGCAGTGAATCGTTTCCGGTTGACGGAAGGCTGGTCGCTGATCACTGGTGCCCGGCTCAGTTCCTGGCAAACCGGCACTGACAATTTCAATACCAGCGGTGTTTATGTCAACACCACCGGCAGTTATGAAGTGAACAATGAAGTGACACCTTATGCCGGACTGGTGTACGAGCTGAATGCCGATTATTCGCTATATGCCAGCTACACAGATATTTTTAACCCGCAGAATTACAAAGATAAAGACAACAATTTGTTAGCGCCATTGGTCGGCTCTAATGCCGAAATCGGCATCAAGGCGCAGCTGCTGGAGCAGCAATTATTCGCGACTGTGGCGCTGTTTAAAACCCGACAAGACAATTTTGCCGTGCGGGATCTATCGCAGCCAGAGAATTCACTGCCGGATGGCAGTTCGGCTTATCTGGCGGTGAATGGCACTGAAAGCCAGGGCGTTGAGTTGAGTTTAAGCGGCAAGCTGGCGGATCAATTGCTGCTTAATGCCGGTTACAGTTATGTCGATACCAGCCGGCCTGCCAATGAGCGGATCTGGACCAATTTACCCAAACATACGCTGCAATTCTCTGGTCACTACGATGTGTCACCGCTGCTGCCTGGCGTGACCCTTGGCGCTGGCATTAATTGGCAAAGTGAGACTGTCGGTTATGGGGTGTCGCACCCGCTACTGAAACAAGGCGCGACGTTCCGACAGTCGTCTTATACCTTGCTGAATCTGTTTGCCAGTTGGCAAATTAACGAACAATTGCAAAGCCGGTTGAGTATCAGTAATGCGCTGGATAAGCTGTATTGGGCCAATATTGATTATGCCAACTATGGCGAACCGCGTAATGTGTCGCTAAGCCTGAGTTGGCAATATTAACCAGTCGCTTACTGGGGTGAACGCCTGCTGTCGGTCATTAACCGCAGCAGGTTTGAACTCTGTGGTTAAATCGGGTATGGTGCAGCTCTTATCCAAATTTAATCAACATGGGAGGTTCATCGTGTTACATCTTGCCCTTCCACTGTGGCATTCCATTACCGTCTTCCATCACTAAGCCGGCTCTGAGTTATTCAGGGCCGGCTGTTTTGCTTGTTGTTTTTTTAGCTTTAATCTTCAGCAGGAAAAGTGATGACACTCCGAACTTATCGAACCCTGGCCGCCGCTGGTGCCCAGGTTATTTCAGCTTTGGCTCGCCAACAAATTCAACCACTGCCGCCGTGGCGGCTAGCCGATGTGCTGGCGCAGCTGGCAGAGCAACGATCACGCAGCAAACTGAGCCAGTCGGGCATTGCCCCCGGCTGTTCGGTCTTTTTACTTGATCTGACGCTGCAACAAAGTCAGTGGTTAACCTTGCTCAGCCCAGCGCAAACTGAACAACCGGAGCAAGGACTGATTTCGGTGTTTTCGCCACTCGGGGCTGCGCTACTGGGCAAACAAAGTGGCGATCGGATTGAATTGCAGTTATGTCGCAGCAAATTGCAATTTCAGGTGCTTGATGTGCTCAGAGTCCAGTGTCGACCGGCGTCAGCCCGGCGCTAAGCGATGACTGAGCAAGCAGGCAGAATTCAGCCTGACAGTAAAACAGTGCTGGTTTGGTTTAACCGGCAGATTGCCAATAAAAGGAGGAACATTGATGACAGCAACTTTGATGTCAGAGGCTTGGCCTGAGCTGCATATTTCCACGCTGGATTATGACAGACTCGAACAGTTATTAAGTCGCTTACCGCTGCAACACCCTAGTCGACAGTTGCTGCAGCAAGAGCTGGACCGCGCCAATTTGCTGGAACCTGCGGAAATGCCATTTGATGTGGTGACGATGAATTCAACGGTACGGTTATTACTGGAAGCCAGTGGTGAAGAACGGCAATTTACCCTGTGTTATCCAAAAGATCTGGCGCAACAAACCACGGCAGAAGCAGTGTCAGTATTGGCTCCTGTTGGCATGGCCCTGCTCGGCTTACGCCAGGGCGAACGTATCCTGTGGCCAATGCCAGATCAAAGCCAGCAGTGGATCCGCGTATTAGAGATCCTGTATCAACCAGAGCGCAGCGGGGCTTATCACCGCTAATCACTGGCGACGCCAGATCAGTCACCTGATCTGGCTGCAATATTAGCGACTAACTGCTGTAAAAACACCTGAAAAGCACTGGACTGATGCTTTCTGGAGCGATAAATCCCGAAAATACCCAGCTGTTTGGGCTCTGCTTGTGGTAATAATTGTTGCAACAAGCCGCTGGCTAGATAAGGCGCTGCCGCTTGTTGTGGTTGAATACTGATGCCAACACCGGCCAGTGTTGCGTCCAGTAATAATGACGATTCATTGGCGGAAAGATTGCCATGTACTTCCACTGCCACCGGTTCGCCAGCCTCGCGAAAATGCCAGAAACTTTTCCCGAAATTAGAATAAATCAGACAGTTATGACCGCTTAGCTGTTGTAGTTCGGTTGGGGTGCCCGCGCGCGCCAGATATGCCGGACTGGCGCATAACACCGAAACACACTGACCCAGCGGCCTGGCAATCACGTTTGGATCCAGCTCGTTGGTGATCCGGACCGCTAAATCTATCCGCTCTTCGACTAAATCCACCGCTTGATTACTGATATGCAAATCAATGCTGGTGCGCGGAAACTCGGCTAAAAATTGCTGAATAAAGGGCAACAATAAATACCGTGCGGTGAACTGTGCACAGGAAATACGAATATTGCCGCTGGGCGAGTTGTGTGGTTCCAAGGCTGGCTGGCTGATGTCTTCGGCAATGCGCAGTAAGGCATTGGCCTGGATTAAGGCACTTTCACCGGCGGCGGTCAAACTGAGTTTACGGGTGGAACGGTGCAGTAGCCTGTTCCCCGACCAGTTTTCCATTGCTTGTAAATACCGGCTGACCATAGCGCTGGACATACCAAGAGCCCTGGCTGCGCCTGCCATGCTGCCTTGCTGCGCTATGGTGCTAAATACCAGTGCCGCTGTCATCCGATCCATATTTCTCCTGTATAGGTCATGTTTTACCGTTACTAGAATTATGCTGTCCAAGCTAAAACGAACAGGCAACCGCTGTTATTGAATCGAATTATGCAACAATCTATTGCCTGTTTTGCGGATTTTATTCTGTTTTGTGCAATTTATAATAGCCGCACTGACACAAATTGCCGACCAATGGAGAAAGTTTTATGTCAAAACCAGCAACCTTACATCTGTTGATTGATCCGCTTTGTGGCTGGACTTACGCTGCCGCGCCGCTGTTTCGCCAGGCCATGGCGCAACCAGGCTTACAGTTGGCGGTGCATGCCGGTGGCTTGTTTAGCGGTGCTCAGCGCAAAAGGGTCGACGCCAGTTTGCGACAGCAACTGTTACATTTTGACCGCCAAATCGAAGCGTTAACAGGGCAGCCATTTACTGCAGCTTACAGCGACAACTTGCTCGGCAGTGGTGAGATGGTGCTGGATTCATTACCGCCGATCCGGGCGCTGCTGGCAGGTCAGCAACTGGGCGCGGATACCGTGTTGTTACTCGAATTGATGCAGCAACACTATTACCAAGGCGGCCGCAATATCACCGAAACTGCAGTACTGGTTGCAGTGGCTGCGCAGGCCGGATTGGTTGCAGCTGATTTTCAGCAAGCTTATCTGCAGCTTGCCCCTGAGCAGGTCAGCGCCCATCTACAGCACAGCCGGCAACTATTACAGCGGATAGGCGGCCAGGGCTATCCTTCGGCAGCGCTGGAAACGGCAAAAGGTGAATGGCAAACACTGGCACTAAGCCGGTATTACCGGCAGCCAGCCGAATTTGGCGAGGCATTACGTCAACGACTTTCGCAATCCGCACCCTGAACAGTCGTCAGCAATCTGTGATGAATGAACCACAACCATGAAAGTGAGAGCAAGATGAACAATATCCGCAATACCTTTGTGAACCATATCCGTCGGCTGAAATTGGTCAGCAGCCTTGTACTGTTGACTAGTAGTGCCTTATACAGCACCGCCAGTCAGGCTGCGCTGCAGTTTCAGGTGTATAACCCTGGCAGTCAGGGCATATTTCCGGTGGCAGCGACGCTGGTGACAGGCCCGAAGTCCGCCATGCTGGTGGATGCGCAGTTTGGCGTCAAAGACGCGGCCAAGCTGGTCGAGATGATTAAACAAAGTGGCAAACAACTGAGTCTGGTCTATATCAGCAGCGGCGATCCGGATTTTTATTTTGGTTTATCGGCCATCCGCCAGGCTTTTCCCAAGGTAAAAATAGTGGCTAGTCGCAGTGTCGTTGCGCATATCGAGCAGACCAAAGCCGCCAAGTTAGCTTATTGGGGGCCAATTCTGGCCGCTAATGCACCGACTGAACTGGTGGTGCCAGTAGTGTCAGATCAACAAGTTTTCCAGCTGGATGGCGAGCAGATCGAAGTGAAAAATATCAATAGCCACCAGGCCTATCTGTGGGCACCAGCCAGCAAAACCGTATTTGGTGGGGTGGCGGTCTATGCCGGTACTCATGTTTGGACTGCCGATACCCAGAGCAAAGCAGCCAGAGCCAGCTGGTTACAAGCACTTAATCAAATCAGTGCTTTGCAGCCAGCGCGGGTGATCCCTGGACACTTCCATGGTGCTGAACCGACCGGGCTGGCGGCTGTTACTTTTACCAAACAGTATCTGCAAGCATTTGAAGTTGCCTTGGCCAGTCAGCAAGGATCGGCTGCGGTGATCAAGGCTTTAAAGCAACAATATCCGGCTTTAGCAGGGGAAGATTCGCTGGCAATCAGCGCGAAGGTCAATACCGGCGAGATGAAATGGTAACTCCATTCAGGTGATGGCTGCAGTCAGGACTGCTTTGCTTGTTTACTAAAAGTTTATATAAATAGTTTTGTTAGGAACGCATTTATAGGCTTTACTGTAAGGCGGGCGCAGAAAAAGACGGAGCTGTGGTGCTGAATAGGCTGGCGCGGCTCAGTCCGTAAAACTTTACAATAGCTTCGAACTTTTCCGTTGCCAATGTTGCACAAAATTGTTGTTGGATGGTCAAATTCTTCGTATCTAACAAAGCTGCTTCTGCTTTGGTTGTGCGATGCAGATTGTCCTTCGCGAACAGCTTGCAGCCAGTGGTTATGCTAAGGGCAAGTTCAGCAACAACAGCGGCTGTTTTGCGCTGTTGTGATGCCGAAAAACGAGTGGTATCAAGCCTTTTCGGGGCTGCGTTCACCCTGTTGCACTCTGTCAGGGAGATGTCTGCAACAGGGTTTTGTTTTGTTAAGTACCACAAAAAGTGCGATAAGGCGTAGTTGTAGGCTCTGGCACTGCCGCCCAGCGGCTTGCATCAGCGCCAAGGGCAAAAGGCGTCGTTAAATCACGGGCAAACTGCTGAAATAATCCGAGCTCCTGCTGCGTTGTCACCTGGTCGATAATTTGTTCAATTTGATGATTACGCGGAATAAACGCCGGATTGACGGCCAGCATTTGTTGCTGACAACTGCTGGCTTGCTGCTGACTATCCTGCGCACGTAAGTGCTGCCATTGCTGATAAAAAGCCAACCAGTCGGCAGTTGCACTATAGAGCTGGGTCGGGCCTGCCGGATGGGCGGGATCGGCAAGTGCAGCCGCTAATTGGCGATGACAAGCGGTAAAATCAGCCTGTTGCTGCTGTAATAAATCCAGCCATTGCTGGATCAGTTGCGCCAGGCTATCGCTGTGACTGCTTTGCATTGCGGCAGAGAAACCTAGTTTGGCGGCCATCCGCTGATGAAATTGCTGCTGATAATACTGCGGAAACTGATTTAACTCGGCGGTGGCAACGGCAATGGCGGTTTTTTCATCAGCAGCGAGTAGCGGCAATAATGCTTCCGCCAGTCGGGCCAGATTCCACTGCGCAATGGCCGGTTGGTTGCGATAGGCATAACGACCTTGCTGATCAATAGAGCTGAACACTGTGGCCGGTTGATATTGGTCCAGAAAAGCACAGGGACCATAATCAATGGTTTCGCCGCTAATGGACATATTGTCGGTATTCATCACCCCATGGATAAAACCCAAACTCATCCAGTGCGCCACCAGCGCTGCTTGCGCCTGGCTGACCTGCTGCAATAACGCTAGTGCTTTATTGTCAGCCTGCAGTGCCGCCGGATAATGCCGTGTCAGTGCATACTCCAGTAACTGGCTCAATTTGGCGTTGTCATTGAGCATCGCCACATATTGAAAAGTACCGATGCGCAGATGACTGCTGGCAACCCGGCTTAAAATACCGCCAGGCTGTAAGCGCTCCCGCACCACAGGCTCACCACTGATCACCGCCGCCAGCGCCCGGCTGGTCGGTACGCCAAGCGCATGCATGGCTTCACTAACTAAGTATTCACGGATCACCGGACCCAAGGCGGAGCGGCCATCGCCACGGCGCGAAAAGGGGGTCGGACCTGCGCCTTTGAGCTGCAAATCGACAATATGGCCTCGCCGATCAATAATCTCTGCCAGCAATAACGCTCTACCATCGCCCAACCTGGGTGACAAATGGCCAAATTGATGACCGCTATAAGCTTGCGCCAGTGGGCTGGCCCAGGCTGCTAATTGATTGCCTGCCAGCAGTTGTAGTCCGGCCTCAGTGCCCGCCAGTTCAGCTGGAAAATTCAGTTCAGCCGCCAGTTCAGTATTAAAGGCCAACCACTGTGGTGCAGCCACAGGTGTGGGGGCACACAGCTGAAAAAATTCTGCCGGTAATTGTTGGTAACTGTGTTGAGTTTGCATGGACTGGCCGCCGACTGAAAATAAATTGGCTGGCAGTGTAGCCGCTGCGATCACGACCGGCCAGTGCTTTTAACTGGCGCTTGTTGCTTGTAACCAGTCATCACCGAGTAAACCAGCGCCGACAAAACCAGTTTTGACATAAATCAGCGCTCCTGCATCACGGGTATAGGGCTGATGCTGACTGTAGGCAGGGCTGCGGATCCAGCTCTGGGCCGGATATTCGCCATACTCGTCGCAGAACAACCCCTGCAACACCAATATTTCTTCGCCGCCAACATGCACATGGCGATTAAACCGCGTGTGCGGTGCCCACCGCACCAGTGCCGTCTGCACACCATCATGCTGATGCAAAGGTAAGACTGTTAAACCCGGCACCAGTCCGGCGACAAAACTACTGCTGTTGGTGTCCAGTACCAGTGTTTGTTGATCGTTGGCCTGGAACTGCCAAAGTTTCACCAACAACTCACAACCAGGTACAGAAAAAGGGGTATGGCTGCTGCCTGGAGGGTTACGCAAATATGTGCCAGCCGGATAGTCGCCATGCTCGTCAGAGAAAACACCAGACAGCACCAGAATTTCTTCCCCGCCGCCATGGGTATGGGCGTGATAACCGGCACCTGGGGCATAACGGACCAGACTGGTGGCGCGGGCGGTTTCAGCACCGGCCCGCTCCAGCATCATCCGGCTTACGCCAGCCATTGGTGAATCGACCCACTGATGTTGCTCCGGGGTCAGCACAATACGTTGGCGTAAATCACTATGTAACTGCATCTATTAGCCAAAATGAGTAAAGGCAATTTTGTTGCCATCTAAATCGCGGATATAAGCACCATAAAACATATCCGGAATACGTTGGCCTGGCGCGCCGTCACAGCTGGCTCCCAGACTGATTGCTTTGTGGTACAGCTCATCGACAGCGGCTTTATTGCCTGGACTGATGGCTACCATAGTGCCATTGCCTGGCTGGGCTGGCTCTTTGTTAAAAGGGATACAAATAGCCAACATAGGTTTGGTCATGTTTTTGCCAAAAAAGATGATTCTATCCATCTCCAGCAGCGGTTTGGCACCGAGATCGGCCAATAATTCAGTATAAAAAGCGCGGGCTTTGGTCAAATCATTGACCCCGATAGTTGCGTAACTAAGCATGTAAATCTGTCCCTTGTCAAAGACTGCCGTCTGCAGTCCCGCCAGTATACGAAGGCAAAAGCTGGTTGGAGCAGTCTCGGTCAAAGTTTTTTTGTTGTAATGGGTCGTTGCTGGGCCAATAAAATATTTTTTTAGCTGTAAATAGGCCGTTTTTTAGCGGTTTTCGGCCAGCAGCTAAGGCTTGTGATTGCTGCAACTGTATTGTTTAAGTTTGCTTGATTTTTGACCGCTGTTGGTCTGATATTTCGATACAGACTTGAGATTTTTCGATTTGACGATTGCAGAAATATCACCTACGTTTTGTAAGCGCTTACAAATGGTGGTTCCATGGTATTAGCCCCCGACTGAGCGCCAACTGAGAAAAAGCTATGTGAAATAGCAGCGGCAAAAAAACAGTCGACAGGGATAACATCATGAAAGCAAAGAAATTTACCAAAAGCAGGATCGCCAGTAGTTTATCTATGGTGCTGGGTTTTGGTGGTATCGGCCTTGGCTTACCGGCATTCGCTCAGCAAACTACTGCTGAACAACAACCGATCGAAGTCATCGCCGTCAGCGGTATTCGCGGCAGTCTGATCAAAGCGATGGATACCAAACGTTCGTCTGACGGCATTGTGGATGCCATTTCAGCAGAAGATATCGGTAAATTCCCCGATACCAATCTGGCCGAATCTTTACAACGGATATCCGGCGTGTCCATTGATCGGGTCAATGGTGAAGGCAGCCGCGTCAGTGTTCGCGGCTTTGGTCCGGATTTTAACCTGGTAACGTTAAATGGCCGCCAAATGCCGGTCACCACAGGCTCACGTTCCTTTGATTTTGCCAATATTGCTTCAGATTCCATCAGTGGGGTGCAGGTGCATAAAACGGCTTATGCCGCTAACCCGACTGGTGGTATAGGTTCAACCATTAATGTTGAAACCCTGCGGCCGTTAAATTCGCCAGGCATGAAAGCCACCGCCAATTTTTCCATGGTGGACGATCAATCCAGTGATAAAGGCGATATGACGCCTGAGTTTTCAGCCTTATATTCCAACACCTTTGCTGATAATCAGTTTGGCGTGATGTTATCGGGCAGCTATCAGGAGCGCGAAAGTGGCAATCAACAAGCCAATGTCGGCACTGGTTGGCGCAGTTTTTCCGGTAAGGCCGATGATAATTATGATGCCGGTACCGGCGAGTGGGGCGGCGTGCCACAAACAGGTCAGGTCAACAGACCAGGTCCGACCGATGTCTATTCAGTGCCGCAAACCACCATTTATAAGTTTGAAGAGCAGCAGCGGGTCAGGACCAATGGGCAATTGGTGTTGCAATATAGTCCGGTTGACAGTGTCAAAGCGACTTTAGACTACACCTACATGCGCAATGATATCGACACTCAATACAACGATATCTCGGCTTGGTTTACCTTTGCGCCTTCCCAAAACGTCTGGACTGATGGTCCGGTAGCCTCACCGCTGATTTATGCTGAGAACTACGCCACGCCGCAGGATCTATCGATGGGCGCCGGTGATTATGGTGTGCGTAATGAAAGTGGTTCAGCCGGTTTTAATCTGGAGTGGGAAGCGACAGATAAATTGAAACTGACCTTTGATGCGCATCATTCTGATGCTGAAAATACACCGAATCATGCCTTGGGTTCGAATAATGGTCTGAGTATGGCGGCTTTTGTCCGGATGTATGCCGCCACTGATTTTAGTGGTGATTTGCCAGCCTTAGCGGTGGGGGGCGGCAACACTATGACGCCGGCCGATATGCGGGTGACCGGCAGCAACTTTACCAATTCAGAAAATCGCTCGGTGATCGACCAATATCAACTCAAAGGCAGTTATGAGTTGACCGAACAAAGCAGCATCGATTTTGGTCTGGCGATGACAGATGTGGATAATCATTCCAAATCGGTCAATGTGCAGCGTAATGATTGGGGTGGCGTCGGTAAAGCCGGTGACTTCGATGCTGGTTTATTTCCGGTGGAAACCATTCATGACAAATTTTCGGCGTCAAAAGGTGATTTCTCTGCCGCCAGTGGCAAAAACTATGAGCTACTGAATAAAATATTTTTCTGGGATTTCTACGGCATCCGCGATAGGGCTGAGCAACTCTATACCCCAGCCGGCTATAAAGGCAATGGCGATTGTGGCACCGATTTTTGCCCAAGTACCGATTATGCCCGCGATATTGACCGTTATACATTAGAAGAATCCCAAGCAGCGTATTTGCAATACAACTATGCAGCTGACTGGAATGGCAGACCTTATGATGTGCATTTAGGGATTCGTTATGAATCGACCGATGTCACTTCGACTTCTGCGGTTGCCTCTTATAACGGGGCTAAATGGACCGCGGATACTGAGATCCCATTAATTGCGACTGGTAAGCGCGAGTATCAAACTCAGCAAGGCGATTATGATTATGTGCTACCAAACTTCAATTTTAATATTGAAGTGGTGGATGATGTGATGCTGCGGGCCGCTTACAGTGAGACCATTGGCCGGCCTGATTATGTTTCGATTCAGGGTGGACGGGTGCTTGGCACTATTGCCAATAGAGCCGGTGGTGGTGGCACTATCGGGGTGCCGTCATTATTGCCATTGGAATCAAAAAATTATGATTTTTCGGCCGAATGGTATTACGCCCCTTCGAGTTATACGTCCGTTGGGTATTTCCGCAAAGAAACGACCAATTTTATCAGTGCGCAAAAAGTGGATACTACCATTGCCGGTATTTATAACCCTGCCGATGGTCAGCGTTATAACCAGGCGCTGGCAGCAGTTGGGGCTGATGCAGGCGCAATTCGTAAATGGATCTTTGAAAACTATCCGAACGATCCCTTTGTTGATGTTGCTGGCAAGGCCATTATTGGTAATGCCGCGCAAGATAAGCTGATGGTATTCAAAATTGATACGCCGACCAATGAACCTGGCAGCAAAACCATTTCCGGCTGGGAACTGACGGTGCAGCACGCTTTTGGTGACACTGGTTTTGGCGTGATTGGCAATTACACCCTGGTCGACAGTGACACTGAGTATGACAATTTCCTGCTGCGGGATCAGCCAGCGCTGGTTGGCCTCAGTGATACTGCCAATGCCATCCTGTTTTATGAAAATTATGGTTTTCAGGCCCGGATTGCTTATAACTGGCGGGATGAGTTCCTTAACTCCCGCGGGCAAGATACCGGTGCCAATCCGAAATATACCGAAGCTTATTCGCAGGTTGATTTGTCCGTCAGCTATGAATTGCCGATGGTACAGGGCTTAACGCTTTATGTTGAAGCCTTGAATCTGACGGATGAGTACAGCCGGGTCCATGGTCGGGCCAAAGAGCAGGTGTTAAGCCTGGTTGAAACCGGCTCCCGCTATAGTGTGGGTGCGCGTTACAGCTTCTAACCACGAAGCACACAGGCGCTGTTCCCCGGCAGTGCCTGTGTTTTTTCTGCCACAGGCAGACAAGTCAGTGCCAGATGCGCTAGATTAAAGTTTGAACAGGATTGCCATGGTGACCGATCCAGCCAATGCGGTTGTGATGCCAGGTCGTTGCCAGTTGTGGGTAAGAACAATGGATAGAATGTTAAGGACTATTGTGATTGTCGGCGGCGGTGCCGCAGGCTGGATCACCGCCGGATTATTAGCGGCTGAACATAATGCCGATCAAGGCAAGCTCTTGCCGGAGCCTCCGCTGCACATTACGTTGCTGGAGTCGCCTGAGGTTGCCATTATTGGCGTCGGCGAAGGTAGTTGGCCGTCGTTACGGCTGACACTGGAAAAAATAGGCCTCAGTGAAACCGATTTTTTACGTTGTTGTGAAGCCAGCTTTAAACAAGGCTCTTACTTTCATGGCTGGCGTAGTGATGCAGAAACGCTGTCAGCCCATGGTCACAGTGACAGCTATTTACATCCTTTTAGTTTGCCAGAGGGCTGGCAGCAATTGCAGTTATGCCGTTACTGGCAGCCGTTTCGCGCAGAAGTGGCTTATGCCGATGCGGTATGCCAGCAATTTCGTTTATGTCAGTTACATCTGGCACCGAAACAAATCAGCACCGCCGAATACAGTTTTATCAATAACTATGGCTATCATCTCAACGCCCACAAATTCAGCGAGTTATTGCAACAACATATCAGCACCAAGTTAGGCGTGACTTACCTTAGGGATCATGTTGTAGAGGTTCATCAACGGGTGGATGGCGAGATCGACCGCCTCACTACCGCCGAGCATGGCGATATTCGCGCGGATTTATTTATCGATTGTAGTGGTAGTCGCTCGTTGTTGTTAGGTCAGCAGTTAGCAGTGCCTTTTGTCAGTTCCAGCCAGCAGTTGTTTAATGACAGGGCGCTGGCAGTACAAATGCCGTATCCGGCACCAGACAGTCCGATAGCGTCCTGTACCTTGTCCAGTGCAAAGCCCGCTGGTTGGATCTGGGATATTGCTCTGGCCAGTCGGCGTGGCGTCGGGCATGTTTATTCCTCTGCCCACCAAACGGATGAACAGGCCGCCCAACAGCTCGAGCAGTATCTGCAGGCTGAATTTGGTGCTGTCGCTGCCAGTCAGGCCCAGTTGCGGCCGCTTCGGTTTACGCCTGGCTATTACCAACGCTGCTGGCAAGGCAATTGTGTCGCCGTCGGCATGGCCGCAGGTTTTATTGAGCCGTTAGAGGCGTCAGCCCTGGCGCTGATTGAATGGAGCGCTCAATTTATTGCCAGTCAGTTGCCAGCACGGCATAGTCAAATGGCGGCGACCGCCGCCAGAATGAATCAACGTTTTCGTCAGCACTGGCAGCAAATCATCAGTTTTTTGAAACTGCATTATGTGTTGAGTGAAAAAACTGCCGATCCCTATTGGCGCGATCACCGCCTCGCCAGCACGATACCGGCTGATCTGACTGAGCAACTGGCTTACTGGCATTATCAGCCACCCAGTGCCGCCGATTTTGGCTACAGTGATCCTTTGTTCCCAGCTGCCAGCTATTTGTATGTGTTGTTGGGAATGGGCTTTCAAACTGAGTATCGGGCTGGCAAACCGTCGGCCCAACGCCAGGCGCAGCAATTATTCGCGCAAAATCAGCAGAAATGCCAGCAACTGGTGGCGGCACTGGACAGCAACCGGGTGTTACTGGAAAAAGTCGCGCGTTATGGGTTTAGTAAAATTTAGCGGTTAGCTGACAGCGAGTGCAGCTGTAATCTGACCAGATACCGCAGTCAGACAGGGGATTTTATGACGCAACATGTGTTACTCAATAGTGTCGACCACCAGCATTTACGGGTCATTACTGAACGCGGTGCTCAGTATGGCGACAATCTATGGTTTAGCCCGACTTTTCCACTGGAGTTTCGCAGTGTCCAGGCGCAATACCCGATTTTTTTTGTCAAAGAAGCGGCTACTGGCCGACTGCTGCCAGTGGCCTTGTTTGGCTTCCAGCAGCAAGAGAATTTGTTTTTGCAACACAATAATTGGCAGCACAGTTACATCCCACTGTCGGTGCTCCGGCAGCCCTTTTTAATTGGTCAGCAACTGAGCCGTGAGCACGGCGTAGAGCAGCTGCAGCGGGTGCTGCATCTTGACACTCAGAGTCCGCGCTTAAGTGAAACTGAGGGCGAAGCCTTGTTTTTAGCTTATGGCGGTAATAGTCCTTATCTGGAGCAAATGGCTGGCTTACTGGAAACCTTGCACCTGGGTTTACAGGACGGTCAGTTATTTGTCGAATTATTGCTGGAACTCAATTTGCTGGAGTCTTTTACGCTGGATGTGCAGTTAGACGATGGCAGTAAACATCAGATGGTTGGTTTTTATACCATCGCCGAAACTGTGTTACAGCAACTGGATGCATCGGCGTTAGCGCTGTTGCATCAACGCGGTTATTTGCAGGCTATTTATCTGCAAATTGCCTCGCAATCGCGCATTCGTCAGTTATTGCAATTGAAAAATCAGTTGCAAAAAGCCGGGCGCGACTGATGTCGGGCCAGCAGCCACTGGCAAAGTGGCAGCAACATGCGCGCCGGGTTGAGCAACTGACGCTGGCATCACCCGCGCAAACCGGCGTGGCAGATGGCGCACCAACTGATGACACTGAGTTGCTGGCCTTGTTGCAAGAGCGGGACACGCCGTTGTTGCTCAAAGGCTACTGCCGGCACTGGCCACTGGTGCAGGCTGGGTTAGTGTCTGACGCCGCGGCTTTGGCTTATCTGCAACAATTTGACGCTGGCCAGCCGGTGAATGTGGCGGTGCTGGCGGCCGAAACCCAGGGCCGGGTGTTTTATAATGCTGATTACAGTGGCTTTAATTATCAGGCTGGCAAAGCAAGCTTTAGCCAGTTGTTACAGCAATTGGCTATGCAGCCATCAACAGATGCAGCACTGTTGTATATGGCTTCGACCGACATAACGCATTTTTTTCCCGGTTTGGAGACGGCTAATAGCGTACGAGGGCCGGCCTGGTCCGCCCTGACCAGTTTATGGCTGGGGCATGCGGTGCGGGTGGCCGCCCATGTCGATTTTCCACATAACCTGGCTTGTAACGTGCTTGGCAAGCGTACTTTTACCTTATTTGCCCCTGAACAGATCCAGCATTTATATCCAGGGCCGCTCGAATTTGCCCCGGGTGGCCAGGAGATCAGTCTGGTGGATTTTAGTGCTGTTGATTTACAGCGGTTTCCAATGTTTGCCCAAGCACAGCAAGCGGCTTTGATCGCCGAGCTAGAGCCTGGCGATCTGTTATTTATCCCATCGATGTGGTGGCACCATGTGCAGGGCCATCAGCGGTTAAATGGCCTGATCACCCATTGGTGGCGCGATACCCCAGCTTATTTAGGGCGACCAAACAATGCGTTATTGCATGCCATGCTCAGTTTGCGCAGCTTACCCAAAGCGCAACGCCAGGCCTGGCAGGCTTGGTTTGACTATTACATTTTTCAGCATGAACAGGCGGCTGTAGCTGACTTGCCGCCTGCAGCCAGCGGCATGTTGCAACAACCGCTGCCGGAGTTGCAGGCCCGTCAGCTCAGGGCATTATTGCAAAATAAATTAAAACGTTAAGCAACTTGCCGCCACTGTGCTTGCGGGTTGTTGCTGTCACTAATCTGGCATAACAAAAAGGTGATCCGATGTCTGAACATTCCGCCACAACCCAGCCTGTTGATGCTCAGTCCAGGCATCACCCGCAGGGCGCTGCCAGCGCTCCTGCTGTCCGTAAAGTGGTGATCGCTGGTGGCGGGACTGCCGGTTGGATGACAGCGGCCGCGCTTGGTAAATTACTTGGCAAAAATTTGCAGATTGTGCTGGTTGAATCCGATGAGATCGGCACTGTCGGCGTGGGCGAAGCCACCATTCCGACCTTGCATATTTTCCATCGTCTGCTCGGGTTGAATGAACAGGAGGTGATGGCGGCCACCAACGCCACTTTTAAACTGGGCATTTCGTTTGAGAATTGGTACCAGCAAGGGCAAAACTACCTGCATTCATTTGGCTTTTTGGGCAAAGATTGTTGGGCCTGCGGTTTTCAACATTTCTGGCGCAAAGGCCGCCAACTCGGGCTGGCCCTGGACATTGGCGATTATTGTGTCGAGCATTTAGCGGCGCGCCAACATCGCTTTGCCGTGTTAGCGCAACAAGATTTAAATCACGCTTATCATTTGGATGCGACTTTATATGGCCGTTATCTGCGCGAGCTGGCGCAGCAGCATGGCGTGCAGCGGCGGGAAGGGAAAATAACCAGCGTAGCACAAGCCGACAATGGCGATATCAGCGCGCTGCAATTGGATTCTGGTGAGCTTATCACAGGCGATTTGTTTATCGACTGTACTGGCTTTCGTGCTTTATTAATTGAGCAGACGTTAAACGTCGGTTATGAAGACTGGAGTCATTATTTGCCCTGTGACAGTGCCATTGCGGTGCAAACCAAAAGCATAGCCCCAGCGCTGAATTACACCAGAGCCATTGCGCATCAGGCAGGCTGGCAATGGCAAATTCCGCTACAAAGCCGGGTTGGTAATGGCTTGGTGTATTGCAGTAAATTTTTAAGCGATGAAGCAGCGCAAGCGTTATTGCTGAGTCAAATTCAGGGCGAGCGGCTGACCGAACCCAGGAAGATTAAATTCCGCACCGGCAGCCGGTTGCAGCATTGGCAGAAAAACTGTATCGCCATTGGCTTATCCAGTGGTTTTCTGGAACCACTGGAATCGACCAGTATTCATCTGATCCAGCGCAGTATTATCCGGTTATTACAGATGTTTCCATCACAGGGGATCTGTCCGGCCGACGTGGCGGAATTTAACCAACAAACCCGCACTGAAATGCTTAATATCCGCGACTTTATCATCTTGCATTACAAAGCGACGGCAAGGCAGGATAGTCAGTTCTGGCGTTATTGCCGTGATATGGCGGTGCCGGAATCTTTGGCGCACCGGATGGCGTTATTCCGCCAGTCGGGCAAGGTGTATAAATTTGCTCAGGAATTGTTTGGCGAAAGCTCCTGGATCCAGGTGATGCTGGGGCAGGGGTTGTTCCCAGCGCAATACCATCCGATTGTGGATACCATGTCCGAAAGCGAACTGGCTGATTTTCTGGCGACTATTGCCACTGGAGTGAAAAAAACTGTGCAGCAATATCCGCCGACCCAGGATTTTATTCAATATTATTGTCCGGCGACGCGAGGCTAAGGCGGATGATGATGAGCCAAGACTGGCAGCAGGACATCACGGTGGATCCATATCAACTGGCAAGTACAGCGCAGGTTAAGTTGCTCAGCCTGGGGCAGCAACAAACGCCACTCGTGCTGATTGACCATGTGCTGTCGGATCTGTCGATATTGCGACAACAAGCTTGTGCAGCCAGTTATGCAACGGATGGCAGTTCGATGTATCCGGGATTACGCGCACCATTACCGCGCGCTTATATGTTGGCGCTGTTAGAGGCGTTGTATCCACTGATGTATCGGGTGTATCAAATTCCGCCGACGCTGAAATTAAGGCCCAAAGAAGGTTATTTTTCCTTATTAACGATGCCGGAAGCCCAGTTGCAGCCGATGCAGTGCCTGCCACATTTTGATTCCGCCCAACCGTATTTTTTTGCGGTGTTGCATTATTTATCGGCTGGTTCTCATGGCGGTACTGGTTTTTTCCGCCATAAGCCAACCGGTTTTGAGCGCATCATGCCACAGCGACAAACGGAGTATTTTCAGGCGGCACAGCGCTTTTTTGATCAACATGGCGCGCCCCCCCAACGTTATCAGGTGGCTTCGGACCAACAATTTGAGCTGTACCAGCAACTGCCTTTTCAGCAAAACCGCTTATTGATTTATCCGGGTAATTTATTGCATTCCAGTTTGGTGCAAACCGCAACCGATCTATCGGCCGATCCTGCCATCGGGCGATTGACCGCCAATATGTTTTTGAATTTCGAAGCCGTATCATCAGATTATTGAAGCAGCGGACCCTGCTGGCAGATTGACCTAAATGAGAAAGCAAGCTAGGCTTTGAATGTGAATTGAAAGCGCTTACAGTGGCGTGGCTACTGTAATGAAAGCCGGCCAGATCTGAGCAGATCCAACAAGATCGCCGGATCATCCAGCCACTAACAGCCGTGAACAAGAGTGAAATACAGTTATGAAGATAGAGTTACCGCAGGATTCAACCCTTATGTCCAGCGACTTTATGTTTGGCGTGGCCACCGCCTCCTTTCAGATTGAAGGTGGCGCTGACAGTAGGTTAGCTTGTATCTGGGATACATTTTGCGCCAAGCCAGGCAATATCCGCGATGGCTCTAATGGCATGATCGCCTGTGATCATTTACGGTTATGGCGGGAGGATCTGGCGTTGATCCAATCACTGGGGGTGGATGCATATCGTTTTTCCATTTCCTGGCCAAGAGTGATGCAGCAAGACGGCAGTCTAAACCCGCAGGGGGTAGATTTTTATATTCAGTTGCTGGATGAATTAAAAGCGCGCGGTATCAAAGCTTTTGTCACTTTATATCATTGGGATTTGCCGCAGCATCTGGAAGATCAGGGCGGTTGGCTCAATCGTCAGACCGCTTATTTATTTGCCGATTATGCTGATAAAATCAGCCGGGCATTTGGCGATCGGGTCTATTCCTATGCCACGCTGAATGAGCCATTTTGCAGCTCTTATCTGGGCTATGAGGCAGGCATTCATGCGCCTGGCTATCGCAGTAAAGCCTGGGGCCGGCAGGCGGCGCATCATCTGTTACTGGCGCATGGGTTGGCACTTCGGGTGTTGCAGCAAAATAGTCCGCACAGTCAAAATGGTCTGGTGCTGAACTTTACCCCTTGTTATCCGCAAACGGATGATCCGGCCGATGTTGCCGCCGCCCAGCTGGCGGACGATTATTTTAATCAGTGGTACCTTAAACCTGTGATGGATGGCTGTTATCCTGCCAGTTTTGCCCTGTTGGCGGAACAGGACAAACCGCAGATCCTTGCTGGCGATTTTGACATTATCAGTACGCCACTGGATTTTCTCGGGGTGAATTTTTATACCCGAGCTGTCTATCAGGCTTGTGCCGAACAAGGTTTTGCGCCGGTAGACATGGTGGATGCACCTAAAACCGATATTGGTTGGGAAATTTATCCGCAGGCACTGACCGATTTGTTGGTCTCGTTACATCAGCAATATAGTTTGCCGCCGCTTTACATCACAGAAAATGGCGCAGCGGTTGATGATAAGTTGGTTGATGCTGTGGTGGCAGATCCGGACCGGCTGCAATATTATCAGCAACACTTATTGGCGCTAGATCAGGCGATCCGGCAGGGCGTGCGGGTGGAGGGTTATTTTGCCTGGAGCCTGATGGATAATTTTGAATGGGCTGAGGGCTATTTAAAACGCTTTGGGATTGTTTATGTCGATTATGCCAGCCAACAACGGGTGATTAAACAAAGTGGTCTGGCCTACCGTGATTTATTGCAAAGCCGCCATGGCGCCGCTTGACGTATCACGGCTCGACCACCGCTGGTGCGCCAGTTAAGGACTTTAATCAACGGCAGTGTTGTTGCTGGCGAGCCGCACACTGCCAGATGCATGCTAGAGACACTATAAAAAACCAATAACAATAAAAGCCAACAAAAACAGGGGAAAGGGATGGTCAGCGTCAAAGAGAAAGTTGCTTATGGGCTGGGGGATACGGCCAGTAATATTGTGTTTCAGACTGTGATGTTGTTTTTGACATTTTTTTACACCGATATTTTTGGCTTATCGCCAGCTTTTGTTGGCACCATGTTTTTGGCGGTGCGGGTGATTGATGCCATTACCGATCCCTTAATGGGGGCCTGGGCCGACCGGACTGTCAGTCGGCATGGCAAATTCCGGCCTTATTTGTTGTGGTTTGCGCTGCCTTTTGGTCTGATCAGCGTGCTGGCGTTTACGACGCCGGATTTTTCTGAAACAGGCAAAATGTGGTATGCCTTTGCGACTTATACCTTGTTGATGCTGGTCTATACCGCCATTAATATTCCCTATTGTGCTTTGGGCGGGGTGTTAACCGCTGATCCGGCTGAGCGGGTGTCCATTCAGTCTTACCGTTTTGTGTTTGCGATGCTCGGCGGTGTGCTGGTCTCGGCTTGTACCTTACCGCTGGTGGATTATTTTGGTGCTGGTGACAAAGCCAAAGGCTATCAGTTGACCATTGCTGCCATGAGTGTGCTGGGTGTGGTGATGTTTTTACTTTGTTTTGCTGGCACCAAAGAAAGATTACAACCACCCGCGGCGTCACAAGGCAGCCTGAAACAGGATTTTCAGGCGTTATGGCAAAATGATCAGTGGCGGGTGTTATCTGTGGCCGCTTTGTTTTTGCTGGCTGGTTCTGTGCTGCGCAACACGTTGGCGATCTATTATGTGAAATATTATCTGCAACTGCCGGACAGTATTACCTTGTTTATCACTCTTGGCATGTTTGGCAGTATTGCTGGCTGCATCATTGCGCAGCCACTTTCGAAAAAATATTGTAAGGTCCGGCTTTATATAGCGATTCAACTGATTGCGGCGGCGCTGTGTATCGGCAGTTATTTTGTTGCGGCTGAACAGAGCACGTTGGCATTTAGCCTGTTTATTTTATGGAACCTGTTTTTTAATGCTGGCACCCCCCTGTTATGGGCGAAAATGGCCGACACCGTCGATTACGGCCAGTGGAAAACCGGTGTGCGCACCACAGGCATGGTGTATTCCTCAATTATCTTTTTTATCAAGTTAGGCTTAGCCATTGGTGGCGCTGCGGCGGGCTGGTTATTAGCAGGTTATGGTTATCAAGCCGACGTCGAACAGACGGCCACTGCCAAAACAGGCATTTTGTTATCCTTCAGTATTTATCCGGCCTTTGGTTCAATTTTGGTGGCGTTGGTGATGCGCTGGTACATTCTGACCAATGAAAAAATAGCTGTGATTAGCCGGGATTTGGCAAGAGCTGACAGCGAAAAGCTGATAAGCTAATTGTCATCGTTGAGTAAGTACATCAGATGAAAGGACTTATGGCTACTATATACGACGTTGCCCAAAAGGCTGGCGTATCATTGGCGACTGTGTCGCGGGTGATGAACAAAAACACCAATGTCGGTGAAAAGACCCGACAAAAAGTGTTGGCTGCGATGGCTGAATTGGACTACAGACCTAATACCTTTGCCCAATCACTGGCCTCGAACAGTTCCAACAGTGTGGGTGTTCTGGTGTCGCAGCTGGATGGTCCTTATTATGGGCCTATGATGGCGGAAATTGAATCTTCGCTGCGGGCTGCCAATAAACACGTGATTATTGCTGTGGGTCATAGTGATGCGGCGCAGGAAAAAGACAGTGTTGAGTTTTTGCTGGGGCGCGGTTGTGATGCACTGATCCTGGATGTGGAAGCGGTGTCAGATCAATACCTGATTGAACTCAGTCAGGGTTCTACGCCTATTGTGTTGATTAACCGCTACATTGAGGCTATCAGTGAACGTTGTATTTATCTGAACAACGAGTTGGGCGGTTATCTGGCGACCCGGCATGTACTGGAGTTGGGCCACCGGCAAATTGCTTATGTGTCGGGACCAAAACGTAAGCATGATGCCAACGAGCGACTGGAAGGGCATAAAAAAGCGCTGGCTGAATTTGGCGTGGCCTGGCAGCCAGCACTCTTGGTAGAAGGGGACTACAAAGAGGATGGTGGCGTGCTGGCAATGCAGCAATTGCTACGATCCGGCGAAAAATTTACCGCCGTGGTATGTGCCAATGATCAAATGGTGTCCGGCGCTATTTCAGTCTGTCTGGAGCAGGGGATCCGGGTACCACAAGATTTATCTTTTGTCGGCTACGATAATATTCCATTTGCCCGCTACATTTCACCCAAGCTGACCACCGTCAATAACCCCATTCATGAAATGGGCAAAATGGCGGCTTTGTGGTTATTGCGACATATCTATAAAAATGATCAGATTGCGGTGGCCAATATTTTTGCGCCTGAACTCGTCGTACGCGAGTCCGCTATAACTTTAGGCTGAAGCAACGACAAGGCTGGAACTTCCGGCCTTGTCGTTTCGGCTGAATGTCTGTTTTTCTGCGACCGCTGTGCTGACAACAAGTCTCGCTTGTTTTATCTTGATAAAAATATTTCATTGATATCAGCATCAAGCCGCAGTTTAAACTGCGGTATCAAAAGGATTTGCCATGCACATCGATTATCTGGCTGCTTACCCTGAGTTGATCCCGGAATTAACGGAATTATTATTTGCCGAATGGCAGGATTTATATCTGGCGGCTGGTCTGAGCCAGGCAGATCTGGCGGCAGCATTACAGCAACGGGCAGTGCGTGACAGCTTACCACTGACGTTGGTGGCGGTTGATGATGGCCAGTTGGTTGGTGCCGGTAGTATTAAACTCAGTGAAGATGGCACTAGAGTTGGTTTATCGCCGTGGCTGGCGGGTATCTATGTCAAAGAAGATCAGCGCGGCAAAGGGCTGGGTATCCAAATTGTCACCGCACTGGAACAGATTGCCCGCGAACTCGGGGTGCAGAGGTTGTATTTATCTGCAGATAATGCGGAGCATTTTTATCTGAAACTAGGCTGGCAAGTGTTAGATAAGGTCGAGTCGCTCGGAGTGCGCGATGTCGCCCTGATGTCGAAAGATTTAACTGCGGCAGTGCCGCGCTAGCTCACAGTAGGATCCGGGAGGCTGCACCAGCCAGCCTCCGGATCTGCGCAGGTTAAGGCAGTGGGCACTGTACTCTGAGGGCTTGCGCCGAGGCTGCTGGTAACAAGCTTAATTTAGAGAAACTCAGCTGCAGTGCACCCTGGCTGCTGATTTCCAGCGGTACTGCCACTTGTGCTAACTCCAACCCTTGTCGGGTGAAACAGCTCAGGTCTATCTGTACGTCTTGCCATTGGCCTGGCGTCAGTTGCGCTAAGGTGCTGCTGATATCCAGTTCGCCAGCGCACTGCTCGTTGCAGCGCATCGCCACTGTCACAGCTTTCGTGGCTGGGGCAGCCAGTTTCAGTTGCATACTGAGCACGGCACCGGCCTGGTCAAATGCTCTTAGATCGCGTGGGAAACTGCTGCGTAAAGCCAGTGTCGCAAGGCTTTTACCATCAGTGCTGAAGACACGGGCGTCTTCCTGTACCTGGCGGTCAAAACTGTGCAAACTTGCACTGCCGAGCTGTTGTTGATTGCTGCTGACCTGCGCACTTTGCTCACCGCTTTGCAAGACAAAGAACCAAGGTGCTTTCAGATCCCGCTCAAACAACACCAATTCAGTCGGTTGGCCAGCCGCAGAGCCCTGTTCCGGTAATGCCGTATTGAGCCAGTCAGGTTGTGCTTGCTGATAAGTCAAACCATAGCCATAACCAAATAACGGCTGAGTCGCAGCTCCGGTTGGGGCTGCGTCTGCTGCGCCGTTGTAATCACCGCGGTTGACCTGGGTTTGATCAGGCCGAGCTGGCCAGGAGAATGACAATTTACCGCTAAAATCTTGTTGAATTTGCCCCTTGGCATCGCGGAATAACAGCGGCGCAATGGCATGGCCTTCGCTACCAGGTAGCCAAATGGCGACAAAGGCATCTGATGCATTCAGTTCGGCATTGACCCACAATGGCCGGCCGCTGATAAACAAGGACACCACTTTAATGCCAGCGGCCTGCAACTTGCGCAGCATGGCTAAATCGGCTTTGTCGCCGCGCTGATACTCCAGATTATCAATATCGCCATTGCCTTCAGCGTAAGGTTGTTCACCAAAGACGACAATAGCCACATCTGGTTTTTGCTGATAGCTGCCATCGACCGACAGTTCCACCTGACCACCGGCTTGGGTGACTTGCGCTGCAATCCCTTGGTAAATAGAGCTGCCCCCCGGGAAGTCAGAGTTCTGATTGCCGGTGCCTTGCCAGGTAATAGTCCAGCCGCCACTTTGCATGCCGATATTGTCAGCACCAGCGCCTGTTACCAGCACTTTTTGTTTGGCTGACAACGGCAGCAAGCCTTGATTGTTTTTCAGTAAAACCAAGGATTGTTGCACCGCCTGATAGGCTACAGCTCTGTGTTCGGCCGAACCGATAATCTCAGTTTTGCCCGACAATGGCCGCTGGGCCGGCGTGGCTTTGCTGAATAATCCAGCCCGAACTTTAACCGTTAAAATCCGCCGCACCGCATCGTCAATCCGGCTGGCCGGAATTTCACCACTCCGGGCTTGTGCCAGTAAATTGTCGTACAGCGGTTTCCAGGCACCGGTCGGTACCATATAAATATCCAAGCCGGCATTGGCAGCAGCAGGGCAGTTTTCATTGCTACAGCCTTGGATCTGGCCATGACCATTCCAATCTCCGACCACCAGACCATCAAAACCCATGCGGTTTTTCAGTACTTCCGTCAGTAAGTACTGACTCCCATGAATTTTCTCGCCATGCCAGCTGTTAAAAGAGGCCATCACTGTTTGTGCGCCAGCTTCTAAGCCGCCAACATAACCCTGCGCATGCAACCGGAATAAATCTGCTTCACTGGCGGTATTATCCCCCTGGTCAATACCGCCGTTAGTGCCGCCATCGCCGAGGAAATGTTTGACGGTACTGATCACACTTTCAGCACCGAGAAAATCGCCATCCGGCGCGCCTTGTAACCCTTTGACGATAGCAGCGGAGTAAGCCTTCACTATCGCCGGATCTTCTGAATAACCTTCATAACTGCGACCCCAGCGATCATCTCTGACCACTGCAACTGTCGGCGCAAACACCCAATCAATCCCAGTCACCATCACTTCGCGGGCGGTGGCACGGGCGATGCGGGTAATGAGTTCAGGATCGTTGGCAGCGCCAAGCCCAATATTGTGTGGAAATAACGTGGCGCCAATCACATTGTTATGGCCATGCACTGCATCTGTGCCCCACATGGTTGGGATGGTGGAGCCATCTTCACTGGCATCTATGGACGCCTGATACATAGCGTCAGCCAGTGCTATCCAGTCGGCTGGTGTAGCCTGTTTATTGCCTGCAGGGAAAGAGCCGCCGCCATTTAAATAAGAACCAAAGCCATATTTGCGCATATCTGCCACTGTGATATCGCGAATTTCCGGTTGGATCATCTGGGCAATTTTTTGCTCCAGCGTCATCTGTTGCAATAAGTCAGCGACTTGCTGTTGCTCGGCCTGAGTGCTCAGCTGTGGCAGTTTTAACTTAGGCCAAATAGCTTCATTTGCTGTTTGTGCGGGCGCTGCGGGCGTTGTGGCATCAGTGGCTTTATGGTCCGCTGCTGGTTGACAGGCGCTGAGGATGACAGGTAACAGCAGCGCTGTACTGAGCAGGCGAATGGCAGCGGTTTGACCAGAGAGGAGCAGGCGTGGAGGCATAGCTCAGGTTCCTTGTAACAAATAAATAAAGCGGATGGTGTTTACTGCCAGCCGCGATGATGGTTTTGAATGATAGCTGGCAGGCCAAAGCCGCCACCTATTGGATTAAATAAATTGAAAGCGCTTTCATTTATAGCACAAAACTGGCGCAAGGCAATGGTTTTGCTTGAATGACCCAAAGGCGCTGGCGCCGGAAAGCGCCTTCAACATGCGATTTAGTGCGGCAGTTTGGTTTCGGCCAGGTAAAATCTTTCACGATAAGCTTTGGGGGTGAGGCTGGTGTAGTGTTGGAACAATTTGCGAAAAGACGACAGATCCTCGTAGCCAATTTCCGGCAGCAATTGCTCAATCGGTTTTAAACTGCTTTCCAATAATTGCTTGGCTTTTTCAATCCGCAGTTTTTGCAGATACGCCATCGGCGTGTCGCCGGTATGTTGTTTAAAGCGCCGCAACAAAGTGCGGGGCGTTAACGAAAACTGCGCCGCGATATCGGCCAGCTCCAGTTCCCTGGCCAGATTTTTACGTAAAAATTGCTGGATTTGAAACACTTTGTCATCCGGGTGTGCCGATAGCTGCGGCAAGGACAAATAGGGGGTCTGGCTATTGCATTGTGGATCGGTCAGCATAATTTTGGCCATTTGCTGACTGAATCTGTTGCCATAATGATGTTGGGTCAAGGCCAGACACAACTGCACATAAGCATTGGTGGCACCGGCGGTGTAAATCAAATCTTGCTGGCACACTTTATCGTCGATCAATAAAGTGACCTTGGGAAAGAGTTGCCGGAATTGATCCGCTAAAAACCAACAAGTGGTAGCGGTTTTACCATCGAGCAGACCGGCAGCTGCCAGCGCAAAACTGCCATTACAGCTCGCGGCTATCGGGATGGCCAACTGCTGGGCTTGCTGTAATAAAGGATGTTGCCGGAACAGTTGCAACACGCCAGCCAGTTCAGTCGGGTGATGGGCATAGCTGCCCGGCAACAGCAATAAATCCGCTTGCTCCAAGTGCCAGGCACTGCACTGAAATAGCACTGCGCCAGCTTGATGACTGCTTTTTTGTTCGATATCAACCAACTGTACCTGATACAGCGGCTCTGTCAGTTCGGGGGATTGAAATCTGGCTAAGTCATTACAAAAACGAAAATAATCCTGCATGCCGCAGACCTGTCCCGTGGCAACGCCTGGATACAACACAATCAGCACTCGTTTCATTTTGTCACTAATAACCTTTTATGTGTCAATATTGCCACTGTAGGCGCTTTGCTGGGGTTTGTAAACTAGCTCTTCAATCCAAAGCAAGGAGCATAATGATGAAATTCACCCGTTGGGCCGCACTTGGACTGCTTATGCAGTGGCTATTAGTGTTATGGCTGAATTTTCGGCTTGAGCAGGATCCTTTTAGTCAGCTCGTGCTGATGCCTTTGCTGCTGCTATCAGGTTTATATCTCTACAGCAGTCGACAAGGGCAATAAAAAAACCACCGTCAGGGACGGTGGTGGAGCTAAACGGCTCAAGGCAGGACGAAAATGGCAACAGGAGGCCGCAGTTGCCAGCGCAGCAGCGGCGTGCACTTAAAATTGATCAGACAAGCCGATTTTGTGATTGGCGGACTGGCTTGGCCCGTGGGCTGGCTGTTTGGCTGTTATGGCGGCTTCGGGTTCGGCTGCTTGCAGGTAAATGCTGCTGAGGGTTAAAAATAAGGTCAGGGCGATTTTTTGATTTGGCATAATGCAGACTCCGATTAGTCAGTGATTTCGACCACAGCGCTATAGCTGTAGCTATACTCTGGCGCTTTGGCCTCGGCTGGGGCTTTGGTTTTATGACGCACCAGCAGCAGATAAGTTGCTGCCTGCGACACGCTAAATTGCACATCGCCATTGGCATCACTGCGCAATTGCTGGCTTTGCTCTGTATCAGCTTGGCCGCTCCGATGCAGTTGTAAACTGGTGTTGGCTAGTGGTTTGCCGTCAAACAGCAGCCGGGTGATGACAGGTTGGTTGATGTATAAATCGTTGGGATGGCTGATAAATTGAATTTCTAAGCCCTGACCATGCGCCTGCAATGCCCGTTGATCCGGTTTGCCTTTGCTGACATAAGTTTCCGCCAGCGTGACCGATTGAAAATGACTGCTGAGCTTTACTCCGGCGGGAGGTTGTTGTTTTGGATCCCTGCTGTTGACAGTTTTACCGTCTTGTTGCCAGCTTCTGAACACAGCGCCATAACGTTGACCCGTGCTAAAGCGGTAAGTGCCGTTTGCTTGCAGTTGATGTTCCAGGACAGTGCGGCTGCGGACCATGGCTTGTTCAGTTGGTTGCTCGCGACTGCCCGTCGGTGTGAATACTTGAAACTTACTTTGATCAAACTTGGCTTCCGGCAGAAAAAATTTATCAGCAAAAGCGGCTTCCAAACTAACCCAGTCCCGGATGGGTTCAAAACTTTCCGGAGCCAGATAAGGCACGTGTGCCTGGCAACTGCTACTGAGTAACCACAAGCCACAACTGATAACTTGCAACGATAAGCATAGACGGCGATGTAAAAGGCGGACTGGCATTAGAACCTCTGCTGAAAATAATTCTCATTTGCAAATATGCTATATTAAATGAGAATTATTTTCAATAAGTGATAGGTTGCAGCACTCAGGCTGGCACTTCATCAATGCAGTAATAACCGGCCAGACTGAGCCGGCACTCGCTGCGCAGCACTGCCGGTTTCGCTGGCTGCCAACTGACACAGCTGATACTCAGCTCTTAAGCGCGCACTTTGCTGTAATACGGCGATGCTGGCAGGGTGGGTGGCGGCCTGCTGGTCGAGCATTTTCTCAAACCAATGCAAACCTTGTTTTAACGTACTGCGACACAACCGCCAGCGTTGTTGCTGACTGTAGGTTTGCGCTAAATTCAGAATGGCGATCGACAGGCAGAGGGTTGGTAAGGAGGCTTCTTCGGTGGTTAACTCAGCTGGGCAATCGACAAAAGCACAGTGGTACCAAATCGGCCAGACTTCAAATAATGCCTGGCGGTAACAACGTTGCGCCAGCGCCAGTTGTTGGTTGGCATAAGCTTGATTGCCGAGCGTCATCCAGTGTTGCCATTGCTCCATTGCTGCACCTTAATATAATTAAGAATTATTTGCATTTAATCTAGAGCGAGTCTGGTACTGATGCAAGCTTTTTGCTAAATTAAATGAAAATAGTTCTCATTAAGGCTGTTGAGGCATGAAAATTAATTTTCGCAAGAAGTTGTTGCCGTTATTGATCCTGGCGTTGGTGTCGGCATTTTTGTATGTACAGCATCAATTGCAATGGTTTGTCAGTTAACACCAGCTACTATTCAGCTTCAGGCTGAAACTTCAGTGCCTGGTTGCTCGTTAGGCGACAGGCTTTGCAGTAAAGTGTTGATATGGTGCTGGAGTTCATCTAGTTCAGCGATTGCCGGTCGTTGTTGTCGCAGGCTGCTTTCAGCGTCTTTGGCTAGATTGGCCAGTTGGCTAAATTCAAGACAAGCTGCGGTCCCTTTTGTTTTGTGCAACAACAACAACAACTTTGCTTGTGCTGATTGTTGCCGGAAGTCCGTGACTTGCTGCTGTATTGCCGTCAGGCTGGTCAGAAAACTGAGTTGCAGATCGTCATAGTGGATGTCGGGTGGGGGGGGATTTGGCGCATCGGATTGAAAAGGTGCTAAATAGGGGGCAAGGGCTTGCATCAGCGCTTCTTCAGTTAAAGGTTTCGTCAACACTTGCTGGCAACCAGCTTGTTGCATTTCCAGTTGTTTCTCTTTGAGCACATCGGCGGTTAACACCAGCACCGGCTGCTGAAAGCCGGCAAGACGCAGCTCTTTTAAGGTGCTGAGGCCATCTTTGACCGGCATATGCATATCGAGCAGGATCAGATCAATGGTCTGCTGCTGCAGCAATGTCAAGGCTTCGGCACCATTGTCAGCTTCAAGTACCCGCAAGCCATATCGGCTTAGCATACTGCGGAATAATTGACGCAGCTCGGCCACATCATCTGCTAATAACACTGTGGCCTGATATTGCACCGTGGCAGTTGCGCTAATGGCAACAGCTTGGATGGTGTCACGCAGTGTGGTGACTGGACAAGGTTGCGGCAGTGTCCATTCCAGGCTGAATCTGCTGCCAAGGCCAGCTTCACTTTGCAGGCTAAATCGAATACCGAGCAATTCAGCCAGTTTTTTGCAAATATAAAGCCCAAGCCCGGTTCCACCATACTGTCGGGTTGTGCTGATGTCGGCTTGTTCAAAAGCTTCAAAGATATAATTTTGTTGTGTTGGGGTGATGCCGATACCGGAATCAGTCACGGTTAACGATAACTGCGGTGGCTGATAGTCAACTTCGAAGCGGATAAAACCCTGGCTGGTAAATTTCAGGGCATTACTAAACAGATTCATCAAGATTTGTTTTAATCGAAACGCATCGGTGTGCAGTTGGGCGGGTAATTGAGCGGTATGGACAAATTCAAACTGCAAGCCTTTTTGGCTGACGCCTGGCTCGATACTTTGGCGTAAATCGTGAAGAAATTCTGGGAAATCAATCTGTTGTATATCTAGCCTTAATTTATTCTCTTCCATTTTGGCACTGTCGAGAATGTCGTTGACAATATGCAGTAGAAATACACAGTTAGATTCGATACTACGCAATTCATTTTGATAATGCCGCAACTCTGGCACTTTCTGCAGTTGCAGAGTAAAGCCTTGAATGATGGCCAGCGGGGTGCGTAATTCATGACTCATATTGGCCAAAAAACGATTTTTGGCTTCCGCCAGCCGGGTGGCCCGGTCGCGCTCAGCAGATAATTCAGCGGTACGCTCACTGACTCTTTGCTCCAGCTCGGCGCTGAGGGTGGTTTTTTCGGTCAGAACTTTTTGTAATTGTTGATGAGTAAAGCTGATGCGCCGTTGCATTTGGTTCAAGCTCAGTGCTAACTGATCAAACTCCAGAGCTGGCGCTAATTGCCTTGGGGTGAGTGTCAGTGGATGCCCCAGTTTAAATTGTTCCAGATCCTGCACTAAGGTTGATAAGGTATTGGTATAACTACTGACAAAACGTGCGGCACTGGCTCGCATCACGACCATCAGACCCAGCAATAACAGTAACGCCAATAGCAAATAAGCATGATAACGCAATAAATGGGGCCAGTTGTCCTGATAAATCAACAAATGCCAGCGCGTATCCTGGATGACTTGCTGGCTCAGTAAATAATGACTGTTGTTGGTTAGTGCTACAGCGGATAATGGGTTAAACCAGGAATGTTGAAAGTACTGCTGCTGCCGGTCTAACCCCAGCCAGGCTAAATCTACCGGTTGACCTACTGCAAACGGCTGGCTGCTCCATAAATTGCGTTGTGCACTGTCATGCAACACGATATGGCTGCCTTTTGGCAACATCAGCTGCTGAAACTGTGCCGTTAACTTGGTCAGCAATACCGAGGCTTCAATGACGCCACTAAATTTGCCAGCCGTAAAATAAGGCTGGCTGACGGCAAATAACCAGTCATTACCTAATTTCTCACCCTGAAATACTTCACTGATATAAGGTAATCCGGTCTGGCTCGGTTGACTAAAATAAGCGCGGTGTGCCACGGAAGCGCCGCGAATATCCTGTTCGATAAATTCTTTATAATAATGTTGCACTTGACCTTCGGCGTTGGTCACTAAGGCAGAAATAAATTCAGGAGTGGTCGTGACCAGGTTTTGCAACAACAGATGTGGGGATTTGGCATCCAGATTGTGGCTGCTGAAGGCCAGAATACCCTGAAAATGACTTAGTTTTTGCTGGATGGAATTTGAGAATTGTTGCTTGAGTTCGTTAAGTTTGGCATTTTGACTGGATAAATCCTGCACTATCGCGGCATTTAACCCCACGGCCACTACAAAGGACACCGGGATCACGGCATAAGCCGCAATATGGCTGGCCAACTGGTGTTGCAGGCTTTGTTGTTTCAGGGTGTGTTCGTTGGCGGTAATGTCCAGCAACATGGCGCAACCGTATAAATTCACGGCAAAATGCAGCAGTAACAGCAAAAAAATCAGCCAACTATAATCGGGTAATGTTGGCAAGAGGTTGGGCCAAAGCCATAAAACCACTGCCAGTAGCAGGGCGTAAACCAGCAACCGCCAGACAAAAGTCCCGTTGCGCACGGACACAATCGCGACCACTAAAACCTGCATCAAACAACTTAGCCAATAGCCAGTTTCCGCCACCGGCCATAACAACAGCGGCAGTGACAGCAGTCCCCACAGTGGTCCTAGTCTTAAGGTCAGTAGCAAGGCACTGATATTTCCAAGCAACAGCGGCATCAGCAGTGGCAGTTGCAAAGCGAGTAAATTAACCAGCCAACCAGCAGTGCTGACCGCAGTAAAAAAACCGAGCCGACGATAGCTCAGTTGGATGATCATGGCTGTGCCTGCGGCAACAACTGTTGCCAACCTTGACTGAGCGCTGCCGGCAACTCCGCCTGCTGATAATTGCCAGCGATAAAGCATTGACTGTAATGCAATAATTGCGCTGTTAATGACACTTCGCTCAGGCCGGTCGCTGTCTCGGGCAACTGCAGCAAAATGTCGGAAAGTACCGAGTCAAAGCCCCATAAAGTCAGTAAATACACACTCACTAACACCGCATCGGCTTGTGGTTGTTGCCATTGTTGCTCAGTGGCAAGCGTGCTGCTGTCCCGACCCTGTGCAGCTAATACCAGTTGGCCCAAACCACTGAACAGTGCCGCCATAAAAGCCAAGTCTTGGATCCGCTGAGGTAAATGACTGCCATGGGCCAGTTGACGAGCGCAAGCAGCCCATTGGTAACTATGTTGGCTGATGTGTTGATGTAAAGCGGGATCTAATTGGCGGTGCAGTTCTTGCTCGCAATATAAACAAACGGCAATGCTTTCAATCAGATTAAAGCCTAAACGCAGCACAGACTCTTCGAGTGAGGCCGTTTTGCGGCTAAAACCCATAAATGGTGAATTGGCCAATTGCAAAGTTTTACCTGTTAAAACCGCGTCCTGTGCCAATAGTTTTGCCAGTTGTAGGGCCGTGGTTTGTGGTTGTTTTAACAGTTGCTGCAATTGCCGGAAAATCGCCGGTAGGATTGGTAACTGGTTCAGGTGACCTAGTTCTTGTCGTACCTGCTGGTTGAGCGGTAGTTTGGCCAACTGTTCGGCACAACTGAACACAAGGGCCACATCTGCTTCAGTAAAGGGTTTCGCCAGAAAATGATGAATGTCTGCACAATCTTCAATCACAATATCTGCACTGGTGTCGGCTGTCAGTAATGCCCGCACGGCTTCAGGGGCCAGATACCGAACCTGAGTCAAGACTTGTTCACCGCTATAATCCGGCATCACCCGGTCGCAGATCACTAAATTTGGTTTCGATTGCTGCTCCAACGCCAGCAACATCAAGGCCGGTTGTTGAAATAACTGAATATCCCAACCCGGACACAGTCGCTTTAACATCCGTTGCAAAGCTCTTAAGATGAGTTCGTCGTCATCGATCAACCAGGCGACCAAAGCTGTCATGCTTCGACTCCAGTGCGGTTTAGCATAAAGGGTTGTTGTTGTAACATGTGCTGCAGTTCCTGAGCTGGTAGTGGTTTACTAAAGACAAAACCTTGCACTTCATCACAGTGCATCTGGTGCAAGAGTTCCAGCTGCATCTCACTTTCCACGCCTTCTGCCAGCACATGAATATTCAGTTCCTGCGTCATTCGGATGATATGACGAACCATACTCTGCGCGGGTAACGAGTGCTCTAAATCGATGATCAACGAGCGATCCAGCTTTACCATATCGACCGGCAGCCGGTTTAGATAGGACAGCGATGAATAACCAGAACCAAAATCATCAATCGCAATTTTGATGCCTGCCTGACGTAATTCTGACAGGACCAGCGCGCAATCTTCCAGTTGTTGCACTGCCGTGGTCTCGGTCAATTCCAACTCCAGCAAATGGGCGACGGACGGTTTTTGCTTCAATAACGCCAATAGTTGTGGCACAAACTGGGGGTCTTTCAGCTGCACTGCCGAAACATTTACCGCCAAATGGATCAGGGCCTGACCTTGTTGTTGCCATTGCTCCAATTGTTGCAGGCTCTGCTGCAGTACCCATAAACCTATGGCATTGATTTGGCCATCGCGCTCGGCGATTGGAATAAAGACCGCTGGTGAGACTGTTCCCAACGTTGCATCATGCCAGCGTAATAACACTTCGGCGCTATGGATTTGACCATCTGCCAGCCTAACTTTCGGTTGAAAACAGAGTTGAAAAGACTGCTGGCTGATCGCCTCAAACAAAGCATTGCTAATGGCATAGTGTCGCCGTCTGGCTTCGACATAATTTTGATCAAACCGCATGATATAAGTACCTGCCAGCGCCGTGTGGCTCCGTGCAGCCACTCTGGCCTGTTCCAGTAAGCTCTTTGCATCAGTGCTGTCATCTGGAGCCATGCTGTAGCCGATATCGAAACTAACATGTAAGGCAATGTTATGAATGGCTATCGGTTGTTCAAATTTCTTGAGGGCTTGTTGTAGTATGCAAAGCAAGTTGGCTTCATGACCAAACCCAGACAGCAGCAGCACAAACTGATCGGCAAACAGATAAGCCACCTGACCACTGCGGCTCAATTGTTGGATCAAGGTTTCTGCCACTATTGCAACCAGTTGATCGGCTCCGGCAAAACCAATGGCATGATGAATGTCGTTAAAGTTTTTAATATCCAGATAGGCTAATGCCAGTGGCCCTTGGCCATTGGACAAGGCGAGATCAGTGGCATGCAGAATTTGTTCTCTGTTCAATAATTCGGCGGCAGTGACTAAGGTTTGCCCGGCCGCGATTGATGGGGTGCAGGCTTCGAGTCGGAGCAATAAGTGGCCGCTATCGCTAAATTGATGGATTAATTCCAGGGCTACCCCCTGATAGGTTTCAACTGCAAGGCTCAATTGTTGTTTTTGCAAAAAAGCCACCAGAGCTGGCACACTGAGATCGCGGAATAAACTACTCAACACGGCCTGGGATAACTCCACTGCCGACAGTTGCAGCAGTTGTTGCGCCTTGGCATTAAAACGTTTCACCACGCCACTGCGGTCAAACTCCAACAGGGCGTCTTTACTCCCAATCAGCAGTGAGGTGCGGAGCTGGTTATTTTTCTGTTGCTCATAGTGTAAAAACGCCTGCTCAATATCGTCCAATAAACTGGACTCTAGCCAGGGTTTTTGCAAAAATTTAAAGGCAACACCCGAATTCAGCGTTGCGACCACTGAATTGAAATCAGCATAAGCACTTAGGATCATACCCACGGTATCGGCTTGTTGTTTTTTTATTTGCAACAACAACTCGGCACCGTTGGTTTGCGGCATTCGAAAATCTGAAATCACCACCGGACAACGTTGTTGCTGTTGCAGAATTAAAGCTTCGGCTGCAGTGCTAGCACAAAAGACGTCAAAACCATGGCGGCGTAATAATCTGTCCAAAGCCCGTAAAATATTCACTTCATCGTCGACCAGCAAAATTTTGCGCTTCATGCCGAGGTCCTCAGTGATGATGGGTTAACTCGTGGGCAATGCTCAGTAGTTCAGCATTATCAAAGGGTTTGCTTAGGCAAGCGTCAGCCCCCATTGCTTTGGCTTTGGCGAGATCCACCTCAGACAGGCCAGAAATTACAATCACTTTGATGGCGGTCAGTTCCGGATGTTGCCGGATATAACTCAGGACTTCAAATCCATCCAACGCTGGCATATTTAAATCCAGTGTCACCAAATCCGGCTTCAGACTGAGCAAACTAACCCCAGCGGCAAAACCATCCTGTGCCGTTTGTACTGCAAAGCCATTTTTACTAAACAACCTCCTTAACGCATTCAGATAACCGGCTTCGTCATCAATCGCCAGCACTGTTGGCGCTGTGGGTGGGGGTAATCCGGCAGGGATAGGCATTTGATATTTCTGCAGAAAAAATAAAAAATCTGCCAGTTGCACCCGGTAATTGCCACGACCCGGTAATTTATGACCTTTTAACTCTCCTTTGGCAATCCAGCGACTCACTGTCCGTTGATGGACATCACAATAAGCAGCGATTTCGCTGGGTTTCAGAGTTTTCATCATAGGGTACTGCCTGCTCTGGAAGTTTTTTTGACTATAGCATAAATTTTATTCAAGACAATAGAGACATAAGGGACAGTTGCGTCCTACACTAAAGGTGTATCGTTTTGTGCCAACAGGATTAAATGGAGCCCCCCATGACTGAGCCCTGGATTACTTTACTGCCGGAAATGGTCGCGACGACAGGACGCGTGTTTTGTGTCGATGATGAACAAAATATCCTTAAATCACTGAAAAGATTATTGCTCAGTCACAATATCGAAGTCGTGACGGAATCGGATGCCAGGGTTGCGGTAGAGCGGCTGAAAAACGAAAAATTCGAAGTCATCATTTCTGATATGCGAATGCCGGACATCAGTGGCGCTGAAGTCTTAGAACAAGCTGCTTTATACCAACCGGAATCTTTTCGTATCCTGATGACGGGATACGCCGATATCGCATCCACCATTGCGGCAGTGAATCTGGGCAAAATTCAACGATATATTGCCAAACCCTGGGACAATGATGCGCTGGTGACTGTGATTCGTGAGGGCATGCAATTTGCGATGTTACTGCAGCATAATCAGCTATTACAACACCAGGTTGAACTGAAAAATAAACAATTAAGTCAGTTAAATCAGCAGCTTGAGGCGCAGGTTGAGCGTCGGACTATTCAGCTCAAACAAAGTTTACAGCAGCTCAAAGCGAGCTTGCGGCAAATCGAGCATAATCATATGTATTTGCTCAAAGTGTTGTACAACCAGATGAATGTACATCCCTTGATTGATGGTCGCTTTGCCATCAGTGTCAGTTATCTGGCGGCAGCGTTGGCACGCCAAATGGGTTTGACTACGGTCGAGCAACAACAAATCGCCTTGGCCGGCAAACTGTTAGAAATAGGCTTAACCGGCTTGGCGCCAACCTTACTGCAAAAAACCTGGTATCAGTTGGATGCCAAAGAGTGGCAAAGATATCGTGAGCATGTCCGTTTTGCTGCGGAAATTTTGTCGCCAGCGCCAGCGCTGGCAGGAGTGGCAGACATGATTGGCAGTCAATACGAGCAGTTTGATGGGCAGGGTTATCCGGCGGGCAAACATGCCGAACAAATAGCCCTTGGCAGCCGGGTGGTGGCGGTGGCGCGTGATTATCAGGGCTTGATCCAAGGCCGGTTATTGGCGGTCAAACTCAGTTCTGCGGCGGCGTTAGCACATCTTCGCGCGCAGCAGGGCACTGTCTATGATCCGCTGGTGATCATGGCGCTGGCGGAGGTACTTAGTCAGCAGACCAGTACGCCTGAGCTGCAACCGCTCAGTTCCGGCGTTAACTTACAACAACTGCAACCCGGCATGCGATTGAAACATAATGTCTATAATCAGAAAAATATGCTTTTATTACCAGAGGGTTACGTGTTAACCAGCGCCAGTCTGGCAAAGTTGCAGCAAATTCTGGCGGATCAGGCGGCAGATTTATATTTTCAAATTGATACTGAGCCATTGCAAGAACCCCAAACCTAGGCGCAACTTTACGGGTAGGTTATTTATTTTCAGGAGAGACCATGCAACGAGCAGCGCATCTGCAGCAGAAAGTGATAGAGCTGACCTTCGAAAATAAGCAACTGCAGCACTATAAACAAATTAATCAGTTGATCCTGCGTGGTTTAAATACGCTGCTGACGCTGGACAATAAACAAGAAATTTTCCTGCAGTTTTTTGATTTGCTCAAAGACGTTATTCATTTCAGTCAAGCGTCTATTTTGCAACTGACTGAACAGCAACAGGTGTTAGTGCTTGCCAGTTCTTTGCCTGTCACCGAATTGAGTCGTGTGGAACAACAGCAGTTATTGGCATTTTTACCCAAAGATGCCGCCAACTTTTTTGACGTGCGCTCGTCATCCGCTTGGCAGCAACATTTTGCTGCCCGCTGGCCTGCTTGTACTTCATTGTTGATTCAGCCGTTTCACACCAGTAGAGCGGCTTATTATTTGTTGTTATCTGATAGCCAGGCCGGTGCTTTTGACGCGGGTCAACAATTACTGATTAATCAGTTTGTCGGTTTTGCTGCCAATACCATGGAGCGGATTGAAACCCGGCAGATCTTGCGTCAATCGGAACAATTGCAGCAACAACATCAACAAATGCGGCAAAGCCTGATCCAATCGGAAAAGATGGCATCGCTGGGGCAGTTGGCGGCAGGGGTCGCCCATGAACTGAATAATCCCTTGGGATATTTACTGAGTAATATCAGTACATTCCAGGCGTATTTACACACTTATAATCAAATGATCGCGGCTTATCAGCAATTAAGCCGCCTTGAGCCTGGCAGTGCGGAATACCTGCAGTTACTCCAACACATCACTGTTGAAGCCCAACAACAGGATTTGGCATTTATCCTGACCGACAGTGTGGAATTGATCAATGATTCTTTGGAAGGGGCGATGCGCTTGCGGGATATTATTAACAGTTTGCGTCGTTTTTCTCATCCGGACCGCGGTGTGATGGAGCAAGTTTCGGTCAATGACATTTTGCAAAGTACGATGCGGATGATTTTCAGTGAAATTAAAAATAAAACCACGGTGCAATATCAGTTAACGGAAAGCTTACCGCCCGTGCTGGCGAATCCGTCGCAACTAAGCCAGGTGTTTTTAAATGTGGTGATGAATGCGGCCCAAGCCATGACGCAAAAAATGGGACAAATAGTGATTACTAGTCGTCAACTCGGCACTGAGGTGCAATTACAAATCACGGATAATGGTAGCGGTATTGCGCCTGAGCATCTCAGTCGGATTTTCGACCCATTTTTTACCACCAAAGATGTCGGTAAAGGCACTGGCCTTGGGTTATCGTTGTGTAAAGCTATCGTTGACGAACATGGGGGCAGTATTGAAGTGCGCAGTGAACTGGGTCGTGGCAGTACTTTTCTCATCAACTTTCCCTGCTATCAACCTGGTGTGACGGCAACAACGCGTCCAGATCCATCATTGCCTGACCCAGGTTCATGCTTTTAGCGCGGTTTATGCGCCGGATCAATTTCTGTGGCCAGCAAGTCCGGCATAATCATCCATAATCTACTGAACGCCGTATAACAGCCTGCAAGACCTGTTACGGCAGTCGTTGTTGCGGTATTTCCATGCCGGGACAGCGCAGTAACACTAAAAAATAATTTAAGAATAACTGCAAAACATCGAAAATAACCAGTGGAGTGAACAAATGAGTCAACTTGATCGCCGTAATTTTCTGAAATTATCCACCGCCAGCCTCGTAGGTATCACCATGGGAGGCATCAGTTTACGCGCCATGGCAGATGAGCAAATCAAAGCAGATGATCCATTAGCTGTGGCCATGAAGTATGTGAATAAGTCGACAGTGGAAGGATCATCCTGTAGTAATTGTGCGCATATTAAAGGTGATGCCAAAGCCGAGTGGCGGCCTTGCAACATTTTTCCAGCCAAGTTAGTTAATAACAACGGTTGGTGCGCAGCGTGGATGAAAGCACCGGCTTAATCATGGTGTCACTGTTTACCGCTCAGGTCGACAGCTGATCGCATTGCCCAGTTACAGGCTGGGCAATGCGCAGATCCAATAGCGCCCTCGTTGCGTAATGTCCAACAGCCATGCAACAAGGCTGGTATTGGCAGCCATTACCGCAGCGGAACCCTGATGAACAGACCCGAATTTTCTCCAGCTGACTTAAGCCGGATCATTGAAATGGCTTGGGAAGATCGCACACCTTTTGAAGCTATCAGATTACAATACCAATTAACGCCAGCAGCACTGGTGCAATTGTTAAGACGAGAACTCAGTCGGTCGTCGTTTCAATTATGGCGAACCAGAGTGAGTGGCCGAACCACCAAACATTTAAAACTGCGCGATCCGGCCGTGAGTCGTGGTTATTGCCCAACCCAGTACAAAAGATAATACTTCGCCTCAAGTCTTGATGGAGTCAGACATGCAGTTACCAGATGCTCACCAGGCGCAAGCTGTGATCCTACTGACCGGTGGCGCACAGCGCGTCGGTTTATATTGTGCCCAAGCCCTTCAACAAACTGGTTATCAATTGATTATCACCTATCGCACTGAACATCCCGCAGTTGCGCAATTACGCCAGGCTGGGGTGATTTGTATTGCGACAGATTTAACCTCAGTTGCAGCCATCGCTGAGTTAGTAACGCAGATTGCCGCTATCACGCCAACCTTGCGCGCGGTGATCCATAATGCTTCGGCCTGGCAAAAAGATCTGGTGTTGCCAGTGGCACCATTGAAGTTGTCCGCTGCAGATCCGGCGGCGTTATTGCAGCAATTGCAGGCCGATGCAGCAGTATTTGATGCCATGCAACACATTCATAGTCGGGCGGCCTATCTGCTGAACCGCGCATTATTGCCGTTGTTGCAAGCACAAACCGCGGCCGGCGGCCAAGCCGATATTATTCATTTGACAGATTTTGTCGCCAGTGTTGGCAGTGAAAAACATCAGGCTTATGCCGCCTCGAAAGCCGCACTGGAAAATTTAACCTTGTCGCTGGCCCGGCAATTAGCGCCTGCGATTAAAGTGAATGCCATAGCACCAGCGCTGTTGATGTTTAATCAGGGCGATAGTGCTGAATATCAGCAGCAAGCTTTAGCGAAATCGTTACTTGGGGTCGCACCAGGTCCGCAAGAAGTGCTGTCGACCCTTTGCTATTTATTGCAAAGCCAGTACATCACGGGCCGGGTGCTGGCACTGGATGGCGGTCGCCAGTTGCGTTTACCTTAAGGCGTCAATTATGCAGCCTGCGACAGGCCGGTTACATCGGCCTTATCACAGAACCGGTCCCTCGCACCGGGCCGGGGCCGATGTCAGCTTTGCGGATATTGTGAAGATTTTTGGTTTTCAAAGTATCAGAGTCGGGCGCTGGGTGACTGCGGCTGAGCAACAGCTGGCAGCGAATCTGTTTTTTGACGCCTTGGCTGATTTACAACTGCTACTTCAGGTGCCGTTGTCGGTGATTTCATTGAATCAGACGCTGGCGCTGACCTTTGGTATTGGTGGCAGCGCTGGCAGTTGCGCACATTATCAGCCGCAGGGGCGGATTTTAGCCTTGGCGAAAAATGCTGGTGGCGGTAGTTTGGCGCACGAGTGGTTTCATGCCTTTGATCATTATATTGCCCCGCGCATGTTGCAACTACCGTCAAATGCACGGCTGGCTTTTGCCAGTAGCCAATGGTTGCAACAACTAGAGCTGGTGTCACATCCGCTGAATGATTTACTGGCGCAAGCTTTTGCTTGTCTGTTTTTGTCTGACGATGGCCTGCAACCGAGCGAGTTTTTTCAGCGTTGTCGCGCTTATGATGCGGCGCTTCAATTGTGTTATTACGCCAGGCCGGAGGAAATGGCTGCGCGGGCTTTTGAGCAGATGTTGCAGCGTCAGTCGCTACGCAATAGCTTTTTGGTTTCCGGCTGTTTAGCTGGACCTGCGGTGACCGCCGGTTTGTATCCGGATGCTGCCCAAAGTCAGCAGTTGGCGGCGCTGTGGTTAGGTTATTTTCAGCAGCTTGGTTTGTTGTTGACGAAGCAATCCCAGCGGCCGGTTTAAGGCCGCTGTCATGGCAGCAAATTAACTAACGACTTTGACGCGAATATTGCGACCTTTAATGCCCTGGCGGAACATATTCAGCGCGATATTGACAATATCACTGCGCACAGCGACATAAGCCCAATCATCAAATAAATTGATTTTGCCAATATGATCACGGCTTAATTGCTGATCGGCCGTTAACGCCCCCAGCACATCACCGGCCCGCAGTTTTTGTCGTTTACCGGCATCAATCCACAAGCTGGTCATTGGTGGTCTGGCCGGCGCCTGGTCTAACACCGACAAGGCAGGTAAGGCTTCGCCATCCAGGGAGGTATTGAGCGCATCTTCCAGCAGACCCATTTTGTAACCGTCCTGTGGACTGAACAAACTACAGGCAATACCAGAACTACCAGCCCGCCCGGTCCGGCCAATACGGTGGGTATGAGTATCGACATCATGCGCCAACTGGTAATTAATGACGGCATCAAGCGCATCAATATCCAAACCACGGGCAGCGACATCTGTCGCGACCAGCACTGAGACTGTTTTGCTGGCGAAGCGGACTAAAGTTTGATCGCGATCGCGTTGTTCCAGATCACCATGTAATGCCAGCACGCTAAAACCGGCATCGGCCAGTGCATCAGCTACTTCCTGCGTTTCTTTACGCGTGTTACAAAACACCACAGAGCTGACAGGTTGATGGGCTTTTAATAATAACTGCACCGCTTGTAAACGCTCGCTGTTGGAGCCAATTTGATAAAAATGCTGACTGATGGTGACACTGGAATGGCTGGTTTCAACTTTGATCAGCTCCGGATTTTTCATCAGGCGGGCTGCCATTTCAGCAATTTGTTTTGGATAAGTGGCACTAAATAACAATGTCTGCCGCTCGGTTGGCGCATAAGCCATAATGGCATCCAGCGTGGGTTGAAAACCCATTTCCAACATCCGGTCGGCTTCATCCAATACCAAAGTCGTTAAATCGTCCAGTTTCAAAGAACCTTTGGCAAGATGTTCTTCGACCCGACCCGGTGTGCCGACAATAATATGGGCACCGTGATCCAGACTGCCCAGTTGTGGACCAAAAGGGACACCACCACATAAGGTCAGCACTTTGATATTGTGGATACTACGACCCAGTTTACGAATTTCACCAGCGACCTGATCGGCCAGTTCGCGGGTAGGGCAGAGCACTAAACTTTGTACCCGAAATTTCTTCACGGCTAATTTGGCCAAAATGCCCAAACCAAAAGCGGCGGTTTTACCGGAGCCGGTTTTACCTTGACCAATAATATCTAAGCCTTGTAATACCTTAGGTAATGAAGCCGCTTGGATAGGCGTCATTTCGGTATAACCTAAGCCGGTCAGATTTTCGACGATAGCAATGGGGAGAGCCAGACTGGCAAATGTTAAATTGCTCACAATTTAATCCTGTGGTACTGCAGCATCAGGCTGCATGGTGATATAACGACAGCCCGAAGGCAAAACAAGGCATAAAAAAAGGGCAACATCCGAAGAGTCGCCCTGATTTTAAGTTGGTAAGACGAACTTACCAAATCGGAGTTCTAATTACAGAACAACGATTTTCTCAGCCTGAGGACCTTTCTGGCCCTGAGTTACTGTGAAAGACACGCGTTGGCCTTCCTGCAGAGTTTTGAAGCCAGTGCTGGCGATTGCGCTGAAGTGAGCGAAAACGTCTGGACCTGAAGCTTGTTCGATGAAACCAAAACCTTTAGTTTCGTTGAACCATTTTACTGTACCGGTAGTTGTATTAGACATGATATGTATCCTGTATCTATTTTGATAATATGCCTGGTATCAGGCGGTGGTGCTGGAAGTGGTGCTATGACTTATGAATACAGGACGTACTAATACAACAGTAACTGTTCGGTGTGCATAAATATGGTACTAACTTTCAAACTGAGGCCATTGTATAGGGTTTAGCCAGTACGTCAAACTTTATTTCAGTTTAATTGTGCGAATACAACGTTATTTTTCAATTTTATTGCTTAATAAGCATTGCTTTCATCAGCTTAGCTTAAAACAGCCAGGCTGATTTATTTTCGCTGTGAATGGAGTGGCTTGCGTTTTGCTGGCGGAATCACTAGGATCAGGCAGCTTTTATCTGCTGGAAAAACTGCAACGATAACTTCGTCAGTGATTTGTGCCTGCAGTTGAAGTGGAAAACACGAAAAAGGTGCGTGCAACAATGCTGCAAAAATCTGTGTTATGGCTGCTCATTCTGGTCATGCTGGTGAAAACCAGTGTGTTGCCTTGTGCTGCCATGTCGGAACCGCAGCCTAGCATGATGTCGACAGCAACCAGTGTACAGTTGCTGACGTCTGAGTCGGCCCATCAGCATTGTGCGGACTATGCCGTCGAGATTACTGAGGCTGTCGGTGAGCATGCAGCCCCCCTTGCCGACACTGAGCACAGTCAAACCGGCACGCATTATTGTTATTCTTGTCACAGTTGTGGTGCAGCTGCCGCCATGATGGTCGCTTCTGAATTATGGCATGCCAGCCTTTATACTGACCAATCTGCTTACTTCCGCTTACCAAAACCACCGCTGGTTTGGTTGGCGTCACCTGAACGTCCACCAAAACTCGTCCAGCAAGCCTAAATAGCACCCAAGTACTCCCTATGACCTACAGCAAGCCCAGCTTAGCTGCAATGGTTAGTTCTTCACTGTTATTGGTTGGACGAGACGATGTCAAAACTTACTTTATTATGGCTCAGCGCCGCGATGTGCTGGCCTGTGACTGCTACTTTTGCCGCGCCGCTGCAAGCGGTTATTGAGCCTGCTGCGCAGCACCACCATCATGCTATGCAGCACCAGCAAGGCATGGAGCATCATCAGCATCAAGCTGCCACAATTCAAGTGTCGGTCGTACCCGCACCAACAGCACTGGCAGATTTGATGCCAGCTGCGATGGTTCCGCTGCAAGACTGGCGACAAGCCAATCAGCAGGTATTGCGATTAGGTGGCTGGCAGTTTTATCTGCAGGAGGCTGCTGCTGTGCCGGCAACACCTCATACCGAAGAGGTCAAGGAGCAGCCGCATGCTCACCACTAATCGACTGACAACCAGAGTGCTGACACTCACAGCTGTGCTGCTACTGGCCAGTTGTGCCACTGCGCCAGCCAGTCACAAGGTGCTGCAGCAACAACTGCCGGCAGATCTGTTGCCAGAGAGGCTCAGTCAGTTACCTTGGCAAACGCCCACTGACGCCGAATTAGTGCAGTTATTGCAGCATGAGTTAAGCGCCGACAATGCGGTGAAGCTGGCGCTGTGGAATAATCCGGCTTTACGCGCACAATTAGCCGCAATAGGCGTGGCAGAAGCTGATTTTAATCAATTAAGCCGACCTGCCGATCCGGGGCTGAGTATCAAACGCAGTCGTTCTGACTCAGGTTATCAAACTGAGCTGGAATTTTCTTTTGATTTAATTGGGCTGATTTTTTTACCGACCCAGCGCCAACTTGCCAGCAGTGATTTATATCAGCAGCAGTTACAATTGGCGCAATCTATAGTGCAGCTCAAAGGCGATACCCAGCGTGCCTATTATCAAGCGGTCGCAGCCTGTCAGAGTTACCAATACCAGCTACAGGTGATCAAGGCCGCCGAGGCCGGCGCTGAACTGGCTGGGCGACTGAAAGCCATTGGCAATCTCAGTCAGTTGGATTTAGCGCGGCAACAAAGTTATCTGGCCGATGCCAAACTGCAATTGGCGCTGGCAGAGCAGCAGCAATTTGCCAGTCGCCAACAGTTGTTGTTGCAATTGGGCCTGATGGGACAAAGCCTGGGTGTGGCTGAGCAGCAGTTCGATAGCCAGCAATTATTAAAGTTACCGACACGTTTGCCCGCCTTACCACAACAATTACCGGTACCGGCCTTGCCAGCGCTGGAAGCTGAGGCTTTGGCGCAGCGGTTTGATCTACAACTGGCAGCGCAGCAACTGCAGCAAGTCAGATTACAGCTGGGTTTGGCACAACAAAACCCGTCCGGTGCTGAGGGGGAACTGACGGCTGGCGGCTCAGTACAGCATGCTGATGAGCGCAGTCTGGAGTTGGCAGTTAAACTGCCGATATTTGATGGCGGTCAAAGTCAGCGCGATAAAGCCCGCGCCAGGTTGCAACAACAGCAGGCATTACTGCAAGTGGCCAGACAACAAGCCCGGTATGAACTACGGCAAAGTTGGTTCAGTTATCAAAGCCAGTATCACATTGCCCGTCATTATCAACAGCATATCCTTGGCTTAACCGAGCAAATTCAGCAAGAAAATCAGCTACGTTACAACGGTATGTTGCTGGATGTTTTTAGCTTGTTGCAAGAAGCGCGCAGCCAGGTCCAGGCCGTCACGGCCACCATTAACGCCCAGCGCGATTTTTATCTGGCCGAAGTGGCGTTGCAGCAAGCCATGCTGGGCGCCACGCCAGTGACATTGCTTAACAGCAATGCCGGTGTTGCAGATAACAATTCAGTGAATAGCGCCGCTGCGCATTAAGGAGTCAGCATGATTTCAAGACGTAATTTACTCAAAGGCATTGGCGCTATCACGGCAGCTGCCGGTGCCAGTGCCGTCAGCAAAGTGGCGTTGGCGGCGATCCCGGAAGCTGTCAGTCAATCCAGTGCCGCCACTATGCCACCTCTGACGCCAGCGGCTGGGCAGCCTTATCATCCGGTGGTGACACTAAACGGCTGGACATTACCCTGGCGGATGGTGCAGGGGGTGAAAGAGTTTCATCTGGTGGCAGAACCTGTGATCCGCGAAATGGCACCTGGCATGACCGCACATTTGTGGGGTTATAACGGTCAGTCGCCAGGCCCAACCATTGAAGTGGTGGAAGGCGACAGAGTGCGGATTTTTGTCACCAATAAACTGCCAGAGCACACCTCAGTGCATTGGCATGGTCAGCGCCTGCCCAATGGCATGGATGGCGTCAGTGGACTGACCCAGGCCGCTATTGCGCCTGGTAAAACTTATGTGTATGAGTTTGTGGCGCGTCGGCCCGGCACTTTTATGTACCACCCGCATGCCGATGAAATGGTCCAAATGGCGATGGGGATGATGGGGTTTTGGGTGACACATCCGAAACTACCCTCCGAGCTTTTCAGCGCGGTTGACCGCGATTTTTGCATTTTACTCAACAGCTACGACATTGAACCTGGACGTTTTACGCCGAATGTTTCCACGATGACCGAATTTAATCTTTGGACCATGAACAGTCGGGTCTTTCCGGGGACCGATCCCTTAGTGGTGCGCCAGCATGACAAGGTGCGGATCCGGGTCGGTAATTTGACGATGACCAATCATCCCATTCACCTACATGGCCATGAATTTATGGTGACTGGCACTGATGGTGGCGCGGTACCACTGAGCGCACGCTGGCCGGAAGTCACCACTGATATTGCGGTGGGTCAAATGCGCCAGCTCGAGTTTGTGGCGGATGAACCCGGTGATTGGGCTTTTCATTGCCACAAATCCCATCATACGATGAATGCGATGGGGCATCAGATGACCAATTTGATTGGCGCCGATTTAAGCGGTTTGACGCAAAAAATCAATAGTCTGGTGCCGGATTATATGGCGATGGGGGAACGCGGCATGGCTGATATGACCGAGATGCAAATGCCGTTACCTGCCAATACCTTGCCAATGATGGCAGGCCAGGGGCCTTATGGTGCTATTGGCATGGGCGGCATGTTCAGTGTGTTAAAAGTTCGGCCGGATCAAGCTGCCGCCGATTATCGTGATCCCGGTTGGTTTAGCCAACCTGCTGGTACTGTCGCCACTGAGTATCAAGGATCTTTACCTGCACCTTACAGCGCCGAAGCAGCGATGCCTTCTACCGTTGATTTGACAGTGAAAAAACCGGGACAACATCAGCATTAAGTGGGGTGTTTGAGCAGATGTACTGCAACTGCAGTACGTCTGTCGCTGGCGTGAAGCCGTCGGTGTAAAAAATTTGCCCCTAGAGTGCATATATTTACCTTTTGTCATTTTGCTGCCAACTTTTTTGTGGCCTGTCGTTATGCTGAGTCTTACCAATAGTGCAGCAAGACAGGGGGTTGCAATGCTGCGTCTCAAAGATATCGGCTGGGGATTATGCGTGCTGGCATGCAGTGGTTGCAGCGTGTTTGGACAAGCCAGTAAAGCTTATTTGACGGCAGCTAATGCCGGTTTTAAGGCTCAGCCAGAGGTATTGCGCGATGCCCAGCCTGCTTGGCTGCGGCGTACTTATTACAGCACAGAAATGTTAATCGAACCGGTCAGTGACTGGCGGCTGCAGTTGCAAAGTGTGCAGGCATTAACGCCAACTCAGCTTAAGGCCGTGGTTTATCTGTCGTATCAACACCGGCAGCAGCGGGTGATGCAACAGGTTCGCTTACAACTGCTCAATCAGCAGTTTGACCCATTAAGTCAACGTTGGTCATATCTGTATCAGTTGGATGCTGCAGTTGCTACGCCATTTTGGCAGCAATTTCAGCAGTTGCTGTGGCAGGTCGAGAAACCAAAATTTAATTTCCTGTTATAACCCGAATTAACCGGCATCAACAATTACAGCAAGCTGACACTGCAGTATCAATATGCCAAAAGCTTTGGCTTGTTGTCACTTGGTGAGATGGCCCGGCTAAACATGGCGCTGAAGGATGCCGACTGGGAGTTGCTTTGTGACAGTGACCTGTATCGCTATCAAAAAACTTCAGCTTGTGGTCAAAGCCTGATCCGGGAAAACAGTGAAATGTCGGCCCTTCCTGCCCAATAAAAAAAGCCCCGGTAATTACCGGGGCAAAAGAGCGGATAGGTCACGACGCTCGGGGTACTATGAAACATTCACAATCAGCTAAAACAACAAGCAGTCAAACATTTACTTTGGTTGCAGTTGGCACTCAGTCTTCACTGTTCATAAAGCCGAGTAACTGCAACAGGCTGGTAAACAGGTTAAAAATCGAGACAAATAAACTAACTGTCGCCATGATGTAATTGGTCTCACCGCCATGCACTATTTCACTGGTCTGCCACAAAATCATGCCTGACATCAGTAAGACAAACATGGCTGACACTGCCAGACTTAACGCTGGGACCTGGAAAAACATCGCGGCCAGGCCACCGAGGAACGCCACCAACACACCGACGGTGAGGAAGCTACCCATGAAACTAAAGTTGGTTTTTTTCACCAGGGCATAAGCCGATAAAGCGAAAAAGATGGTCGCGGTACCGGCCATTGCTAACATCACAATCTCACCACCATTTGGCAGCGCCAGATAACGGTTGATGATTGGGCCTAAGGTGTAACCCATAAAACCAGTCAGGCCAAAGACACCGACTATACCCAAAGCACTGTTACGGAATTTGGTGGTAAAAAACAGCAAACCAAAATAACCAACCAAGGTAATAATCAGACCCGGGTGCGGTAAATTCAGACTGCTGCTCATGCCTGCCATCACTGCGCTGAACGTTAGCGTCATTGCCAATAAGGTATAGGTATTGCGTAACACTTTATTGCTTTCAACGGCAGACAAGGTGCCGCTGTAACTGTGCTGACGAAGTGTATCCATGATCAACTCCTCGTGGTTTATCAACTAGGTTGTCTACCGGTACGGCATCACAACATGAAGTGCTGACAGTTATACCTCAGGGTGATTTTAAGGTAAACTCGAATAAATCTGAATATAATGTCGATTAAACCGAATTTAAACTTTGAGGTCCTGTATGACACCGGTCAATTTTAATCAACTCTATTATTTTTATCTGGTGGCAAGGGAAGGCAGTATTGCGCGTATCAGCGAGCAATTGCATATCACGCCGCAAACCATTAGTGGGCAAATCAGTGCGCTGGAGCATAGTACCGGCAGTGCGTTGTTTAATCGCAGTGGAAGAAAATGGTCTCTGACCGAAATGGGCAGGTTGAGTTATCGTTATGCCGAAGATATTTTTCAGTTAGGTGATGAACTCCGCTCCGTGCTGAAACATCAACAAGTTAGTCAGTGGCAGACTTTTACTGTAGGTATTACGGATGTGCTGCCAAAAGCTTTTATTTATGAAATGCTTAAACCTGTATTTTTGTTACCGCAACAGCTGCGGCTGATTTGCCGGGAAGGTGAGCAGACGGCATTATTGGCTGAGTTGGCAATGAACAAACTGGATTTGGTGCTCAGTGATCAGCCATTGATGCCAAATAGCTCAATCAAAGCGTACAACCACGAAATCACCAGTTCAGATACCAGTTTTTTTGCCAGTCCGCTGTTACTTGAACGCCTGGCGGGAACAGCCTTTCCGGCTTGTTTGCATCAGCAGCCTATGTTGTTGCAGAGTAAAAGATCGATCATCCGGCAACGATTAGAAGGCTGGTTTGAACAGCAGCAGATAGTGCCGCAAATCGTTGCTGAATTTGATGACAGTGCTTTGATGAAATCCTTTGGCCAACAAGGGCTGGGCATTTTTTCCGCCCCGAGCCAAATTGAACAGAATATTTGTCAGCAATATCAGGTGCAAGTGATAGGGCGGACCGAAGCGGTGCGAGAAGTGTTTTATGCCATCTCGCCTGAACGCAAAATCACGCATCCGGCGGTATTACAATTGGTTGAACAGCGTGGACGCAGTCAATCATAAGGGCGCAAAGGGGCCATCGCTGGCCCCAAGATTCAATTAGCGGTGGCCAAATCTGCTCAGTTGTTGCTGAGTATCCGCAGTGGCCTTGAGCAGGGTTTGACCGGCAGTCTCTATTGACGACATTTGTTGATAAGCGTCGGTGGTACCTTGCTCAATGGCAGTTAAATGTTGATGAGTTTGTTGATAACGCTGCTCCAGTTGTAACACTGATTGGGTAATTTGCGCCACCCCATGTTGGGCTTGATCCAGTTGCTGCTGGAGTTGACCAAATTCGTTGTTGGTGGCGCCGATATCCTGTTGTGCCTGGGCCGCCTGTTGATTCAGGCGCTCAGATTCTTGTTTTGTTTCCCGCACCAATCTTTCCATATCGTTCAGAAAGCCCGAAATTTGCCGGGTGGCATCATTCACTTTTGCCGCCAGGGTCCGAACTTCATCAGCAACCACGGCAAAACCCCGACCGGCTTCACCAGCACGAGCGGCTTCAATAGCGGCATTTAGTGCTAATAAATTCGTTTGATCGGAGAAGTTTTCTACCATTTGCAGAATTTGCCGCACGTTTTCTGAATTTTGTTGCAAGCCCTGCACTGTGGCACCAAAAGTTTCCAATAAACTGACAATCCCGCTCAGTTGTTTCGATAACGTCACCATACTCTGACTGGCGTTAGACGCACTTTGCACTGTGTTATGCGCCACTTGATTCATCTGATCGCTGCTACTGACAATAGTCGCCAGATGCTCCAGTACATAATCACTTTCACTGCGGATTTGTTCGCTGCGCCGCTCAGTATCATGTAAATGATGGCGGGTGGTTTTGACGGCCGAACTGACTTGTTCATTAATTTGATGGGTATGCTGTGATTGCTGATGTAAACCGGTCAGCAATTGACCGAGCTGACTGACAAACTGATTGTATTCTTCGGATAAAGTGCGAAATTCATCATAGGTGAATGCTGGCAGTTTATGATCCAGATCTGTGCCTTTGCGATTGGCTTCGTGCAGTGCTTTCACCAAGGCCTGTACCGGCCGGACAATCAGAAAAATCAGGTAAAAGATGGTAAAGAAAAACGCCAGGCTGCCGCCGATTAGGGTGATCCACCAACCACTGCCAGCTGAACCATCGGCCGGATAAGCAAACACCAGCGCTAGCCAGAAAATAATCGTTAGAAACCCGATATTGCCGATGATTTTTTTGCTCAGCGTGTCGAAAAAAGTGCGTTCTATTGTGGTGTACAGGCTCATCAACCAATCCATCTTTTATCCCCGGCCAGATCTTGTTCTGCTGCAACACCTTACCATAGCAAAAAAATATCGACTTGCGCTATATCAGGGTTTTTGTCGCAAAAAATTACCGGTAGTTGTGATGGCTGTTTCGTCAGGGCGCTTGTTTGTGAGTTCAAGGCATAAAACAGGACGGTAATTGGGCGGCAGTGGCATTAAACAGAAATACCCGATTGGAAATAACTGCGCGACGCTCTGTATTGACTGGTGTTGGTTGTTGTCGCAGTTGATGTTGACTGGCCATCAACTGCTGTAACTGCAACTCCGGTGTGGTCACTTTACAGAGTTCAGTCGTTGCGTGTTCAACAGCACTGGCTGGCTGAGGTTGTAATAGCACCGTTGCGGGCGCGGACTGCGTGCTATTGGTATGAACAACCTGTTCAACAGGGGCTGTACTTCCATCACCAGCCCAGTAAAACCAGCTGCCAGCAGTCAAAGTAAACAACAGCAGTAGGACTGCGGCTTTTTTAATTGTCTACATCTGCTTTACGGCGGATATATTCTGCCAGATAACGGGTTTTCGCCGATTCGGCAAAACCACCTAAGAAAAAACCTAACTACATCCAATTGCCAATATGCTCATAGTGGTATAAAAAAATAGCAATAAAAAGTATAAAACCAAAATATATCAAGTGTATAGCGTTGGCATTTTTTACGATCTGTTGCGATTTTTTGCTGATTGCCGCGTTAGTCTGCCTTTTGATGGAAAAACCAAGCATAGCTGCCCCTTTAGTGAAGACAAAATTTAGTTAAGACAAAAGTAAATTTCATTATTGTATTAATGCCCCATGCTTTCGCAAGTTCTGCTGTCCGCTGTTCTTTCGCCATCGTAATACAGCAGTGCTTCGTTCACTCCAAAGCCGAAAGCGATCCCACAAGCGGCCGTAGCATAAATATTTCCGAGCTTTGAACAAATGTAAGCTGTTACCCCAGTACCAATAGCACACCTCGACTAGATTGGCGAAAATTTGCATCCACTTCATCTTTGCATCAATTGACTGCGACTTCTTTGCTGGTACTGTGGGCACCTGACCTGTCTACCAGGATATGATGGCTCGGATCTTCGATATATAAAGGTTTTTCGCGATCATTGGGAATATTCCAATAGCCTCTGCCTGGATAGCCGCTGACATAACAGGTTTTACTTGCGCTCCAGTGGACGCCATCATCATGTGAAGTATAAGTGCTACGACAAGTTACTATCTGGTAAATAGCCTTACCGGCAGCGAGCAGGCGATGATAGCCAGTAACAATAAAATTTTTACGTTCCGCATATTTGTACAATCCTCAACCTGAAAGATGAACCATTGTATGTCTTGTAAATGCTTTTTATGTAAATTTATATAGAAAAATATGTATTTTTATAATTCAAAAAGTTAGATTTAAAGTTACCTCTGCGCCCTACATGCAGTCTTAGCTCAGAGAAATAATGCCGGTTTAGAATCGAAGTTGCGTCAGCATAAACTGTCCGTGCTGTTGACAACGTTGAGCACAGGATTGAAAGGCGGCGAGTGATGACGGTGATAGTATTTTATTTGATGCTGATCAAGCGCATGCCAACAAGAAGGACAAGAGCGGGGTTTTACTGGGCTACAGAAGTAAGGTTGCTGCTGCGGAATTGACAGCAACAATAGTCAATGAATAATGAGGCAGGCGGTAAATTCAGACACCGGCACTTGCCGGCGTCTGACAAAACATAGTTATAACCGTTCCAGCATCGCTGCAGTAAAGTCGGTGGTGCCGTGGCTGCCGCCTAAATCGCGGGTGGTGCGATCGCCGCTGGCAATGACATCGGTCAGGGCTGCCAGAATTTTGGCTGACTTGTCTTGCATGCCGAGGTATTCCAGCATCTGAATCGAGGCCAGGATCACTGAGCTTGGATTGGCCAGATTTTTGCCGGCGATATCCGGCGCACTGCCGTGCACGGCTTCAAATACGGCGCAATCTTTGCCGATATTGGCACCAGGCGCCATGCCGAGGCCACCGACTAAACCGGCACATAAATCAGACAGGATGTCGCCAAACAGGTTGGTGGTGACAATGACATCAAATTGTTGCGGGTTCATCACCAGTTGCATACAGGCGTTATCGACAATCATTTCGCTGGCCTGAATATCCGGGTAGCGGGCTGCCACTGCACGGGCCGTTTTCAGGAATAAACCAGAAGTCGATTTCAGGATATTGGCTTTGTGCACAATAGTGACTTTTTTGCGGTTTTCCCGCCGTGCCAGTTCAAAAGCAAACTCAACAATGCGCTCTGAGCCTTCGCGGGTCACTATGCTCATGGCTTCTGCCAATTCGCCTTCATTTTTCACCACCTGGCCAGCACCTGAGTACATGCCTTCGGTGTTTTCGCGCACTGTGATGATATCGATGTTGTCATAACGGGCTTTGGTGCCCTTAAATGAAATCACCGGCCGGACGTTAGAATACAGATTAAATTTCTTCCGCAAGGTCACATTGATGGAGGTAAAACCTTCGCCAACAGGGGTGGTCAGTGGACCCTTTAAAGTAATTTTGTTGCGGGCAATCGCATCCAGTGTGGCTTGTGGTAACAAATCACCGGTTTTTTCCAGTGCGGTCAGACCGGCATCGACATATTCATACTGAAAATTACAACCGGCTTTGTCCAGAATGGCAATCGCTGCTTCAACGATGCTTGGACCAATACCATCGCCTTTGATCACGGTAATAGTTTGCGCGCTCATAGGATTCCTTACATTAACTGATTCGGGGGGAGACATATGTCTGACAAGATGTGCCGCAAGTCTTTGGGCGGCGACAAGAACGGCGTGATCCTAGCATTTTTCGTTATTCGTTTCCAGTTGAGCGCCGACCAGTGGTCATAACGGTGGGAAATAGCGGGAATAATCGAAAGTGATACAAGTATTGATGTAAGAAAACTACAAATCAGGTTGCAGTGGCCAACTGCAGTGGCTGACAGCACTAAGGCGTTGTAACCATTGCAACCAGTTGGCAGCAGGTAATTGCAGGGCCTGACAAAGTTGTAAATACAACTGCTCACTTTGTTGTGGTCTGGCGACCACGCCATAAAACAGCGCTTCGGTCAGTTGCAGCGCAAACGCCAACACCAGTCTGGCTTGCAGGGCCGGGCGAAAAGGTGGGGTGACGTCGGTAAAGTGCCGAAAGTTTAACACTGCATCTTGCCACAGCGCTGGCAACCCCATGCTGGTTACCAGCATCGCCGCTTGTCTTGGTAATTCAGCATGTTGCCAGCAATTCTGGTAACACTGATGTACCAGGGGGGACAATTTACTGCCAGCTGCTTGTAAGGGTAAATAGCGACAAGGTTCGTCTTGCTGTAAGGTAAAACTAACACAACTGGCCAATAATTCGGCTTGTGCCTGATTTAATGCAAGCGCCGCTTGCTGCGAGGTTAACAGCAACAAGGCCTGCGCCAGGCAGTGACTCCATTGGGCAAACCAACTGCGATATGGTTGCGCCAACACCTTGATTTGTTGTTGCAACCAGGCTTGTTTAAGCAGGTACGGCAGGCGCTCAGTGCCAATTAATGCGACGGCATGCTGCAGCTCACTGACAGTTTTTTGCTGACGATTGAGCATACTGGCCTGCTTTCGCAGAAAATCGCTGTATTGTGGGTATTGTTGCAGCCAGTGAACTTGTTGCCGGATCGACTGATTGGGATCCAGTTGATGCAATTGCAGTAAATCCAACGGTGGCAACAAAGGAAACTCTTCGTGACTGGCATGACTAAAGTAATCCAGCCATTGCTGGTCGGGTAACCGGCGTGGTGCCAGTAATTTCAGGCTTGACTCTGTGATAGGCTGATGTTGGCTGATTAACTTTTTGCTCGATATATCAAATAAATGACCACTGAGTTCTGGTTGAATCGTCGTGATCAATTGCAAATTGCCGATACTGTCACTGCAAAAACGGCCGCAAAGATAAAGCGCGGGCCCTACCGCGGCCAGTTGCCATGCCAGTGGCTGTAACTGCGCATAGGCACTTTGCAGGCAAATCTGCCGCAAAGCCTGCTCCAATCCAACGGCTGGACGTTGTTGGGTTGGCGTAATGGCAAAGGCGAGTTGGCAACAGAGCTGGATGGCATTGGCGTGTGGCAGTAATTGCCATGCAGTTTTTTGCCCGTTGGGCAGACTACTGTCGGTCAAAAGTTGCCGCCACTGGCGATGGCTAAAAGTCGCGCCGGATACTTTCAACCGGTACAAACCTGCTTTACTGAGTAATTGCTGTTGTTGTTCGGCACCTGCTGCGGGCAAATTTGCGGCGATGGCGCTCAAACGGAATAAAGCACAGGCCAGGAAGTTTTCAGTGCAAGCTGCTGGCCATTTTAGTTGTTGTGAAAGCGTATATAACAACACCCACTGCTTCATCGCCAACTGGCTACAGTAGGTAAATTCGACCGGAGTTAACGATAATTGGCTGAACAATAAGTTGAGGTTGATACCAGAGTGACAAAACTGTGCCGCCAGTTGTTCCGCGTCATTGATTAAGGCTGATTCAGCGCCGTCAGCCGTAGCTTGCTGGAAATACAACTCCAGCCTTTGATAAGCCTGCCATAATTGCTGGCGCGCTTTACTCATGATGCCGACTGCACCGCTTGTTGATATTGGCTGAGGGCTTGTGCTTCGATCGCAATTAAGCGCTGATTTTTGAATAATAGGGGGCTGCACTCATCTTTGGTGGTTATGCCATCGGAAATCGATCTTTTGGTTCGGTAGTACATCAACTGATAAATATCCTGTTGCACCTTGACGGCTTCCGTAATATCCGGACCTCCAAGACGGCGGATCACTTGTTGCCGCTCAGGGGCCGGTAGCTGCGACAGTTGAGCAATATATTTGCGGTTGAAGGCTTCCCGATCATTCCACTGCATACGCGATGGTTCATCCGGATAAAAATTTAGTACTAGCCACGTCAGTAATGGATAGAGGCAAATTGCCGGAATTATCCACCACCATAACCGCTTGTTCATGCCAATCACTCCACCAGCGGCGACTTTGCAGTTAGCCATCTGCCAACTGTGATATTTTGCCTGCTGTTATCAATTCTGCCAAAGTTATTCAAAAAGCTTGCCAGGGTTGGCAAGTAGGAATTTTATGTTAACTGAGTTCGTTGCCGTTGTCTGACCAGATCAGATTAATACCTGCCTGCCGCGATAAAGCGGCGGGCAGGTCGTTGGTTAGCGGGCGATTTGGTAACAAGGAATGTATTTACTGCCGGGTAACTTCATCCGGCCCTGGCTGACAAAAGCTTCCAGCAGTTGGTCCATCAATGTCATGAGCGCAGGTTCGCCGGACAACACAAAAGGCCCATGTTGCGTAATAGCTTTGATGCCTTCATCTTTGACATTACCGGCCACAATACCGGAAAAAGCCCGGCGTAAATTCGCCGCCAGACTGGCTTTGTCTTGCTCCAGATGTAAATCCAGCCCGGCCATATTGGCGTGGCTCGGGGCAAAAGGATGCTGAAAGTCGCTGTCTATTTTTAAGGTCCAGTTAAAGTGATAGGCATCCCCGACGGATTTACGATATTGCCGGACTTCGGCACAACCTTGTTTCAGTTTTTGTGCCACCAGTTCCGGATCATCAATAATGACCTCAAACAATTGCAAAGCTTCCGGGCCAAGGGTGTTTTCAATAAAGTGCTGTAGCTCAGTAAAATAAGCGGCACTTTGCTTTGGCCCGGTCAGGATCACGGGTAATACCTGGCCGCGGTTTTCTTCATGCAGCATAATTCCCAGCAGATACAGCAACTCCTCGGCAGTACCGGCACCACCAGGAAAAATAATAATGCCGTGCGCACAGCGGACAAAAGCTTCCAACCGTTTTTCAATATCAGGCAGGATCACCAGCTCATTGACAATAGGATTCGGCGGTTCTGCGGCGATAATGCTTGGCTCAGTCAGACCCAGATAACGGCCATGCCGGATCCGCTGTTTGCTATGCCCAATAGTGGCACCTTTCATCGGGCCTTTCATGGCACCAGGACCGCACCCTGTACAAATATCTAAGCCACGTAAACCTAACTGATAACCCACTTCTTTGGTGTACTTATATTCAGTTTCATTAATGGAATGACCACCCCAACAGACAATCAGATTGGGTTCTGTGCCGGAGTTAATCACTCTGGCGTTTCGCAAAATATCAAATACGCCGTGGGTGATGTGATCACTGTTTTCGCCATGGAGACGCTGTGGTTCCAACTGTTGTTGGGTGTGATAAAACAAAATATCTCTCAGCACAGCAAATAAATGCTCGTGGATGCCTTTGATAATTTGACCATCGACAAAGGCATTGGCTGGCGGTTGGAATAACTCAATTTTGATACCGCGTTCGCGGGCGATCAGCTTGACATTAAAATCATGAAATTGTTGATAAATTTCAGCTGAGCTGTCGGTATGGCTGCCCACATTCAGCACGGCCAGGCAACAGTTGCGAAATAGTCGGAAAATTTCACTGTCGGCGTTTTGCTGCAATTGATCAACTTCCAACTGCGACAATAAGTCCATGGCTCCGAGCGGGTTTAACTGCACATGCATCGTCTACTCCTTACGAGCTGAGCCCATCTTGGCAGAGGTTGCACGACGGGACTCAGTAATGTTGCGGTTATGACTTGAACATGACCTTATCACGGCCATTGCGTTTGGCATCGTACAAGGCTTCATCTGCCCGATCAAAGGCTTCGCGTTGACTGTCACTGACTTTTTGCTGGGTGGCACCAAAGGAAATGGTGATGGGCACATTGGTATCTTTAAATTTAAATGGGATCCGTTTGATTTTTTCCCGAATCGCATTCAACGGGCCGGACAGATCTTCCAGTGGCGTTTCCGGGAATAACAAAATAAATTCTTCACCGCCATAACGGGCAATAAAATCGGTATCACGCAGGCTTTGTTTTAATGCTTTGGCGATCACTTTTAAAGTCTTATCGCCAGCACTGTGACCGTAGCTGTCGTTGATATTTTTGAAATGATCCACGTCAGCCAGTACCACAGACAAAGGTTTACCTGATCTTTTCATCCGTTTGACTTCCAGATCATAACGCTCGTCGAAGGCTGCCCGGTTCGGTAATTCAGTTAATGCATCTTGTAAACTGCGGAATTTCTGTTCCGCCAGTCGTTTTTTAAACTGATTGGCTTCTTGCTCTAAACCTTTTAACCGCAGCTCCATATCCTGCACCGCTCGGGCCAGCATCTCGCGCTCTTGTCTTTCCAATTGCTCTTTGTCTTTGAGCGAAGCACTGATGGTGCCTAATTTTTCTGAAACCAATAACTGCAGTTGCTCCAGTGAGGTTGCAGACTGGGTTTGCTGGCCTAGCGTATCAATCTGCTGCTCAATTTGCTGATTAAGCAGATGCATTTTTTGCTGAATGTTATTACTGGCGGTCAGCGAGGTGGTCAGTGCTTGTTGCACTGTGGATAAAGCTTCATTGAGTTTCAGCAGAAAATGTTGGGCTGATTGACGTTCGTCATTAATACTGGCAATGATAATTTCGATGGTGCGTAAACAGCTTTCCAGTAATTTTTCGATGCCAAGCTCAGCTAACAGGCTTAACCGGATCGCTTCAATCGCTTTAGCGTATTGGCCTTCAAAAGCCAACTCGCTGAGTAACTGGGTTAATTCAGCGGAAATTTGCTTACAGATATTTTGAAACTGTTGGTCATCTGCGATGCCTTCGATACCTTCGTTTTCTTCGCTCTGGCGCGCACTCAGAGCCAACTGGTACAACTCGGTCAGATTAGTCAAATGTGGTAAAAAAGCCTGTACGCTCGGGGCAGGCTCATCCACTTTGGTCAGTAAATCTCGCAGGTCACGCCTTAATTGATTTGGTAAGCCCCGTTGTTTTTGCAGTAATTTTCCTGCTTCAACCAAACTGAGTTGGGCTTTTTTAACTTCCTGCTGCTGCCGTGATTCCAGCACTTTTAAATGTTCATTGGTGGCGTCAATCAATGGCAAAATTTTTTCTAAATCTACGCTTTTATTCAATTCAGTGCGCAGTTTTGCCAGTTTGTTATCCAGTTCGATATCAATACCTTTGCATACCAACGTCAGCCGAGCGACAAACTGCGACAGGATTTTAAACTGACCGTCGTAGGTATCTTCCAGCTGTTTGCGGGCTTTTAACGCGTTGGCAAGTTGTTGTTTCAGTGCGCTGTCTGAGTCCACTACCAAAGTATTCCTGCATCTGATGTCGGTTGCTATGGCGGTAAGTATATCGTTAATAAAGAGAAATGCGCAGTCGTTTTCTAAATAGAGCTGAAAAAAAACAGCGGGCTTGAAGCCCGCTGTTTTCAGGTCCTTAAAGGACTCTGGATCTTTATTTCCTGGTCAGGTAGTAGGGTAACCAGGTTTGTTCTTCTGCAGAGGTAAGATGGTTCATACCAGCATTCCTTACAATCATTGGTTGGGTTGATGTGTCTGGCACCAACGCTGATAATTTAAACATATTTCGTTTCGAAAGTAAAAGTCATTTTGTAATGTTTCATGATGGGTTACATAAATTCTGAAAGCATTTCTGTACAGCTTCATCGCAAAAAGATGGCTATTGCTGGTTAATTCGCTTAATTTCCTGAAAAATTTACGATGAGAGTCCAGATGAAACGATTTTATTTATCTTCTTTGCTTGGTTTGGTGGTCCTTTCGTTGTGGTTTACCACAGCAGTACAGGCGGCGACCGACTATCAGATTGCAATCACAGCGCCAGAACATCATTTAGCTGATATTGAAATGAAATTTACAGTTGATGCCGGTTTACAGCAGGTCAGTATGCCGGCTTGGCGTAGTGGTAAATACCAGATCCTCGACTTGGCAAATGGGGTGCGGCATTTTCAGGTGCAGGATGCCAGCGGTAAGCTTTTAGCTTTTGAAAAGACAGAAAAGAGCAGTTGGAAGTTTCAAACTGAAACTGCAGGTGTGGTGACAGTTCGTTACCAACTGTATGCCAATCAGTTAGATCAACGCACCAGGCACATTGATGATACCCATGCATACCTCAATGCCAGTGCAGTGCTGATGTATCATCCGGCGCAGCGGCTACAGCCAGTGAAGGTGCAGTTGCAGGTGCCAGCTGGTTGGCGAAGTGTATCGGGCATGCAGCAGGGGGATAATCCGCATCAATTTATCGCGGCGAATTATGATGTATTGGCCGATTCTCCGATTGAAACCGGTCTGCACCAGGCTTTTACCTTTCAAGCTGACCAGCGCGATTATGAAGTTGTGATCTGGGGGCAGGGCAATTATGACGCGGCGCAGTTGGTGAAAGATTTACAAAAACTGGTGGCGCAGGCACCCTCTATCTGGCAGGGATATCCTTATCAGCGTTATGTTTTTATTATTCATGCCACAGGCGGCGCCAAAGGCGCGACTGAGCATCTAAATTCGACCGTGATCCAGCGCGAGCGCTTTAGTTTTGCTAGTAGAGGCGATTATCTGGCGTTTTTATCGACCGCAGCACACGAGCTGATCCATACCTGGAATGTCAAAGCCTATCGGCCTGCTGAAATGGTGCCTTATGATTATTTGCAACCGAATTACAGCAAACTGTTGTGGATCTCGGAAGGTTCCACTAGCTATTTCCAAAATCAGTTGTTATTACGCGCTGGCTTGATGACCCATGCGGAATTTTATGCTGATTTGGCCAAGCGACTTGATAGGTTTGAGCGTTTGCCAGGAGCGCAAGTGCAGTCGGTGGCTGAAAGTAGTTTTGATAACTGGATCAGTCTGGGTGGCGATCACGCCGACAATTTTAGTGTCAACATTTACAGCGAAGGTTACCTGGTGAGTTGGCTGCTTGATCATTTTATTTTGCAGCAGTCAGGCTTAAAAGCCAGTTATGCCACTTTACACCAGGAGTTGTATCGTCGCTTCAGTCAAACAACGGCTTTCACCGCCGCCGATGTACAGCAAATCGCTGCTGAATTGACGGGGCAGTCGCTGCAAAGTTTTTGGCAGCAACAAGTTGAATCCCCCTTGACCTTGCAAGCTGACGAAATACTGGCCGCGGCCGGTTTAGAGCAGATCAAAGTGAAAAAGCAACAGGCCTGGACCGGTATCAGCAGCAAGTACGAGCATGGATTGGAATTGGTCAGTAAAGTTGAGCGTGATTCCCCTGCCTGGCAGGCAGGATTAACGGCGGAAGATCAAATTGTTGCGCTGGATGGCTTGCAATTAACAGTACCATTGGCCAGTCGTTTGAAGATCTACCAAGCGGGTCAAAGCATCAAATTGACTTTCTTCCGAAGTGGCCGTTTACTGGAGAAAAACCTGAAACTGGCTCAATTACCAGCCGAGCCTAGCAAAATTAAGCCCCTTGCCACACCAAATCGTCAGCAAAAGGCCTACCATCAGGCTTGGCTTGGGGTCGCATTGGCAAAACCTGCGCCAGCGCTAACCAACTAGTCATATTGTTATTGTGTTGCAACCCGCTAACAGCATTGTTAGCGGGGATGGAGCGGGGCTGGTCTTATTGCCGGGTCAGGCGGATATTTGGTGGCGTATAAGGCTCGCTACTGCGCAATGGGTTAATGTCTAAGCCACCCCGGCGGGTATAACAAGCGTACACTGCCAGAAAGTCTGGCTGACAATGCCGTTGCAGATCCAGATAAATCCGCTCGACACATTGCTCGTGAAATTCATTATGATTACGAAAGCTGATCAAGTAGCGCAATAAGCTTTCATGGCAAATGGCTGCGCCGCGATAATGAATATAAACGCTGGCCCAATCCGGCTGTGAAGTGATCAAACAATTTGATTTCAGCAAATGCGAATGCAGTTTCTCCTCGACGATTTTGTTATCAGCCGCTAGTTTGAGCAAGGAAGCATCAAACTCATACTGATCGACTGCAATATCCAAATCATCCAGGCAGCGGCCCTGGATCCAGGTCGGTTGAAAGGCAATCAGTTCATTCACATGATGGATGGTCACTGCCACTTGCTCACCGGCGCAAGCGGATAAATCAGCCACTAAAGTTTGATACAACTGGCTAATGTCGCGAAAACGAGTTTGATTCAAGCTATTGAGATAGAGCTTAAAAGATTTGGATTCAATCAGATTGGCTGAAGTCACCGGTACCACAAAAGTGGCAAGTGCCACCATAGGTTTACCTTTGTGATTCAACCACGACAGTTCATAACCATGCCAGGTATCATGGCCATAAAATGGTAAAGGCTGATCAGCTGTTAAGCCAATCGCATCTCGGCCCAGTTGACGTGGCACTGGCTGTAGTAAGCTGGCATCGTACTGGTCGGCATAGGCCGTGACCTTGCCCAAAGATAAGTGGGATAACAAAGATTCATCAGGTTTTGTCATGTTCAGCTCGGACCGGTTAGAATAAGGCAATTTTATCATAGGATCCCTGCCAGTTATGCTCGAAGTTACCCGGATTTTTGCCGAATTATTGCAAAAAGCGCAGCAACAGGCTGCAAACAACGGTGAAGTGTGGCGCAGTTATGCTGATCCAGCGCTGATTTCGCCCTGTCAGTATGGCGAAGTTGCAGTAGAGTTGGTCAGTTGGTGGCCAGCCGAAAATACCGATACCGCAGATTTCTCTGGTTTGGAACAAGCACTGGAGCTAACGTTAAATGCTGAGATAAAAGCGTTTTTTTCTGCTTATTATGGCGCCGGTTTGCCTTTGCTGCACCCACGTGGTCCGGTCGAGTTGCTAATGGTTTGGCATCAGGCTGATTTTGAGCGGTTACAGCAAAATATCATCGCCCACATTTTGATGAAACGGCGGTTAAAACAACGTGAAACCATCTTTTTTGCCGTCACCGATGACGACGATATGATGTTATCAGTCCTCAATAGCACTGGTGAGGTCTATCTGGAGCGGGCTGGCACTGAAGTGAAAGAAAAAATAGCCGATTCCCTTAGCGCTTTTTTACAGCAATTGACGGTGCCGGATGCCGCACTCGCTGTCGCCAACTGAGCCGAATAATGCGCAAAACAACACTGGAGTTATTGCTGGTGTTGCTCTGCTGCAAGCCTTATTGGCATTGCCAGGCAATATTGCTGACTAACTGACAAGCAGGGCAGCAAAAATCAAATAATTGATGCCATGGTTCGCTGAGGCGCCACTGCCCACCGCAGCCAGGGCAACACTTGTTAGCTTCTAAGCTGCAATCCTCGCTAGTGCCACTGTATAAAGCGTAATACACTGGTTTTTGTAAGCGGGTTGCGAGCTTTTTCGCAAAACGCCGGCCTTGTCTATTCAGTTTACTCTGCAAAGACTGCAGACTTTGCTCTGCGGTTTTTAACAACACCCGTTGCTCCTGCATCTGAATTTCATCCAGCGCTTGATATTGCAACTGCCAGCGGACTAAATCTTCATGATCAAGCGCTGAAGTCGGTGGCACTAAATACAAGGGCAATGGCGCAAAGTGTTCTGCGCAGTACAACACTGAATTGGTAAAGCCAAAACGACAATAGAGGATCAGTTCGGCCGGACTCTGGCAAGGATCAGTATGATTGGACATCAGATCTTGCCCGAGCAATTGTAATTTAGGAAAAGCCAGGCCTGCTGCGCCAAGAGCCAATAACTGTTGCTGACCCTTGCTGCTGTGATGTTGCTGCTGCAGAGCATCTTGTGCAGGTAAAATCACCCGGCTGATAAATTCATCACCGGCTAAATAGGTTGGAAACTCTCGTCCCAGCACCTGACCATGAAAGATCAGTGCTTCCAAATATCGGCGAACGGCGGTTTCAGCCTGCTGATAGCTGGTGTCGGCAATAATTTTAAACGCCAGTTCGGCCACCCACATCAGCGCTTTTCCGCCATTAATAATTGCCGGATCAATTGACTGAGCTCTTCAACTTTGTGTTCCAGCCGGCGGATATCTTGCTGCAGTGCCGGAATATCCAGTGGTGTTGGCGCAGTAAGGCTGGCCTGGGTAGGGCTGGCGCTACCCTCTAATGCGGTTGGTTCATTTTGATGGGGCGGTTGCGATCGCCATTGCTGATAAGCACTGAATAAAGCCACTGCATCAACTCCTTTGCCTGCTCTGGCCCGAATTAATGCCAGGCTTGGCGTTTTGCCTTCGGCCTGCAGTTGTGCTGCAAGTAAACAGACTTGCTGATAGCTATTATTCATCGGTTGCGTATTTTTACCAAAAAGTAGTTTAATTTACCATTTAACCGGCAAACTTAGCGAGCGTGATAATGTAAGTTATTGAATTTAAATTATTTATATTGTGGCATTTATTTTGCTCATGCGTTGGCATGACATCATCAGTTCGAATGATGCATCAAGCAATTAAAAGGAAACAAAATGCAAAAGTTTATAAAATTCAGCGCTCTGGCCCTGGCCGCCACACTGCTATCTGGTTGTGTGATCGCAATTAACGATGATGACCATGACGGCAGTTCCGATAAAACCATGCAAGTGCAACGACACAATCAAAGTTACATCAGTCAGCTCCAGGCGGGGGCTAGCCAACAATCCATTCGTAGCAGTTTAGGGGTTGCCGATTTTACTGAGTCTTTGCAAAAAAATGGCCAAACCATTGAGGTATTATTTTATCGCACTCATCATACGCACAGTGACGGTATGACGACGAAAGATGAATGTACTGCGCTTATTTTCACGGCAGGGCAGTTAACGGCCTGGGGCGATAAAGCCTATCAGCAGTTATAAAGTAACGCAGGTGGTGAGTGCAGTTTTAGTCCTCACCACTGGCGTCTTTGTGATAGCCTGCTATGGTGGTTGGTGACATGGCAAGCTTACAGGACAGTTTAATGACTTTCGCCGATCCTTCATTTGTTGATATCGAGATGGCCGCTAGCGAAATCGATGCGCATCCAGCGCAACAGTTGCGGGTTGAACTGCTTAATGCTGAGCAGCTAAAACTAGCCGCTTCTATTTTGTACACCGCCTATCATGATGATCCTTTGTTGATGCAGATATTCCGCGCGCAACTGCCAGATTATGAAAAACGTCTACGCTCGGCCATCCGGGAAGATCTGGCTGCGTTTTGGCAAGCTGGACAACCCATTTTAGGCCTGCTTCAAGCGGACACGCTGTTGGGCGTGGCTTGTATTACCACTCCCGCGTCTGTGCTCAGTGGCGATAGATTTTGGCATTGGCGACTGAAAATGCTGTTAACTGCCGGAGTGTTATCGACCCGGCAAATGCTCGAGAAAGAGCAAAAAATTCATGCCGCCATGCCGGCAGCGCATTACCATATGTTAGCCTTTTTAGCGCGTAACCCGAGTTATCATCACAGCGGCGCGATGCGGCAGTTTTTGCAGGCGATTGACCATTGGGTGGATCAGGATGCGGCGTCCGAGGGCATTGGCGTCTTCGTCACATTGGAAAAAAATCTGGCGTTATTTCATCAGGACGATTATCAAAAAGTGGCAGATTTAGTGTTTCATACCGTCAGTGGCAGTTTATTGTTCAGAGCGAAACACAGTCAGCGCTAATACCTGGAAAGAACTATGAAGTTTGCTAATTTCGCCGAATTTTATCCATTTTATCTCAGCCAGCACCGCCAACCAGGATGTCGGGCCTGTCATTATGTGGGCTCCGGTTTGGTGCTGGCCGTGCTGACTTGGCTGTTGCTGAGTCAGCAATGGCAGTTGGCTTGGTTGTTACCCTTAGTTGGTTATGGCTTTGCCTGGCTGGGTCATTTTTTTATTGAACACAACAGGCCTGCCACTTTCCAGCATCCCTGGTATAGTCTGGCAGCGGATTGGGTAATGCTCAAAGACTGGTTGAGCGGCCAACTGCCAGCAAAATTAGCTACTATCAAGCCAGAATGTTGAGCTGCTGGCGGCTGGCAGCGCTGTGCAGTCGTGTAGCGAGCGGGCCAATAATAAATGCGTTTTGTCGAACCACCAACAGCTTCAAATTTTAAAGGCTGGTAACACGAAATCTGCCAGGCGCAGACCTTTGAGCCACAGTTGCGCCTGATATCTACTTTCACCATCCCCACTAAAATCAACCAGATACAATGTGCGAAAACCACGTTTGCCTTGCAACCGAATGAATTTATGACTGTCACGGGCGCAATCCAGATATTGGATTTGTTGCTGCTGACATAACTGACGCGCCAGTGCGATGGCTCTTTCATCTTGCCGGCGTTGCATCAGGAATAGATAGGCGATCAGCATCAACACGATAAGCACTGCGACAGAACTCATTTTTTCTCCAGGATCTGATTTTGTCAGTTGCAGACAATAGGGTTTCACTGCGCATGTTACAATGTTGCTTTTGCAAAAGTTTGGAATTTTCGCATGTATCAGCCCATTGTCATATTGCTTCAGCAAATTGAAGCTGAACTTCGTCAGTTGCAATTATGGAGTTCTGTTGCACCTGATAGTGCAGCACTTGCCAGCACACTGCCATTTTGTTACGACACGCTGTCGTTTGCGCAGTGGTTACAATTTGTCTTTCTGCCCAAAATGCGGGCGCTGGTGGCGGCCAGAGGGCCTTTACCCACTAAAAGTGCTATTCACGCCATGGCGGAAGAAGCGCTAGCGCCAATCACTGCCGATAAAGTGTTATTGATCCAGCTTATCGCTGAATTAGATCGACAGCTCGGCGCGCAAGAGGGGCAAGCAAGTGCAGGTTTCTGATGTTTTGATCACAGGATCGCCCCTGGATGTACCCTTGCTAACCATTCTGTATCAGGATGACTATCTGGTGGCTATTGATAAACCTGCCGGCATGTTGGTCCATCGCTCTTTTTTGGATAAACACGAGACCCTGTTTGTGTTGCAAACATTACGCAATCAACTGGGCAGGCATGTATTCCCGGTGCACCGGTTAGACAGGCCGACATCAGGCGTGTTGGTGTTTGCCTTGTCGGCGGACATAGCCCGCTTGCTGACCGAACAGCAACAGCAGCAGGGCTGGCAAAAAATGTATCTGGCAGTGGTACGTGGTCACCTGAAAGAGGCGCAGTTATTAGATTACCCGTTAAAAGAGCAATTGGATGCGATAGCCGATAAAAAAGCACGCCAGGATAAAGTCGCGCAGTCAGCCCAGACCAGGATTTGGCCTTTGGCTTACGCAGAGTTACCCATCGCAGCCGGTCGTTATACAACCGCCAGATATTCCTTGCTGGCACTGCAACCGCTGACCGGCCGTAAACACCAGTTGCGCCGGCATCTGGCGCATCTGAGACACCCAATCATCGGTGATACCAGTCATGGTGATGGCAAACAAAATCGTGCATTTAGCCAACACACAGGCGGGCAGCGTTTGATGTTGATTGCTTTCCTGTTACAGATCCGTCATCCGGTGACACAGCAGCTATTACAATTAAATGCGTCCCTGACTGGTCTGCATCCAATTTTTAGCCAATTGCAATGGCCTGTTGATGAACAATGGTATCAACACCAGTTGTTACATTTGTTGCAAGGTAAGTGAAGCATCCATGCAATTTTGCTATTCCCTGGCTTTTGCTTGTTATTCAATTCTAAGCATTCTTACTATGACTTCCCAGCTTAACAGTGCCTTTGGCTTTGTAAGCTGAATGACTTAACAAGATGCTAAAAATAGCAACATGACATAGGCTAAAATATTATAGAAAGCATCAAAACGGGTATAAATGCAATTAATTTGTTTTAAATTTTATGTAATTGATCTTTTGTTTTTATTTTGTTTCTTTATTGTGTTTTTAATTTTTATTTTCAGTTTTTATCTCCGTTGTAGCTGTCTGTGCTGTTGATAAAAAAGTTCATTTTTGCGACGAATTTTTTTTATGTGAATAGGATTATCCATTTGCAAGCAAGGATTTTTATGTTACATCTAGTTTCGAGGGAGAAAAACATAATCTCCCCTAGACAATAACTTGGAGAATAATAATGAAATCCAATCACGGAACATCACGTTTCAAGCGGTCCCTCGCCGCAATCACTGTTTCTGCTGTATTAGGCCTGTCTGCATCTGCTTATGCTGCGGATACTTCGAATTTAGTAGGTAGTGTGGCTGGTCTGACTCAAGGTAGCGCTGGCATTAAAGTAAAAGCTGTTGATCCTAAAACTGGTTTCAGCCGCGAAATGGGCGTTGACCAGAATGGTAACTTCCGTTTTAGTCAGTTACCAGTCGGCAGCTATGTCGTGAGTATTGAAAAAGACGGTAAAGTAGTGGCTCAAGACAATATCCGCTTGTCGCTGGGGTCGAACACTACCGCTAAATTTGAAATTGCAGCTCCATCGGATGGCACTGAAGTCATCACAGTGTCTGGTGCTCGTCTGCAATCTATTGATTTATCATCCACTGACTCAGGTCTGGTGTTAGGTGAAGTTGAAATCGACCGGTTACCTGTTGCGCGTAACTTGACTTCAATTCAGTTATTAGCCCCAGGTGCTGTGCGTGGTGATTCTCGCTTTGGTAACACAGCTTCATTTGGTGGTTCATCTGTTGCTGAAAACGCCTGTTATATTAACGGCTTAGAAGTTACTAACACCCGTCAGGGTCTTGGCTGTGGTTCAGTTCCATTTGAATTCTATAAAGAATTTCAGGTTAAAACAGGTGGTTTCTCTGCACAGTATGGTCGTGCTACTGGTGGCGTAACTAACGCTGCAACCAAAGGCGGTACCAATGAGTGGGAATTTGGTTTCACTGCTTTCCATCAGCCAAGCAGTTTATCTGGCGATGGTAAAAAATCTTACGCTCAGCAAGGTAGTAGTGAAGTATTCTATGATTCAACTCTGGATAAATCACACAATAGCGACATGTCTTTCTCTGCTGGCGGTCCGCTGATTGAAGATAAACTGTTTTTCTACGCAATTATCAACCCGCGTGATAGTCGTGAAGAATACACCACAGGTAACACCCGTTTTGCCGCTACCAATGGCTATCGTGTTCAGGAAGCCAGCGGTGGCGACAACCTGTTCTGGGGTAGCAAAATTGACTGGGATATTACTGAAGGTCACCGTTTAAGCTTGTTTGGTTATTCAGACCGTCGTGATGTCACTGAAACCAACAACCGTTACAACCCGAACACTGGTGTCATCGGTGCGGCTTCTGGTGGTTTCCTCCGTTCTCGTGGTGGTGACATCATGAGCGCTAGCTATGTTGGTAACATTACTGATGATCTGACAGTATCGGCGTTATGGGGTAGTATTGAAACTCAATACACTGATGCCCCGGCGGTAACTAACTGCCCGGCAATCACTGACTCACGTACCACAGGTCAACCAGTGGTAAGACAATGTGGTGCTGGTGGTAGTATCGGTCTGGATTACGATGACAATACCCAATTCCGTTTCGATGTCGAGTATGTGTTAGATTTCTACGGTTCTCACACCATCAAAGTTGGTTTGGATAAACAAGACCGGCAGTCAATGAAGACTACGGCACCTGTTGGTGGCCATAGCTACACCTACTTTACTCTGGCACCGGGCGCTTCCCGTCAAGGTAATAACGGTACTCTGTTCACAAATACCACAGCTGCAGCAAAAGATTATGTCAGTGATCGTATCTTCGCTGGTGGTGGTGCGTTTAGCAGTGATTTAAGCGCTTATTACATCGAAGATAACTATCAGGTCAGTGAGCAGTTGATGTTAAGCGTTGGCTTACGTCAGGATCACTTTGTGAATACTGGTACTACCGGTGTAGATTTTGCTGACATCAAAACTGACTGGGCACCACGTCTGGGCTTCACTTTAGATCCAACCGGCAATGGTGAGTCTAAATTGTACGCAACCTGGGGTCGTTACTTCCTGCCAATTCCGAACAATACCAACTACCGTGCTGCGGGTGGTATTTCTGATGCGACCACTTTCTATACCTTCACCGGCATTGATGCAACGACCGGTGCACCAACTGGCTTAGCACCAGTAAATGGTACTCCAGAAAATTCACGTAACGTTAACAGCTTCCCAGTTGAGTTACGCAAAGAAGCTTTCCAAGCTGAAGAAGCAAAACCTTTTGCTAAAGACGAATTTATCCTGGGTTATCAACATCAGTTGACTGAAGAGCTGACAGGTTCTATTCGCGGTATTTACCGTGAAGTCAGTACTGCACTGGACGATTTCTGTGGTCCGACTGCTCCATCTTGTGTCATTCTGAACCCAGGTAAGCCAGGTACTTGGTGGTTAGACAGCGACCATGATGGTGTGCCAGATGCAGGTTCACGTAAAACTTATTCTGCCGCAGATATCGGTCTGGAACCAGCAATCAATGAATACTATGGCTTACAAACTGAGTTTGTATTCCGCAGCGAAAAATTCACTGGTACCTTGGTTTACACTTGGTCACGTAGCTACGGTAACTTCGAAGGTGCAGTAAAATCTGATATCGCTCAGGCTGATGCGGGTATTACTCAGGACTTCGACTTCCCGGCAGTAATGGACGGTGCTTTTGGCTACCAGCCGAATGACCGTCGTCATGTGCTGAAGTTCTACGGCTCTTATGCTCTGACAGAATCAATTGACATTGGTTTTAACTCACTGTTGCAAAGCGGTAAGCCGGTTAGTGCCTTTGGTATGGGTTACCCAAGTGCAGATCCTAAACTGTACGGTTCTTATGGCGATACTTTCTACCATTTCACTAACCAGTGCCGGTTAGCAGATGGAACAGCAGGTACTTGTCCGAAAAATCCTAGTGCTGCTGAGAAGATTTATACCTTCCATCCGCGCGGATCTGCTGGCCGTACACCATGGAACTTCAACCTGGATCTGAGCTTAGGTTACAACTTTGAAGTGTCAGGTGTTGACATGCGTGCCTCTGTGGACGTGTTCAACGTGTTAGACATTCAAGAAATTACCTCTGTTAACGAACACTATGAAGCCAATGGTTCTGAAGGTGTTTACAACAAGTGGTATGGTCAAGCCATGGGTTGGCAGACACCACGTACAGTTCGTTTTGGTATCTCTGGTAACTTCTAAAGTTACAGCTGTACTGTAAATAACTGCACACGCAAGCCGGTCATTGATTGACCGGCTTTTTTTTTGATGCGCCCAGCATGGGCGCATTCTTGCAGGTGCAAGTCCCGCTGGAGCTGGCTACAGCGGACGAAGTGAAGCGCAACTGCGAGCTGCTGAACAAAAATCGGCGCAGGTTCCTCAAGTGCAGCGATTTGCAGCGCTGGCGATTGGATTCAGTGCATTGTCAGTTCAAGTAATTCGGTTCGGATATCGGTTTTTACTGCCAGTAACACCAACTTGGTATTGGCGTCATTCAGCCAGCTGCCTGCGGGCAGATTAACTGGCGCGTGCTGCGGGGTTAAGTTTTCCAGTTGGTATTGCAACAATTTATTTGTTTTGCTGGTTATTAGCAGTACGTCGTCGACCACAGTAAAGGCACTGACTGCAATATCGCGCACTACAGCTTGCACTTGTTGCCCTCTTTGATGTCGAAACAGCCGGAAGCCTTGATCGCTGAACCATAAAGTGTCATGGTCATCAATGCGGGCATCAATAAAATTCCCAGCCTGCAATGGGGTTAATTCAGCTGTTGTGAGATCAAGCAGAGCCAGCATTTCAGTAAATTCATGCTGATATTCAATCAAAAGTTTATTCTGTGCTGTCAGTTGATGCAGTTTTTTAAGTCGAACCGGGCTTGGCAGTTGCCGCAATTGCCCAGTTAATGTCAACTGGTAAAGTTGATCGTTCAGGTTGAGGAGCAAAGCTTGCGCATCCTGCTGCCAGACCATCCCATTAATTTGTACCGGCAGTTTAAACTGACTGAGTTGGCGCAGTTCGTTCGCTACTGCCAACCAGATTTCATTCTGACCACTGCGGTTTGACACAAAAGCTATTTGCGTCGGCTGATCTGTCACTGCTGGCGCTATTCTCGCCTGTGATTCAAAAGCATGAGAGCGGAATATTGGCTGTAATTGTTGTCCCTGCCGCTGCCAGCTGAGTAAATCCAAATCTGTAACACCTTCACTGGCAATCAGTTTGTGCTGGGTTGGATGAACCCTAAACTGGCTTAATTGTAAGGCTTCGGATTGTTGTTGCCAGTGTAGTTCGCCGTTCGGTCGGATAAAAAACAGTTGTCCGGCGGATCCCAGCATTAATTGGTCACGACTTGGCAGATAGTGCAGTGCAGGCGGCGGAAACGCTGACCAATGGCCATAAATTAACTTTGTTGAAAGGAGCAACTGACCCTCTGAATTTAGTCTATGCAATACTGTTTCAGCGCTGCCTTGATGAGCTAGTAAACTAATATCCCCATTAGGTAGTAACTGGTAACTCAACACATCGCCGCCATTAAAAATCTCCTCGGTTTGTTTAGTCGATAAGCGATAACGGATCAAGGCGCGTAAGCCCGTGATAGCAGAGCGACGCAACATCCACAAGTATTCGGCATCTTGCCAATATAACTGGCTGAGCTGACGATGTTCACAATCCCCTAAGGGCAGTTGCTGAACATGCGGTAATGCCGATAACTGATACAACTGTAGTTGCCAACATAATGGATGTTGTGGCGCGGCACAGTCTTTTGTACTGATGGCTGCAAGTTGTTGACTGTTCGCAGAGAATGCAAGTGATTCAAAACGTTGCGGTTGGTCACTTAGTTGCCATTCGGTTTTAGTCGCAACTTGCTGCAGCCAGATTTGTCCATGGCAGAAACTTTCAAAGCGACTAAAAGCTATCCAGTTGCCATCTGCAGAATATGTCGGTAGCTGTTCATGCGCCTCAGTGGCGGTTAGCTGACTTTGAAAACGTAATTGCAGTGGTGCGTGGCGGAGGTCGATATTGGTAACACGCTTGTCAGTGAGATACCAAGCACCACTAACCCCGGATAAAAGCAGTAAAATCAAGGGTAGCAACAATTTGCGCTGAGAAAGACCCGGCCGCCTTGTGGCGAGGGTCGCAGTCAATGTTAAATCCTGTTTTTCGCTTTGCACATAAGGTAAATATGTTGTCAGTTGCTGGCTGCTATCCACTTCAACATAAGGCTCTGGTTTTAGTAACAGCTCATAACCACGTCTGGGGTAGGTTTTAATCAGTCGTTGGGTCTGACTATTGTCATCAAAGGCTTTACGCAGCTGGGCAATACAGCGCTGCAGGGTATTGGGCGAAACGATCGTGTTACCCCAGACCTGATTCATCAGTTGTTCAATGGTGACCAGTTGGCCCTGAGCCGCAATCAAACAAGCCAGTACCTGCAATATTTTGCTCTGTAACTGGACAATATGGCCAGCACGGCTGACGGTTTGTTTTTTAAAATCAACAATGTAACCATCAAGCCTGATCCGTTCAAACTGCAGTTCCAATCCATTCGTCCTGTGTAAAGTAGTTGAAGCAACTAAAATAAAGGGTGCCAGAATTGCAGCGAAAAAAGCAATAAATCAGCCTGAAATCAGCAATAAATCAGTGTTAAGCCCAGTGTTGGCGGCACTGTTTTGTTATTACTGCTAACAACAGTCTCAATGGTGAGCTGCATTTGTTGGAGAACCTTAGATGAAATATATGTTTGTGCTGCTGCTCGGTTTGATATCCATGCCATTACTGGCCAATCCGATGACAACCCAGCAAATTCTGATCCTGGTGCATCAAGTGAACCTGTTACAAAATCAAGCCATGCTAAAACAATCGACTCAGGCGGATGTGGATGCTTTGTTTGCACTGTACAGTGTCGATTTTAGTTATGTGCATCACAAGCATGGTGGCGTCTATAGCCGGGAGCATTTGTATCGCAATATCAACAAAGCGATGAGTAAAAAGCTGTTTAAAGATACAGAAGCGCGCTATGTGATTGAAAGTATTTTGCCAGGCGAAAATGCTGCCGCAGTGCTGCGACTTGAGCAAACCGGGGCCAAGGGCCAGCATCTATCTTTGTTTGAATTTGCCGACGGCAAGGTTCAACGTATTACGGAATATTGGTAATCCAGCTGTTGCTGGCTGCGACGCACGCCAGCAACTGTGTTGATGTAAAAAGGGTACACTATGAGATTCATTTGTCTGTTTATTGTACTGTTCTACTTTATTGCACTGTTCTGCCCGGCTATCAGTTGGGCAAAGACAGCAAATATTGTGGTGACAAAACTGTCTGAGCAAGCATTTATGTTAACCGCGATTGATTACGGCACGAATATAGGGTTGTTCAACACGCCTGCTGGCATCGTGCTGATTGATCCCATGCCTGGCGAAGCCAATCTCGATGCTTTGCATGCCCAGATCCAGCAGTTGGTGGGGGGCACGGCGACATTTATCTTTAACACCCATAGCCATACTGATCACGCTGGTGGCAATGCATATTTTATCGCCAAAGGGGCTGTGTTGATGCAAGATGCTGTGCAGTTCACTGCAATAGTGGATGTCACCGTCAAATCGCACTCCGCGCTGGATAAGATTTTTTATCATCAACCCAGTAATAGCATTTTTGTCGGTGATATTTATGACAGCAGCTGGCATCCAACCTTTTATGCGGGTGGCGTCGCTGGTTTTTGCCATGCTGTTGACGCAGTGCTGAAGCTGGGCAATGCAGATAGCCTAATCGTTCCCGGACACGGCAAGCCCACGGGCAAAGCCGAACTGCGCCAGTTTAAGCAACATACTTTAGATTGGGTGGCCAGGGTGCGTCAGTTAAAAAAAGACGGCATGCCGCTGCACGACATGAAACATGATGAGCAATTACAAGCCATTTTGGCCAAATTTAATCAGGCACATAAAGCCGACTTTATCCCGGAAAAAGCCCTGGTGCGTTTTATTGAAAGGACAGCGGCAGTGATAGAGCAAGGCCTGTAACAACCAACATTGAGACTGGATAACAACAGCCGCAAAAGCGGCTGTTGTAGAGTGGAACAGGTGTCGCCGGGGCCTTATTCGATACTGCGCAATAAGGCGTTAATACCGACTTTGGCCCGGGTTTGGGCATCCACTTTTTTCACGATAATAGCCGCATACAAACTATGCGAGCCATCTTTACTTGGGATTGAACCTGGCACGACCACAGCACCAGCCGGTACACGGCCGTAACTGATTTCACCGGTTTCGCGGTCATAAATGCGGGTCGACTGGCTGATATAAACACCCATCGACAGCACTGCGCCTTCTTCGATAATGACGCCTTCGACCACTTCAGAACGGGCGCCGATAAAACAATTATCTTCAATAATGGTTGGATTGGCCTGTAATGGTTCTAACACTCCACCGATGCCAACACCGCCGGATAAATGCACGTTTTTACCGATCTGGGCGCAAGAGCCTACTGTTGCCCAGGTATCGACCATAGTGCCTTCACCGACATAAGCACCGATGTTGACATAACTAGGCATCAGCACCACATTTTTACCGATAAAGCTGCCCTGGCGCACTGCGGCAGGTGGCACGACACGCATCCCTTCAGCGACAAAACGCTCATGAGTATAATCGGCGAATTTCATCGGTACTTTATCGAAGAAACGGTTTTCAGCACCATCCATCACCTGGTTGTCATTGATGCGGAACGACAACAACACGGCTTTTTTCAGCCATTGATGGGTGACCCATTCACCGGCAATCTTTTCAGCAACCCGCGCTTGACCGCTATCCAATAATGCAATGGCTGCAGTCACTGCGGCTTTTACTTCGCTGCTGACGGTCGCCGGGGTGATATTCATCCGGTCTTCAAACGCGGTTTCGATAATACTTTTTAAATCAGCCATGGTATTGCTTTAGCCCTCTGTTGCATGGGTGAGTTGTTCCACCAGCACACGGCGCAACTGACTTTGTTCGTCAGCAGTCAGCGCTTCGTCCTGGCGGGTAGAAATCATAAAAAAGTCTTCTGCCCGCTCGCCAATAGTGGTGATTTTGGCGGCATGGATATTAATTTCGCAGCGGGCAAACACCTGACCAATATCAGCCAGCAAGCCTGGCGTATCCAGCGCTGCCAGTTCTAACATGGTGCGGTGTTTATTTTTGCCAGGCAAAAACACCACTTTGGGTGGCACATGAAAGGCCTGTAATTGTTTGTTCGGTCTGGCTTTTTGCCGCTCAGTTGTCGGCGGCGAACTGATATAAGTTTCCAGCGCTTTTTTGATGCTGCTAATGCGGGACACTGACGTGACGGCAGAGCCATTTTGTTCCAGTACCACAAAGGTATCCATGGCATAACCGTCTTTATTGGTCATGATCTGGGCATCAAAAATACTGACTTTTTTACTGTCAAGCGCTGCCACCATCCGGGCGAATAAGTTCGGTTGGTCGGCGGTGTAGACAAAAATTTGCGTGCCACCGCGCATGGCGGTAGGGCTGATTAGCACTAAAGGTTTACTGAAATCAGCATGTTGCAGCAGATGCTCGGTATGCCAGGCGATTAAACGTGGATTGTAACGGGCAAAATAATCGGCTTTAAATTTGTTCCACAGTGGGGTAATTTGCGCCTCCTGCATTCCTTGTTCCGCCAGTAAGCGCAGCGCTTCGGTCTGATGTTCACGGATTTGATCACGCAGATCCATCGGCTTTTCCAGGCCGCGCCGGAATGCTTTTTGCGTGCCTAAATAAAGCTCACGAAGTAACGAGCCTTTCCAGTCATTCCACAGGTTATCGTTGGTGGCACGGATATCGGCCAGAGTTAAACAATACAGATAATTTAACCGGGTTTCGTCGCGGACTTTCTCAGCAAATTCGGCGATCACGCTGGGATCATGAATATCTCGCCGTTGCGCTGTCACTGACATCAATAAATGCTGTTCCACCAGCCAAACAATCAGTTTGGTGTCAAATTCACTGAGTTTATGTAATTTACCAAATTCACGTGCATCCATGGCGCCAAGATCGGAATGATCGCCGCCGCGGCCTTTGGCGATGTCATGGAAAATGCCCGCCAGATACAAGAGTTCGGGCTTTTCCAGTCGTTTGACAATATCAGTACAGAGTGGAAATTCACTGGCAAATTCAGCTTGGCTGTAACGATGCAGATTTTTCAGCACTCTATGGGTGTGCTCATCGACGGTGTAGGCGTGAAACAGGTCAAACTGCATTTGGCCAACGATATTACGCCACTGTGGCAAATAAGCGGCCAGAATACCATGGCGATGCATCAAGGTTATCGCGCGATCCATGCCATGTGGATGGCGAATAATGGCCATAAACAGCAGACGACAGCCTTCATAGTCCTGTAAATCGCCCATTAAACGGCGGCGAACCTGGCGCAGTAACCGGATGGTTTCCGAGTGAATGCCATCAATCTGCGGATGATTGGCGATATGCCAGAATAATCGCAGGATATTTTCCCTTCTGGCAAACACGGCTTTATCGGTGGCTAAAATTAAATGACCCTGAATTTCAAAAAAATCATCTAGTTGTACTGTTTTAAATTTACTGTGGCTTTTTAAAATGCTGCCTTCAAAGTGCTGCAATAACATTTCATTCAGTTCACTGACCCGCTGCACAGTGCGGAAAAAACGTTTCATCATCCGCTCAACGGACGCCTTGCCATCGTTACCAAAACCAAGCCGCTGCGCCACTGCCGGTTGATAATCAAATAAGATGCGGTTTTCGTTGCGGCCCGCTTCCAGATGCAGTGCAAAGCGCATTTGCCACAGATAAGCTTCACACTCCATCAGTTCCTGATATTCGTCTTCTGTCAGATACTGATAAGCCACCAGCTCCCGCATAGTGCGGGTTTGAAAGTGCTTTTTTGCCACCCAACCAATAGTCTGGATGTCGCGCAAACCACCCGGGTTGGCTTTTAAATTTGGTTCCAGATTGTAAGCTGTACCATGGTATTGCGCATGCCGGCCTTGTTGCTCATGGCGTTTAGCCTGAAAAAAGTCTTTGCTTGGCCAGAAGTTACTTTTGCTGACTTCCTGCTGCAGACTGGCAAATAGTTGGGTATTACCACAAAGGTAACGCATCTCCATCAGGTTGGTGGCGATGGTGATATCGTCTTTGCCCAGACTGACGGATTCTTTGATGGTGCGGACACTATGGCCGACTTCGAGGCGTAAATCCCACAATAAAGTGACAAAATGCGCAATTTGTTCCTGCAAAGCCGGACTTAATCTGGCTTCGGTCAGGATCAGCAAATCAATATCGGAGTAGGGATGCAGTTCAGCTCGGCCGTAACCGCCGACCGCAATTAACGTCAGCTGTTTTTGCTGATTTAAATCAAAGTGTTGCCATAGCGATTGCAACACTTCGTCAATAAAGCGGGCGCGGGCACGCACCAGACTCGCCACAGGTTGGCTCAGTGATGCCAGCTTCAGCCAATCAAGGAAATCGGCAAAATACTTTTTATAACTGTCGAGGGTAAATTGGCTCGGGACCGTCTTATCAAAAATGAGCGCCGTGGACATGGCTTGTTACCCTTTAGTTGTGCCGCCGTGACGTCACGGCAGCAGTTCAACAGTGGCTCCGGTGCCGGCGGCAAGTCCTTCGCTGCAAGACGGGCTGTTATTCTGCGGTCAGTATCCGCTCGATGCTGTCATCACTGCGTAACGTCAGAATTTCACAGCCAGTATCCGTCACCAGAATGGTATGTTCAAACTGAGCTGATAAACTACGATCTTTCGTCACAACCGTCCAGCCGTCTTTTAACAATTTGCTATGGCGCTCGCCAGCATTGATCATCGGTTCAATGGTCAGACACATACCGGTTTTCAGCACTTCACCGGTGCCAGGTTTGCCATAATGCAGCACTTGGGGATCTTCATGAAACACAGCGCCAATGCCATGACCACAGTATTCGCGCACAATAGAATAATTGTGTTTTTCAGCGTGCACTTGGATCACATGGCCAATATCGCCAAGGCGACAGCCATTTTTGACTTTTTTCAGTCCAAGATACAAAGCTTCCTGCGTCACGCGGATCAGGCGCTCTGCCAGGATACTGGGTTTACCGATGACAAACATTTTTGAGGTGTCACCATGGAAACCATCTTTAATCACTGTGATATCAATATTGACGATATCGCCTTCTTTAAGCAGTTTGTCATCAGCTGGGATACCATGACAAATCACATGGTTGACCGAAGTACAGATTGATTTTGGGAAACCATGGTAATTCAGCGGCGCCGGAATGGCTTGTTGTACATTGACGATATAATCATGACAAATCCGGTCCAGTTCGCCAGTGCTGACGCCAGCCTTGAGATGAGGTTCAATCATTTCAAGCACTTCGGCAGCCAACCGACCTGCAACGCGCATTTTTTCAATCTGTTCAGGAGTCTTAATTGTTGCTGCCATGGTCTCTCTCTCTGCTGTAAAACTACACAATACATTGTGTTTCAGGGGCGCATATGGTATAAAGCGCGCCGCAATTTGGCAAATAGCTTGTTGGTTTTTTCCAAAAAACTTACTGCAAACCGTCAATTTAGCGAACTCACTTATATTAAATAACACACATACATCGTCACATAGACCGGGGTGCCTGTGAGAACAGGTCGGATTTATGGGATGTATGGAGGCCTAACCCCCATTAAGGAATCATTCTGATGGCAAAAGTTTCTATGCGCGATATGCTCCAAGCGGGCGTACATTTTGGTCACCAAACCCGTTACTGGAACCCAAAAATGAAACCATTCATTTTTGGTGCTCGTAACCGCGTTCATATCATCAACCTGGAAAAAACTGTTCCAATGATGAACGACGCGCTGACTTTCATCCAGTCAGTGGCTGC